>DAOMGC010000013.1:0-61789 GCA_035430125.1 Cyclobacteriaceae bacterium | reverse complement strand
TATTGCAGGATCACGGCGATGCGGTTTCATTTCGGTCCATCAAAATCAAAACACTTCCATGAAGAGAAAGACTTTTCTCCGTACTTCCCTGATGGCCTCAGCCGGAGCGTTGGCCTTTAGTGCATCCAGTTACGCACGGATCATAGGCGCCAATGATAGAGTGCGGGTTGGTGTGGTGGGTTTTTCCGACCGCTTTAAGTTCAGCCTGTTGCCGGCCTTCCTTCAACACTACCAGGAACTGGAGTTTGATATTACGTCTGTATCCGACATCTGGAAATACCGAAGAGAAGCAGGGCAGGGGTACCTGACCCAGAAAATGGGCCATGAGGTAAGGGCCTTCCGCAATAATGAAGAATTATACCAGGCAAAAGATGTGGATGCCGTGATTATCAGCACATCTGATTTTCAACATGCCCTGCACGCCATTGAAGCCGTTCAGGCCAATTGTGATGCCTATGTGGAGAAGCCATTTGCTGAAACCATGGCCGACAATCGCGCTGCGCGAAAAGCCATTGAAGGTTCAGGAAAGATCATACAGATTGGCTCACAGCGACGAAGCGGAAACACGTACCACGCTGCTGCTAAGTTTATTCAGGAAGGTTCCTTCGGACCCATCACGATGGTGGAGCTTACCTGGAATGTGAACCAGCCCGGACGTTGGCGGAGACCTGAACTCGTCGCGCTGATGAAAGAGGCGGATACAGACTGGAAACGATTCCTGATGAATCGTCCTTTTGAGCCATTCGATGCCCGCAAGCACCTAGAGTATCGGCTATTCTGGCCTTATTCATCGGGCATGCCCGGACAATGGATGAGCCACCAAATCGATACTGTGCATTGGTTCTCCGGACTGCCGCATCCGCGCAGTGTCGTGGCCAACGGAGGCGTTTACTTCTGGAAAGATGGCCGACAGAACTGGGATACCATGACAGCGGTATTTGACTATGGCCCATTGAATGATCCGGCCACCGGATTTCAGGTAACTTTCAGTTCACGGATGCACAATGGGGAAGAGGACCCGAAAGAGGTATATTACTCCAATGGCGGTGAACTGAACCTGTCTACCAACAAGGTGTCTCCAAAGGGAGGTCTTACTGAAAAATTTGCCCGCGACATGAAGATGTCGGCCAACTTGCTTCCGGAAAAAGACCTCACCAAAATGGCGGAGACCGTAGTATCTTCCGCGAACACGGGAGGCGATGTGCTGACTACCAATCATATGCGCAACTGGATGGAATGTGTACGTAGCCGAAAGCAAACCCACGCACCCGTGCAGGCGGGCTATGCCCATTCCATTGCGTGTATCATGACCAATGCAGCCGTACGGACCGGTCAGCGCGCTACGTTTGATGAGGCCAGCCAGGAAGTTATGGCAGGCGGAAAAGTATTCATGTATTGATGCGCACAATACTGGTTTTTGTGTGGCTACTTATCGCGGTGACTGTTCATGCGCAGTCCGGTTTTTCATTGTTTGAAAACAAGAAGAACAAGCGAATTGAAGTCCGGTTCAACCAAAAGCTGATTACTGCCTATTACTATGGCGATTCAGTCGATAAGCCGATACTTTTTCCCATCAAGACGTTAGGTGGCACTGTCATCACCCGAGGCTATCCCATGGCACCCCGGGCCGGCGACCGTATCGATCAGCCACATGAAGTCGGCCTGTGGTTGTCCCACCAGGATGTTAACGGCCTGGATTTTTGGAACAGTGTATCTGGGATGCCAGCCGATAGAAGGAAGACATCGGGTTCGATCCGTTTTCAGAATGTACTCACACAATCCGCTGACGCAGGCAAAGCTTCTTTTCGCACCCATTGTCATTGGCTGGATATAAATGGCAAGGTACTCGTCGAAGAAGTGGAAGAATTCACCTTTCGTGAGCATGCAGGTAACCTGATTATTGATCGCAGCAGTGTGCTCAAAGCCAATGGGCTTGATATACGCTTCATGGATGCCAATGGGTTGCTGGGCTTGCGGCTCTCTCGCGAATTAGAGCCCCCCGCGAAAGAAGAGGTTCAGGTGCTTGACATGAAGGGCAATCTTGTCAAGGGTGCAAATAATGTTCCTACTGGTACCTATACAAACAAAGAAGGTCTGCCTACTGATGGTGTATCGGGTAAGAAGTCCTTGTGGGTAGCCGTACATGGCCGCATGGAGGGGCAGGACATCAGTGTGGTGGTAATTGACCATCCCATGAATGTTGGATCACCAGCGTATTGGCAAGTTGGTGGCGGACTGATTGCCGCGAATCCACTGGGCAAAAAGTTATTTACGCAGGGCAAGCAGCAGCTGAATTTCAAGTTGATGAAGGATCAGTCTTCCACATTCAGGTACCGGATCGTGGTCCATGGCAGTTCCAGTGCTTTGACAACAACCGAAATTGAAGCCTACCGGGAAGAATTCGCCGCCATTCGCTAGGGTGTGTACTTCGCGATAATTACTATTTTTGCGGCGCGTTTATCTCATAGCGCCCAACATGAAACACCTGATTGTTTTTTTGCTGTTTATTTCAGGATCATCCGCCCTGGCCCAGACTTCTGATATGCCCACGAAGAAGTTCGGCAACTTCTACTTCCAATGGGGTTGGAACCGGGATTGGTATTCGACCAGCACTATTCACTTCGTGAATACCAAGACAGATAATTATGACTTCTATTTAATCGATGCCAAGGCCCATGACAAGCCAGACATGGACCGTTTCTGGTACCCGGACCGGTTGAGCATTCCTCAATATGACATGAACATTGGTTATATGTTCAATGATAAAAATGACCTGGGAATCGAGATTGGGTGGAACCACCTCAAGTATGTAGTTACCGATGATCAGGTGATCCACGTGCGGGGCAATATTCGCGGTCATTATATAGATAAAGACACACTGGTGACACCTACGTTTGTGCACCTGCAGCACACCAATGGCAATAACTACCTGATGGTAAACCTGGTGAAGAAACATAAGTTATTTTCAGCCAAAAACTTTGAGTTGAATGCCATCGGAAAAGTGGGAGCGGGACCACTGATCTCTTACACCATTTCTACCATCCTGGGCAGCACGGACAGTGGCCGTTTCCATTATCACGGTTGGGTGGCGGGCACCAGTGTGGGACTTCGTTTTAATTTCTATAATCACTTCTATTTACAAACTGATATGCAGGGTGCATTTGCCAATTACACCAATACCGAGATGGGCGCTGATCGGCAGGGACTGGCCACGCACCATTTCTATTCCCTGCAATGGACCTATGCCCTAGGGTATACTTTGCCCATTTATCACAACTAATATTCCTGCTTTCACGCCCCGGGATTTCGGATATCTTTGTTAACCGACTTCTCGACAATGACTGACACATCGGGCGAGAGCCACACTGCCTTCAAGCCCGCGCTGGGCTTACGAGATGCCACCATGATTGTTGCCGGATCTATGATCGGATCAGGTATATTCATTGTGGGTGCTGATATTCTTCGTAATGTAGGCAGCGCCGGTTGGTTAGTGGCCGTTTGGGCCATTACTGGATTCATGACCCTCACAGCTGCAGTGAGCTATGGTGAATTGAGCGGCATGTATCCACGCGCCGGCGGACAATATGTTTATCTGAAGGAGGCATACGGACCACTGACAGCATTCCTGTATGGATGGAGTTTGTTTGGTGTCATTCAGACAGGCACTATTGCCGCAGTGGGCGTAGCCTTTTCAAAATTCACTGCGTATTTCATTCCTGCCGTGAGTGAGGACCTCGTATTGTTCAATGTCGGCTCCTTTCACCTGTCCGCCGCACAGATACTTTCCATGGCCGTGATTGTGCTGCTTACGTATATTAACGTAAGGGGTGTAGAGGGAGGCAAGAACATCCAAACCTTATTGACATCTATTAAGATTATCAGCCTGTTGGGTTTGATAATCTTTGGCTTACTGTTGGCGAACGGCGATGTGTTTCGTGCCAATTGGTCCAATGCCTGGCAGTTGCGTAAAATGACTGCACCCGGTGTGTTCGAGGACCTCAACTGGGTAGCCGCATTGGGTGCAATGGCCTCGGCCATGGTAGGCGCTATCTTCAGCAGCGATGCATGGAATAATGTTACGTTTATTGCAGGTGAAATCAAAAATCCACAACGAAACATTGGATTAAGTCTGATGCTGGGCACTTTGATGGTGTGTGGCATCTACGTTCTCACCAATGTGATGTACACCGCCGTGTTACCGTTGTCTGAAATTGCCTTTGCCGACAAAGACCGTATCGCGGTGGCGGCATCAACAGCGATATTCGGCAAGGGGGGAACGATGATCATAGCGTTGATGATTATGGTATCAGCATTTGGATGTGCCAACGGGATGATCCTGTCCGGTGCCCGGGTTTATTACACCATGGCTAAAGATGGCTTGTTCTTCCAGCGCACCGGTACACTCAATCGATTTGCAGTGCCCCAGGTCGCCTTGTGGGTGCAATGCATTTATACCTGCCTGCTTTGCCTGAGTGGACGCTATGGTGACTTGCTGGACATGGTTTCGTTTGTTGTTGTAATCTTTTACATGCTTACGATCGCAGGCATTTTTATCCTTCGCCGCAAGCGCCCGGACATTCATCGCCCATACAAGGCATTTGGTTATCCCGTCTTACCGCTGATTTACATAGTAATGGGTACAGCGTTCTGCCTGATGCTGATCACCTACAAACCTGAATTCACCTGGCGGGGTGTATTTATTGTCTTAGCCGGAATACCCATTTATTATGGCTTGCTTCGCAAAGGCAAGGCGGATCAGGAAACGGTGTAATTCAATGCAAACCATTGCTTCTCGGAGGTTGCTTTGCGCTCCATCATCACGGTGCTGCTGACTTTTTGTAAGGCATTGTCAATGGCTTTGTCAACCAGCTTGTGTTCAATGGATTCGTCATCCCCCAGGCCGAGTTTTTCAAGCAACGGCGCCAACTGTTGTCCGGCAAAGACATCAAACACAGTATCCTCCAGGGATAGGCAAAAATAACCCGTCGCTTCGGGGTGATGGGTACGTACCCGGTTGATACAATCTTGCTCCCTGGCGGAAAGGGGATATCTGCCCAGCCAGAAATAGGCAGCGGGTCCGGATGGCAGGTGATTTAATGAACTAAGATCTTTGCTTGCATCAATAACACATACGCCCGGAGAAGTTGGCATCCCAGCTTTGGTGAGCGCATGGATCAATGTTTCGTGCGCCTCGGAAAACCAAACGATAATTACCGGTGTCTTGCCAGCCTTGATACCAAGCAGGCATTCTCTCAACATACCCTTCATCCGGGCGGCACTTGTCTTCCAGACCTTGTTGGTAATAGCCGGTGCCGATGGTTTTCCCCAGGAGAAGAGTGCCATGGCTTAACGACGGGCAATCGGTGCGGACAAGCAAACTTCAGGGATACGGAAGACGTCAACCAATGGCACTGCTTCCTGCCGGATCTCCCAACAGAGCTGATTCACCAGTTTGCGGATGGCTTTTGTCTTGACGGGTTCCATATAGCCACTTTCCAGGTACCAAGCCCGATTCTTCTCCAATTGGGAAAGCGCAAAGAGCTGGCACAATTTGGTAAGGACTGTCTTACAACCAATATCGGCGGTCCGGTTGATCTGAAGGATAAACTGCTCGAGGATGATGCGTTCCACATGCGCAAAGCCAACCTGAATAAGATGGTGCTGACTTACATTAAAAGCATCAAATGAATCCATGCCATCAGCAATGAGTCGCTTGAGACGCTTCGCAGCGGACATCAGGATGTCGCGTTCACGGTATTCAAAGGCGTTGGTATAAAACTCGAAATCCAACAGGTGCTCCAGATCAGTATTGCGTGTGGTAAAGGGATTCAGTTCGGTGATCGAAGTTGAAGCCTGATCAGCTACAAATCCCAGCATACCGAACAGGTTCATGTGGCTAAACTCCTGTCTGAATTCCGTAAGGCGACTCTTGGCCACCAACTGCATCAACACCGTGTTATCGCCTTCAAAAGTGGTGTAGATGTCCGAATCGTTCTTCAACTTGTCGATGCGGTTTTCCGACAAATATCCCTTTCCACCACAAGCCTCACGGCACTCTTGCAAGGTGGCGGTAGTATTCCAGGTCGCAAATGATTTCAGCCCGGCAGCAAGTGCTTCGATTTCCTGAGCATCAGCTTCGGACCGGTCCACAAATCGCTTCGTCAGGTATTGCAATGAAAAGTGAAGGGCATATGCATTTGCCAGCAATGGCATGAGCCTCCGCTGGTGGGTCCGGTAATTCAGGATAGGTACTTCGGGTGCGCCTTCAGGTCCGAACTGGGGACGCTTGTCGCCATAGCGGATGGCAATGGTAAGGCCTGCTTTCGATGCCGCATTGCCGGAGCGCGGGATCCCAATTCGTCCGCCAACAAGTGTTCCCAACATCGTAAAGAATCTCCGGTTGTCGCTGGCGATCGGGCTTGCAAACTTGCCATCTGCAGTCACCTGTGCAAATCGATCCAGCATATTATCGTAGGGTATGGTCACGTTGTTGTAATGGATCTTGCCATTGTCAACGCCGTTGAGTCCCATCTTGCGACCACAATCTTCGATGGTGATTCCCGGGAGCGTTTTGCCTGATGTATCGCGTAACGGCACGAGGAAGGCACTCACACCGTAATCTTTGCCGTCGATGATCAGTTTGGCAAACGTTGTAGCCATTCGCCCGTGACGAGCCGCATTGCCGATATATTCCTTTTTAGCAAGCTCATTCGGCGTGTTGATCACGAAGGACCGAGTTGCTACCTGAAAGGTCGCGGTGGTTTCTATTCCCCTGACATTAGATCCGTGTCCAGTCTCTGTCATTGCAAAGCAGCCGGGCAATCCCAGGGTTCCGATGTCTTTGAGGTATAGCTTGTGGTGCTTTTCAGTGCCCAGAAAATAAACACTCATGCCAAACAAACCGAACTGTACGCCAAACTTCACCACCATACTGAGTTCGTGATAACTCAGTGTTTCCATGATGGCAAAGTATTTGGCCATGTCACCCTCGCCGCCAAATTCTTTGGGATAGGCTGTTGCGCCAAATCCTTGTTCGGCCAGGAGCTTGCACCAGGTCAGCACCTTCTCCCGGTACTCGGTCAGGTTATCGGTGTCTATGTATGCGAATGCCGGATCGGATATTACCGTCTTGACGCGACGAATGATGGCCGCCTGATCGCCGTCAAGAAGTTGGGCGAGGCGGTCAACATCAAATGCGCTGTGTGTTGAAAACTCCTGGGTGATGGTCTTCCTGCGCTCCGGAAAGAAATGGAACATCGCTTCACCCGGTATCAGTCCCAGCGCAGACTCAACCGACGACAACTCTTTTTGAATCGTCAATAAAGTGTCGTTGCTCAGGTGTGCACCTTTCTTCTGGGCGAGTTGAATGCCCAGGTCGATCAGCGACGCCTTGGTCTTACCCAATCGCTCATTGGCACTGCGGATTTCCGAAAGCCAGTTCTTGAACTCGTCCGGAGTAGGCGGATGGGAAGGGTTGAGGTGTTCGAACAAGAACTTTCGTTCCGCTTCCGTGATCCAATGTTGTCCCTCGATCACGTCCTCTACAATTTTTACTTCGCGGGGAGTAAGCACCGCGTCCGCCCATACTTCATAGAGTATAGGAAGGAAGATGTATAGAGAAGGGTTGGCTTTGAGCTGAGAAGACTTGAGCATTGAGTAATGATTATGCTTGTTCTACGATTACAACTTTATCCATTACGTCACCTTTCTGTATCTGATCGATGACATCCACACCTTCAAACACTTTTCCGAAAACGGTGTGGTTCCGATCCAGGTGCTGGGTGTTTTGCCGGTTGTGGCAGATGAAGAACTGCGATCCCCCAGTATTTCGGCCAGCGTGGGCCATGGAAATGACGCCGCGATCGTGATATTGGTTCTTTCCAGTAAGCTCGCAGTCGATGTGGTAGCCTGGTCCGCCGTTGCCAATGCCGTTTGGACAACCTCCTTGAATCATGAAGTTGGGAATCACACGGTGGAATATCAGTCCATTGTAGAATCCCTTCTCTGCCAGGTCTATAAAATTCTTCACGGTCTTAGGCGCATCTTCTTCATAAAACTTAATCTTCATCACACCTTTTTTGGTATGTATTTCAGCTATCTTCATAGGAATTTTTGTTTTCAGGGCAAGATAATGATAAAGTGCATAAGCCATAAACGTGTTTATCTGACAAAAGAAATGGCTGAAACTGCCTTGCTGGAAGCCCGCGCCAGGTATACTTATGGGAACAAAACAGGACCGGTGGCCGTTTATCAATGTGATGATTGCGGCCAGTATCACCTTACCAGTGCCGGCCCGGTCAACGAAAAACTGGCAGAAGCACAATCAAGCGGTATATTGAAAAGGCAGCAGGTGGCGCAAGTGTGGATTGATAAACTGAAACATAAAAAATAAGCATATGGAGTGGACAGAATATATGGGGCATTTTGGGGCATTTCTAACCAGCGTTACTTTCGTGCCGCAGGTATATAAGGTATGGAAGACAAAGAGCGTAAATGACCTGAGTATCACCATGATGGGGATTGTGGTGTTGAGCACCATCGTTTGGCTGACCTATGCTTTCGCCCTGCATTTGCTACCGGTGATTATCGCCAACAGCATCGTTTTTGTACTCAGTCTGATGCTGATTTATTTCAAACTTACCTTTCCGAAGAAATAGCCGTCATCCGACGGTAATTTGCTTTCAACAGGCGGCAAAGCGACCGGATTACCGGCTGTATTTTGGCCATTGCCGATTTTCAAATCGCGATGGATTGCGGTATTTTTCAGGATGCTGAAATTCACATGTAGTCTCTGTCTGCTGCTGACGACAGCCATATTCTATTCATCTCAGGGTCAACCGTTTCGACCCGCTGAAATCAGTAAATGGAAAGTGCAGGCAAAACGGGTCACTATTACCCGAGACACCTGGGGCATCGCCCATGTGAAGGGTAAAAGTGATGCAGATGCTATTTTTGGGATGATGTTCGCCCAGTGCGAAGACGACTTCGCCCGCGTAGAACGCAACTACATCAACGCCCTGGGCCGCCTGGCCGAAACAGAAGGAGAGAACTTCATCTTTCAAGACTTGCGCATCCGACTCTTTCAGGATTCCACGCGCGCCATCGCCCTGTACCAGCAAACACCACTCTGGATGAAATCGGTATGTCAGGCCTTTGCTGACGGCATCAATTATTATCTCTACACACACCCAATGGTGAGGCCGAAGTTGATCAGGCGATTCCAACCCTGGATGCCATTGCTGTTCAGCGAAGGCAGTATTGGCGGTGACATTGAAGGCGTGTCCCTGAATGACATCCGTGAATTCTATGGCAATGAGAAAGCCGTAGAGACAGTTGAATCATTTGAAGACGGTTTAGGGCCGGAGCCTAAAGGATCCAATGGCATTGCCATTTCTCCATCCATCAGTCAATCGGGCCATGCCATGCTATTGATTAATCCGCACACGTCATTTTACTTCAGGTCAGAGATTGGTGTGGCCAGTGACGAAGGATTAAACGTTTATGGTGCCGTCACGTGGGGTCAGTTCTTCATCTATCAGGGATTCAACGAACATTGCGGATGGATGCACACAACCAGCCAGGCTGATGTAGTGGACTACTACCTCGAAAAGATCTCCCGCAAAAAGAAGGAACTATATTACCAATATGGAAGCGAGACAAGACCTGTTGTCAGCAAGGATATCGTCATCCGTTTCAAGACTGCCCAGGGTGTGAACTCACGGACTTTCAAAACTTATTATACTGGACATGGACCTGTCGTGGCCCAGCGAGGTAAGGATTGGTTAGCTGTCCGATTGATGATCGAGCCCGTCAAGGCCCTGACTCAATCGTATCAACGCACCCGGTCGGCTACGTTTAACGATTTCAAGACGATTATGGACCTGCGCGCCAATTCATCCAATAATACCGTGTATGCCGACGATCAGGGTAACATTGCTTATTGGCATGGTGACTATATTCCCAAAAGAGACACCACCTTTGATTGGAGTAAACCGGTGGATGGCAGCAATCCATCAACCGATTGGAAAGAATTGCATCCGGTAAGCGAAATTGTGCATATGTTCAATCCAGCCAAGGGGTGGATACAGAATTGTAATTCAACACCTTTCACGGTATCTGGTCCTGGCAGCCTGGACAGGAAGAAGTACCCACGGTATATGGCTCCGGATCAGGAGAATATGCGTGGATTACATGCGGTTCGCGCGCTAGAGCCCATGAAAGACGCAACGCTGGATAAGTTGATTGCCGCATCCCAGGATACATATTTGCCCGCGTTCCCCATCATCATTCCATCCCTGATCAGTGCTTTTGATGAGCTCTCATCAGTAGACAGCATTCGGACAACCTTGAGTGAGCCAGTGAACGCGCTCCGTTCCTGGGATTATCGCTACCACGAAAAATCAGTGGCAACTACGGTGGCTATCTACTGGGCACAGCGATTGATTACTGAAGTGCGAACCAAAATGCCCGCAGGCCTGGATCAGGAACAGATCATGAACTACCTGGCCAAACAAACGACTTCGCTCGATAAATTGAAGGCACTGTCGGCATCCCGGGCAGAATTGATGCGGGATTATGGTAAGTGGAATTTGGGCTGGGGAGAAATCAACAGGTTTCAACGGTTGAGTGGTCAGATTGAATCCGTGTTTGACGATCAAAAGGAAAGCATACCCGTTGCCTATACTTCATCTTATTGGGGATCGCTGGCAGCCTATGGAAGCCGCAAGTATCCTGGTACAAAGAAATTATACGGGTATGTAGGTAATAGCTTTGTGGCCGTGGTTGAGTTTGGCAAGCGGGTACAGGCGCGATCTGTAGTGACGGGAGGAGCCAGCAGTGAACCCGGATCAAAGCACTTTAATGACCAATCGAAAATGTATGCCACGGGTCAATTCAAAGATGTATGGTTTTATCCGGAAGACTACAAAGCACATGCTGAGGCCACCTACTCACCTGGACTGCGATAATGGATCAGCGCAAACATTGGGACAAGATTGGAGCGAAGTACGGCAACGAGATTTTCGATGTGTTTGCCAGCGACCGCCGGCGGGTACTAAAGGATTATCTGGCCTTACATGCGAATCCAAAACACAACGCAATCGATTTTGGTTGTGGTACCGGCAAGGCTTTGCCTCTGTTGGCGCCTGGCTTCAAAACGGTTTACGGATTCGATATCTCCGACACATTGCTGGAGCAGGCACACAAACATGGGTATCGCAACGTAGTACTCAAGCAAGCTGATCTGACAAAATCCTTGCGCAAGGTTACGCCTGTCGATTTTGTATTCAGTTGCAACGTAATCATGTTGCCGACCAGGGCCCAAAACATGGCCATGCTAAAGAATGTTTTCAGGGCACTCAAACCGGGAGGGACCGCCGTAATTGTGGTGCCGTCACTTGAGTCGATGCTGCTGTCATCCACCCGATTGATTCAATGGTACGAAAGGCAAGGTTTGGCGGCCCGTCAAATTCCGAAAGAGGAATTTGACTATTACCAGGGACCGGTTACCGATGTCATTCAGGGATTGGTCAGGATTGACGGTGTTCCGACCCAACATTATACGGAGCCGGTACTCAGTGGCATGCTCTATGACGCCGGCTTGCGGCTGCTTACCTTGGACAAGATTGAATACGATTGGAATACGGAATTTGATCAACCACCGACCTGGATGCGGGCGCCGTATCCGTGGGACTGGTTGGCAGAATGCACGAAACCTTAACGAATGACAACACTCGACAAAATGCTGGGGATTGACTATCCCATTATTGCGGCACCGATGTTCCTGATTTCCAACACCACCATGGTCAAAGCTGCTTTGGCCAATGGCATTACAGCCGCGTTTCCGGCGATGAATTACCGCACCGATGCAGAGCTAAGGGCTGCGATTCAGGACATCAAGGCAGCTTCGTCTAAGCCGTTTGGGGTGAACCTGATCGTGAACAAATCGAACCCCAGATACAAGGATCATCTGAATACCCTGCTTGAATTGAAGGTGGGATTTATCATCACATCGCTGGGCAATCCAAAAGAAGTGATCGAACGGTGCAAACCGTTAGGCATTAAAGTTTTTTGCGACGTTGTTGACCTTCCTTACGCACAGAAAGTAGAATCGCTGGGTGCCGATGCGGTGATCGCCGTAAACAGTCAGGCCGGTGGTCATGCCGGCAATATTTCTCCCAAAGACCTGGTGACTACCCTTGCTTCAAATTGCAGGATTCCGGTGATCTCCGCCGGCGGTATATCAAAAGGAAAACATATCCGGGAAGTAATGAGTTGGGGTGCAGCTGGCGTATCGGTAGGCACTATCTTTATTGCTTGTGAGGAAGCCAATATTTCTCCTGAATACAAGCAAGCCATGATCGACTATGGTGCGAACGACATTGTGCGCACCAACAAGCTTTCGGGTTCAGCCCTCACGGTGATTAACACGCCTTATGTTCAGCAATTGGGCACGAAAGCCAATTTTCTGGAGTGGATTTTGAATAACAACAAGACCCTCAAGAAATACGCCAAGATGATCATTGCTTTACGGGGCATGAAGGCTGTAGAAAAGGCTGCATTTGGTGCCACCTATAAGACGGTGTGGTGTGCCGGACCAGCCATTGAAGATGTCCATAGTGTCCGTCCCATGAAAGATATTGTCAATACACTTACCCGGGAGTTCGACGAAGCGAAATAGGAGAAGTTATGCAGGAGATCGCATCCATGTTTTCACTTGCTGGTAAGACAGCAGTAGTTACCGGTGGTACTGGCGTACTTGGAGCTTCCATGATTAATGGTTTGGCGAGAGCAGGTGCTCGTGTGGTGGTGCTCGGCCGGCGAAAGGATATTGCCGAACAACGAGCTGCTGCCATTCGTAATGCTGGTGGTCAGGCCATCGGCATTGCCGCCGACGTACTCGATGCAGCCCAACTGGAAGCTGCAAATGATCAGATAATCACCAAGTTTGGCACGATAGATATCCTGGTTAATGCAGCCGGGGGTAATCTCGCCGGAGCCGTTATTCCTCCTGACAAAACATTCTTTGACCTCCGGATGGAGGACTTTAATCAGGTGATGGACCTCAACGTGACGGGGACGGTATTACCGACCAAGATTTTTGCCACCGACATGGCCAGGCGTAAGAAAGGCGTTGTCATCAATATTGCATCAATGGCTTCATTCAGGCCCATTACCCGGGTGGTGGGCTATGCTGCAGCCAAAGCGGCCATTGAAAATTTCACACAATGGCTGGCGGTAGAAATGGCTAAAAAATATGGTGAAGGCATTCGCGTGAACGCAATATCGCCCGGTTTTTTTCTTACCGAACAAAACAGAAGTTTACTCACCAATCCTGATGGTAGCTATACCGATCGAGGCAAAGCTGCCATTCAACAGACCCCTTTTGGCCGATTTGGGCAGCCCGAAGAATTGATTGGTACACTCATCTGGTTATGTTCGGATGCATCAGCATTTGTTACCGGTGTGAATGTGCCAGTCGATGGTGGATTCAATGTTTTCTGTGGCGTATGAGTAAAGTCAAACCATTTCTCGACGAGAATTTTTTGCTGCACAGCGAAACGGCAGTTCAATTGTATCATCAGTTCGCCGCTGGCTTGCCGATCATTGATTATCACAATCACCTGTCGCCAAAAGATATAGCCACCAACCGGGCATTTAACAACCTCACAGAAGCCTGGCTTGAGGGGGATCATTACAAGTGGCGTGCGATGCGGGCACAAGGTATCCCGGAGCGGTTGATTACCGGCAATGCATCAGCCCATGATAAGTTCACGGCCTGGGCCTCTACTGTCCCGGCCACGTTGCGCAACCCCCTCTACCACTGGACCCATCTTGAACTCAAGAACTACTTTGGTATCTCCTCATTACTTGATGCTGCTTCGGCAGAAGAAATTTATAGCCAGGCCAATGCACAGTTGTCGCTGCCCGGACATGGTGTTCATGGAATGCTGAAAAAAATGAAGGTGGAAATTGTTTGCACCACCGATGACCCGGCCGATAATCTCGAATACCATATCCAACATGCGAGTCAGCAAAGTGGTATACGGATGTTCCCGTCGTTCCGGCCGGACAAGTCTTACGCGTTGCATGATCCTGGCGCCTATAACGACTATTTGAATTTACTGTCTGCTTCGGCAAGGGTGTCGATTCAAACCCTCGACCACCTGATAGAAGCACTGCAGAGCAGGATATCTTTTTTCCATCAGTTAGGCTGCCGTGCATCGGATCATGGTTTACGTTACTTACCCTATGATCCGGAAGCCCAGCGAAAAGGCCCAGCGATTTTCAGGAAGATCAGGGGAGGACATGGTCTGACCCGCGAAGAGCAGGACATCCTGACATCGGCCATTCTCCTGCACACAGGACAGATGTATTTCAGGATGGGGTGGGTTCAACAGTTCCACCTGGGCGCCATGCGCAACAACAATACACGCTTGTTGCACCAGTTGGGTGCGGATACAGGCTTCGACTCCATTGGCGATTATCCACAGGCCGAGACCTTGTCTCGCTTTCTCGACCATCTCGATGCTAATGATGAATTAGCCAAAACCATCCTTTATAACCTACACCCGGCGCAGAATGAAGTATTTGCCACGCTGGCAGGAAACTTCAACGACGGTTCCGTTCCTGGCAAGATGCAGTATGGTTCAGGATGGTGGTTTTTGGATCAACAAGATGGCATGGAGAAACAGCTCACGGCACTGTCTAACATGGGGTTGTTATCCCGGTTTGTGGGGATGGTGACCGACTCCAGGAGTTTTCTTTCCTTTCCCCGCCATGAATATTTCAGGCGGGTGTTGTGCAACCTGATTGGGCGTGATGTGGAGCGGGGCGAATTACCCAATGACAAGAATCTATTAAGTCAATTGGTTTCCGGTATATGCTACCGCAATGCAGCAGCCTATTTCAACTTCCCTGCAGGTTCCTGAAATTAAGTTTGTTTGGTCTGGTGCTCAAGCGTGTTCCATGACAGGCTTCTGCTTCTGTTGAGCCAGTTGCTGTTTGAATTCCCGCATGCTGATCATGGTGTCATGCTCAGGGTCCCAAAACTTCAATCGGAAGCATTGAATCATATTGCCAGGCGTCCATCGGGTGGTAGGTACCGTATCCAATTCTGGCATGCTCTTCATGGCTTCAGGAAGCCGGTAGAAGGGGATCCGTGAGTTGAGGTGATGAACATGGTGGTATCCAATATTGGCCGTAAACCAATGCATCACCGGATTCATGTGCATATAACTGGTGGAAGCAATAGCCGCAAAATCGTAGGCCCAATCCTGGTTCTCACGAAACTTGGCGCCTGGAAAATTATGCTGGGCGTAAAATAGATAAGCGCCGATGCTGTATGCCAGGAAGAATGGGAACCACCAGGTAAGTATCACGGCTTCAACGCCAATAAAATAATAGGCCAGGCCACCCAATACAAAATGAAGTGCTACGGAAACAAGGGAATCGGTATGCTTGGAAGGGCTTTCAAAGAATGACTTCAGGTTAAGCCAATATATAAACAGTGTAAAGTACCCAAGCAGTATCACGGCTGGGTTGCGGTTGATGAGATATAAGGTCTTTTCTTTCTTGCTGAGACGCAGGAAACGGGCTTTGCTAACAGTAGGGTACGATCCGATACCAGCGGTAGTAAGTTTTGAATTGTTATTGTGGTGGTGATCGTGGGTACGACGCCAAATGGTGTCCGGAGCAATCAGGTACAGCCCAATTCCCTTCATCAGTACCTCGGCTACTTTAGAGCGGGAAAGAATTGCGCGGTGCTGGTAGTCGTGATAAATCACAAACAGCCGCACATGGGTCAACCCGGCAATGATGCTGATCAGTACCCTGGACCACAGGGGTAGTGCGCTGAGGGCGGTGAGGGTGAGCAAGGCAGCCAGCAGAAGGATGGTGATAGTCACCTCAACCCAACTCCGGGTTACATTTTCAACCGCAAAACCTTTGCTCGCTTGTATTAGTTCTTTTCCGGTGCGCATGCTGTTTTTCAGTCGCCCGCAAAGGTATGTAATTTGAATGAATACCGCCTAGGAGGCAGGACTACCATTCTCTACCGGTTTGGTATACTTCCACCGGCGATGCGACCAGAGCCACAGCGTTGGTTCGGCAATAATCTGGCGCTCCAAACGACGCATAAATGCATCTGTGATTTCATTCTCTGCAGTCTCGCGGGGATGTTCAAACATCAATTCCAGGTCAATAATATAGTGACCGCGACGAGGACGGCTGATGTTGAGAAACACTACGGGATAGTCGAACTTCTTGGCCAGCTTTTCAGGTCCGCCAAACACCGCAGTATCCTGATTCAGGAATTTCATCCAGTAGGCATTTTCCGGAAAGGCCGTCTGGTCGGCAATAAATGTAGTAGCAGTAACCTGATTGCGGTTGGCCACCATGTCGCGCAGGGTTTGTTGCACCGGTGTGATCCGGGTTCCAAACTTCGTACGCATGCCTACCATCATCTTATCGAAGTAAGGATGGGTGAGGGGACGATAAATTACCACCAGTTGGTGCTTCGTGTTCAGGGTAAAACTCGGGCCAGCCCATTCCCAGTTGCCATAATGTCCCATCACCACTATCACGCTTTTCTTTTTTTCAAAAAGTTCGTTCATCCATACCGGCGTATCGAGGGTACACAGCTCACGCGCCTCCTTTTCCGTTGTCGTTAATGTCTTGAGGGTTTCGAGAATAAGGTCTACCATATACCGCTGATAGTTTGCACAGAGTTGCTGAATCTCTGCTTCTGACTTTTCCGGAAAAGAGTTTCGTAGGTTGGTAAGGATAACACCTTTCCGATATCCCGACAGCCGCATCAGGTGATACAATACGTCTGAAACTTTATAGAGTACAGGAAGGGGTAGTGACGCAACAAGATAAATGAACGGGTAAATGAGGTAGAAAACAATAGCCTGCATGGCGGCAAAGATACTAAAACCTGAAAAACGTTATCACCTCGTCAAGCTTGACTCAATGAGTCAATCGAGGTAAAATCGGCAATGTGATCAAGGCTAAAGTAAACAGGCTAATCAACTACCAGCCTTGATAATATCACGGACTTCCAAAATCTGTTTTTCAAATCCACGCAGGGTAACATTAATCATCGCCTGCCCAACCACAGCGAGGGTGCTGGCGGATCCGGGGGAAATCAACTTAATGATCGGATAGAGCCAACCGAGCCAGAAGTAAAGTTTTAACGTGTTCTTCATTCCCGGTGTTGGCTTCATGATACCCGGACGGAATGCAAAAGCCTTCCCAAAGCCCAGGCTCAGGATCTTGTTCTCTGTCTTGCCTTTCACCCGGGCCCACATGATCTTTCCTTTTTCTGTGCTGTCTGTTCCAGCGCCGGAGACATAAACAAACGTCATCCCGGCATTTTTTGACAGCATGATTTCCGCGGCATGGGTGGTAAGATCATACGTCAGGTGGTGATAGGCTGCTTCATCCAACCCAACTGAACTTACGCCGAGGCAGAAGTAACAGGCCTGGTATCCCTGTAATTGATCCGCAATGGGAGTTAGGTTAAAGAAATCCCCATGCAACACTTCTTTCATTTTCGGATGCGTGGTACCACATGGCCGGCGGCCTATGACCAAGACACGATCGATTGCGGTGTGGTTCAGGCACTCATGCAGTACGCCTTCACCTACCATTCCGGAAGCACCGGTAACTATGACAGATAGACCCATGGTTACAAAGATTGTTATGCAAATTAACACAAAGCGCCGCACCAGTGCCAAATCTGACCGGTGGTGTAACCTTTTGACAGTTGGGGAGTAAACATGCAACAACGGCGAGCTCTGTTTGTCTTTACCCAAATTTCAGCCATGATCCGACACCACCTCCTGCTTATCTACCGCAACGTGCAACGCTCACGCGGTTACTTTCTGATTAACCTTATCGGTCTGACAACCGGTATTGCCTGCACCCTGCTGATCTTTTTGTGGGTGAACGACGAACTTAATATGAATAAGTTCAACGCTCATGATGAACAGGTGTATGAGGTAATGGAGCATCAGAAGTACGCCACGGAAATCATGACCACCACGTCCACGCCGGGATTGCTTGCAGAAACCCTTCAGGAAGTTGTTCCTGAAGTGGAGTTTGCGGCCACCACGACCTGGATTAATCCTGAGACCCTATCGGTAGGTGAGAAGTCATTGAAGGCAGAGGGGTTTTCCGTAGGACAGCATTTCTTTCAGATATTCTCGTATCCTTTGGCCGAAGGTGATCCCGCCCAGGTGCTCAAAGACAAGTATGCTATCGTCATTACACGTGATCTCGCACGTAGATTGTTCGGTACAGACCAAAATGTGGTGGGGAAGACCATTGAATACCAGCATGCCAAGACTTTTCATGTGAGCGGCTTGTTTGACAAAGTGCCCAATTCATCCTGGCAATTTGATTTCGTATTGAACTTTGAGGAATTCAAGATGGACAATGACTGGGTATTGCAGTGGGGAAACAATGGCCCTGCCACCTATGTACGCCTACGGGCCGGCACCGATGTCGCGGCATTATCGGATAAGATCAAAGATTTTGTACGCAAACGAAACGAGGACTCGAACGTAACCCTGTTCCTTCAACGGTATTCCGAACGCTACCTGCACGGCCGGTGGGAAGATGGAAAACAGACCGGGGGACGTATTGAATATGTTGTGTTATTCTCGATTATCGCCGGCTTTATTCTCCTGATTGCCTGTATCAATTTCATGAACCTCGCTACGGCAAGGGCCTCGAGAAAAGCCAAAGAAGTGGGTATCCGCAAGTCAGTGGGAGCCCAACGACAGTCGCTGATCTTCCAATACCTGAGCGAATCATTAGCGACGTCACTCGTATCATTGGCCCTGGCCGTGGCACTCGTCTGGATGATCCTTCCGCAATTCAATCTGATTACCGACAAGCACATCACGTTTAATGTGCTCACGCCTGGTATGGTAGGAATTATGCTGCTGTTGGGAATATTCACGGGACTGCTTGCGGGGAGTTATCCAGCCATATTCCTGAGCGGCTTCCGGCCGGCGCAGGTGCTCAAAGGTGTCGTGCGGGGATCTTGGTCAGAGTTATGGGCACGCCGGGGCCTGGTCGTGTTTCAATTTTGCCTTTCAGTAATACTTATTGTTGCCGTGATGGTGATCTATCAGCAGGTGGACTATGTGCAAACCCAGAACCTTGGGTATGACAAGGAACACCTCATCCACTTTCCCATTGAAGGGAAAATTTCCGATACCCGAGAGACATTCCTCACTGAGGTCCGGAAGGTTCCCGGTGTAGTAAGCGCCGCCAGCATCAGTCAGACTTTCCTCGGTCGGAATAACAATACCAGCGGACTTGTGTGGGAGGGAAAGAATGAGGCGGATATGATTCTCTTTGAGAATATCGGTGTTAACCACGGTGCGCTCGAGACCATGGGGGTCCAAATAGCGGAAGGAAGGGGCTTTTCGGAAGACAGTCCCTCAGATACAACCAAGATCATATTTAATGAGGCCGCTATTCGCGTAATGGGTCTCAAGAATCCGATTGGCAAAACGATAAAGCTGTGGGGGCAATATGACCTGGAGATCATCGGCGTGGCAAAGGACTTTCACTTCCAGTCCTTGCACGATGTGATCAATCCACTGTTCTTTCGCCTAAGCCCGCGCAACACATGGTCTATCGTGATACGCCTTGAAGCCGGCAAAGAATCCGAAACCCTGAAGGCCTTGAATACCCTGTATACATCTTATAACCCAGGCTTTACCTTCGACTACAAGTTTCAGGATCAGGAATACGCTCATATGTATGCCGCCGAACAACGCGTAGCATCACTCTCGGGCTATTTCGCCTCTTTTGCCATACTCATTTCATGCCTGGGGCTGTTTGGCCTGGCCGCCTTTACGGCTGAACGGCGCCTCAAGGAGATAGGGATACGCAAGGCGCTCGGCTCAAGTTCACTCCGGATTGTATTACTGCTCTCCGGAGACTTTACCCGGATGGTGCTCCTTTCCATTCTTATCGGATTGCCTTTCAGTTACTATTTGCTGAGCAACTGGTTGCAGAAATTTGCCTTTCATATTGACCTCACCATATGGTATTTTATCGGAGCCGGTACCGTAGCCATGCTGATTGCCTGGATAACCGTAGCCTCGCAGGCCATCCGGGCCTCACGGGTAAATCCGGTAGAGTGCCTCCATCAGGAATAATTTTACAATTGACGTAACAAAAGGGCTTCGCAACAGTCTTGAGATGGTAATTTGGTGCCATGCTCAATAACCTGAAGTCATCATTTGTCCTGGCGCTGGCCAACATACGCTCCAACTTTTTCCATACGCTTTTGTCGGTGCTGGGGATCGTTATCGGCGTTGGTGCACTCGTTTCGATCCTTTCCCTGATCGAAGGCATGGAGCAATTTGCAAGGGCGCAGGTATCACAGACCACCAGCGTCAATGCGATAGTGATCCGGTCCATCACCCACAAGACCATCAACAATGTGCGGGTGGCCAAAGACTCCGTTTCAGTTCTCGGCTATCCAAACACGTATATGCTTTGGTCCAACCTCGGATATCCGGCGAAGGTCTACTGGCGTAGCAACTTCAACACCGAAGTACGATTAAATCCAACCACGCCCGGTATCGGTGTGCAGGCATATGCCCTGGGTGCGATTTCTGATGTGGAGGAAGTCGTAGTCGGCCGGAATCTGAATGTGGACGATATTAAAAGTATTTCGCCGGTGGTCGTTGTCAATCAATCATTCCTCGATGCACAATCAATCAAAAAGTCTGATCCCTTGCAGCAAAGGATATATTTGATGGGCAAAGAACTCTCCATCGTTGGCGTAGCAGGCGATGGCAAGACACCGACACCAAAAGCCTATTTGCCACTTTCCATACTGAGTGAACGTGAAATGAAGGAACATCCACCAGAAGTTTTTCTGGAGGCAGCCAAGACCGAGGACATACCCGCACTCAGAAAGGAGATCAGCGACCGGTTACAGCAAAAATTCCCGCGGGCTCAACAGGACTTTGATATCATCACCAATGATTCAAGGGTTGACCAGGTGGCTAAGGGATTCCTGCTGTTCCGAATTATTATGGGACTTATTGTTGGTATTTCCGTAGTGGTGGGGGGCATAGGAGTAATGAATGTCCTGTTGATTTCCGTGAATGAACGCACCCGCGAAATTGGAATCCGTAAAGCCATGGGCGCTACACGCCGGGATATTGTCCTGTTGTTTCTCGCAGAGTCGATCACGGTATCCGGTTTTGGCAGTATCATCGGCGTGATATTTGGGGTTGCGTTTACCATGGTCGCTATCCCCATTGTAAAGGCCTTGACCAAAATTCCGTTTCAGGCCGCTTATACTGCCAACACATTCATCGTGATTTCGGCTATTGCTGTTTTCGTGGGAATTGTCTTTGGCACTTATCCGGCCATGCGTGCGTCCCGGCTGAACCCCGTCGATGCCATACGCCACGAATAGCCTTCGGTCTTCGACTGATTCTTGCTACTTTCCGGTTATGAAGCGAACCTTTATTCTCCTCCTGTGCCTTTTTGTTTCGACTGCATATGCACAAACTCCAGGCATTATCCCTGCCCCGGTATCATTGACGTACCATCAGGGCGAATTTATCCTGGGTCGTGACGTCCGGGTTGGTTCAACATCCAATACCCCAGAGGTTACTCAGGTGATCCGATACTTTACGGAAGCGCTTCAGCCGGCTATGGGGTATTCATTGGCAACAGGCCCCAATCCTTCCATACGCTTTGAGCTCAACAAGACCAGAAAACCGGTGTTGGGAATGGAAGGTTATGAATTGGATATTAGCTCCACCGGAATCTTGCTTCAAGCCAATTCGGCCGCTGGTTTATTTTATGGGGTGCAAAGCATCCTGCAATTGCTGCCACCCGCAATTGCCAGCCACACAGCTTTGCCTGAACAGCGCTGGGCCCTTCCTGCCATACACATCACCGATTACCCTCGATTTCCTTGGCGCGGGATTATGCTCGACGTCAGCCGCCATTTCTTCCCCAAGTCATATGTAAAGGCATTTATCGATCAGATCGCCCGGTACAAGTTCAACCGTTTTCATTGGTCCCTTACCAATGATGAGGGATGGCGCATTGAAATCAAGAGTTACCCAAAGCTGACTGAAGTAGGAGCGTGGCGCGTTCCGCGAGATGGGGCCTATGGAGACGCACGCCCCCCGCAACCAGGTGAAAAAGCTACTGACGGCGGCTTCTATACTCAGGAGGACATCCGTGAAGTGGTACAATATGCCCGTGAGCGATTTATAGAAATTATACCGGAGATTGATGTGCCAGGGCACAGCATGGCGGCTGTTGCCTCATATCCGGAACTAAGCGTCACCAAAGACGCGACGATAAAAGTAAATCCGGGCGCCAACTTCGCTACCTGGCCGCCAGAAGGTGGCTTCATCATGCACATCGATAACACCCTCAATCCCACGGACGAGAAGGTGTATTCCTTTCTCGACAAGGTATTTGGTGAAGTTGCCACGCTCTTTCCCTATGAATACATCCATGCCGGTGGTGATGAATGTTACAAAGGCTACTGGGAACGCGACCCATCTGTGCAGGCGTTCATGAAGAAAAATAACATCCGGGATGGCCATGAACTCCAGGGTTACTTTACCAAAAGGGTCTCGGCGATCATTACGGGCAAAAAGAAGAAGATGATAGGATGGGATGAGATTCTCGAAGGAGGTCAGTTGGCACCGGGAGCTGCGGTGATGAGCTGGCGCGGAACCAAGGGAGGAGTAGAGGCCGCCTCGAAGAAGCATCCGGTGGTGATGAGTCCTGCACCCATTTATTACCTGGACATGATGCAGGGCGATCCCGCAGTTGAAGCCAGGGTTTATAATAAGGCAAGGTTGAAGGATGTGTATGCTTTTGATATACTTGCCGGTGGCATTGACTCTACGTACGTATTGGGCGGCCAGGGAAACCTGTGGACTGAACAGATCGTGACGCCTGGCAAAGCAGAATACATGATGTATCCCAGAGCCTGGGCCATCGCCGAAACTATGTGGACGCCCGCCACTCGCAAAGACTTTAACAGCTTTGTGCCCCGGGTAGAGCAGCATTTCATGCGCAATGAAGCTGCCGACATTAACTATGCCATGAGCCTGTATGACCCGCTGATTCGCATTTCAATGGCGGAGGGCAAGCCCGTTGTGGCCCTGACAGGCGAAGTGGAAGGATTGACTTTCTACTACACCCTGGATAATTCTGTTCCAGATAAATACGCCACAGCCTACGGGAAGCCGGTTCAATTAAGTCCGGAGGTAAAGCAATTCCGGGTACAGAGCTATCGCAATGGCAAGCCAATGGGGCGACTGATAACCCTGAGCCGGGAAGAGATAGAGCGCAGGACTAAGCAATAGTTCAGCATTTGGCAAGGTTTCTTCACTTGCCAGGATAATCAATGAACTTATCCTTCAGGCAGGAGGGAATCGGGTTTGTACGAAAGTAGGATACCCCAATGGACAGATTAGATACATTCCTGAATCCATGCGTGGATAGCAGATAACTCGCCCTTGGACTCCGGTGGCTGTGGCTGCAATACACAATCACCTCTGCATTCCGGTACCTTGACAATTCCTCCATCCGATCGGAGAGTTGAGTCACATTCATGTTGATGGCACCCTTGAACCTTCCGAAGGCTTCAACCGGGGGGTTGTTGTTGCCGAACTCTTCAGGTGATCGCACATCCAACAGAATAAGATTTGGATTAGCCTCCAATCGCTTGCATAAATCAGAAAAATCTATGGTTTTGAACCGAATGGTAGATGATTTTACCAGTTCCATACCACAGGAAGAGCATGTACCAGGACCATCATGCGTCAATTTATCGCAGTCATATCCGCATGGAAGGCATATATAGGTCTCCTTTTGATCAATGGACGGAGGAAGAATCAATAACCATAGCAGTAATGCAGTATAACCCGTCATAAGTTCATCGATTCATTTAAACTTATACTTTAAGCATGCAATGTCATGTTATTGTATTGATGAATATGTATGAAGTCATTCAGTATCATCTTGTCATTGCATGAATAGCTTATACGATTGAATGATATCATAGGTTCAATGACCTCATCGTTAAAGTTTTATTACGATATATGGCTTAAATATTTTTTTAAATGATTCAATTCAATCATTTTTGATTCATTATAACAACAACCACTATTAAAAAATTACCATGGGCTTAACTGCATCGAACAAAGTATCGATTGAATACTCTTCGGAAGTTGCTGAAAAGCGAACAGATGTTCGTCAAGGGATCCGTTCACTTTGGTCACGCCGTGACTTTCAGCCTGGCGACGTTATTGCCGAGTTTACCTGGGATATGATTCATCCCAAACCCAACTATCTCACCGTACAAATCGGGGAAGACCAGCACATTTTGTTGCGCCCGGAGTATCTGGAGTGCATCAACCACAGCTGTGATCCCAACTGTTTCTTTGACACCACGCGTAAAGTGCTGGTGGCTGTGCGCCCCATTCAGGAGGGAGATGAGTTTAGTTTCTTCTACCCATCAGCCGAGTGGAATATGGACCAGGCATTCCAGTGCCTGTGCGGAAGTCCGCGTTGCATTGGTATGATCAAAGGAGCAAAATACCTTTCACCAGAGCTGGTTCGGCAATATCAGTTCACGGATTTCATTCAGCAGAAGCTGAAGGATAACGGACAACTATAAGCGGTCAACAGACAAACGAAGACTGTTCACTTATAAGGCGGTTTGATGCGAAATGCGTCAAACCGCTTTTTTTATGGTCAATTTTGCTATTTTGATGACCTAATCCCATCCTCACTATGAAACGCCGCGCCTTTCTTCAAACCACAGCCGCCCTTACTGCTGCCGGATTACTTCCCTGGACACAGGCAGAGGCCGGTTTGCTTTCAAACATTGGCATTAACCTGTTCTCCATTCCCAAAATGCTGGAAAAGGACTTTCGGGGTGGCATGGAATTTCTTTCCCGGCTGGGATTTAAAGAGATTGAATTGTATGGACCCTTTCCATTCAGCAGTGAGATTGCCAAGAAAGGTTGGGCTCAGGTAACACCAGCCCTTGGATTTTCTGGCAGCGGCTACTATGGGAAGACAGCCACGGAAGTGAAGTCTATCCTCGCCGACAACAAGCTTAGTACCCCAGCCATTCATACCGACCTGGAAACCATGCGCAACCATATGGATAGGTTGGGAGAGGCAGGTCAGACGTTGGGATTTACGTACATCGGCTTGCCATCACTTCCTGCTGAGTTTAGAAAGACCTTGGATGACTACAAGCGCGCTGCCGATGAATTCAACCGTATCGGCGCAGCTGCCAAGAAGGTCGGACTTCGCTTTACCTACCATAATCATGGGTATGGCCTGCAGCCAATCAATAATGTGACGCCTTTGCACCTGATTCTTGACAATACAGATCCAACCCTGGTATTCTTTGAAATGGATCTCTTTTGGACAACGGCGGGTGGGGCGGATCCTATAGAACTCTTTACCAAATACCCCGGACGCTACCATATGATGCATGTGAAGGACATGAAGAAGAAGGCACGGTTCTCAGGAGATGGCGGAGACCCCAACCAATGGATCGAACTATTTCCCTTTATGACGTCAGCCGGTGAAGGGGTGCTTGACCTTAAGGCCATCCTGACTAAAGCGAAGGCATCGGGAGTCAAGCACTTCTTTGTAGAACAGGATATGGTGGCTGATCCCGACGTATCATTGAAGAAAAGCATCGATTACCTCAAGACCCTGTAGACATGCGATACCTGCAAACAGCAATTATGGTGCTGTCCGCCTGGTCATATAGTTTGGGTCAGGCTTCCTTTCCGGATCGGTGTATTGGTATCTGGACAGGTACTATGCATATCTATCGGCAGGGTACGTTACAGGACAGTGTTAACGTGGTATTGACCGTGGCCAGGCATGCAGATACAGGGGCATGGACCTGGAAAACTGAGTATTTATCCAAAACCCGCCCGATGACCAAAGACTACGTACTTCGGTTAAAAGATGAGCAGAAGGGGGTGTACGTTACCGATGAGGGGGGTGGCATTGAACTCATCGATTATCTCTTCGGCAATAAGCTTTACAGCGCCTTTGAGACCCATGATGTGCTGCTTACTTCAAGCTATGAACTGATCAACGATCAGTTGATCTTTGAAGTGTGTTCAGGTAAGAAGCCCGCCACCGCCACGCCTGCTCCGGAGGTGATCAACTATCCCGTTATCAATCTTCAACGCGTCGTCTTCAGGCGCAAGTAAGCCCATATATCATCTCGGCATGTGTGCCTTCCTACTGGCCAAATTCATGTTTTATTAAAAAAAGTAGTTACATTCGCGCCGTTGAATTTTGATTGTACGATAACGCACCTGATTCACGTGATCACTTCACAACCGGTTCACCGGGATGCGACCTTAACTCATCTTGTATGAGCTTCGTGTCGAGGAAAGACGAATTTATCGTATGGGTGCTTGCCCCCTTTATTGAAACCAACGACCCCAACCTCCAGTATTACTACGACTACACCCAAAGCATCGCTGAGTACCAGAAGGTTTTTCAGGAGATAGGATGCGAATGGAAGTGGCAAAACACCACACTGGCAGGTATCGATGAGTCCCTGCAGAAGATCCGGGATTATCCCACCACTAAGAAGCCTATTGTTATAAACCTCTGTGACGGGGATGAACTTAATGGCATACCGGGCATTTCCGTGATTCACAAGCTGGAAGCCCTGGGTCTGGCGTATACTGGATCAAACGATTACTTCTACCGCATCACCACGTCAAAGATTCCGATGAAGGAAGCTTTTGACCAGCATCAGGTGGCTACTGCACCATGGAAAGTCATCGACCCGTCGAAGACTACAGCCGCAGATATCTTTCGTGAGATTGGGGAGACGGTGATCGTAAAACCTGCAATTTCAGCCGGCAGCATGGGTTTATCCATCCATAATGTGGTTTCCAATGAGGCCGAATATGAGGCCATCCTGAAGACCCTGCAGGAGGGATACCGCGGTTGGAAACTGGACACCGGCGGAATCTTTGTTGAAGAGTTTGTCAACGGTCCGGAGTATACCACCCTGGTAGTTGGCTCATCTTCTGACCCTGAAAACCTGCATTGTTACCCTGCCGTGGAGCGTGTCTTTCATGATGCCTTACCGGAGAAGGAGCAATTCCTCTCATTCGATCGCTTGTGGGAGACGTATGACAACGAAGCACAACTTCCCGACCAGGGTTTCTTATATAATTATCGTCCGGCTGAGGCAACATTGAATGCCCGGCTTGAAGAGCTGAGCCTGCAAGCGTTCCGCTCGGTAGGTGGCACCGGATATGGCCGATTGGACATACGCATGAACCGGAAAACCGGTGACTTGTATGTGCTTGAAGTCAATGCTCAATGTGGTTTGAGCGAGGATGAGAACTACACTTCCATTGGCGCCATTTTGCGGTTTGCTAAAAAATCTTTTACTTATCTCGTCATTGAGATTATTGAAGATGCAATGAAGCGTTATGGGGCAAAACATAAAGCGACTGTATAGATGAAAGTTTGTGTACTTCAACCGGACTATTCGACAACTCAAGTAGATTACAAGAACTTCGATCCCGCCCGGGATCTATCCGGATTACTCGCTGAAGATGATGTAGTTGACCACATCTTCTTAAATAAATTAACAACCTACCGGCAACTGAAGGAGGCCAGCAAGAAGGGCTACGACATCTATGTCAACCTCTGCGAAGGCTATTTGGAGTGGGAGGTACCATCGATTGACGTGATCCAATCCCTGGAGCTGCTCAACCTTCCATACACGGGTCCGAACCCGATTTTGTACGACCCGCCAAAGCCATTGATGAAGTATGTGGCGTACTGTGCCGGGGTTAAGACACCCATTTCTGTTGAATTAAATGGCATTCAGGGCATTGAAGAAGTACTCCAGAAGCTCTCTTTCCCGCTTTTTGTGAAGCCAGCGAAAGCAGGTGACAGCCTTGGGGTCGATGAAAACTCATTGGTGACCAATGAAGCCCAACTCCGCAAGAAGGTATCCCAGGTATGTGGAGAATACCCCGAATTGCTGGTTGAAGAATATATTGCCGGGAGAGAATTCACGGCTCTGGTGGCAGCACAGCCCGATCGCAAGTCTTGTAAGGTCTTCAAACCGGTTGAGTACATCTTCCCGGAAGGCCGCCGTTTTAAGACGTATGCGTTGAAGACCTCTGAACTTCATCCCGACAGCAACATTGCTGTGACAGATCCCAAGATCGAAAAGGCTATCAAACAAGCCACGGAAGCCATTTTTACAGCATTCGGAGGCGTTGGCTATGCCCGTCTCGACTTCCGCATGGATGAAAAGGGTGACCTCTACTTCCTGGAGATCAACTTTACCTGCTCGGCATTCTATGAGAATGGGTATGAAGGATCTGCCGATCATATCCTCAACTTTGATCCCGCTGGAAAGAAAGGATTCCTGAAGACTATAATCGCCGAAGGTATTGCCCGTAATGAGGCCCGTCAGAAGAAATACACCGTGAAGGGAACCTCATTGGCCGGCTACGGCATATTTGCTAACCGTAAGATCGCCAAAAACGAGACCATCTTCCGGGGTGAAGAAATGTCGCAACGTGTTGTCTCCAAGTCATTTGTAGACAACAACTGGAACAAACGCCAGAAGGCTGATTTCGGACAATATGCCTATCCCATTGGCAACGAAGTATACATCCTGTGGGATGAAAACCCGGTGCATTGGGCTCCTCAGAACCACAGTTGCAATGCCAATACGGCCTATGATGGTCTCAATGTAATTGCTACCCGTGACATCGAACCAGGCGACGAGCTCACCCTGGATTATGCATTGTTCCTTGACGAAACGATGGAGCCTTTTGCATGCCAGTGTGGTAGCAAGAACTGTCGTGAAATGATCTTTGGAACCCGGGAAGTCAACAAAAAGGATAAACCTGCCCGTGGTAAGCAGGTTAAGGTACCGGCTCTACCCAAGGTGGAAGCTTCCTACACCAAAGTCAAGGTACGCCGCAGCTGATCCCAGCTGTACACTGCCCGGAAGCCTCTTTTATGTAACTTGAGGCCATGCGATATATCCTTGCATGTCTGTTGATGGCTTTGACTTCACTGGTGTTTGGTCAGTCGATCAATCAACAGAAAATTAATAAGTTAAGTAGTGATGCTTTACCTAAAGCATTAGAAGAGTTCAAGAACCTTCTCAGTATCCCAAACCTGGGATCTTCAAAATCAGACGTTGAAAAGAACCGCGTGTGGTGTCGGCAGGCTTATGAATCCATGGGGTTTACGGTAGCCGAAATCCAAACTGCCACGGTACCCATTCTGGTTGCCAGCTATCAGGCGGGTAAGCCTAAGACTGTCATCTTTTATACCCAGATCGACGGCCAGCCAGTAACACCATCTTCCTGGCACCAGACCAACCCTTATCTGCCGGTGATGAAAGCACAGGTGGATGGACAATGGCAGGAGCAACCCTGGACCACTCAGCCATTTCATGATGACTGGAGGATTTTTGCACGCTCGGCTTCCGACTCAAAAGGTCCTGCCATTATGCTCCTGCAGGCCTTGCGCATTATGCGGGAGCAAAAGCTCAAGCCTGAATTCAACATTAAGGTCGTAATGGACTTCGAAGAAGAGCAGGGATCACCGGAGTTGGCTACTGCGGTAACCCTTAACCGGGAATTACTCGCCGCCGATTACTGTGTGATTATGGACGGCGTACGCAGTGTTCGTAATGTACCCACACTGACGTTTGGTGCACGCGGTATTACCACCATGACGCTGAAGATATTTGGTTCGCTCCATGACGCGCACAGCGGCCAGTTCGGCAACTATGTTCCGAACCCTGTTTTTGCTGCAGCGTGGCTCCTTGCCGCCATGAAAGATGAATCTGGTCGGGTGCTGATCCCCGGTTTCTATGATGGCGTTACGCTTTCCGATGAGGAAAAACGGATATTGAACGAGGTGCCCGATGATCCGGCTGAGTTGGGTGCAGGGCTTGGTATTGCCAGACCTGAGGCCGTAGGGGCCACTTATCAGGAATCTTTACAATATCCTTCTCTTAACATCCGGGGAATAAAAGCAGCCGATGTCGGGGCACAGCGTCGCACCGTAATACCTGCTGAAGTGACGATCGAAATGGACATGCGTTTGGTGCCAGAGACACCTTCCTTAAGACAAGTGAACCTGCTGAAGGCATTCATCGAACAGCATGGGTATCACCTCGTCGATAATCAGCCAACAGCGGAGGAACGTAAACGCTACCATAAACTTGCTTCGTTTACCTTTGAAGAAGGTTCGCTGCCATTCAGAACCTCCTATAGTGACCCGATGGCGGCATGGCTTTCATTAGCCTTGGTGCGCGCCACGGGCATTAATCCTATCAAGATGCGTACCACTGGCGGGTCTCAGCCTATTTCTCCCTTTATTACCACCCTGGGCGTGCCAGCCATCGCCGTTCGCATACCCGATCCAGAAAGTAATATCCATGCCAGTGATGAGAATATCCGGATGGGTAACTTTCGCGAAGGCATAGCGACATGCCTCAGTATCCTCACCCAACCTATTCGCTAACTCATTATGCAAAGAATTCTTGCTCTTCTTCTGTTTCTGCCTGTTTCTGTCATGGGGCAGTTGACCAAACCCGAACAAAAAATGGCAGCCTCGGTTGATGCGCATAGGAAGGAAGCGCTCGATCTGCTGCGTGAGGTAGTTAACATCAATAGCGGCAGTATGAATTTTGACGGGGTGCGCAAAGTCGGTCAGATCTTCCGGGCGCGATTGGATGCACTCGGTTTTCAAACGCGTTGGGTTGATGGCGCGCTATTTGGACGGGCAGGACACCTTGTGGCTGAACACAAAGGATCCGGCAAGACTTTGTTGCTGATTGGTCACCTCGATACCGTGTTTGAATTAACGAGCCCGTTTCAGGAGTTTACTTATGTGAATGACTCGGTGATGAGAGGCCCAGGCGTAGGTGATATGAAAGGTGGCGACGTGGCCATCATATATGCCTTACAAGCATTGCAGGATGCCAATGTGCTAAAGGATATGAACGTCATTGTGGTGATGACAGGTGATGAGGAATTGAGTGGTAAGCCGTTGTCGCTGGCAAGGCATGATTTAATTGAAGCTGCGAAGGCCGCAGATATTGCCATTGGCTTTGAAGATGGTGCCGGCGACCCACGTACCGCTGTGATTGCGCGAAGAAGTTCCTCCAATTGGGAACTTACAGTTACCGGAACACCGGCGCATTCATCCCAACTATTTACAGACGCAGTCGGAGCAGGTGCTATTTATGAGGCTAGCCGCATACTGACGGGTTTCTACGAAGCACTTTCCAAAGAGCCTAACCTCACCTTTAACCCCGGACTTATTCTGGGTGGCTCTGCACTGCAACACGACAAGCCTATGGATGCAGGTTCGGCCGAGGGCAAATCAAATATTGTATCGAAAGAGGTTGTTGTTACTGGTGACATTCGGGCGATGTCCCCTGAACAATTGGCAAGCACGCAGGAAACCATGCGCAAGATTGTAGCGGCCAGCCTTCCGCGTACGAGCGCCACTATAAGTTTTGGTGAAGGATATCCACCGCTGGCTCCGACGGATGGCAACTACCAATTGCTGGGCTACTTTGATAAAGTGAGCAAAGACCTGGGATATGGTCCAGTGGTAGCCGTGCATCCCCGCAAGGCAGGTGCTGCCGACATTTCTTTTACGGCAGGTTATGTAGATATGGCCATGGATGGACTGGGATTAGGCTCTTCCGGTGGGCATACGGTGAATGAGCAAGCCGATCCACGCACCCTGTCGATGCAAGCCAAACGTGCCGCAATACTGTTCTACCGGCTTACCAGACCTACTAAAGCGATACAGAACAAATGAACGCATCACGTTTATCCTCGCTGATTAATGTGCTAATCGGTATTGGCCTAGAGGCTATTGCAATAGCTTTGTACAATCCCATAAATAACTACTTCTTTAACCGCGGAAGCTGGCCGCTGGGTCCATTCATTCTCGCAGTGATTTATGCCGCCGGGATATATTTTATTTTCAAAAGCAACCTTAGGCTATGGCTTAAGTACCTGCTGTCATACTGGTGGATGGCCATGGTGGTCGGGTATGGCATACGGTCGGCTATTGACTATGTGCAGGAGTGGCGTGCTTATCGATATGAAGCCTATCTGATTCCGGAAGGTTATCATGGAAAAATTGAAATTGATTTTGGCCAACCCGATGGCATTGAACCCCACCTGGTCGATGATGAAGTGCTCCTTATATTGGATAGCGTTGGTCGGTTAAACAGCACGTACGTCAGACCCATCACCCGATTTTTCAATGATGAATATCCCCGGTTTTATTACGTCAATGCCAAGGGCGTGCGCACCGAATTAAAGCGGGTGGGAGAAGAGGGCATCAAGCCGGAAGAAGTGTTTGTTGAGTTTTTGAAAAACAATCCTACCCACCGGGAGTTTCTGATTTGTACGCAGGCCGAACATAAGGCCTACTTTTGACGGGTACCTAATCGAGGATATGCATCACTACCCAGTACTTATAGGCAATGAGCGCCTTGTCCCGCTTGGAGAGTCGGTTCATATCCAGCTTGCTCAGGGATGGAAGAAACAACTTGTTCAATTTTGCGAGAATCTTAAAGCCCAGCTTCTTCATGAATTTTCTGGTTTACGTACTCAAGGTACAATTTTCTTTCGGAGCTGAGCCATGACCGCAACACGATTCTTCTTCCATATAGGTTACCAGGGCGCAAACTATCGCGGTTGGCAAAGGCAGGCCCGAGGCACCAGTGTGCAAGGCGTAATCGAAGGCATCATGACCAAGGCACTTAAACAACCGGTTTCCATCATGGGCTGTGGCCGCACCGATGCATTGGTACATGCCAGCCAGTTTTTCTTTCACAGCGACCTGAACTATTCCGGAGACTACGACCTGTTGTTCCGATTGAATAAACAACTGCCCTCCGATATCTCCATGTTCGACCTGTTGCCGATGGCTCCTCGTCAGCATGCAAGGTATGATGCCACCCGAAGGACGTACGATTACTTTATCCACACCCACAAGGACCCGTTTATCGACCCCCTCAGTTCGCTTTATCTCACACCAAGCCTCCAGCTCGACAAGATGCAGGCTGCTGCGCAGTTGTTATTGAAATACAATGACTACCACGCCCTGTGCACAGTGCCAGGAGATCACCATAACACGTTGTGTCAGGTTTCATCGGCGCAATGGTTCCACAACAGGGCAGGAGACAAGTTCAGATTCCAGATCAGCGCCAACCGTTTTCTAGGCAAGATGGTACGAATTCTGGTAGGCAATATGATCCGAATTGGCCTGGGCGAGATGACTGTCGAGGAATTGGAACATCGACTGATCACCAAACGGTCGAAAGAACCACTCAACGTGGCTTTCCCGCAAGGCCTTTACCTCACCAAAGTAGACTACCCGTACCTGGATGTTGAACCGCGATGGGTGTTTGATGCGCAGCCGAAATCTGATGTGTGGATCAGTGTGTAGCTGACAGAAACAACGCCTCCCGTACCAACGCTGGCGGCATGCTGCCAATCTTTAGCAGCTTTTCGTGGAAGTCGGTTAACGTAAAGCGGGGTCCCATCAATTTACGGTACTCTTCCCGCATGGCGAGAATTTCTGTCATCCCCATAAAGTACCCGATGAAGTACCCCGGCGAGGCAGAAGATGAGTCCACTTCCAGTTGTGCCGCCCATCGAAGAAAGCCAACCTGATCGGTCATTAATTTGATGGCATCCTCGTATGAAAGCTGCCCGGTATGCATGCCTACATCATAGATAACCCGGGCATTGCGCCAAAGCCGAAGCTGCAATTGACGCAGGTGAATGCGTTCGGAAGGAAAGAAGCCCGTCTCCTGCATCAGCTGTTCATTGTACAAACCCCATCCTTCACTGAATATAGAGATGCTGTGATTCTTACGGAAGGGACGCTCATTGTGCATTTGGTACAAACCCTGCACGTGATGGCCACCATACGTCTCGTGGGGAGCAGTTACAATAATAACGCCATAGTCATGTTCAACCAGGTATTCCTGTTTGCGTTGTTCAGGCCATTGGTGTTCAAATGGGTTAATCATCCATTCAGAGGTGAAGATGCTGTCTTTGTCCTTGCCTTTGGCAATGGAAAAGTTGCCATAGTAAGATGTCTTCCGCAGGTACTCAGCCCGCGGCACCACCCGTACACGCTCTGACCAGGGGATGGGTATCAGGTTCTTGCCCACGATATGTTCCCTGGACTTGTCTACCCAATACTGGTGAGCCTGAATCATACTATCCGGTGATGGGTAATCATTCTTGATCTCACGGGCCAATTCCTGCCAAGTCTTTTTCGGGTCTATGGTCTTGGCCAAGTCCTCAAGCTCTTTTACGGTCTTGTTAAATTGGCTCCAGCCAAAGCGATACAGGCTGTCCGCACCATAGGTGATCAGGTATTCGTCGCGAAGCATTTCTTCGTAAGCGGCTTTACCGATTCCGAATTCTCCCTGCGGGAGTCGCGGCAAATCATTTTTGAGGTAAGTGATGAATTGGTCCAGCGACTTGCCTGCCGCCTGCGTCAATTGCATAAGTGTGTCATTGCGGTTTCCGGACTGCGCAATAAACGCTGGCAAATCGCGATCGAACAAGACCTTACCATTTTCAGCCATAAACAGACTGAGTTCCTGAAAACGAGGTATGTAGGTGTTGAGTAATTTCTGGCCGTTGGACAATTGTTCAGGCACCAGTCGCAGTCGCTTTTCAACTTCATTCAATTTGGAATCCAAGGTACCAGGCCGCTCGATCAGTCCTGAAATCTGGGTAAAGACCATAAACAATCTCGGGTTTTTGGTCCAGGGTTTCATGGAACCCTGACGCAATACCCTGCCGCGCAGGATGCTGTGTGCAAACTTCCAGTCGATCAGGTCATCTCCACTCAACTGATCTTTTGGTATGGCCTGAAGCCTGGTGAGCAAGGATTGGGTTCGCGATAGTTGCTCTGAAAAATACGCCTCACTCAGGGTCCGGTCACCGGCTTCTTCCTCTTCTTCGGCCGAAAACTGAACCAGGAAATCCTTTAATTGGTTGGAGGCATCGGAATTAGACCCGGGACCTGAGCAGGAGCTGACCAAAACCAGGGTTAACAAGAAATAGCGCAGGTTCTTCATGACGGATAGTTTGATCATGGTAAGATACAAATCAGAGGGCGATCTGGTTTGTGGAATTTTACAGGTGGTAAACCGGCTTGAAAGTGTATTTTTACAAATAACCTGATTCATAAAAATGAGACTGATACCTGTTCTGCTCCTGATCACCTCCATTGGTTTCGCTCAACAAGTTCCAGTAAAGAACTACGTGAACAAACCCGAAAATCAAATCCGGTGGCTGAATGAATACCGGGAATTTCTGTCCATTCCCAATGTACTCGGTGACTCCATGAATATGATCCGAAATGCCAACTGGATCAAAGCATTCCTGGAATCCAAAGGCGTAAAGGCTCAGTTGCTCTCGTCGGGGCAGTCGCGGTCAGCACCGGTAGTATTTGGCGAAGTGAAGACGGCGGGGGCAAAGACTACACTTGCCTTCTATGCGCACTACGACGGGCAGCCGGTAAACCCTAAACAATGGGCAGACGGCCTTGAGCCCTTCAAGCCAGTGCTGGCCAGTGATCGATTGGACCTAGGTGGCAAGATCATTCCCTTTCCGGCGAATGTGCCAGCCAACCCAAGTGACCGGTTATATGGCCGCGGCTCTTCCGACGATAAGGCGGGTGTATTTGCAATCCTGGCCGCTTATGAATCCTTGATTGCATCTGGAGCTCGTCCCACAGTGAATATCAAGTTCTTCTTTGAAGGAGAAGAAGAAGCCGGATCGGTTCATCTCGCAGATATCTTTGCAAAATACAAAGAACTGATTCAGGCCGACCAATGGGTAATCTGCGATGGACCCCGGCATATCTCGGGTCGAAAGCAGATCGTGTTCGGTGTACGGGGAGATGTTAATGTAGACATCAAGGTATACGGCTCCAAGCGACCGTTGCACAGTGGAAACTATGGCAACTGGGCACCTAATCCTGCCATGCGATTGGTGCAACTGCTGGCCTCGATGAAAGATGACAAGGGCATGGTTACTATTCCCGAATTTTATGATGATGTGACTCCCTTATCAGAAATGGAGCGTAAGGCAGTTGCGGCTATACCTCCGGTGGAGAGCATCCTGCAGGAAGACCTGGCATTGGCCCGGCCCGATGGCGATGGGCGGAGCTTTATGGAATTGCTGACGATCCCTACATTAAACATCAATGGTATTCAAAGTGCCAATATTGGTGCGATGGCCGCCAATGTTATTCCCACCGAAGCCACCGCCGTAATCGACCTTAGGCTGGTAGCCGGCAACGACGTCGATCGTCAGGTCAACAAGTTGATCTCTTACGTGCAAAGCAAGGGATATACTGTTTTGGATCATGAACCCACCGATGCCGAAAGGAGGCAGTTTCCCTTAATCGCCAAGATTACCAAGCGAAAGGGGGGATACAATGCCCAGCGTACCCCCATGGACCTACCCATTGCACAACAGATTATTAAGGCCATGGAACGCACCGTAGACTATCCGGTGATTAAGGTTCCTTCAGCAGGAGGGAGCCTGCCCTTGTTTTTGTACGAACAATTGCTGAACACACAGCCTGTGACTATCCCCGTGGTCAACTACGACAACAACCAACACGCTGAAAATGAAAACATCATGCTGAAATACCTGTGGGAAGGCATAGAGACCATGGCTGCCGTGATGCAGGTGGAGCAGCCTGTGGCGATGGTGCCGTCGAAAAAGAGATAATTCAGTCTCCTGTATGTTGATTGCCCATGGGTAGGGTTACCGTAAACGTGGTACCCCTAGCATGCCTCGAATCAACCTGGATTTTTCCACCCAGACGGTCTACGGCTTCGGTTACAATGTATAGACCCAATCCTGATCCCTGGGAATTCGCATGCGCCTGGTAAAACATTTCAAACACCCTGGGGATGTGCTGCGCCTCGATGCCAATGCCATTGTCTTCCACAACAAACTTCCAGGTTTTGGCCTCCTGGATTGAACGGATTCGTATAAATGAGCTTTTACCGGAATCACTATATTTTACAGCATTGCTGATCAGGTTGGTGACCACCACCTTTAGCCGTTCGGAATCTGTACGAACGAGAATGTCTTCATCCAGTTCCCATTGAAATGCGATGCGTTCCATACCGGTCATATGCTGAAGTCCATTCACGATTTCACGAACCAGCGTCGCGACATGCACGTCTTTTAGCTTTACCTCCATGCGGGCATTGCGTGAATAGTCAAGAATTTCACGGATAAACAAGTCAAGGGTATTAGCCCGGTCGCTGATCAACTTTACGATTGAATCTCTTTCGGCTGATTCATTGGTCAACTCATAAATCCGGGTTAATCCCAAAATTGAACTCAGAGGCGCCCGGAGGTCATGAGAAACGGAATACACAAATTGGTCCAGTTCCTGATTGGTCTTCAGCAGTAACTGATTCTGGGTGTGGAGTTTTTCTTCCACTTGCTTTCGATCAGAGATATCAATTATAGAGCCAACCGTTAGCACAGGCTTGCCCTCGTTGTCAAAACGGGTGTCTCCACTGTCGAGAAACCAACGGTATTCACCGGTACGGGTTCGCAACCGCAATTCATTGAGATAGGTTTTCTGCGTGCGAAAATGCTCGTCCATTACTTTTTGTACCCGTACCCTATCATCCGGATGGAGAATGGACCAATAGAAATCTATAGTGATGGTCGGCAACTCATCGGGTCCATAGCCCAATAACTTTTTCCAGATATCGCTAACGTACACGGAGCTATTCTGTCCGCCCTTCCATTCATATATACCTGCCTGGACGGCTTCTACCACCATGTCTTTTTGTGCCTGGCTTCGCTCCAGTTCACGGGTGGTTTTGTTCAATTCCGCTTCCGCCCAGTGGTTAATACTGTGCAGTGAATAAACCACGGCCACGCACACCACCAAAGCAACAAGGAAGTTAATAGTGAAGTAAATGTTGATGGTGGTTTCATCATTGGCCAGGGGCGTCATGATGGTAAACTTTCCCCAGTATGATAACGTGAACAGCAGGAACGATAACACACAGAAAAGTAACGCATACCGGAACCGCTCAAATCCCAACAGGGCCACCGCAGAAAGGCTGATGCATACAAAGAACATGTACACCCCGGTGCGATAGAGGTCAGAGGACGCAAAGAGGAAAACAAGAAAATTAAAGGTGAAGAGAAAGACCAGGTTGGCTGCCAGAAACTTCCGTTTGCGATTGAGGTGCAGGGTAAGCAGAGCGAGCAGCACATCCGCCAGGTAGAAGACGAGGCTGGTGCTGATGCCGTTAATCATGTCCACCACGGTATAGGTAATACCCACCAGCAGGGCAATAAGCACCATGTATCCGCGCATCATGGCGCTTTTGAATTCGGTCAGGGATTCGATCTTTTCCCGACCGACCAAAAGGTTCCGGATCCAATGCTGCAAATTCATGGCGGCTACAGTCGTCTGTAAATATAGACGATCACCGGGCAGACCAGCTATTACGTAAGAAAATATGAAATTCGGTACTTAGCGATACCCTTAGCGCATGCCCATTACCCGAAAGGGGAAGAGAAAGATTGCCGAAATGATTTTGAAAACAGCCCCCAGGGTAAACCCGACGATCACAAAAGGAAGGGAGATGAGCCAGATCACTGGCAACAAAAACATCAAAACCAGTGCCAGCGGCCAGCACATGACCAACAACATACACCATAACAATACGGCTATTACAAATCTCATATTGACGTAGGATTTATCGATGGATGGCAAAAGGCGGACCAACCAGAGTGAGCTCGACCATGGCGTTATTTTGACCTTGCTACAAGCCCGGATTGACAAACCTGAACAGTACAGTGTACAATACCGGACATTTCATTGATATGAATTTCCTATTTTGCATACAATCAAGACACCCATGGTCCAAAGGCTTATCACAGCTTTTATTTTTATAGTTGCCTGGACAGTAGCTAGTGCGCAGGCCCCTCAGTTTGACAGCAGGACCGGCAGCTTTTGGCTCCCCAGCACGCGACCCAAAGGCATCTATGAGCATTCCCTTTCTATTTTCTATGTCGTGGTTCCGAAAGCATGGTCATTGGATAATGTAAATGCACCCATGTTTAACTATACGGGTCGTTATAGCCTGGGAAAAGACTTTAATCTCCAGGCCAGTCTCGCCACATTGTTCGTATCCAACCGGGCAAGTGTTGGGCCATTCTGGAATCATTCATTCGGACACTTGCACCTGGGGGTTGGTTTTCAAATGGTCTTTAACTATGGCATCCTGAAAGAATTTGGCTACAATACCGTGCTCACGGGTTGGGAGCAGCAACCATCAGTTGCCTTAGGCATAAGTTTTCCCAACTACGCCGTCACCGTGAGGGGAGAAGTCTACTACACATCATCTTTTTATCTCAGTGAAGGGGGGAACGTGGTATCCTTCAAGTCGTTTCGAAACGGCGGACTAAATGGTGGAAGCATCACCACCACCCTGGAACAGCGGCTTTGGAAAGACCGTGTGATGTCCTATGGCGTAAAACTGGCGGTGGTCCGATACCACATCGTGGCCTGGCCTGCCTTGCCCGTTAATACATACCGGTACTTTGTTCCGGAGTTTCAAATCGGCATTAAATTCTGATTCGGATGAAATGGCTCATATATAGCATGCTGATTCTCCTCGCCATCGGGTTTTCATGCTCCAGTATTGATATCACACCGCCGCTGATCAACAGCGATGAGAATCTCATCAACACAACTCCGCTGCCTGGCACGGTGATGAAGAACATGGAAGGAATCTATACCCTGACCGATGGCGGTAAAGAGCTGGGTACCTCCTTTGTTTGCAAGGTCTCTAAATACAGGGTATCCTTTTTCAGCGAAAAGGATGGAATATACATCATCCTCAAATACGGGTTCAGCCCTGCCAACAACAGCATTCAGTTTTCCGGGTTCTGGCGTACGTCGGAAACGGCGGATCAGGGACTGATTAATATGGAGATCCCTGCAGGCAGCGGCTCCTTGGGCCTTATTTTGAATGGATCAACCAAGGGGCTCACTATCAATGGATTATACAGGGGTTTTGGGCCAGGCTCCAAATCGGTCACGATCGCATACTCCAGGCCTTTCTCCGTCTTCACCCGGAACAATGAGTTTATGGTCTTTGGCCATCACGGTATACAGACAACATCAAATCCGCCTTACGCAGAGAATACCCTTAAGGCTGCGTTCCATGCCGAAGAGTACGGTTCCAATGGTATTGAATACGATGTGCGTCTTACCCGCGACAATGTCCCGATATGCATTCATGACCCCACCATCAATATACGACTCACCCAAAAGGGTCCACTGTCCGGCGATTTTGATCAATATTCATTTCAATTTCTCCGCGACTTTATCACCCTGGTTGATGGGCAAAAGATACCCGCTGTAGAAGAGGTGCTGCGGGTTGTGGTAGATTCTACCAACCTCAAATATGTATGGCTCGACATCAAAGGAAATCCGGGTGTATTTACCTACCTCGAGCCTGTGGTACGGGCCGCCATGGACAGGGCTGTGTCAAAGGGGAGGGACCTTACCATTTTCGCGGGGCTTCCTTCCACCGATGTCATCGACCAATTCCGAGCACAACCGAGCTATGCGAGTTTACCAACCCTTTGTGAACTCAGTGTAGATTGTGCAATCGAGAATAAATCAAAATTCTTTGGGCCACGTTACTCAGAAGGACTGTTACTCGAAGACGTTGACCGCGCACATGCTGCTGGTATCAAAGTGATCAGCTGGACCCTCAACGATAAGAACATCATTCACAATTACCTCCGCAATGGGCGGTTCGATGGTTTTATTACTGATTATCCCGCGTACGTAATCAACGACTATTACACCAATTTCTGATGGCCAAGAGATACTTGATATGGATGATCATGTTGGTGTTGACCACTACATCGTGGCAGGCATCGGCCCAGGGGGCGCGGGACAAAAAACACCGGTTTTCCGTTTACCTCGGTGCCGGACCTAATTTCTATTTCAACAACCTGGTATTCCTGAAGAACAAGGTCAACGAACTGAATTATTCTTTGTCGGGAAAGATCATGTGGGAACCTGAACACCGCCTAAGCATTGGTCTGGAGACGGGATACTTCCGGTTATATGGTATTGATTTGGCAGGCCCCAAGAACAGCCAGGTCAGAAACAGTGCCATCCCCATCCAACTGGTGGTTTCTATGCGTGTGATGAAATCCTTCTACGGCAGCTTCAGCATTGGCAGGGCATTCCTCATCAATGATGTCACCACGGATGCCTACGGTAATTTTGATGCCACCACTTTCTCCTTGGCGGACTTCAGCGCTACGGTTGGCTATCGCAAGAAACTGAATGACCGGTATTCCATTGGCATTGATGCCAAATACTACTACTCCTCAAAGGCGGAAGATTCAAACGTTGCGTTGCTTGGTATGGTGGGATACAGCTTTCATTAGAGCTGTTAAGATACCTTTATAACTATTTGAAAGACAGATAATTAAATACTTATCCCCTAAGGCTTCTCCAGGGTATAAATCGCACTGATTTGGGTAGGTGATAATACGGTTTTGTATATCCGTACTTCATCAAGTGCACCACTCAGGAATCCGCCATCACCAACAAAATTGGGATCGGAAGGTGTCAGGCCATAGGAGTCAGTGGGTATGTCTTGTCCAAAACACAGCCCCACAGCGCCGTTTTTAATGAAGGTACCCGCTTGAATGATATCCCTGGTTTGGGTACCATTAACATAGAAGCGCAAGTGACCATCGCCGAAAGTGACCACGAGGTGGTACCAGGTGCCCGGGGTAATGGTGACGCCAGCATCGCCAATGACTTTGGTTCCTGGTGTTTCTGCCAGACTTAATGCCATACCCACAGACTGATTGCTGCGGTATACCAATTGAAAGCCAGCGTCACGGTTCAGGGAAATCAAGTATTGATTGTCCCGCAAGGGAGAAGATACATCAATGTTAAACCAGCAGGATATTGTCATTGCAGCCGGATTGATGGCCGTAGAATAGGGGATTTGAATATTGGCGCCGCGATTGTAGTGAAGTGCCCTGCTGTCAACCCCGTATCGGTCCAGAATGGTGGTCGGAACAGCGCCACCCCAATAGAGGGCACCTTTATTCACTTCTCCGTTGTGGCCATTTCCCGAATTGTCCGTAACAATGACACCCAAACTTGAAACTGGTATGGCGTCAAAAGTATATTGTGCTACAAGGTTAACCGGATCAATTTCTACGATGATTTGGGACTTGAAGACATTGACTGCATTGTTGAGGTCGGTATTAGCCTGGTCAATATCCGTCTGGGAGACCGTTTTGCTGGCATAGACTGCCTGGGCATTGGTGATTGCCGTAATCAGGGCCGATCGTGCGCCCCGTTTATAATTGCCGCCTGCAACCCCTTCGGCCGAACCGATTAACAGCTTGATGGCTGAGGTGATAGATTTACTTAAGTTCAAATTATTAGTAGGAACAATTACCGCATCACTTCCACAACGAATGAGGCTAAGTCCAGTAATTACCACAAAAAAAATGGCAAGCCATCTATTTTGAACCCACCCAGCCGAACCCGTCTGGCGCCCTCCATGCAAGAAAATCATCGGCTACTTTTTAGAATAGGGGCCAAATTTAGCCTGATTTGTCGAATTATTAAAAGGATCATCCCAGGCCAGATTATCGGCCAAAATCGTCCTGCAGGCGGATAATGTCTGACTCATCTGAGGGCCATTGGGAATCGGTATGTTGCCATATCTCAGCCACAACACCCCATCCATCAAGGCCAATGAGCCTGTGCCGCTGACCTTGCGCCAACCGGATGGTCTCTCCAACGCCAACCTGGGTGCGCTCGGTTTCAACATCGGACATGCTGGTAGCCACCGCCACAGTGCCACCAATGGTTCTCCAGATTTCAGCACGTCGGTGATGATACTGCCATGATAGCCTTTTGCCGGGTTCAACCATCAATATTTTTGGGCTCAGTTTCCCACTGATTCTCAGGCTGTCAACCGCAATCGTTGGAAAAAACTGTACAGCAAATTCAGCAGCCTGATTCTCGTCCAGCACAAAAAATCCACCCCATGGGCGACTCGTATCTTCATTAATAATGGTAAGCTGTAAGTCGCGCAAATATTTTCTGACCGCTTCGAATACTTCTGCCCGGTTGTTTGTTTTTAGTTCAAGCATGTTGCTCATTTGAAATGCATTATAACCGTCCTGCGATTTACAATTTTTTTTGCTTGGATCAACCCTACGCAATTCTATTACCCGACTCCCTATCGCTAAAGATAAGCCGCTGGATATGGGATTTAGTCATTGAAAATCACGAATATTGCCAGTAACTGAGGAAGAGAATCAACATGCAAGAAGCCACCCTCATTCAATTCATACCGGTAGCCATCACGTTTGGGTTGGCCCTTGGTTTCGTAGGACTCACCATGGCCGCAACCCACCTGCTGGGCCCCAAGCGCAAGACACAAACGAAGCTCGAAGCATTTGAGTGCGGAATCGAATCAACAGGCAACGCACGATTACCGTTTAACATCAAATATTTTCTTGTCGCCATCCTGTTTGTACTCTTCGATGTCGAAGTCATTTTCATGTATCCATGGGCAGTCAACTTTCAGACACTGGGAGCCGAAGGCCTGATTGAAATGATATTATTTATGGTCGCTCTGATCATCGGGTTTGTGTACATACTCAAGAAGGGGGCACTAAAATGGGAGTAACGATTCAGTCACCACCACCATCCAAGGTTCTCATGGCCGAAAAGCCAGATGGCCTTGAAGGTGCTGGCTTTTTTGCAACCAGTCTGGATAAGGTCGTTGGCTTGGCGCGGAAAAACAGCATCTGGCCGTTGCCATTCGCCACGTCATGCTGTGGCATTGAGTTCATGGCCACCATGGGCGCGCACTATGACCTGGCCCGGTTTGGATCCGAGCGATTAAGTTTTTCTCCCCGGCAAGCCGACCTATTGATGGTCATGGGCACCATTGCCAAGAAAATGGGACCGGTCCTGAGGCAGGTATATGAACAGATGGCTGAGCCTCGATGGGTACTTTCTGTGGGAGCTTGTGCATCGAGTGGCGGGATCTTTGATACCTACAGTGTACTTCAGGGAATTGACCGGATCATCCCGGTGGATGTTTATGTGCCAGGCTGTCCGCCCCGCCCTGAGCAGATCATTGACGGGGTGATGAAGATTCAACACCTGGTAGAAACCGAATCTCTTCGCCGTCGCGATTCAGCGGATTATAAGGAAATGCTTAACCGGTATGGAATCGAATAGTCAGCCTACCGAACTGGAACAAATCACTGCCTTGCTGATCACCCGATTCAGTAACGACCTGGTACGCGCTGAACGTTCGTACGACTTTCCAAGCATTGAAATAAAGAAAGACCGTCTTATTGAAATTCTCCGGTTTCTGGGTGAAGCCCCCGAGGCAGGTTATCGTTTTCTCACGACCTTATTTGGTGTGCATCTTCCCGACAGCCACGAATTGATGGTGATTTATCAATTACACAACCTGGTCCATAATAAACGCATCCGGATCAAAGTCCGCGTACCCGTTGATCACCCGGTATTACCAACCGCGACGGGGCTATTTCCTGGTGCCAATTGGATGGAGCGGGAGACTTTTGACTTTTATGGCGTACTATTTCAGGGCCACCCGAATCTGACCCGGATACTCAATGTAGAGGATATGTTGATCCACCCGTTGCGGAAGGAATTCCCACTTGAAGATCAGGTACGCAGTGACAAGAACGATAAACAATTTGGACGTTGATATGACGAGCAATCAAATCAGCGATCCTATCTATCACGAAGGCGAGAAGCAATATTCTTACCTCAACCTGGGTCCAACGCACCCGGCCACGCACGGTATCTTTCAAAACGTGTTGAAGATGGACGGAGAGGTAATCGTGGATGCTGTACCGACCATTGGTTATATTCATCGTGCCTTTGAAAAGTTAGCCGAACGGAGACCATTCTACCAGATCACTCCGATTACCGATAGACTGAACTACTGTTCAGCCCCAATTAACAATATCGGTTGGCACATGACCGTGGAGAAACTTCTGGGATTGGAGATTCCTAAACGGGTGCAATACCTGCGGGTGATCATCATGGAACTGGCTCGCATTACCGATCACCTGATCTGCAATGCGGTAATCGGTGTGGATACTGGCGCCCTCACTGGGTTCGTGTACATGTTTCAGCAGCGTGAACTGGTCTATGAGATCTACGAACAGATATCGGGTGCCCGCCTGACATCAAACATCGGACGAATAGGTGGGTTTGAAAGAGATTTCAGCCCTATTGCCTGGGAAAAGATTCATCGGTTCCTGAAAGAGTTCCCGGTTGTACTCAAGGAATTTGAAAACCTTTTGGTCCGAAACCGCATATTCATGGACCGCACCATCGGCGTAGGCGGTATCTCTGCTGAGCGTGCGCTGGCGTACAGTTTCACCGGTCCGAATTTGCGGGCTGCCGGTGTAGATTATGATGTGCGCGTGGCTATGCCCTATTCGTCATATGAGGATTTTGACTTTTCGATACCCGTAGGACAAAACGGTGATGTCTATGACCGGTTTATGGTGCGGCAGGAAGAGATGTGGCAAAGCCTGAGTATTATCCGTCAGGCCATTGCCAAAATGCCGGAAGGTCCGTTTCATGCCGATGTATCAGACTTCTATATGCCACCGAAAGAAGAGGTTTATCACAACATGGAATCATTGATTTATCATTTTAAAATTGTGATGGGGGAGACCGATGTTCCGGTAGGAGAAGTATACCACAGTGTTGAAGGCGGTAACGGTGAACTGGGGTTCTACCTCATCAGCGACGGTGGTCGTACGCCATTCCGACTTCATTTCAGAAGGCCATGTTTCATCTATTATCAGGCTTATCCCGAGATCATTCGTGGCTCTATGCTGTCGGATGCAATCTTGACGCTGAGCAGCATGAATGTAATTGCAGGAGAGTTAGATGCTTAATCCCGAGATGACTAACACCGTTCACTTCTCGCCCGAATCGCTTGCGTTGGTCCAACGGATCATCGCCCGGTATCCGGAGGGTCGTCAGAAGTCGGCGCTCATTCCCGTTTTGCACCTGGCGCAGTCCGAATTTGACGGATGGCTGAGTGTACCTGTGATGGACTATGTGGCATCTTTGCTTTCCATCAAGCCCATCGAAGTGTATGAAGTGGCTTCCTTCTATACGATGTTCAACCTGAAACCGGTTGGCCGTTGTTTGTTGGAAGTTTGTCAAACGGGTCCTTGCATGTTGAGGGGTGCTGATGAAATCGTAAAACACCTCGAGCGAAAGCTAAACATCCGTGTAGGCGAAACTACAGCTGACGGTATGTTCACCCTGAAGACAGTTGAATGCCTTGGATCATGCGGTACCGCACCCATGCTGCAGTGTGGTGCAGCCTATCATGAAAATCTTACTCCAGAAAGGACTGACGTCCTGTTAGAGCAACTACGGACGGCCGGTAAGCGAAGCAGTTATTTGAGTCCCATTAACGACCATAGCCATGGGTAAGAAATTTCTGCTTGAACACGTAAACGTACCCGGCATTGCTGCTTATGAAGTATACCGGAAACACGGTGGGTACAATTCCGTCGAGAAGGCATTGAAGTCGATGACCCGCGATCAACTGATTGAAGAAGTTAAGTTCTCCGGATTGCGTGGACGGGGCGGGGCTGGTTTTCCGGCAGGCATGAAATGGAGCTTCCTTGATCAGAAATCTGACAAGCCTAAGTACCTTGTTTGCAATGCCGACGAAAGTGAGCCGGGCACCTTTAAGGATCGCTACCTCATGGAGCGCTTACCCCACCTACTCATAGAAGGGATGATTGTATCAAGCTATGCCCTCGGTGCAAGAACTTCTTTTATTTATGTCCGTGGTGAATACATGTATGTGCTTCGCATTCTCGAAAAGGCAATCGAAGAAGCATACGCAGCCGGATTTTTGGGTAAGAATATTCTGGGCACCGATTATTCACTGGATTTGTATGTTCATCCGGGGGCGGGGGCATATATCTGTGGTGAGGAGACTGCTTTGCTTGAATCTCTGGAAGGCAAGCGTGGACTTCCACGTCTGAAACCACCGTTTCCTGCCATTGCCGGATTGTATGCAAGTCCTACGGTGGTGAACAATGTTGAAACCATTGCCTCCGTGCCTTGCATAGTAAATATATCGGCTGACCTGTATAACGACGTGGGTATAGGGAAGAGCACCGGAACGAAACTTATTTCAGCCAGCGGCCATATTAACAAGCCTGGCGTTTATGAAATTGAGTTGGGCATTCCCGTTGAAGAATTCATTTACTCTGATGAGTATTGTGGCGGTATCTGGAAAGGTCGCAAGCTGAAGGCCGTTGTGGCCGGAGGTTCGTCGGTACCCATTTTGCCTGCAAATTTGATTCTTAAGACAGCGAAGGGAGAACCGCGTCTGATGACCTATGAATCCCTGGCTGATGGAGGCTTTGCAACCGGTACCATGCTTGGTTCTGGCGGATTCGTTGTGATGGACGACAGTACGTGTATCGTACGAAATACATGGACGTATTCCAGGTTCTATCACCATGAATCTTGCGGTCAATGCAGTCCCTGCCGCGAGGGCACCGGCTGGATGGAAAAGGTACTTCACCGCATCGAACATGGCCATGGTACCATGAAGGATATTGATCTACTCGCTGACATCGCACGCAAAATAGAAGGCAATACCATTTGTCCGTTAGGCGATGCGGCATCATGGCCGGTGGCGAGTGCCATCCGTCATTTCAGGGAAGAATTCGAGTACCATGTGAAACATCCCGAGAAAGTGGTGGATCCCAATCATTTTGAGAAAGAACCGTTTCATTCTGAAAAACAACACGCGATAGCATAAGATGGCAACAGTAACGATAGATGGTGTTACCGTAGAAGTACCTGATGGTACGACGATCCTCAATGCCGCGCGCAAGATTGGGGGAGACCTGGTGCCACCCGCCATGTGCTACTACTCCACGCTGAAAGACAGTGGCGGAAAGTGCAGGGTATGCCTGGTAAAAGTTGCCCAAGGGTCAGCCAAAGATCCGCGACCCATGCCGAAGCTAATGGCCTCGTGTCGGACCACGGTGATGGATGGCATGGTGGTGCAAAGCATAACATCACCTGAAGTATTGGAGGCACGCAAGAGTGTGGTGGAGTTTCTGTTACTCAACCATCCCTTGGATTGCCCCATCTGTGATCAGGCCGGAGAATGCGATCTGCAAAACCTGGCTTACAAGCATGGCATCGCCCAAACCCGATACGAAGAAGAGAAACGAACTTTTGAAAAAATTGACATCGGCGACAAGATCAAGCTGCATATGACGCGCTGCATCTTGTGTTACCGGTGTACTTTCGTAGCCAACCAGCTTACCGATAGCCGCGTGCATGGCATCATCGGCCGCGGTGATGCGTCCGAGATCAGCACCTATATTGAAAAAGCGATCGACAATGACTTCTCGGGTAACATGATTGATGTATGCCCTGTAGGTGCGCTCACTGACAAGACATTTCGGTTTAAGAGCCGGGTGTGGTTTACCAAGCCGCTCGATGCTCACCGGTCATGTCCGAAGTGTTCGGGTAAGGTCGTTTTGTGGACCAAAGGAGAAGAAGTACTTCGGGTATCGGCCCGCACGGACGAGTATAATGAAGTCAAGGAGTTTATATGTAATGATTGTCGTTTTGAGCACAAGCAGCTGTCGGATTGGACGGTAGAAGGCCCCCGCCATATTAACCGGCACTCTGTCATTGCTCAAAATCATTATGAGCATGTCGACTTGATTAAGCTTAAGAAAGAAATCGAGCGCCAGATTGAATTTGAAAAGGGCAAAGCATTGCCAGAACCTAAAAATGAATTGTCTGCATGATTGATCTGCTGATCTATAAAGCTATTGTGGCAGGCATCATCTTCGTGTTGACGTTGGCGGTGGCGGCGTATTCCACCTATGCCGAACGAAAGGTGGCGGCTTTCCTCCAGGACAGGGTTGGGCCAGACCGTGCAGGACCATTTGGTATACTTCAACCCCTCGCTGATGGACTCAAGTTCATCATGAAAGAAGAGATCATTCCGCAGGTGTCCAACAAAACCTTATTCATCCTGGGTCCCAGCATTGCTATGCTGACGGCGCTCATGGCAGGCGCCGTGATTCCCTGGGGCGATTCGCTCATCATCGGTGGTGTTGCGTATGACCTTCAGATTGCTGACCTCAACATTGGTATTCTCTATGTATTTGGCGTAGTGAGCATTGGTGTTTATGGCATCATGATTGGTGGCTGGGCCTCCAATAACAAGTTTTCGTTGCTGGGTGCGATTCGGGCATCGGCGCAAATGATCAGCTATGAAATCGCGATGGGACTATCCATCATTGCCCTGATCATGATCACCGGTACCCTGAGCCTGAGGGACATTACCGCATTGCAGGCGGGAGGACAAAATGGGGCCTGGAACTTCTGGTATGTGGTGTATCAGCCTGTTGGCTTTCTTATTTTCATTATCTGCGCCTTCGCAGAATGCAACCGCACTCCGTTTGATTTACCGGAATGCGAAACAGAACTGGTCGGAGGTTATCATACAGAATACAGCAGCATGAAGCTCGGCTTTTACCTGTTTGCAGAGTACATCAATATGTTTGTGTCATCGGCGGTGATTTCCACCTTGTACTTTGGCGGATTCAACTTCCCCTTCATGCATGATCTTGGCCTTTCGCACAATGCCATTACCCTCATCGGTACCGCTGCGCTCTTTGGCAAGATTGTATTCTTCATCTTTTTCTTCATGTGGGTTCGCTGGACATTGCCCAGGTTCCGCTATGATCAATTGATGAACCTGGGCTGGAAGATTCTGCTGCCCCTGGCGCTTGTAAATATTTTTCTCACTGCCGGAGGCCTGGTACTTGTCCGAGGGATTTAACCAAATGAACAGTTGAGATGCTGACGAATCGATCCAAAGTGGTAGTAAAGAAACAGATGACATTCTGGGAACGGATGTATCTGCCCGCTATCATCAGTGGCATCATGATCACGTTCAGGCACCTTTTCCGCAAAGGAGCAACGATTCGTTATCCGGAAGCCACCCGGGAGATCAGCCCGGTATGGCGCGGCCAGCATGTTCTGAAGCGCGATGAGCAGGGGGCTGAGCGCTGCACGGCGTGCGGATTATGTGCAGTATCCTGTCCGGCGGAAGCGATCACTATGACTGCTGCCGAGCGAAAGCCGGGCGAAGAACATCTGTACCGGGAAGAGAAATATGCTGCGGTATATGAGATCAATATGCTGCGATGCATTTTCTGCGGATTGTGTGAAGAAGCTTGTCCCAAAGAAGCCATATTCCTTACACCGCGTATTCTACCGACCGATTATTCCCGCGAAGGATTTGTTTTCGGAAAAGATAAGTTGGTAGAGCCCGTCAATGCACGCATAGATATATCGGCACGACAGACCAGCGCCGTGCTCGAATTCAAACAACATAAGCAGTTCAGTCATAACCAGCTCAACCCGTGACCGGCTACCTTTTTTATTTTCTTTCGTTTGTTGCCGTGATCTCGGCCTTGCTGGTTGTTTCATCGCGGAATCCGGTTTATAGTGTATTGTATCTCATTGTTACCTTCTTTGCCATTGCTGGACATTACGTATTGCTGGATGCCCAATTTCTGGCGGCGGTTCACGTTATTGTGTATGCGGGTGCCATCATGGTGTTGTTCCTGTATGTGATTATGATGCTCAACCTGAATACCGAGGCTGAACAACACAAGACCAATACCCTGAAGATTACGGCCACGGTTGCAGCTGGTTTGCTGCTGGTCATCCTGGTGGGAAGTCTGCGCGGCGTAGAACAGCTGACACCTGTGGCTGCCGGCCAGGAGCCCATCGGCACGGTGAAGAACCTTGGCATCGTACTCTTTCGGGATTTCCTGATGCCGTTCGAGGTCGCCTCGCTATTATTGCTCGCTGCCATGATTGGTGCTGTCATGCTGGGCAAGTCAGACCCGACTGCCGAAACACCTAAATCTGATATGCCATGATGCCAGTTACCCACTACATCTGGCTTTCATTGGCACTGTTTAGCATTGGTGTGCTGGGCGTATTGTTTCGCCGCAATGCAATCGTCATTTTCATGTGTATCGAACTTATGCTCAATGCTGTGAACCTCCTGATGGTTGCCTTTTCCACTTACCTTCAGGATGCAGCGGGCCAGATATTTGTGTTTTTTATCATGGCCGTGGCTGCCGCCGAAGTAGCCGTGGGGCTCGCCATCCTGATTATCATGTATCGAAATACACGTACGACGGATATTGATGTACTTAACCGCTTGAAATGGTGATCGGAAACGGACTACTTGTATGGATTCCGCTTTGGCCTTTGTTGGGCTTTGTCGTTGTTGCCTTGCTGGTAAAGCGATTATCCCATGCCCAGGTTACCTGGATTGCCTGCGGCAGTGTTGCGTTAGCTTTTACCTTATCGGTTATCCTTGCCGTGGGTCAGTTTACAGGTGGGGCACCCATAAAACAAAATCTGTACACCTGGATACAATCCGGCAATTTCAGCCTCGAATTTTCTTTTGCCGCAGATCCGTTGACGGCAGTAATGTTGCTGATCATTACTGGGGTAGGATTATTGATTCATATCTACTCCGTGGGTTATATGCACGGTGATGATGGCTTTAATAAGTTCTTTGCTTACCTGAATCTGTTTATATTCTTCATGTTGCTTCTGGTACTCGGATCGAACTACCTCGTCATGTTTGCCGGTTGGGAAGGAGTGGGCCTGTGTTCTTATTTATTGATCGGATTCTGGTTTAAACACCCTTCGTATAATCAGGCTGCCAACAAGGCCTTCATCATGAACCGCATCGGAGACCTCGGACTCATTCTCGGTGTCATGCTTATTGCCATCAATTTTGGAACCCTGGACATGGCCACTGTTGCCAATAAGGCTGCTGCCATGGACACGCCGACTTTAACGATCATCACTTTTCTGCTTTTCGTTGGGGCCATGGGCAAGAGTGCACAAATACCTTTATTTACCTGGCTCCCCGATGCAATGGCAGGCCCAACGCCGGTATCTGCTTTGATTCACGCGGCCACCATGGTAACGGCCGGAATTTATATGATAGCGCGCAATAACGTGCTCTATTCCTTGTCGCCTGTCACCATGATGCTCGTGGTCGTCGTTGGATTAGCTACTTCCATCTTTGCAGCATCCATTGCTATTACACAGAATGATATCAAGAAAGTGCTGGCCTATTCCACGGTAAGTCAATTGGGATTGATGTTCGTTGCCCTCGGGGTGGGCGCATTTGATGCGGGTATTTTTCACATGGGTACCCATGCTTTCTTCAAAGCCTTGCTGTTCCTGGCAGCAGGCAGTGTGATCCATTCACTCCATGGCGAGCAAGACATCCGAAAAATGGGTGGATTGAAAAGCAGTTTGAAACTTACGCATGCTACTTTCCTTATTGGTGTTTTAGCCATCTCAGGAATTCCTCCCTTTGCCGGATTTTTTTCGAAAGATGAAATTCTGGTAGCAGCTTTTGACTATAGCCCCTGGATCTGGGCAGGTGCCTTATTGGCTTCATGGATGACGGTATTTTATATGTTCCGCCTCTTGTTTCTGGTATTCTATGGCGAACCCCGGCAAGGCGTCACGCGCATCACCCACCTGCACGATGCACCTCAAACCATGGCTATCCCACTGATCATTCTCGCCTTCTTTTCGGTGGTTGCCGGCTTCTTCAATTTGCCGGAATTGTTAGGTGGCTCACCCTGGCTTGCCCATCAATTGACACCCCTTTTTGAACTGGCTTCCCGCTTAAACCCGCCAGCCCATACCGAAGGCATTGAGGAATATATCCTGATGTCTGTGGTATTACTGGGTAGCATCAGCTTGATCGTGATTGCACACCAACGTTACGTCACCAGGAAAAATATTCCGGCCAAAGACGGACAAATCAGGGGTCTTGCGCACGAAATGTCATACCAAAAATACTATGTTGATGAACTGTACGAGACGATGGTGGTTCGGCCACTGTTCTGGGTCTCATCAACCACCAACCGCTGGATCGAAGTGGGGGGCATAAATACAATGGTAAATGGCATAGGTGAAGGTGTTGTCGGTGCAGGTAAACTCCTGCGCCGTGTGCAAACCGGAAGCATAGGCTATTATCTGTTTATTATGGTTGGGGGCATTCTGGCTATTCTCGCTGCGCATTACTGGACGATCGTCAACTGATATGATTATACTATTGCTCATCATACCGTTGCTGACCAGCCTTGTAGTTGTGCTGCTATCCCCTGAAAAGGCAAGGAACGCAGCGCTGGCATCGTCAATGGTTAACCTGTTGCTGACATTGGGTATGTTGGTGGGGCAGGATGGCACATCCGCAACGGTGGACGTGCAATGGATTCCGTCTCTGGGTATTCGGTTCTCCCTGGCCATGGATGGCATCAGTTTTCTCATGGTATTGCTTACCAACCTGATGATGCCTTTTATCATCGGTTCAACCGATATTGATAAAAATTATCCATCATCGTTTTATAGCCTTCTGCTATTCATGCAAATGGGCTTACTTGGTGTGTTCACCGCACAGGATGGATTTCTCTTTTATGTTTTCTGGGAATTGACGTTGATCCCGATCTGGTTCATCTGTTTGATCTGGGGCGGGGAGAACCGGGCCGAAATTACCCTGAAGTTCTTTTTGTACACCCTCACGGGTAGCCTGTTGATGCTTGTAGCACTTATTGATGTATATTTGAATACGCCAGGTAACCACAGCTTTCAACTCGCTGACCTGATTACCGCGGGTGCCAGGCTGGATGAAGTAGAGCAGGGACTTATTTTCTGGGCACTGTTCCTGGCCTTCGCCATCAAGATCCCGATCTTTCCTTTTCACAGCTGGCAACCGGATACTTACTCCAGCGCGCCCACCACCGGGACCATGATGTTGTCTGCGCTGATGCTGAAGATGGGCACATATGGTTTGATCCGGTGGCTATTGCCGCTCGTTCCGGTGGGTGTACAAATGTGGGGTAATGTAGCCATGGTGATGGCCGTTATCGGCATACTATATGCAGCAGGCCTGGCACTGACGCAAAAGGAATTTAAACGACTGCTGGCGTACTCATCCATGTCGCACGTTGGCCTGATCGCTGCGGGCAGCCTGACTGTATCGACAATGGGAATTCAGGGCGCCGTCTTTCAAATGTTCAGCCATGGTCTCATTGTCTTTGGTCTGTTTTATGTGGTACACCTGATCTCCAAACGCGCATCATTCAAAACACTTCAGGATCTCGGTGGTCTTCGCAACACAGCGCCTCAGCTGGCGACATCTTTTTTGTTGCTCATACTGGGATCAATTGCTTTACCATTGACCAGCGGTTTTGTGGGCGAGTACCTGCTCATCAGCGCTTTGGTGAAACATAATTTCTGGATTGGGGCAGCCGCCGGAATATCTATCATTCTCGGAGCCGTATATATGTTGCGCACATTCCAGATTACCATGTCGGGCGATGTCACTTCGGTAGCCCAGCATTTCTCCGATCTCACAACAAGCGAAAAACTTATTTTGTATCCGGTCATTGGACTGATCTTGTTGTTGGGTGTTTTCCCTGCGCCATTACTTTCCATCACGGAATCTGTGGCCAACCAAATTGTTGTGCAATCTGGTAACCTGATCAACCTGACTCCCTGATATGAACGCGCTATACATCATTTGTGGATTGGGTTTTGCCGCGTTGCTCACGGAGGTGTTCTCCTTACGTAAGGCTTTGCAGGGAATTGTTTTGTCAGGGTTGGTCATTGCATTTGTTGCCGCAATCATGGATTGGCATACCGACCAAGCATACTTTAACAATATGGTGCTCTTTGATCAGGGTGCCATGACATTTACTTTGTTGCTTATCTTGGTCACCACCATTTGGTTCTGGATTAACCGCGATTATTTCGAAGACCAGCTCCACCAAACCGACCGATCAGCCCTGATCCTCTTTTCCCTGAGCGGGGGTGTGATGATGTCCGCCTATCACAACATGGCGATGCTCTTTCTGGGTATTGAAGTACTTTCCATTTCAATGTATGTTTTGGCTGGCAGCCGCAAAGAAAGCCTGCTCTCGAATGAGTCTGCCTTCAAGTACTTCATCATGGGTTCGTTTGCTACAGGCTTCCTGCTGATGGGCATTGCCCTGGTGTATGGTGCCACCGGTACCTTTGATATCGGTACATTGGCGGCGAAGTTAGGGGAGGGACATGTACCTGGATTTGTCTACCCGGGCATCTTGCTGATCCTGGTAGGTATGTTGTTCAAGATTTCGGCGGTTCCGTTTCACTTCTGGGCACCCGATGTGTATGACGGTGCCCCGGTGCCCATTACTGCCTATATGGCCACCGTGGTGAAGACAGCGGCTGTAGCTGCGTTCTGGAGAATGTTTGCTATTGGTTTGGGTTCCAGCAAACCCAACTGGATTCATGCGGTAGAAATTGTTACGATACTCACGCTGGTCATTCCATCCCTTATTGCTGTTTATCAGACATCCCTCAAACGTTTGATGGCCTGGTCGAGCGTAGGACAAATAGGGTATTTGTTACTGGCATTTATTTCGCAACCCACAGGTACAGCGTTACCCGTGTATTACTTGTTGGCCTATGGTATGGCTTCCCTGATTGCTTTTGCCGTTGTTGTTGAAGTTGAGAAAGCAGACGGACCCGGTGCTGGCGTAAATGGGCTTTTTAAACGACATACCGGGCTTGGTGTGTTGCTTACACTCTCTTTGCTTTCGCTGGCAGGGATACCGCCGCTGGCCGGGTTTATGGCAAAATACCAGGTGCTTGTAAGTGCTGTTCAGGCTCAATATACTGGACTCGCCTTGGTGGCGGTTTTGTCGTCACTAATCGGGGTATTCTACTACCTGAGGGTAATTGTGCTGGTCTTCAATAGCAACCACAGCCAGCAAGTAGCCAGTCTTAAGGTGTCACGCCATCGCCTGGTGTTGCTTATTTTGCTGGCTGCACTCATCCTCATTACAGGACTACTCCCTGATTCGTTACTGAGCCTGCTGTCGGGAGATTTTTGATTGACCATCCGCATTACTTTTATTGGATTTTCCTCTGCTTTATTTTACCTTCCATCTAAGATAACCTGCCATCCCAATGGGTAAAGTAAGAGACATCCTCAAGACAAAAGGTCACGCCATCTTTTCTGTGGAGCCATCTGTCATGGTTTATACCGCCGTTGAACAAATGTGCGAACGAAACATAGGTGGATTGCTAATTGTTGAGGGTGGAAAATTGGTAGGCATTTTTACCGAACGTGATTATGCCCGAAAACTTATTCTTAGGGGTAAGTCTTCCAAGGATACGCCCATCAGCGAACTGATGACCCGAAATCCCTTTACGGTTTCTCCGGAGAGTACCATCGAGGACTGTATGGATATCATGACCAAGAAGCACATCCGTCACTTGCCGGTTACCGACAAGGAACATATAGTGGGTGTCATTTCTATTGGCGATGTGGTCAAGCAGATCATGCAGGAGCAAAAATCCATCATTGAGCACCTCGAAAGCTACATCACCAGCTGATCAACAGGGGAACTATTCCGGAACGACCAACACCGGAACATTAATCTTCTTAACAAACTCTTTCAGCGTAAGCCCTTTGTGTTCATAGATCGAAGCGGCCGTTTCATTGCCCACCACCAACAGGTTTACTTTTCCTGATTTGATGAAGGACTCTACGCGGTCGGAAAGAAACCCGATTTCAGTCCGGAACGAAGGCTGAATTCCAGTGTCAGGTGTGCTGATGCTCTTGATTTGCTTAAAGGCCATGCGTTCAAAACGCTTCTTCACGGCTACTACTTCTTCACTGGCATTGGTTTGAATAAGCCGATACGAGCAGAGTATCATGAGCGGAAGATTGAGATGCACACTATGGGCGACGGCACGCTTTACAACGCCGTCTGCAGACTCACCAAGGTTGAATGCACAAAGCACACAGGGAACACTTTCTTGCGTGCTTTTGGATTCTGTATTCATGGTTCGAAATAACCCGGTTAACTCCCTTTCCATGAGGATTTTGATCAAAGAAAAATGTGATTTTTGTCATATCTTTCGAGGGGATGAGTAAGCCTATAGAATTATCGTTTGTAGCGAGCGACACGTTCGGAGAATTGTTCTCCAGTATGGCTGAGGGAGTGCTGATGGTAGACCAATCGGGCACCATTTTACTGGCCAACCATGTAGCTGAGGAAATGTTTGGATATGCACCTAACGGGATGGCTGGTCTGTCTATGGAGCTTTTACTCCCGGAAAGGTACCGATCCAAGCACATGGACTTCCGGCATCAATTCAGTACAAATCCACACCCCCGCCGTATGGGCGTGGGCAGAGACCTTCGGGCAATACGGCGCGACGGGGTGGAATTTCCGGTAGAAATCAGCCTGAGCTTTACCCGAAAGAAAGACCAGTTGTTGGTGATGGCATTTATCAGTGATATATCAGCCCGCAAGCGCTATGAGGACGAGTTGAAGCGAAGTGAAGAACAACTGTTGCTATATGCCTCTGAGCTCGAGAAGAAAGTTCAATCCCGCACCGAAGCCCTGAACCAGTCAGTAGTCAGCCTGGAAAACGAAGTCAATGAGCGCAAGAAGGCAGAAGAAGAGGTGCGTAAATTGTTGGAGAAAGAGCGGGAACTCAATGAGTTAAAGTCAAAATTTGTATCCATTGCTTCACATGAATTCCGGACTCCGCTTAGCACCATACTCAGTTCAGCATCTTTAGTCAATCAGTACAAGGATCGGGGAGACCTGGAGAAAATCACCAAGCATACCCAACGGATCCGCTCGTCGGTCAATCACCTGACGGGTATCCTGAATGACTTCCTGTCGCTGAGCAAACTCGAGGAAGGCAAATTGTATGTGGTCCGAGAGCCGGTGATCATGGAAGATTTCTTCAATGAAGTTGCAGAAGACATGATTCCAACACTGAAAGAAGGGCAGCACATCGACTGCGCCGGTTCGTGTTCGTTTACGACCCTGGAGACCGATCCGAGAATACTAAGAAACATCCTGTTTAACCTGATCAGCAACGCCAGCAAGTACTCCGAAAGCAAGCCCATACACCTTTCGTACGAGTGCAACTCTGAAGAATTTACGTTTCACGTTCGGGACGAGGGCATGGGCATTCCAGACGAGGATAAAAAGCACATTTTCACCCGATTCTTCCGGGCGAGCAATGCCGGTAATGTGCAGGGCACCGGTCTTGGCCTTAACATCGTACGGCGCTACGTCGAGTTGCTGGATGGCGATATTCGATTTGTGAGCAAGTATGGAAAAGGGTCTACATTTAGTGTTAGTTTGCCCCTGCGTCCTTAACTTTGACCACCATGAAGAAGATTCTTTTGATCGAAGACAACCCGGAGGTAAGGGAGAACACCAGCGAGATACTTAGCCTCGCCAACTATACCGTGCTCACAGCCGAAAACGGCAAGGTAGGAGCCGAGATGGCTATGCGTGAACTTCCCGATTTGATTATCTGCGATATCATGATGCCCGAGCTGGACGGCTACGGGGTGCTCCACATCCTCAGTAAGAAGGTAGAGACGGCCCGCATTCCATTTATTTTCCTTACGGCGAAGACTGAAAAGTCGGATATCCGCAAAGGGATGGCCCTGGGCGCAGATGATTACCTCACAAAACCTTTTGATGATACCGATTTGCTCAACGCGGTAGAAGCACGTTTGCGCAAAATGGCGCTACAGAGCACACGGTATGAAACAAGTACCGAAGGCCTTGATCAGTTCATTCAGGACGCCCGCCAGATCCTCAACCTGCAGGACCTCTGCAAGGACAAGAAGGTGAAGTCGCTCAAGAAGAAGACCGAGATTTATTCCGAGGGAGATTCCCCCCAATGGCTATACTTTATCCAGGCGGGTAATGTAAAAACCTACCGCACCAATCCTGACGGCAAAGAACTTATCCTGAACCTTTACAAGTCAGGCGACTTTTTCGGATACGAACCAATTCTCGACAACAGCGCTTATCACGAATCGGCGGTAGCCATGGAGGCGGTGGATGTAATTCAGATTCCCAGATATGATTTCGTCACCTTGCTGCATGCGCAGCCCGATGTGTCGCGTGCTTTCATTGGATTGCTTTGCCAGAAGGTAGCGGAGAAAGAATCTCAGTTATTGCAGTTGGCCTACAACTCCGTTCGCCAGCGCACCGCGGAGGCCTTGTTGAAGTTACACCAACTCCGCAACGAGAGCGATACTATTGTGTCACCCCGGGAAGAGTTGGCCCGCCTGGTAGGCACCGCCACCGAATCCGTCATTCGCGTATTGTCAGACTTCCGCAGTGAGGGCCTGATTGATATTTCAAGCTCCAAGATTCGAATCATTAAACTCAAGGGCCTCGAGCAGGTAATGCTGTGGAATGTTGCCCGCTCGTAAACTAAGGCATGACGCATCTCGATAGTTCTGAACGCATACTTTCAATAGACATTGGCGGTTCACGTGTAAAAGGCGCAATCCTGGATCGCGATGGGAAAATGCTCACGGACTATACAAAGATTGATACACCATCGTCCGGCGCACCGGAAGATGTATTAAATACAATTCTTTCGTTGGCTTCCCGGTTAGCGACCTATACCAAAGTTTCAGTTGGGTTTCCGGGTTATGTCCGTCGCGGTATCGTGCATACGGCGCCCAACCTCAGCACCGAAAAGTGGAAGGGATTTGCACTTCGCGACAGGCTCACGGAGTTATTGAAAAAACCTGTTCGGGTGGTTAACGACGCAGACCTTCAGGGCCTGGGGGTCGCCAAAGGAGACGGATTAGAGATGGTTGTTACGTTGGGTACCGGATTTGGCACGGCAATCCTGCTGGACGGAAATCTGTTGCCGCACCTCGAGTTTGCTCATCATCCCATTGAAAAGGGTGGCGACTATGACGATTACATCGGTGAGCGTGCCCTGGATGCCATTGGTTTGGACGCATGGAACAAACGCGTAGAACGTGTAATCGGTATCCTGCGGACGGTGTTTAATTATGACCGGCTTTATATCGGAGGCGGAAACTCAAAGCGACTCACCTTCAAATTGGCGGACAACATCACGCTGGTGTCGAATGTGGATGGCATCAAAGGTGGCGTAAGGCTTTGGGAGCAGGAAAATGATCATGCCCTTTGAGTACGGTGATCAGGTATTCCGAATCGGGTCTTCATTTTATTTGACTACCTTGCAATTCATAACGCCTTCGCCGGTACACCAAACAACAAACTATGGCTAAATCTCAGGAAACCTGGAACAAGAAAGAACTCGAAAAGAAAAGAAAAAAGAAACAAGAAGAGAAGGCGCAGCGCAAAGAAGAGCGCAAATCAAGTGCCTCCAGTGGTGACCTTGACAGCATGCTCGCCTACGTTGACGAATTTGGTAATATCACCTCAACACCGCCCGATCCCAACAAGAAGAAAACAGTCATTGATGCCGATCAGATTCAGGTCGGTGTACCTCGTCGTACCCATGAAGAGACCCCGAGCAATGTCCGCAGTGGAACCATCACATTTTTTAATCATAGCAAAGGTTTCGGGTTCATTGAAGAAGACGGTACCCGGGAAAGAATCTTTACGCATGTCAACGGTCATGCCGATACCCTCGACGAAGGCGACAAGGTAACCTTCAAAGTGGAGCAGGGTCCCAAAGGACTCAGTGCCTTTGATGTGAAGAAGAAGGGCTGACCTCTATTTCGTTCACTCCATTCAATCCTGTAACTTGCCTGAGCTATTCGGGTAACCGGTTAACGGCATACTCATAGCCGAAGCCTCATGAGCACAACAACTTCAAGCCACGGAAATGCCATTCCCCGCAATGAGGGAATGCCATTTGATGCCAGTTTGCTGAAAGGCATCCGGGTGAACAAAAGCGCTGTGGAACGCAGGGCCGCCAGCCTGGGTACACGACGTACAGTAAAAAAAGAATGGCAGGCCGCCTGGCTATTGAGGGCAATAGCCTGCATGGATCTGACTACACTATCGGGCGATGACACACCGGGCAATGTATTCCGCCTGTGCACCAAGGCGCGGAACCCCGTTCGGGCAGATATCCTGAGTCAACTTGGCATGAACGATGTGCCCTTCACGGTCGGTGCAGTTTGTGTTTACCATCAGTTGATAAAGCCTGCTGTTGAGGCGCTTCAAGGATCGGGCATACCCGTAGCGGCGGTGTCAACAGGTTTCCCGGCTGGTCAGATTACTCATGCTCAAAAACTGAAGGAAATTGAAGCCTCTGTTCGTGCAGGCGCAAAGGAAATCGATATCGTCATCAGCCGCGCCAACGCAATCACCGGCAATTGGAAAGCACTCTACGATGAAGTAAGTCAGTTTCGCAAAAGCTGCGGTGAATCCCACATGAAGGCCATCCTGGAAACTGGAGAATTGCCTACCCTGACTCACATTGCCAAAGCCAGTCAGGTGTGCATGATGGCTGGTTCCGACTTTATTAAGACCAGCACCGGCAAGGCGCCAACCAACGCGACGTTGCCCGTAAGCCTGGTGATGGTACGCGCCATACGTGAGTATCAGGAGATGACGGGATTCAAAGTCGGCTTTAAACCTGCCGGTGG
>DAOMGC010000012.1:0-61881 GCA_035430125.1 Cyclobacteriaceae bacterium | reverse complement strand
ACATCCGGGTCAATACCGTATCACCCTGGTATATCCAAACACCGCTGACTGAGCCTGTGCTCACCAACCCGGAGCGACTGGAGAAAATTCTTGCCCGCACACCGATGGCGCGCGTTGGTCAACCGCATGAGGTCGCTGGCATCGTCGCTTTCCTCGCGATGGATCACGCCAGTTATATCACCGGACAGAATATTTCTGTAGATGGTGGTATGTCTGCCAAGGGGCTGTGAGGAATATTCTGTTCGCTCACCGTTACTTCACCCACCAGCAGTTCGACTTCTAACTTCCAACCTCCAACTTACATTTTATCCCAACCTACAGGCGTGATCATACGTTCAAGGAGTATCCTGACGGAATCATCCTGCGGCCACCCACATACTAATTGGCCGTCAACAACAACACCCGAATATTATTAGGTCTGGTTCCGTTAGCGACACTTTTTAATTTGGATTGCATTCATGAGCTGGACAACAGTATATATCAGTGGCACGACGGACTTTCGCGATGATGTGAGGAGAAAACTCGCTCATTCCGATCAGCGGACCATGCCCGGTTATATCGAAAACTATCCGGGTGAGGCAACGCATGATTTGTATTGGATCGATGACCGCAGCACACTGGAGTCATTCAAAGCAGCCATTGGTGCCAAACTGATCTGGAAACATCGCCTTCGTTTTTACGAATCCCTGGAAGCCTTCCATGCAGCCATGCCTGGAGCCACAACCTCCGAATTTTCGCAGCGCGAACGCGAAATGATCGAAGAAATGCGCGGCGCAGCCTGATTTTCTATCCGGTACAATATTTTCGAGGTCAAAACCGACCACAGACCGTGGCCCGGGATTGATTACCTTGGGCCGAAATTCATTCCCCCAACAAACCCCTTTAACAACATGAAACGCAAGATTTTTATCGGACTCGGTGTTCTCGGAGTAGCGCTGATTGGCGTCGTACTCTATGGTGCCCTGGTTGTAGCCAAGAAGAGTCCCTTCAAAGAGGACAGCTTCAGCGCCAATGGCCTCGACATCAAAGTCACCTACTGTCAGCCTTACAAAAAAGGTCGCCTGATTTTTGGCGAAGAGAAAGACGGAGCGCTTCAACCTTACGGTAAATACTGGCGTCTGGGTGCCAATGCCGCTACTGAAATCACTTTTAGCAAGAATGTTGACTTTGCCGGTAAGCAGGTAAGCGCAGGTACCTACCGCATGTATGCTGTGCCCGGTGCCACTTCTTTCCAGGTAGGCTTAAACACTGAACTCGGAGTCTATTTTGGTATCAATGAGCCAGACTATTCCAAAGATGTTGTGAAAGTGGAAGTACCTGTTTCTCCCACCGACGAGACGGAACAATTTGTGATTAAGTTCAGCAGCGACAGCACCGCTATCAATATGGATTTTGTGTGGGACAAGACACTCGTTCGCGTTCCTGTTAAAGTGCAATAATCCATGGCGGGGATCACCTTCAAACGAGGTTTCCTCGTATCATTCTCGGTACTGGTTTTTCTTGGATTGGTCTACTGGGCCATCGGGAAGATCCAGTACCGTAATAACGTGATGGATGTCGAAGACTATGAGCCCGTGTCGACGCTCAAGGTGCCGACCCATCCACTCCGTCACGCGAAATACCCATTCATCGATGTGCACAATCACCAGTGGGTGATGCCCATTCAAAACCTGGATAACCTGGTGGCCGAAATGGACTCGCTCAACATGGGCGTGATGGTGAACCTCAGCGGCTTCCGTGGCAAATACCTTGAATGGACACTCGACAACGTAAAACAAAATCATCCGGAGCGATTCGCCATTTTTCTCAACATCAACTTTGAGAACCTGGATGATGCCGGCTGGCCCGAAGAACCATTGCGTCTTCTGGAAGAAGGCGTGAAGCAAGGTGTCCGCGGACTGAAAGTCTATAAGCAACTAGGCCTCACCGACAGCGACAATCAGGGAAATCGCATCGCCATCGACGACCCCCGCCTGGATCCCATCTGGGCGAAGTGCGGCGAACTCGGTATCCCGGTGCTTATTCACTCGGGCGAACCCGTATCATTTTGGCAACCCAAAGACAAGTACAATGAACGATGGCTGGAACTGAAACAAGAGCCCGATCGGTACCGGTCGCCTAAAAAATACCCGCCCTTTGAACAGATCATGGGTGAACAGCACAACGTTTTCCGCAAACATCCCAATACCAAATTTATCAATGCCCACCTGGGCTGGTTTGGAAATGACCTGGAAAGGCTCGGTAAATTATTTGATGAAATGCCCAACGTCTACACCGAACTGGGTGCGGTGCTCGCGGAATTGGGCCGTCAGCCCCGCTTTGCAAGAAGCTTTATGATCAAGTACCAGGACCGGGTGATGTTTGGTAAGGATACCTATAAGATGGAGGAATACTACACCTACTTCCGTGTACTTGAAACAGCAGATGAGTATTTCGATTACTACCGCAAACGACACGCCCACTGGAAGATGTATGGTCTCGAATTACCTGATTCAGTGCTCCGGAAAGTATACTACAAGAATGCACTCCGGCTTATTCCGGGCATTGATGTGAAGTTGTTTCCTGAAGAAAAGTAAACTTAGTTACCGGCGTAGATACAGGTAACACCTTTTTCACGCAAGGTGTTCACTACTTTTCCCAACGCTTCTTTGTCGTCCCATGGGTTACTGATAAGCCCCAAAACCTGAAGCTTTGGCAAGCTGACCCATTCATCAGGGAATTGAAACAGAAAATTGTGCGACACATCCAGATTCTCCAATCGGCGGAGCGGCACTAAATTCTCCGGCAGTGTATAGAGAAAGTTGTTGTTAATTCGAAGCACCCGCAGCCCGGTAAGTTTATTGATTTCAGCAGGAATTGATTTCAGCTTATTGTCATGCACGTACAACTCTTCCAGCAGCCGGAGGTCTCCAATGGAGGACGGAAGTTCACTGAGGTTGTTGTGTGAGAGGTACAGGACCCGAAGATTTTGCAACCTGCCAATTCCCGGGTCAAGATTGCTGATCTTGTTGTAATACAAATCAATGGTCCGCAGGTGGGTGAGTGACATCACGGCGGGAGGAATCGCCGTGAGCTGGTTCTGGTAGAAGCCAAGGTTCTCCAGGTTGCCAAGTCCGGATAAAGCCGGATCAACTGCAGCAATCTCGTTTGCATTAAGAATGAGTTTTCGCAACGCCGGAAACTTACCGATGGCGGCAGGAACACGCGCTATCCGGTTTCGCGACAGGTTCATGTCGCGCAATGAAGGGTTGCCGCGCCTCAGGTCTTTGAGGGTGATCAGGTTTTCCATCAGGTTCAGCTTCACCAGGTTCCGGTTACGAGAAATCTTTGGGAACTCACGCATTCCGATGTTGCGTGACAATTCGAGGGAATCCAGACGAACAAAATTCTTATAGTTGCGCGGTAAGTTTTGTTGGGTGATGCCCTGCAGAATCAATTGACGAACATGATGGTTGTGGCCTAACTTCAAATGACGACCAGATTCATTATTATACACATAAATACCTTCCAACTTCTCAAGTTTGTCCAGTTGCGTCGGCAAAGCGCGCAACCTCGTATTGACCAGTTCAAGTTCTTTCAGGTTAATACATTCAAACACGGCGGGTGGCAGGGATTTGCCTGTATAGTCGGCAATGGACAGCCGGGTGATGGTGTCGGGGCTTACTTGTTTTTTCAGCAACGCTTCCAGGGTAACAAAAGATCTCGTCGACCGGTAAACAAGCCGATTCCCTATGCTTTTTGCCTGAATCTTCTTTAACTGATTGAAAAGGCTATCAAGCCTTTGTCCGTCTGCCTTTGTCACCTGATCTGTCGCGTTCACGAGGGCACGAAGCCGGGCATACGTAATTGAGTCGTTCTTATCGGCAAAGATCGGATTCGAATTGAGTGTTAAAATCGGGGTTGCCCGCTGCGCCATGGTGGCAACACCAGTGGTCAGAAAAATGAGTAGCAAGAAAAGTTTAGTCCTGATCATTTGATGGCAATTTAAAACAAATCAACATTCCAAGGACAATCACCCGATTTGGGATGAATTACCTATCTTAATCGGACTAACTACTACTTTATGAAATACCTCATTATCTGTGCGTTTTGGTTAGGTACGGGTCTGACGATGGCTCAGAATTTTCCAATCGGAAAGCCGGCCGAAAATGGAATGTCAGCAGACCGCCTGGCCAGGATAGACCTCTATATTAATGACCTGATGAGCAAAAAGGCCATCCCGGGTGCCGTGGTCTTTATCGCCCGCAATGGAAAAGTGATGCTACATAAGGCGTATGGATATAGCGATGTAGAGCGGCAGAAAGCGATGCGAAAAGACGACATATTTCGAATTGCCTCGCAAACTAAAGCCATAACAAGTCTTGCCGTCATGATGCTCGTGGAGGAAGGGAAGTTCACGCTCGATGAGCCCATTTCAAAATACATTCCCGAATTCAAAAGTCCAACCGTATTGAAAACACTGAATTGGAGTGATACGACCTATTCCACCATACCCGCCCAAAGTGAAATCACGATCCGCCAGCTGCTCACCCATTCCTCCGGTATTGACTATGCCGGGATCGGCAGTCAGGAGTTCAAAGCCATCTACGCCAAAAAGAAAATCCCGAGTGGCATTGGCAACGATAAAGACGTGCTGGCCGACCGCATGAAAGTATTGGGTACCCTGCCTCTGAAGCACCAGCCTGGCGAACAGTTTACCTACAGCCTCAGCATCGACGTTTTGGGATATCTCGTCGAGGTTGTTTCGGGCATGTCACTGGATGAGTTTTTCAGCAAACGGATTTTTCAACCCCTGGGCATGAGCGACACTTACTTCTATCTTCCCAGGGAAAAACATGATCGCCTGGTGAGGCTCTACTCCAATCGCAAAGGACTGGTGAAGTTGGAAGGTAAGGTGTTTGATGGCGTAAACGTGGACTACCCTACCCTCGCGGGCACATATTACTCGGGCGGTGCCGGCCTTAGCTCCACCATTGAAGATTACGCCAAATTTCTTCAGCTATTCATCAACAAAGGTGAATTCAACGGCGTCCGCCTCCTCAGCCGCAAGACCGTAGAGTTGATGCTGACCAACCAACTGCAACCACCGATTACGACAGCATTTGGACTTGGATTTTCCCTGGAGACCAATGCGAATGACCACCAGTCAATATATTCTGTGGGTTCGTTCTCCTGGGGCGGCGCATTCAACACCCAGTATTGGGGTGATCCTCGAGAAAAACTCGTAGCCCTGATCTATACGAACATTTACGGAAATACGGTGAACACGGCAGAACGATTCAAGATGCTCACCTATGCAGCGATCATTGACTGATACAAAGGAGCTATCTTGAAAGCGGAATGTCCCGGTGATAGCCGTTGGCCAGGTCATTGAAAGGCAGGTGAAGCACGAGGGTCTGCCCTTCCTCCTCGGCAGTGATATGTTCTGCATCCACGAAGTACGGAATGCCTTTGTTATACAACATGCGTGGAAACTGAACTTGCACATCCTGCGATACAATTTCCGTGAGGTAATAGATCATCAACTGATGGTTGTTGATCTCCATCTTGATCTGCTCCAACGGCACGCCAGGAATGGTCACTTTTATTTCGCGGTGTGTACTAAACTGCTTCATCCGGACCAGGGGTTCTGAAGTACCTCCATTCAACGTATTCATCAAGTCGATGCTTGTCAACAACTCTTTGGGAATATTCAGATTTGCTTTCATGTGCTTATCCTATTGCTTTTTCCTTAACAATTGTTGTACCTACAAGGATTCCCGCCATTCCGTCATAAAAAAATCAATGTGCTGTGTCAAACTGACTCTGTTCGAGGATATTTGAGCATGGATTTCTTCGATTTGTCATACCTCTCCAGCGGTTCAGCCATCCAGCGGCGGGGATACAAATTGCTGCTGGATAAGGGGGTAATGGAAATTTTGGAAATTTATGATCCCGTACTGGCAGGTACGTTACCCTTGGATCTCTTTGTAAACGGCAGCGATCTGGACATTCTGGGATGTACCACAGAATTGGATACTGCTGAAAAGCACCTTACTAACTTATTTCGCGGGTCGAACTTCATTGCACAACAGGTCACTGTGCGTGGTGTACCAACCCTGATCGCGAACTTTAACCTAGACGGATTTCCCATTGAAATATTCCTGCAAACAGTACCCACCCGACAACAGGCAGGGTACATTCACATGATCAATGAACATAAAATACTCAATGAAAGAGGGCCACTATTCCGTGATCAGGTGCTGGCCCTAAAGAAAAGCGGCATTAAAACAGAGCCGGCATTTGCGCAGCTTCTAGGCTTGTCAGGGGATCCATACGAAGCAATGTTGCAGCCATTCTAAAACAATTTTTGTGTCGAAGTATCAGCTATTGCATCAGCGTTGCAGGTAGTGATCATTTTTACTTCGACACGAACAAAACACAAAAAAACGCACATTACCTTTGGCAAGTGGAGCATCATCATCACAGTCACGATCATCACCATGCCACACCATCGCGGGCAAGTGTCGCCTTCACCGCCGGCATAGTCCTCAATCTGGTGTTTGTTGTTGTCGAGGTGGTGGCAGGATTCGCTGTACACTCTCTCTCCCTGCTCTCCGATGCTGCGCACAACCTGGCCGACGTGGGAACGCTGGCATTGTCACTCCTAGCCTTCTGGTTGCTGCGGGTAAAGCCGAACAACAAGTACACCTATGGCTTCCGCAAGACTTCCATTTTAGTTGCATTGTTTAATGCCGTGGTATTGCTCTTCTCTATTGGAGGAATTGCATTCGAAGCCGTTCATAAAACATTTGATCCGCCCGAGTCCCTCCCTGGATTTACCATTGCTGTTGTTGCGGGTATTGGCATCCTCATCAACGGAGTTACCGCGCTATTTTTCTTCCGGGAGCGCAATAAAGACATTAACATCCGCAGTGCCTATCTGCATTTACTGAGTGATGCCCTGGTGTCCGCAGGCATCGTCGTGGGTGGTATCCTGATGTATTACACCCATTGGTACTGGATAGACAATGTCTTGTCCATCATCATCGCCGGAGTCATCCTCTATGGCACGTGGGGGTTATTGCGTGAAAGTTTACGCCTCTCTCTCGATGGAGTGCCTGAAGAAATTGGTCTTGAACAAATCCGCAAATCGGTGCTGGCCATTCCCGGCGTAGCAGGTATTCACCACATTCACGTGTGGGCCATCAGTTCAACCGAGAATGCAATGACGGCACACCTCGTTTTACGTGATGGCACTACCCGCAGTGAAGAGCAGGAAATCAAATCAACACTCCGTCATGCCCTGGAGCATGCACACATCAAGCATGTGACCCTGGAAACAGAATGCGAACAGGGACCCTGTGCGGAAGAAGCGTGCGACAATTAGTCCTTAAACCTGAATTTGAAATAGATCAGAAGTCCGGATAATGCCAGGGTAACACTATTAGCGGCCATCACCGGAAGATCGTCGCGGAGGAAACCATAGCTTAGCCATCCCAGGGTACCCAGGCAAAAAATGGAGAACATCCCCAGCGACAGGTCCTTTGCCGAACGGCTCTGCCATGTCTTGATCACCTGAGGTACAAAAGCAATGGTAGTGAGGCTTCCGGCTACCAAGCCGAGGATCTTGATGGGGTCCATAGATTTCGTGGGCGACAAATATAAATAAACCAGCGGGCGGTTGTATTTTCAGCCTATGAACCTCCTCTTTCCCTGGTTCCGCCTAAATGGCCCTATATACCTCCCTAAATCAATTCCGGGTTGGATCATTGCTACCAGTTTTGCGATCGCCGTGATTCAACGATTCATCCATATAGACAATGCATCACATTCTGCCAGCGATACGCTGAGGAACTGGATCATTCAGGTAATGATACTTGGTTTACTCTATCAGGCGATAGCCTGGCTCACTTCCCGCAAAAGCTAGATATCAGATTTCTTTAACTTCAGGTACGTGAAGTAATTGAAGAGGAATGTCCACACAAGGGCCGTAACCACTGAGGTCAGTGTAACATAGTCGCGGATTTCCTGTAGAAAATAGCGCGCAAATGGCATGGGTACCAGGTTCATGATCGACTCCAGGGGAAAGAAAGGAATAATACCTGGAAAGTAATTGTCTACATTTTCCTTGATGATCAATTCGATCAGGTACGAATTGAGCAAAAGCACAATGGTAAGTCCTGAGCGATTGATCAGGGTACCCAGCATGAGGGCAAATGAGAGAAAAGCAAAGATTTCAAGGAAATAAGCAAGGAAGAACTCAATGCCTGTGAAACCATATGGGAAGTCGTATTCCGGAGAATAGATAAGTCCGCACACCACAGCAATAATAAACAGACCAGCGCTACTGAGTACACTCAGGGTCACGTTGGTGAGCACCTTAGAATATAGGAACTCTTCGCGGCTGAGGCCGTCAATGATGTTTTGCCGTATGGTGCGATACGTAAACTCATTGGTGATGGAAATAACCACCATGATTCCCAATCCGATTTTCAGCAACCCGCCACACCAGGCCAGGTTCTGCCAGATATCCGGAAAATGGTAGATGGGGATCCGCTGAATGTTGATGTTGCCACCAAATCCTTCTATGGTACGGTCAAGCCACTTTACCAACTCCATTCCACTCGACGCTCCGGCGATCAAGGTGATGAAGTACAATCCGCAGATTACCCAGAATGTCCGGTAATCAATGAGCTTCTTTAGATCAATTTTTAGCAGGTGCAGCATGGTCGGCTTCGGCTAAAATTTCAAGAAATTGTTTTTCCAGACTCTTCTTCTGGGTGACGAGGTGTGTTGCCGTCACTCCCTTTTCAAACAGATAGCGGTTGATGTCATTCGCATGAAATCCCGGTTTCATTTTCACGACAAACTGTTGGGTCTCCCGCTTCATTGAAAGAGTACCCTCAAAAGATTCAAGCATCAGCGCCAGATCATCATGATATGCCATGACTTCCACGCTTTCCTCTCCTTTACCCACATCATCTACAGGACCGCTGTGCACCAGGTTCCCTTTGCGAAGGATAGCAAAGTGGGTACAGACCTTTTGCACTTCGTCGAGCAGGTGACTGGCAAGAATAATGGTCTTGCCATCGTTCGCGATACGGCGGATGATATCCCGTATCTCCGCAATACCCATCGGATCCAGGCCATTGGTGGGTTCGTCCAGGATGAGCACAATGGGATCATTGAGCAACGCCGAGGCAATGGCCAAACGTTGTTTCATACCCAGGGAATACGTCCGGTATTTGTCATCTTGTCTACCCGATAGTTCAACCAAGGCAAGTACCTTTTGAACGTTTTCCGGAGGTGCTTCCTTGATCAGGCACATCAACTCCAGGTTCTTTCGGCCACTGAGGTAGGGATAAAATATCGGATGCTCCAGCACCGCACCAATTTTCTTTCGCAAATGATGAGTCGGTGGTTGTCCAAACCAGGAGAAACTTCCCTGGGTTGGATTTATCACGCCCATGAGCATGCCGAGGGTGGTAGTCTTTCCGCTGCCATTAGGTCCCAGCATGCCGAACACCTGACCGCGTTGAATTTCCAGGTTCAGGTTATTCACCGCGCATAAGCGACCAAAGTTCTTGGTCAGCCCCTGAATGGTTAATACGTTTTCCAAGTTTGGATTGGATTAATGATCAGATTCCTCCTCCTTCTCATCCTTTTCATCTTTGCCATGCTTGCGCTTGGTAAAGGCTTTTATTCTTCCGGTTACCTCTGAGCTGCTATCAATCATAGAGAAGAGTGAACCCGCTTTGGTGACATCCAGGGTGCCGATCATATCGAGCACCATCAGGTTGGTTGAATCGTTCACCAAAATAACGGTCCTCAACTTTTCACCTTTCTTATCGCGGATAAAGACTTCCATATCCCGGCCTTCGTAACGGGCATTCATCACCGATTCATAGGATTCTGTCTTATAGTCCGTTTTGAGTTTTCGGTATTCGGCCGGAGCGAACCTGCCTTCCTTCTTCTCAATCATCAAAAACTTAAGTTTCTCAATGTTTCTCACCAATTCATCAAATTCCTTATTGTCAGCCTGGTTAAGCATGCGCAACGTGTTTTTATAGAAGAATAGCACAAAGCCGTCTTCATACTTCTTCTGAAGGGCCTGCGTAGTCTCCGCCTGACCAAACGCCGTAACGGCCGCAAACAAACCAATTACAATAAGAAACTTTTTCATGTGATTATCGGGCTCCTGCCTTTACAAAGTTATTCTTTGCCAGCCATTCTGTATCAACATTACCTTTCATTTCCATGGCCACCACTTCTTCTTCGTTTGCAACTAATACGAAATATCGGTTCGCTTGGTTGTTATCGGGACGCATATAAACAGTAACCCGGTCTTTGCCATTTCGAACTTCCGTCATCTCATCAAAATCATCCTTACGGAGTACGTTACGAAATCCTTCTACAGAAAGTCCTTGTTCCTCAAATGCCTCCTGCGGAATAACCATCAACCGGATCTGGTTAACGGAACGAAGCATCTCGCGGGCCTCCCGATCATCCGCAGTGGCCAGTTTCATGACCACACGAAGGAAAACTCCCCCCAGTTTGAAAGTGTGCACATCGGTTGCGCCACGAAATTTCTCATTCAGCTTTTCAAAACTTCTGCTTTGCGCAAACGCGGTTTGGCTGAAAACCACCAGGGTCATCAGGATTACTATTTTCTTCATCTTGTAGGGATTAAGCAAGCCCTGCTGTGATTTACACAGCAGGGCCTGATGTGATTAATGCAATTGTTTATTCCTGCTCGTTCTTTTTGTCGCCATCGTTCTTGTCGATCTTGTGCAGTTGATCGAGGCCATCGATGTTCATCTTGTTGCCAATCTTTCCGATCTTCTTCAGGTCGATGTCGCCAAACAAGCTGAGCATTTTGAAGTCATCATTACCTGCTGCGATCATGAGCAATTCACTGATTTTACCCGGGCTGGTCTCGCGGATCAGGAACTTCATGTCCTGGTCTTTATCGCGAACGAACATCAGCTCTTCGTAATCCTTCGGAATGGCTGACAATGCTTCCTTGTACAATTCCCGTGAATTGCGTGCATTGTCCTTGGCCAGGATACGCAAACCCCTGATGCGACTGATGGCGTCGAGCACTTCCTTGTCCTCCGGATTCTTCACTTCCATATTGGTAATCAGACCAAACATCTTGCTGCTCACCGTTACCTGGGTGAATTCAGGATCATCCTGATACTTGTTAAAGAATTTAGTAACAGCATCACCCTGCGCCCGGGCCGCTACGGCCACCACCACCAACACCACTGCTAACACTACCTTTTTCATATGCTTGTTGTTAAAATTATTCCTTGATTAAATACTTGTTTTGTCGGCTGCCTTGCCCTGAATTTTCTTTTCCGCTTCGTTGAACATCTTTATTTTGCTGGCCTCATGACGCGCCTTACCGAAGGTGTTTCCAATCATTTGCAGTGCTTTCTTGGTCTCCTCAAAGGCCAGTTGCGGATCAGTATACGTGTCCTGCACTTCCTGCGGATATGATTTTCGAATCTCCTGTCGAACGAAAAAAGTCGCAACCACCAATACCAGCACGCCGGCTGCGATGCGGGCCACCTGGGTCATGGTTACCAGGCTGATGATCTTACCTCCACGACGACGCTGCAATTCCTTTGTTACGGCAGGTTCAAAGTTTTCTTCCAGTTTTTTTTGCTTCTCCATTTCGAAGAACTGGAACAACCGGGCCGCCTCCTGCAGGTCTGCCGGAATGTTTTCGCCCTGGAAATAGCTGTGCAGCGCTTGCTCTTCCTCCAAAGAGGTTTCGCACTTCCAGTAGCGTTCCAGCAAGTCGCCAATTTGATTACGAGAGTCCATACGCACTTATTTTTTGCAATTGTTCGCGCACCGATTGGCGGGCTCGAAACAAATTCACTTTCACCTGATTCATGTCCAGCTCCAGAATATCTGCTATCTCCTGGTAACTGTATCCTTCCACGTCACGCAGGTGCATCACCTGTCGCTGTTTGTCCGGAAGGCTGGCCATTAGTTCTCCAATTCGCTTCATACTTTCCGATAATTCAACCGATTCCAACGGCGAGTGGTCGCCCTGTACATACAGGCCTCGTTCGATAGACTCCTCGGGGCGACGTTGTTGTGCCCGCAACCGGTCCAGCGACAAATTGCGCGTCACCCGCATGCACCAGGCTTCCATATTCTGAATCTGATCCAACTGCTCCCGCCCACTCCAGACTTTGATCAGTACCTCCTGCACCACGTCCTTGGCATCGTCACTGCTGCCCAGGAGGCGAAAAGCAAACCGAAAGAGTTTGTTCTTCACCGGGAAAACGCGATCCTGAAAAGTCTGCAAGTTCATTGGGTTACAATAGCCAGACGCCGGGCGCCGGGGTTTGTTACATCAGAATCCACAATTTAGTCATTGCATCCTTAAAACCGCGAAAACGGGTACATTTAGCCTCTTTTTGATTATTTTTCGATCCGGCAACTTTTGAACAGGTCAAACTGTTGTATCTACAACAATGAATCGAAACCAATTTTTTCATCAAACCGCCCTCGGACTCCTTGCCATGAACTCATTAAATGACCTCAGGAAATTCTCTGATACCCTCGATGACCAGACTAGCAGGCAGCCTGCCCTGTTTGTAGGACATGGATCGCCCATGAATGGCATTGAAGACAATATCTTCTCCTCACAGTGGGAAGAATTGGGAAAGTCCCTGCCCGTACCTGCGGCGGTGCTCTGTATTTCTGCGCATTGGTTTACCCGTGGCACGCACATCACGGCGATGGAAAAACCGAAAACGATCCATGACTTTTATGGATTTCCGCAGGCCCTCTTCGATGTGCAATATCCTGCCCCGGGCAACCCGGCTCTCGCAAAAGAAACCGCCGCGATGATCCACAAGACGACCGTTGGACTGGATCATGAATGGGGCCTGGATCATGGCACCTGGAGTATTGTGAAGCGGATGTACCCCAAAGCGAATATTCCAGTATTGCAATTGAGCATTGACTATACCCAAAAACCTTCGTTCCATTATGAGTTGGCCAAAGAACTCAGTGCCCTGAGAAGAAAGGGAGTGTTGATCATTGGCAGTGGTAACATGGTTCACAACCTCCGCATGATCGATTGGCATAATCCGGAAGGCGGTTTTGACTGGGCAGTGGAAATGAATGACACGTTTAAGCGACTGATCACGAACCGCGATCATCAGGCATTGATCCAATACGAGGCATTGGGTACCGCGGCACGGTACGCCATTCCTACGCCTGAACATTACCTGCCCCTGCTGTATGTACTGGGACTGCAGGAGAAAAGTGAATCTGCCTCTTTCTTCAACGACAAGAGTGTGATGGGTTCGTTGACCATGACTTCCGTGAAAATCGCCTGAGCATGGACGCAAGCAACGACAAGATTATCGTCTTTAGTGCTTATGATACGCCCATTCAGGCAAACCTGGCCAAGACCAAACTGGACGCGTATGGCGTCCCCTGCTTCCTGACGGAAGAGAATTTTACCGGTTTCTTTCCTTTGCGCAACCAGATATTCCCGGGTGTGCGCCTGCACATCTTCGAGAAAGACAAAGCGCAGGTAGAAGAAATACTGACCGACGAAACAGATTAGTTTCCTGATCTACTTCCAGAAGCCAAATCCATAGGAAGCAAACAAGGCTTTCGCTTCATACATCCGGCCATTCTTGACGGTCCACTCCACCCGACGGATGTCACTGATATTTTTCACCGGGTCGCCATCCACCAAGACCAGGTTAGCCTGCTTACCGACTTCAATGGTACCCAGTGTAGCCGACTTACCTGCAACCTGAGCAGATAAGAGGGTAGCTTTGCGCAGGACTTCTGCATTGGGAACTCCGGCTTTGGCGTACAACTCCAATTCGCGATGGAGAGCAAATCCAGGGAAGTCATCCGTTCCGGGAAGGAAGGTGACTCCGTTGGCATGAAACAACTTTATCATTTCCATCATTCGGGCAAATGACTCTCTGTAGGCGGCTTCATTACCTTTCATGGTTGGCAAACCGCCCCGATACAGGCTCCGCCGAATCTCGGGAGGCAGCGTAGACGCCACCGTTTCATATCCGGCTGCCATCTTACCAGGTTCATTGGTAAACATACCTTCGAAAATAGCCATGGTAGGATCTACCACGATTTGCCGTGACTTGAGTAACTGAATGAATTTAGCGACAGCAGGGCCCTTGGTATCAATCTGGCGGGCGCGCTCAGCCACCTTAATAAATCTCCCCATGGAGCGGGTGTCGATGGTGTCACCCAGAAAATTGAGCATGATCATGTTCATGTGGATCACCTGATCATAGCCATCGTTGATGGCGCGCTCGGCTGTCATGTAAGAAGGCACGTGACCCACTACCTTCAATCCGCGTTTATGGGCCTCCGCAGCGAGTGGCTTCACCCATTCTACCGGTATTGAACTGTACAATTTCACCTGTTGATATCCTTTGTCGGCATAGAAGTTTACAGCGGCAAGACCTTCGTCGAGTGTCTTCACAATCTTTCCGGTAGGACCGGCAAAAGGACCAGCAAAGTCTATGAATCCAGACATGATTGAAATCTCAGGACCGAGCAACTCATCCTGGTCAACCATCCCTTTAATTTCTGGCAGGTTGAGCGCATTGGCCATGTCCTTAATATTGGTAACGCCACCGGCCAGGTGGTACAGTCCCTGGGTCATGTCATAGTGAGCATGATTATCCCACAATCCTGGTAATAGCATCTTTCCATGGCCGTCTACTTCTTTCACTCCAGCAGGCAATTGTATCTTCTTGGCCTTCCCGACCTGGGTGATCTTTCCGTTTTCCATCACTACCGTCTGATCAGCGATTACTTTTCCTTTGTTAGCATCAAACACATTGACATGGGTAAATGCCACAGCCGTCTTCGGCAAGTGGGTGAGTTTAACGGCCTGCTCTGCATAATAGTCCTCTTCAATCTCATCCTGCAACTTGATCAGCTCGGGCACTAGAAACTCATACCCTTGCCTGATGATAGAACTCCAATCTGTTACTTCGGCAAAAAATTCATGCTTGGGGGTTAACCATAAATAGGCCGGAGGTCCACCGGAACCCGAAAACTCATACATCTCAAGTTCTTCAGGAAAGCCATTCACGCGCGCAGTATGATTCTTGACATGCCGCGCCTTTAGTTTCCCTGCGGGGATCAAGTCAAGTTCGTGGCTGGGCTGTTTCCACAACAGTCGCAATGCCAATTCAATTTCACCTGGCGCTCCTTCCATAGCACTATACAACACAGGGCCATTCACTGCCTTACTTCCACGCTCTGTTTTATTGCTCCAGGTAGCGGTGCCATTGGACAATGTGTACTGCTCATTGACAGCACCTTTGAAATAATCTACGCCCTTGACTGTACGTGAAACGATGACTCCGTTTTCTAACTGGATATCCACTCGAATCTTTGGTCCGCGACCGCGGTCGTTGAATTGGTAAGCATAGGAAATCTGGTTGGGTCCATCGGACCAGACCAATTGTTTACCTGAAATTTTTTCCGTTGTGAGCACGGTGTATCGCAGGGTGTCGCTCAAACCAAAGGCGGATACCGCCATCAGGCAGGCAAACAGCATCAGAAAAAAACGGGGTGATATTTTCATCTTGATCGTTTTATTATTTCTTCAATACAGTAAACTCTACACGGCGGTTATTACCTCGGCCGGCCTCCGTGTCATTAGAGTCAATAGGCTTGGATTCGCCATACCCCTTCGCCGTAAGGCGTGCACGGTCAATACCCTGACTCACCAGGTAATCAACAACGGCTTGTGAGCGACCTTGCGACAGATTCAGGTTATACTCATCCGAGCCTTTGCTGTCGGTATGGCCGGAAATTTCGATTTCCACCGTTTTGTTATCCTCGAGAAAACTCACCACTTTATTCAACTCAACAAATGACTCGCTCTTCAGGGTGGTCTTGTCGAAATCAAAGTAAATGTTCTTAAGTCGCACCGTAAGTCCTACTTCAATCGGCTGGAGAAACAAGTCTTTAACTACCGGAGAAAGGTCTTCGGTTGCAAAATTAACACTGTCTGATGCCGACAAATATCCTTCGGCAGTAGCCTGAAGCACATACCAGCCTGTCTTTTCCACTTCCACCTGGTACTTGCCATCCGGGGCGGACACGCTATACAGGTTCTTGCGCTCAGGCTTTAATGAAAAGTTCACCTTGGCATTAATGGGCTCATTTGTCTTTTTATTGAAAACCGTACCTCCCAGAACCAGTGCGCGGGCAATTGGTGTCAGATACACCTCCACCGTGAGTGTGGTATCACTGCCGAGCGGTGGTACAACCACTTCAAGGTCGCGGGGTTGGTAGCCTGATGCATTGGCATTCAATACATATTTATTTGTCTCCGGAATCTTCGTTTCAAACTTCCCAGAAGCAGGCGCTTTTAAGACGATGGGTTTAAGCTCGTTTACCGTAACGTTCACATTGGCAGGCACCGGCTGTTTGGTTTTCTCATCAAACACGACACCTGTCAGCATCACCTTTACAGACCTGGGTACCAGGATGAAAACATCGAGGTTTCCACCATCAGAGCGGCTGTTGGACCTGGCTGTATATACATTGCCAGCTGCGTCGATGGAGAAATAATCATCCGCTGCAGCGGTATTGATCGACTTGCCAAGGTTCACCGGGTCTGTCCAATTATTCCAACTGTCGTCGAGCCGTGTAGATTTATAAATATCTGTTCCACCCTGACGTCCCTGCCCCAGTCTGTCGCTGGCGAAATATAGTGTCTTGTCATCTGGTCCGATGAAGGGAGCAAACTCGTCTGCGGATGAACTAATCTTGAGCTTAACAGGTCTCGACCAGGCGCCCCCTTCGAGGTGACTGACGTAAAGATCACTTTTTATGCCTTTATCTGTCTCTGAGAAATAAAGGATCATGTGTTGTTTATTGGCAGAAATGGTAGCACCGTTAAACCGGCCTTTGGCCATGGTTGCAAAATCCTTGTATCCGATTTCAGACCATGCACCGCCGGGATTTACGAGGGAGAATCCTTTATCGTTCTTGCTCCGCCCACCACGCACAAACAAAGAACCATCGGGCAATACCTGAAATACCTGATTTGATTTGCTTTGGTTAAACGGTGACCCGAGGTGTTGGGGAGCAGACCAGACACCCTTATCATCTTTGGTGCTGAGCCATATGTCCTGGGTACCTTCCTTGCCATAGGTATTGGCGGGATGATCGGCCACAAACAAATAGAGCTTTTTACCATCCGGAGAAATCACAGGGGCAGCATCATGGTACACCGAGTTTACCTCCTTAAGTTTGGTGAGTGTATATCTCGGACTGAATTGCTGAGCATGTACAGAATACACCAACAAAGCAAGTGTAGCTATAATCATCGACCGCATAATGGAGTGTTTTGTGGTCATTTCTTCTAATCAGGCTGTTGCACCGGGTATACTAAAGAATCCACGCTTGCTCATCCAGATGGCCAGGAGGATAAGCAACAATGCAATGGTATTAAACCAAAAGAGACGCTTGTGTTTGGCTGTATCATCCGCCATTTTCTTAATGGAAATCCGGGCGATGGTGATGAGTGTTACTGCGGCAATCATGAGGACGCTATGCTCAGTTGTCCAGTACCGGATAATCGGATCCTTCATAGCCGCCCCGCTGAAGTGCACCAGAGGGCTGGCAAAAAAGTACAGAATCAACCCTATCAGAAGTTGGGTATGGGTGACCGAAAACAAGGTCAGGCTAAGCATATTGTCTGCCTTTCCGAAGGGCTTTTTGCCGTTCATACCCATCCATGCCTTGGCAATAACCAGCAACAGGAGAATCAATACAAAGTAACGAAGCAAAGAATGTGTGTGAACCAGGGCGCTATGCATATCTGATATGTTTAAGCCCGAAATTTAGCGCATTGTAACCAAATAACCTTTTTGCGCGGCGTATGCCCGGCATGGGCAGTTCTGTTGGTCGAATTGGCAGAATATCACCTGGTGATCGTTTGCACAAGTGCTCCTGACGGGATTAATTTAACGCCTTACCCCGTCCACCCCATGAAACGACTAATTTTCCTGATCACATTGCTAGCTTCTTCATACACGATGTATGGCCGCCCACTCGGGAGCACCCCCGACTCCGTGAAGGTGGGTGTGTACGTGATTAGTGTTCACGATATCAATTTTCACGATAAAGAATACACCATCCGCTTTTGGATGTGGTTCCTTCACGACAATCCCGAGTTTGATTTCAAAACCCAACTTGATATTCCCAATGCGAAGGAAATCGACGAGCCAGAGGTAATCTATGATACCATCAATGGCAAGACCTGGGTGCAGATGAAAATGAAGTGTGTCATGAAAGAAAACTGGGTGGTGCATAACTTCCCGTTCGACAAACAGCATTTGCGTGTACGTGTGGAGAACATCTTGTTTGACCGGCATAAACTGGTATTTAAGGCTGACGTGCGCCACTCCATGTTCGATGACATCGAAGGAATGGATGGTTGGACTGTGAAAAATTTTGCGGTCAGTGAAGACACCACACGGTATAACACCGGCTTTGGCGACCCGCAACCCGGCCATGACGCACAAACCTTTTCTACCTTCAAAATTGACATGGACATCGAAAGGGATGCCTGGGGTCTGTTTATGAAAATCTTTATCGGCATGTACATTGCCTTTCTTATCGCCCTTGTGAGTTTTGCGTCCCAACCCTGGGAACTGGAACCTCGCTTTGGACTGCCTGTCGGTGGTCTGTTTGCGGCAGTAGGAAATAAATACATCATTGATTCCCTATTACCAGAATCTCCGGAGTTCAGCCTGGTGGATACCTTGCACAGCATCACCTTTATCGGGATCTTATCCGTGCTGGCGGTTTCGGCCATCTCAATGAAGTACTACAACGCCGACAACAAGGAAGCCTGCTTGCGGGCGAACAAGATAGGGTCGAGGATTGTTCTTTTTGCATATGTTATTGTCAATATCTTCTTTGTCGCCACGGCATGATTAAACGACTGATCCTGGGAGTTATTTGTCTGAGCCTCACCTTCAAAGGCCTTGCTTCGCCACCCGATACGGTGAAGGCGGGTGCCTATGTGATCAGCGTCCATGACATCAACTTTCACGATAAGGAATACACCATCCGCTTCTGGTTGTGGTTTTTGTACAAAAACAAAGACTTCGATTTTAACAAACAACTGGACGTACCCAATGCCAAGAGCATCGAGTCGGAAATTATCACCGACAGCATCGAAGGAAGCAAGTGGGTTATCATGAAAATGAAATGCGTGATGAAGGAAAATTGGCGGGTAGGTGATTTTCCTTTTGACTCACAACACTTGCATATTCAAATAGAAAATACACTGTTCGACAAAAACACCCTGGTATTCAAGCCGGATACAGCCGGCAGCCGGTTTGCTCGCAAAATTGCTATCGATGGATGGACGATCAATAATTTCAGCGTAAGCTCGCACAATAATGAGTATGAAACTTCCTTCGGTGATCATAGGGCCAAGCAACAGCTTTCTGACTTTGCCACATTTGACATTGATATGGACATTGAACGGGATGCCTGGGGACTATTCATGAAAATCTTCGTTGGCATGTACATTGCCTTCCTGATTGCTTTCATCAGTTTTACCCCCAACCCCTGGGAACTTGAGCCTCGTTTCGGATTGCCTGTCGGTGGGTTGTTTGCCGCTGTCGGTAACAAGTATATTATTGACTCCCTCCTTCCGGAATCCTCTCAGTTCACCCTGGTGGACTCACTCCACACCATCACCTTCTTCGCCATTTTCGCCACCCTGTTGGTGTCGGCAATTTGCCTTAAGCTCCATGACCGGGGCCACAAAGAAGCGTGCATCCGCGTTAGCAAGGTGGGATCAAAAATTGTGATGTTCGGATACATCATCGCAAACGTGGTCCTGATCGCTATCGCGATCTTCTGATGTTTACGTCCGGTTTTTTGTATCAATGATAATGGTTACGGGTCCGTCGTTGACCAACGAGACTTTCATGTCAGCGCCAAATTCGCCCGTAAGAATTGACTTACCAAGTTGTTCACCCAGGGCCATTACAAACTTCTCATAAACGGGTATCGCTATTTCGGGGCGTGCGGCCTTGATGTAAGAGGGGCGATTCCCTTTGCGGGTACTGGCCTGCAACGTAAATTGACTTACGCATAGAATATCTCCACCAACATCTTTTACACTCACATTCATGACACCCGCTGCATCATTAAAGATGCGGAGATTAACCACCTTGGATGTTAACCAGGTGATGTCCTCATCCTGATCGGCTTCTTCAATACCCACCAGGACCAGCATACCATTGGCAATCGCTGATTTTACTGCACCACCAATAGTCACGGAAGCTTCAGATACGCGCTGGATAACGGCTATCATACCCTTAACAGGCTTGCATTTCTCCTGAAGTATGAATGACAATTCCTGCTTCATCGCGGATTGCCGCCTGCACCATGGCCCGCGCAACTTTGGCGGAATCAATAGCCTTATATTTTCTGGGTATGAGGAAATCCAGGGCCCGCATCACCAATTCAGCGGCGCCTTCTCCGGCCCGCCTAACTGTCCGATGACCAAGCAACAAGGATGGTTGATAGAAGTGAAGGGATGAAAAGCCAATTTGACGAACAGCCTCCTCCACTTCGCCCTTCACCCGGTTATAAAACACAGCGGAATTTTTATCAGCCCCCAGGGCGGTAACCAGGTGAAAAGAACGGGCACCCTGAGCGTGGGTGGCATGCGCAAGTGCGAGGGGATATTCAAAATCTACTTTTCTAAACGCCGCCTCTGAACCAGCCTGTTTGATGGTGGTGCCCAGACAGCAAAAAACGTCTGCACCAGAGGGAATCTGATCGAGCGTATCCAAGCTGTCCAATTCCATTACCCGCTGCTCCAGTTTGTTGTTCTTGATGGAGAGTGGTTTTCGTGAAATAGTTAACACGGATTGGTATTGAGGGTGTGCCAACAAAAAGTCAACCAGTTGAGCCCCAATCAGGCCGGTACATCCTGCAACGATGGCGGTTCTCATCAGAAGGTTTGCTGGATTTCTTTCTTTAGCTCCACGAGGGCGTGGCTGATGGGCTCCACCTTTTTCTCCAGCGTCAGTTCAAATATACGCCGCGACAGATCAAGTGCGGTGGCCTCTGCTTCGAGACCCGCTGAGGCTTCATTGATCAGGATCGTCAGATCTTCTTTGGCATTCCGGATCATGTTCCACACTTCGTCGCTCATGTATATCTGTTGAGAAACATTGTGGTTGTACTCATTTCTGATCTCGTCCAACAGTACTTTATGAAACTCACGTGCTGTGTATCCCGGATTATTCAATCGGAGCAACAGATTCGGGGGTGAGATGCGTTCCAGAAAAAGACACATTCTTTCATAGGCCTGAAGCCGGTTGGGCAATATGGTTTCAATGGATCGTGCCCGGATCTCCATTCGCTTTGATTCCAGTTCCCTGTGGATAAAGGAGCGCACGGTCAGGTAAACGGCGTAGAGTACCAGTGAGGCCGGCAGCAGGATTTTTCCGAATTCAATAAGGGCTTCCATAGTCTAGTTTCGTTCCGTAAAGGTGTTAAAATTTAGGTAATTTTGATCGTTGTCCGGTTCCCAATAACGAAGGCTTTGGGTTGCCCGATATACCACAACCCCTAAATCTCATCATGTTTGATAACCTCCAACCTGTAAGCCTTACCGCACGGGCAGCCGAAGAGGTAAAGCATATCATGCAAACTAAAAATATCCCAGCTGGTTATGGTCTTCGGATAGGAATCCGGGGCGGCTCTGGTTGCGGTGGCCATCAACTGATGCTGGGGTTTGACAAGGCCCGGGGCACGGATTTGTCGTACACGCAGACAGGGATACTATGTCATGTCGATAAACGCCACACCCTTTATGTGATCGGCAAGACCGTTGATTTTCAGGATCGCGAAGACGCGAGGGGCTTTGTATTTCTGGAATCCACCGTGACGGCCTGACGACATCAACGGCTTTGCCGGATGGTAATGGAGGCCTTACGGCACACACCTCCGATGGGAGGATTGAATTTGGCAATCGTTATCTGAACAGCAATTGCATCCTGAAATCGCTCCAGTATTTTTTCGGCAATCAGGTGCCCAACCCGCTCCAGCAATTTGGATGGTTTGGCCATCTCGATCCTTATTACATCATAGACATCCTCGTAATTGATTGTCCCGGTAAGGTCATCCTGAAAGGCGGAATCGGTAAAGCGTGTCTCTACTTCAATATCCACTTCAAACTTATTTCCGGATGACCTTTCATGGGCGTAGACCCCATGGTAAGCATGAAACTCCAGCCCTTCAAGAACTACCTTTCCTGTCATGCCACTTCATCGAAGAATGAGCGCAGCGGCTCCTGGGCCATCGGTGTTTTGGAGACCGTCGGCACGGGCATTTCCGGACGCAGTTTCTTGGGCGTATTTTCTGCCGGGAGATTTGCTTTTTTTACCTCGCGCCGGGCAAACGTAAGATGTTCGTCTGCATTGAAGTCGCGTGTTGTTGTGCGTGCACGTTCAGCGCGGTCAAGCGCTTCATTGGCCAGGCGACGAAGATCGTCGACGAGGTTGTTGCGCTGTGACTCGAGGTTCTTGTATTGAGAAACCAGTTCTTTCAGTTTATCTTCCATTTCACCCAGCAGTTGTCGCGAGGTTTCGTCAGCCTCTTCAATAACATTTTTAGCCTTGGCTTTAGCCTCGTTGACGAGTGCATCAGCATTGATTTGCGCCTCACGCAAATGCAACTCAGCTGCTTTACGTGCCTGATCGACTACGTTGGCACCAGTATCTTCTGCTGTTTTCAACGTCTTGTATAACGAAGACTCTACTTCACGCAACTTGGCCACCTCACGCTCGGCAGCATCCAGTTTCATGCGTGACTCCTTTACCTCATCATTCATGCGCTCCCATTCCTGCGAAAGGGATAGCAGAAACGCATTGACTTCATCCTTGTCGTAGCCACGCAAGGTGCGTTCAAACGTCTTTTGACGGATTTCGAGCGGTGTTACTTTCATGACGTAGCGGGTTAATCGTTAGTTTAAAAAATTACGTCCCAACTGGATATCGTTCGATCATCGCTGGCACTGAGTACCTGATCCTTATACGTAGTCCATAGTACCCGGTTCACCGATGTACCATGTCCTGCATGACGGGCTTTATCAATAACCTTCAAGAGCGTCAGGTCGGCCGTTCGCCAAATCTTGATCGACTTATCCAGGCTGCAAGTTACAAAATGTTTGCCATCTGGACTAAAATCGAGGTTATTGATGGCAAAGAGGTGTGCTACTACGTCACCGTGCTGGCCATAATTACCCTGCACATCCCAGGCCTTCAGGTGCGCATCCCGACCGGCACTTAACAAAAAATGGCCATCCCGGGTGTACGCGAGGGTAAAGACAGAATTCGAATGCCCTGTCCATCCGGCAAGTTGCTCGAAACTTCTGCTGTCAAATACACGGATTGCATGATCACTGTACCCTACCGCTACCGTGCCATTAAAAGGATGAATTGCTATGGTCCGTGCACTCTTGCTGCTTACTTCCATTTTATGCAGCACCGTCATCGAAGACAGATTTACTACCGTTACGCAGCCATCTCCAGCCGCAATCCAGGCCTGGCCGTTGATGACACGTATATCAAAAATAGATGCCGAACCCAACTTCAATGAAGCCACTTCCTTTCGATGTACGGTATCTATCACATGAATTCCCTCCGTATTGTGGCCGGCTATCAGGTACTGTTTATCGGGCCAGTAGCTCAATGCATAAACGGAATGGGGCAATTGAGCCAACAGATCACCTTCATCCGGGTGTTTCATATTCCACCTAACCACAAGCCCGTCACCACCAGCAGAGAAAAATACATGCGGCAGCGGCCCGGCTGTCAATGTGTAAACACTGTCCCGATGTCCCTGGTACGTATGAAGACGTGTCACCGCTATGCTCATCACCGCGACGGCTTTGTGTATCTTTGCCTAAAATTGATCCTCCCTAACTCAATAACCAAATGCCACTGATAAAAACCGTCTGGCAGGGAATAGACAGTGCTGTAGCACTATGGCGAATTGAGGAGCCGGAGGAACAACTATCTTTTCTTGCTTTGGAGAGTTGCCCAGAAGATATCATTCACCCACCGAAGCGGCTGGAATGGCTTGCGGCGAGGGCCCTTATTGCCCAATTGGTGCAAGATATTGGTCTTGAGTATACCGGCGTCCGGAAAGATGAATTTGGCAAACCATTCCTGAAAGGACTTCCTCACCATTTGGCCCTTACCCACTCATTTCCTTATGTGGCCGTGCAAATTGACCCACGCCAGTCGGTGGGCATTGACCTGGAGCAACCTAAGGAAAAACTCCGCACCATCGCACCACGTATGTTTTCCCCGGCGGAAACGGATGACGCCGCTAATAACCTGACCAAACTATGTATTTATTGGTGCGCGAAAGAAGCCCTCTATAAATGCTATGGCCAGCGGAGCTTGTTGTTTAGCGAGCATCTTCGGGTTGAACCCTTTCTTATGGGGAATCGGGGTAGTCTTTCCGGCACGATTGTGCAGAGCAAGGCTTCACTGCAGGTCAACCTACATTATGAAGTTACCCCTGACTTTATTTGGGTATATACCAATACAACACGCACATGAATAAATGGATACTTTGTCTGGTGTGTCTGGTGCCGGCCTTAACAGGTAACGGGCAGGATATTCCAAACGCCACACTGGTTCGCAAAAGCGACAGCCAAACCGTTTTGCTTTCTGAATGTGTGGCCTGTGCCGGTGTCGTGGTTATTTTCACAAGCCCTGATTGTCCGTTTGATGGGTATTATGCCGAACGACTACAATTACTCCGTGATCGTTACGCAGGCCAGGTCAGTTTTTATTTTATTGATCCTGCTGAATCTGCAGTTACAAACCCCTCGACACCATTTTCTTCGTTGACGTTATATACCGACAATCAGCAGCAGTTATCAAAGATTCTTGATCCACACAAAACGCCTGAAGCGTTTCTGCTAAAAAAACAAAATACTAAACTGACATTGGTATATCGGGGTGCCATCGATGACAATCCTCAAATGGCTTCAGCCGTGACCCAACCGTGGTTGCAATCGGCCATTGACAACCTGCTGGAAGGGAGGGCTCCTGCACAGTCAGAAGTTCGCGCGAGCGGTTGTACCATCAGAAGAAAATAAGTACGCATGTGGTGGCCTGTTTATCTCAAGTTGCTGGTTGTATCCGTTGCCGCCTTCGGTAAATACTTCGTTAACCTCTATTTCAACGTGCTTGAAATGTGGGAAAGAACAAAAAAAGACAGCAATAAGAAATAACACTGCACCTCAGACCCCCAACTCACCCCCTGCCGATATTTCAATCAACAACAATTTAATCTCTTCGGCTTTTGCGTGCTCTCCCATTTTCTCAAACGACATGACGAGGTTTCTCATTGCCCGGCGCATGATTTCCAGGTTATCGCAAGGCTCAAAGAAAGAGGGCTGGGGCACGAGGTGCAACTCCCCGATATAGTTTTCAATATCCTGTTTAGAGAATATCAACCCCCGGTTGAAAGCATTGATGTAAAACTGATTGCCCTGGTCGTCCTTATAGGTAAGAATAAATAAATTGGGAAGGTTTACGCCAAAAACCGGCAACTTCAGTTTCTGGGCGACCAGCATATAAATCACACAGAGGGTGATCGGGTTTCCCTTTTTGCTTTCCAGCACCACATTGATCATGGAGTTACCCGGTGAATGGAAGTTCTTGGTGTTTGCACCAAACCTGAGTTTATTGAACAGCACCCCGTTCAATGCTTTGATCTGATCAATCGGATAGAGGTCGTTCCTGAACTCCAGCCAGGTCTCATAATAAATCTGTTCCAGTTCCTGCTTTAGTTTCTCGAGTTCAATGTCGGGATATTGATAGGATGCCAGAATCCACATGGCGGTAAGTAAGTCTTTTTCAGGTTGATTGTACCAATCCAGAAGCCTGGACTTCACCAATTCATATTGTAAGGTGTGAATGATGTCTTCGATGCGCGATTGCAACAACGGGCTAAAGTTATTCTCCCATTCCAACTCGAGGTAAGGAATGGCTGTTGGTCCAAGGGAAAGTATTTTTTCCTGCACATGCGCAGCCACCTGCTTGTCTTCATCATCGAGCAGGGAAATCAGCGCCTTGATCTCCTTTTCGTCCATCAGGTTTGAATTACGCCCGGGTTAAACTTCTCCAGCGGGGCATGGTTTGCCGCCTCGATGCCGCAAGAGATAAAATGTCTAGTCTCCAGCGGATCAATTACCGCATCCACCCACAGGCGTGAGGCAGCGTAGTATGGACTAAGCTGTTCATTGTAGCGATCGGTGATCTCTTTCAACAGTTTGCCTTCCTCCTCCTGACTGATCGTCTTGCCTTGCCCCTTGAGTGTACTCACCCGGATTTGCAACAGCGTCTTGGCAGCTGCAGCTCCGCTCATCACAGCTATTTGCGCCGAAGGCCACGCGGCGATCAGTCGCGGGTCATAGGCTTTGCCGCACATGGCATAGTTACCAGCACCATATGAATTTCCCATCATAATGGTAAACTTAGGTACCGTCGAGTTAGCGACGGCATTCACCATTTTAGCGCCGTCTTTGATGATTCCGCCATGTTCGGCTTTGCTGCCTACCATAAAGCCGCTAACATCTTGTAAAAAGACCAATGGAATGCGGCGCTGGTTGCAGTTCATGATAAAGCGTGCTGCCTTATCGGCGGAGTCTGAATAGATGACCCCTCCCATTTGCAGCTCCCCTTTTTTATTCTTTACCATGTTGCGTTGATTGGCTACAATGCCAACCGCCCAACCATCGATCCGTGCAAAGCCACAAAGTAATGTTTGACCATAAAGCGCCTTGTACTCATCAAACTGTGAATCATCGACCAGGCACCGGATGACTTCGCGCGTATCATAAGGCTTGGTACGATCTGCCGGGATTATACCATAAATCGTTTCCGGCTTCACGGCTGGTGACTTTGGGGTAATGCGATCCAGTCCAGCTGCCGGTGTTGCACCCAGCTTGTCCATCAATCGGCGGATGTAATCCAGGCAAGCTTCATCGTTGGGGAACTTATTATCTGTGACCCCGCTAATTTCGCAATGCGTGGTTGCTCCACCCAGGGTTTCGTTGTCTACCACCTCGCCAATCGCGGCTTTGACGAGATAAGAGCCTGCTAGAAATATCGATCCGGTTTTATCCACGATCATGGCTTCGTCCGACATTATGGGCAAGTAAGCACCACCCGCTACGCAGCTTCCCATGATCGCCGCAATTTGAACAATGCCCATAGAGGACATCCTGGCATTATTTCTAAACTGTCTTCCAAAATGTTCCTTGTCCGGAAAAATCTCATCCTGCATTGGAAGAAAAACTCCAGCGCTGTCGACCAGGTAAATGATCGGGATTCGGTTTTCCATCGCTATTTCCTGGGCACGGAGGTTTTTCTTGGCTGTAATTGGAAACCAGGCACCTGCTTTGACCGTGGCATCATTGGCTACGACCACACACAGGCGGCCACTAACGTAGCCTAAACCAGCTACCACACCACCTCCGGGACAGCCACCTTGTTCAGCATACATACCATCACCGGCAAACATCCCGATCTCCAGGAAGCGGGAATCCTTATCAAGCAGATAGTTGATCCGCTCCCGGGCTGTCAGTTTTCCCTTTTGATGCTGTTCATCGATTTTTTTCTCGCCGCCGCCCAGGGCTATCTTCTTCTCCCGCGTCCGCAGTTGAAAACACAGTTGCTTGAAGACATCTTCGTTGCGATTGAACTCCAGATCCATGGCCGGTGCCTGGCTATTTGGGCGTAGTTGATGCCGCTTTCTTTTTGGCTTCCTCGCGCAAGCGGTCGCGTTCTACTTTTTTGTGGCTCTTACCGAGCGGTGAGGTAAAGTGCTTGGGGTAGCGATTGATATGGACCACGAGACTGTCCATACTCTTCATGAGTTTGTTGAGGTTTACGTACAATGTATCCTCAGTCATGAGTTTGCTTACCGTGTTGTCACCTTTTCTCATTTTCATCAAAGTCTCGTTCAGGCTTGTCAAAGTCTGTTGTGTCTTGGCTACCGTTTTGTTGATCTGCATCGTCTTAAGGGAGTCAGACAACACACTGAAATTCTTAAGCGCAGGGCGCAACTCCACCAATGAGGTATTGAGGTTTGTAGCTACATCATTAAAATTAGAAGAAACCTGATCAATCCGGTTATTGGCAGTAATAAGTGCATTGTTCAGTAAATGTGGCGTAGTCTGCAGGCTGATGAAGATGGAATCCAACCGTTGCGAATTGCGCGCCAGGTTCTCAATCACCACATTGAATTTACGAAGGGAAGACTCCACGTTGCTGGCTACAGGTTGTGCTGTTTCCGTGAGTACATCAAACATTCCCTTAGCCAATTCAGAATAGATGGTGTCGCCGGGCAACAAAGGCTCCTTTACTTCGCCGATAGACAGGAGGATATATTTACTACCCAATAATTCACTATCGAGAATAGCTTTGGTAGAATCTCCCAACTTGATATCAGCGTCGATGTCTATTTCCACCAAAACACTGTGCGTCTTGTTAGGCATGATTTTGATTTTGCTAACACGACCCACTGCGAAGCCGCTTACGAGCACCGGGTTTGATACAGCGAGGTTGTCTACGTTTTCGTAGATCGCATAGTACTTTGCACTGGAGGAAAAGAAATCATTCCCTTTGAGGTAATCAATCCCCAAATACAAAATGGCCATGGCTGCGGCCGCAAACAATCCCACCATCAATTCCTTATTTCTCACACCGTTCAGTTTATGGATTCTACTTGTATCTTATACTCTTTAAATGCCCGGTAAATGCCGGAGGCGATCATGTTTTGTCCCGCTTCTTCTCCGAGAAACTTTTCTTCTTTCGGATTGGTCAAAAAACCTACCTCAATCAACACACTGGGCATGGCTGTACGCCACAGCACCCAAAAACCGGCCTGCTTTACCCCATGACTTCGGCGGCCCAGCCGGTTTTTAAATTCGCTTTCTACCTTCTCTGCAAACTTCAAACTGCTTTCCTGAAAAGCACTTTGGGTTAGTGAAAAAAGAATATTTGACTCAGGGCTATTAGGGTCAAACCCTTCATAGCGTTCTTCATAATTATCATCCAGGAGAATTACGGCATTCTCCCGCTTGGCCACATCGAGGTTCCCCTCTGATTTGTGCAAGCCCATCACGTAGGTCTCCGTACCGCTGATTTCCGCCCGGGAGACAGCATTCGCGTGAATGCAAATGAACAGATCGGCCTTATTCTTATTGGCAATCGCCGCCCGTTGATCCAGGGCCAGGTATCGGTCATCCTTACGGGTATAGATCACCTTTACGCCCGTGAGGTTTTTTTCGATCAGCCCCCCTACTTTCAAGGCGATTTTCAGTGCCACATCTTTTTCCCGCACCGACACGCCCCGGGTTCCTGGATCTTTACCACCATGGCCAGCATCAATCACCACCGTTTCGACCTTATTCTCAGCCACCTCCGAGGTCGCTGAAGAGTTTAGCAAGGTTATTGCTATCAAAAAGACCTTGATTCGGTTATTCACAACGGTAGTGATATGACCTATTTGACATAAATTCGCACAAAATCGTGAATTTTTCGCTAAAAACTAAATTTCCGCTTGCTGCGCCTCTCTGGTGGATGCTACGGCTATTCACGTTTTTAGGGATGATTTGGTTCAGTTTTCCGGCTTTTGGTCAGGATATTCGGCCAGCAACCAAGGCACCCACAGCGATCAAAGCCGAGATCCTGTCCGCTGACACAGCGGTTGTGAATGCCAAGCGTCGCGCACTCAAGGCTGATTCGATCCGGAAGCACCAGAGCGACATTGAAACAACCATTACCTACAGCGCCCGAGACTCCATCCGTTCCTCGGTAGATCGTAAGATTGTCCACCTCTACGGTGATGCGAAGATCCAATATGGAATTATACAACTGATGGCTGAAGACATCACGATTGATTACGAGACCTCAACGATTTCTGCAGATGGGAAGCCCGACTCTACCGGAAAAGACCGTGGGTATCCCATTTTTATTAATGGCGCTGAGAAGTACGAAACCAAGAGTATTATTTACAACTTCAAAACCAAGAAGGCCCGCATTTCAGAAGTGCTGACCAAGCAAGGGGAAGGTATCCTTCACGGCAACGCAGTGTACAAAAATGAAAGAAACGAATTGCTGAGCATCCGCAATGCTTATACTACGTGCGATCTCAAGGAACCCCATTATGAGATTATTGCCACACGGGCAAAAGCAATCCCCGGAGACAAGATGGTGGTGGGACCTTTTCACATGGCTGTGAATTCGGTGCCTCTGCCCGTGGGTTTTTTGTTTGGTATCTTCCCATCACCCCGCAAGAGTGCGAGCGGCATTATTGTTCCTGCCTATGGCGAGGAACGCAATCGCGGCTTTTTCCTTCGTAACGGGGGCTACTTTTTTGATATCAACGACTACATTAAAATGCAAATCACCGGTGACCTGTATTCCCGCGGATCATCGGCTATTTACCTGAACTCCAACTACCGGATGCGGTACAAGTACACCGGTGCCTTTAACTTCTCTTTCACCAGTAACCGAACATCCACCAACGTAGAGGTCCCCAATACCGTCAAAGATTTCAGGATTACCTGGAACCACACCCCGCAAACAAAAGGCACAGGGAGATTCTCTGCATCGGTGAATGCCGCCACTGCTTCCTTCAACAACAGTAACTTCCTAGGCGTTAACACCAACCCATCTGTTGCACGGCTTGACAACACCACCCGGAAACTCAGCTCAAACATTTCCTATTCAAAAACCTTCGGATCGAAGGTAAGTATGGGTATTAATTACCGGATCAACCAGGACCTTACTACCAAAGAAGTGGATATGCCGTTGCCAGACCTGAGCTTCAACGTCAACAACATCTATCCTTTCAAGAAGGTATCCAAAGGAATGCTGCTTCAGAATCTCTCTACCCGATTGACGATGACCGCCACCAACCAGATCACCAATAATCTTGGACGTAATTTTTACGACAAAAACGGCAAACAGATTACGCATGACAGTATCGCGAAATTTGATTTCCAGAATTTACCGCTGCTCATGCGCAACGCCAGAAAGGGTGTGCGGTATGTACTTCCCCTGAGCACTTCGTTTAAGGTACTGAAATTCTTCACCGTAAGTCCCAGCATCAATTACAATGAAGTATGGTATTTTGAAAAACTCAATTGGGCAAAAACCAATGACAGCACCGTCGCCGTCAAAGATACCATCCGTGGATTCAACAGGCTGAGCACCTACCAAACCAGCGTTAACCTCACTACCCGGATTTATGGTACCTATTTCTTTAAGAAGACCAGTCGGGTCCAGGCCATCCGGCACATCATTAACCCCAGTATCGGGTACAGCTATCAACCCGATTTCAGCGACCCTGCCTTTGGCTATTTTCAGGAGTTCAACCTAAAGAACAATAAATATCCTGTGTTTAAGTCCGTTCATGAAAACTTTGTATATGGTTCGGCAACAACTGGCTCATCCAGCGGTATCAGTTTCGGTATCAACAACAACATCGAAATGAAGGTGAAGAGCCGGAAGGATACGGTAGCCCGAAAAGTTGCCTTGTTCAATACGCTTTCCGTCTCCAGCAGTTATAATTTCAAGGCCGACTCATTCAAGTTAGCACCCTTCAACCTGGCAGCGAATACCAATGTGTTGAACGACAAATTGAATGTTAACATGACCGCTACACTGGATCCTTATAAATATGTCACGGTTCAGTCCAATGCCGTCGCTGAAAAAGATATCGTCACCAAAGAAATCCGTACTACAGAATATGCCTGGGGCAGCCATAACGCTACTAACCCAAACTGGCAAGTGCTTCAGGAAAAAAACAACATTGGACGAATAACAGCCGCCAATATCGCCCTCAGCACCAACTTGAATCCCAAGGGTCAGAAAAAGGATACAGACACCCGTGACAAGATTTCAAAATCGAATGCCACCGATGCAGACAAGAAATACCTGTTACAAAACCCGGACAGCTATATTGATTTCAATATTCCCTGGAACCTGCGCATAGCCTACAACGCCGATTATCAGCATCAGGTAAATACAGGTCCGCGCATCACACAAACAGTAAGGCTAAACGGAGACTTCGGCCTGTCAGAACATTGGAAAATAGTATTCAATACAGGTTACGATTTTCAACAACATGAAATAACCTATACCACGGTGACGCTCAGCCGCGACCTCCACTGCTGGCAAATGAATCTTTCCTGGGTGCCGTTCGGCAAGTTCCAATCCTATAACTTCACGATCAACGTAAAATCAAATATGTTGCGGGATTTGAAACTAAACAGGACACGCTCTTTCTTCGACAACTAGGCCGGCTTTTGCCACCCTTCAATTTCCTGAAGGGTCACCGCCGGTACGTTATCCAGTTTCAATTTCTTGCGCATACCGCCCAGGTCGTTCAGCAATTTGGTGGCTTTGGTCTCCCGCACTTGCTCCGGCGTGTGTATATTCAATTTCAGGAGCATCGGCCAGATGTCCTCGCGGATGCCCATGGTCCTGAAAGCTTCCTCATGGTTGACCACGGTTACTTTCTCCGGCTTCATCTGGGGGAAGAAAATCACATCCTGGATTGACGGTGAGTTGGTCATTACCATAGTGAGACGGTCGATGCCAATACCAAGTCCGGCAGTGGGCGGCATTCCATATTCAAGTGCACGCAAAAAGTCTTCATCCAGGGTCATGGCTTCTTCATCACCCCGCTTTCCCAACTCCAGCTGTTCTTCAAATCTCCTCCGCTGATCGATTGGATCATTCAGTTCAGAAAATGCATTGCAGATTTCCTTGCGGTTGCAGATGGCTTCAAAACGCTCGACGAGCCCTGGTTTGTTGCGATGCTTTTTAGCCAATGGTGACATCTCTACCGGGTAGTCCGTAATAAAAGTCGGTTGAATCAGGTTGGGCTCGCATCGCTCCCCAAATATCTGATCAATAAGCTTCCCTTTGCCCATGGTTTCATCCATGGGAACGTGAAGCGACTTGCAGGTTTGACGCAAGGCCGCTTCGTCCATGGTTGAAATATCTATTCCGGTGAAATGCTGAATGGCCTCAAACATGGTGAATCGCTTCCAGGGCCTCTTGAAATTGATCACCTGATCCCCCACCGTTACTTCCGTGGTGCCGTGGAGGTCAAGTGCTACTTTTTCAATCATCTCCTCCACGAGGTTCATCATCCACTGATAGTCTTTGTACGCCACGTATAATTCCACCTGAGTGAACTCAGGGTTGTGGAAGCGGGACATGCCTTCATTGCGGAAGTCTTTCGAAAATTCATACACTCCGTCAAATCCACCTACAATCAATCGCTTGAGATAAAGCTCGTTGGCGATGCGCAGGTACAAAGTCATGTCCAGGGTATTGTGATGGGTCTTAAAAGGCCGCGCAGCCGCACCACCATATAGGGGCTGAAGAATCGGCGTTTCTACCTCGAGATATCCCTTATTATTCAGGTAAGAACGCATGGAGTTGACAAGACGGGTGCGCTTAATAAATGCATCCCGCACCTGCGGATTAACCACGAGGTCAACATAACGCATCCGGTAGCGTTGTTCGGGATCTGTAAAAGCATCATGGCGTATTACATTCCCTTGCTCATCTGTAGTCTCCTTCACAACAGGCAACGGCCTGAGTGATTTTGATAATACCCTGAGCGAAGTCGCGTGAATGGATATCTCCCCGGTTTGTGTGGTAAATACAAAACCAGTGACTCCCAGGATATCGCCGATGTCCAGCAACTTCTTAAAAACTACATTGTAAAGATTCTTGTCATCTCCAGGACACAGGTCATCACGACGAAAGTACACCTGGATTTTTCCGGTCTCGTCCTGCAACTCAGCGAACGAAGCGTTCCCCATGATGCGGCGTGTCATCATCCGACCCGCCAACGACACCTGTTTAAATGATTCCGGCGCGGCAACAAACTTATCGTGGATGGACCGTGCCGTGGTATTGACCTCGAATAAGTCGGCCGGATACGGATTGATTCCCAATTTTTGAAGCTCCTCGAGACTCTGCCTCCGGATTACTTCCTGTTCGCTTAAATGCATGCTTCGGTTACACCAGCCCAAAGGCCGGGGTGCAAAAATAGCGGAAATTTAGGGATGGAGGGCCTATGCTTGTTTATTCTTCCGTCGTTGCAATTCCTTCCGGATCATGGACAATTCACGGCTGCTTTGGCCAGCCACCGAAGTATTCTCGCTGGCGCGACGCAACAGGTAAGGCATTACTGAAGCAACCGGGCCGTAAGGAACATACTTACACACATTGTATCCTGCACGGGCCAGGTTGAAGGAGATGTTGTCGCTCATCCCCAACAACTGCGCAAACCAAACTCGATTGTCATTGGGCTTAATGCCATGCTTCTGCATTAACAAAGCCAGGTATTGGTTGCTGTATTCATTGTGGGACCCACAAAGCACAGAAACCCGTTGTTTATTATCAATGCAAAATGCCAGTGCCCGGTTAAAGGCGTCATCGGTTCCCTGCTTCGATGAAAAGATCGGATCGGGGTACCCGCGTAGTGCTGCTCGCTCCCGCTCTTTTTCCATATAGGCACCCCGCACCAGCTTGGCACCGAGGAAGTAGTTATTCATAGTGGCAAGGTGATGCGCCTCCCGGAGATCGTTAAGTGCCTGCGTACGGTACAGTTGGTAGGTATTAAAAACAATGGCCTTTTCTTTATTGTACAAAGCCATCATGGCGTAAACAATGTCATCAATAGGTTTTTGTATCCAGGTGTCTTCGGCATCAATAAGTATTGGTATACCGAGGCTATGCGCCTTTTGGCAAATACGCTGCACCCTATCCTTAACATGATCATAGGCCGTCTGCTCGGCCTCTGTCAACTTAGCGCCTTCGGCCACCTTTTCCAATAGCGTACTGGAAGCCATACCCGTCATTTTGAACACACAAAAAGGTATATGTTTGGATTGGCGTGCCTCATCGAAAGTCCGGAGAATTTCCTGGGCCGTGGCTTCAAAGCCCTCCTCATCATGTGCTCCCTCTACGGAATAATCAAGAATGGTCTTCACATTGTATTCTCCCAGATGCTGCACCGTTTTTTCTGTTTTAACGATGGTTTCGCCACCGCAGAAATGGTCAAAAACAGTAGAACGAACCAGGCCTTGAATGGGCAAACCTATGGCCATGCCGGTTTTAACGGCGCTGGTGGCCAGGCCCGACATGAAGGGGTTATTTACAATGGAGAAAATGAAATTGGCTTTGCGCAATTCACGGTCGGATTTATAGCTGAAAGCAACTTCGGTATTGTCAAAACTCACCAGGGGCTCGGTCTCCATAAGGGCAATTTTTTCAGGGGCAAATATAGTGCTCGGGTTTGTTTTACAACCGTTTGAATCAGCCTATTTGAAGTGATCTGAGCCATAAGCGGAGGTGACGAATGTCAGTCTTTCTGCACCGCGTTCTAATCTATATCTTGCCGAGGAATCATGAAATCCAGGGTTATTTTTCAGCACAAACCAACGATCAGCAAAGCCTCGCTGCGCAGCTATTCTCACGTCGCCGTTCTGGTCGACCAGCATACGCGTGAACACTGTTACCCTTTGCTTACAAAGCAACTTCCTCCCCATTCTGTGATCGAAGTCATGGCCGGCGAAGACCATAAAAATCTGGTCACAAGCCAAGTCATTTGGCAACATATGACCGAGCTTGGCTTTGACCGTCATGCTGTCTTGATCATCCTCGGTGGAGGTGTTCTGGGGGACATGGGCGGCTTTTGCGCCGCTACTTTCAAGCGGGGTATTGACTTCATCCTGGTTCCCACTACCCTGTTGTCGCAGGTTGACTCAAGCATCGGCGGAAAACTGGGAGTGGATTTTGGGCCATACAAAAATCATGTTGGTGTATTCCAACAGCCTGTGGCCACCTATATCGCATCGACTTTTTTGGACACCCTGCCTTCCCGTGAATTGAGGTCCGGTTTTGCGGAAGTGATCAAACACTGCATTATTGGTGATAAAGCCATGTGGAAATTGGTAAGTCAACGCACCCTGCAAGACCAGCCCTGGCTGAAACTTGTAAAGCACTCAGTCGGCTTTAAGAAAAAAGTCACCCAAAAGGACCCACGGGAAAGAGGACTTCGGAAAATCCTGAATTTCGGTCATACCATTGGCCACGCCCTGGAGGGCTACTTTTTAAATACCGAAAACCGACTTTTTCATGGCGAGGCAATCGCCATTGGAATGATCATGGAAGCCTGGATTGCCTGCTCCAGGAAATTGATCTCAGAAGCAGAAAGGGATCAAATCTCGGGTTACATAAAGACTGTGTTTGGAAAAACATCGGTTCCTGCACCAGAATACTGGATTCCCCTGATGAAACAAGACAAGAAAAATAAGGGCAATAAGATACTTATGGCATTGCCCCGAAAATTAGGCAGTGCCATTTGGGATATCAGCGTCAGCGAGCGGGATATCCTGGGCGCATGGGAATATTATAGCACCCTTTAGACATACTTGGCTTCGGATTCTTCCTCCTGGGGTTCTTTATCCTTCGAAGAAAAGGTACGCTTGAGGTTCTCTGCTCCCTTGGCGATAAATTCCTTCGTCTTTTTCTTCCGGCTACCTGTCAAAAGCCAGGCGGCCAGGAGGGCACCCCCGGCGATTCCAAGACCAATTGCAACTTTGCGTGTTGTACTCATATATGACTTAACTATTTTTGAAATCAATTTGTTTCATAAACGTCCGTAAAACGATAAATATTTTCGTCTTACGGATATCCTAAACGAACGAACGTTGGAGCCACTACTACACCTCACCTATCATCCCCACCTCCGCGGTATTGTTCAGTCCCTTCCGTCGTCCAAGAGCCTGAGTAACCGTGCCCTTATCATTCATGCCTTGTCGGATAACACCAGCAAGCTTGAAAATCTCAGTTCAGCCCGGGACACCCAACTCATGCTTTCCCTGATCCATAACCCGGAAAAGGTGATAAATGTCATGGATGCGGGCACTACCATGCGCTTTCTCACTGCGTATTTCGGTGCTACCCGTCAGTCGAAGATTCTCACCGGGACCGATCGAATGAAGGAACGCCCCATTCACCTCCTGGTTAATGCCCTGCGGTCATTAGGTGTAACCATTCAGTACCTTGGAAAGGAAGGATTTCCTCCCCTTGAGGTAATGGGCTTCGAGCAACAACTGACGGACCGACTGTCGATTCGTGGTGATGTAAGCAGCCAATTTATCTCTGCCCTGATGATGGTGGCACCTACCCTGCCACTTGGACTGACCATCCGGCTCGAAGGGAAAATTGGAAGCATGCCGTATCTCCGGATGACCGCGGCGTTGATGAAACAATTTGGCGTTAATCCCACCTTTCAGGGAGCTGATATTATTATCCCTGCCAAAGCTTATACAGCCACCAATTATCGGGTAGAGCCGGATTGGTCTGCCGCCAGCTATTGGTTTGCCTTTGCTGCGTTGGCCACCGAAGCGCAACTTCTTTTACCAGGTGTAGGTGCTGAAGCTTTGCAAGGCGACAGGGTCATCGTTGATATTATGAGCCAATTGGGTGTTTCTGCCCGATTCGGTTCCGATGGAATGACCCTTACCAAACAGCCAGTCAAAGTTCAAAAACTGGAATGGGATTTTACCGACTGCCCTGATCTCGCTCAGACGGTATTGCCCGTTTGTACTGCCCTTCGGATTCCAGGCTCTTTCACCGGCCTGGAAAGCCTGAGGATAAAGGAAACGGATCGCATTGATGCGCTGCAACAGGAACTCGGCAAAATCGGTGGTCAGTTGGAGGAGGTATCTGGTCGCTGGACGCTATTACCTTCCCCAATCCCATCGGCGAAGCCAGTTATTAATACATACCACGACCATAGGATGGCCATGGGCTTTGCTCCTCTGCTAACAACACGCGACATCTCCATAGGTACTCCTGAAGTAGTTCAGAAATCCTATCCAACCTTTTGGTCCGACCTCAGGGCACTGGGTGTGAAAATGGAAGAGAAGTAGTGGGGAGCCTTTAGAAGGCGACTACCATACCAGGAAAAATATGTACCATCCACCAACCTGACCTGGGTCGCTGGCATCCATTGAAGAATTCGGTCTATATGCAGGGCCGTGAACGGAAATGGCTCTGATGAAAGCAGTATTAACTCGGGGTTCAGTTCGCGAATCAAAGATTCGGACAACACGGGATAACGGATTTGTTCCGATAACACATTCTCCAATCCCAGGGTTGTCAACATTGCATCAATAAATGTCCCGGACGCCGCACCCATCCAGGGATCCATCCAGATCAGATACAATACCTTTGCCTTGGTGATTCCCGATACTGAAAGAAACTCCCGGTGAATCTGTTCAACCAGATTTTCTGCGGCCAGACTGGTGTTGGTCATTTTTCCCACTAGTTTAATCATGGCACTGGCATCATGGAGGGTGGACACATCACTTACCCATACTGGCACGCGTTCTTCCAGGGCCCTTATATCAGATTCGGTGTTCTCCTCCTTGTTGGCGAGCACAAGGTCAGGTGCGAGCGCAAGCACTTCGTCTACTCTGATTTTTTTTGTACCCCCAACGACCTTCTTACAGACTTTCCACGATGGGGGTTCGACACAAAATTTAGTAATACCTACCACAGCATCATCCAGCCCCAAATAAGCAAGTAGTTCCGTTTGAGACGGAACCAACGAAACAATACGGCGTGGTACACCATCGAGTGTAATGCTTCTTCCCAGTTGATCCGCGATAGTCAGGCTTCCCATAAAAAAACATTGCCCGGTATCCGGGCAATGTAATCAGTCGTTACCTATTTGATGTACCGGAAGTCATGCCCGGGTTTTACCTGCAACAACACTTCATAAATCAGTTGAATGACTTTTTCCACGTCATCTTTGTGGACCATTTCCACGGTTGTATGCATGTATTTAAGGGGAAGTGAAATCAATGCCGAGGCCACGCCTTCCGCAGAATAGGCAAAAGAATCAGTATCCGTACCGGTAGAGCGGGAAACCGCCTGACGTTGGAAGGCAATCTTCTTTTTCTCCGCAGTCTGAATAATCATTTTCAATACATTGTTCTGAACCGCCGGACCATAACATACTACCGGTCCCAGTCCACACTTCAGGTTGCCGCTTTCTTTTTTGTTATACATGGGTGACTGTGTGTCGTGGGTCACGTCGGTACAGATAGCCAGATCCGGCTTAATGCGGCGGGAAATCATTTCTGCCCCCCGTAATCCAATCTCTTCCTGCACCGCATTCACAATGTAAAGTCCAAAAGGAAGTTTCTTTTTATTCTCTTTAAGGCGGCGGGCAACTTCAGCAATCATGAATCCGCCCATGCGGTTATCCAGTGCACGGCCAACAAAATAATCTTTGCCCAATTCAATAAACTCATCCTCAAATGTGATCACACATCCCACATGAACACCGCGGGCTTCAACTTCTTTCTTTGATCCGGCGCCGATATCGATAAAAATATTTTTCAGGCTTGGAGCCTCTTCTCTACCCGCATCACGCACGTGAATAGCAGGCCAGCCAAAAATACCCTTCACGATGCCTTTGTCCGTGTAAATATTCACGCGCATGGAGGGGGCAATCTGATGATCGGAACCTCCGTTGCGGCGAACGTATATATATCCTTCTTCCGTAATGTAGTTGACAAACCAGGAAATCTCATCAGCATGAGCCTCAATTACTACCTTGTATTCGGCTTTCGGGTTGACAATACCAACCGTAGTACCGTAGACATCTACCATGTGGTCATCAATGTAGGGACGCAGGTAGTTTAGCCAAATCTGCTGACCGGTATGCTCAAAACCGGTAGGTGACGAATTGTTCAGGTAGCGATACAAGAATTCTTTGCTCTTCTTATCCATAGTAGTAAAACAATTAAGTAGTTAATATTTATAACGGAATATTTCCGTGCTTTTTTTTGGGCAATACGGCCACTTTGTTCTCCAGCATGGCAAATGCCCGTATCAGTTTTTCACGGGTTTGCTCCGGATAGATTACCTCATCCACATAGCCACGGTGAGCAGCTTTGTAAGGATTGGCAAATTTACGGGTATACTCGTCTACCTTTTCGGCAAGTTTGGCTTCCGGATCGGGGGCTTCAGAAATTTCCTTTTTGAAGATTATCTCAGCAGCCCCTTTGGCCCCCATTACGGCAATCTCCGCGGTCGGCCAGGCATAGTTCAAATCAGCCCCGATATGCTTGGAGTTCATCACATCATAAGCTCCACCATATGCCTTGCGGGTGATCACCGTAATACGGGGCACGGTGGCCTCAGAAAAAGCATACAATAATTTTGCGCCGTTGGAGATAATACCATTCCACTCCTGATCAGTGCCCGGCAGGAAGCCTGGAACGTCTTCCAACACCAGCAATGGAATGTTGAAACTGTCGCAGAACCGGACAAACCTGGCTCCCTTAACACTGGCATCAATATCCAAAACGCCAGCCAGTGAAGCAGGTTGATTGCCGACTATTCCGATGCTTCTTCCTGCAATACGGGCAAAACCCACAACAATATTCTCTGCATAATTCTTGTGTACTTCAAAGAACGTTCCATCATCCACAACACCCTGAATAACCTCGCGCATATCATACGGTTGGTTAGGATTACCAGGTATTATCGTATTAAGTACAGGACGTTTTTCATTGCCCGGCGTATAGGGTAACCTGGGTGCCGGGTCCTCGCAATTTTGAGGAATATAACCAAACAGTTGCTTGATCTGGGCGATGCATTCGGCTTCGTTCACACTCGTAAAGTGCGTCACGCCGCTCTTGGTACTGTGGGTAGAGGCACCACCCAGTTCTTCGGCCGTGACATTTTCGTGCGTCACCGTTTTAACCACGTTAGGTCCGGTAACAAACATGAAGGAGGTATTTTCCACCATAAAGATGAAGTCAGTCATGGCCGGAGAATAAACCGCACCACCTGCACAGGGACCGAGTATAGCTGATAATTGCGGAACCACGCCACTAGCCATCACATTGCGGTAGAAGATATCTGCATATCCCCCCAACGAAACAACACCCTCCTGGATACGGGCACCACCGGAGTCATTAAGGCCAATCACCGGAGCCCCGTTCTTCATAGCCAGGTCCATGATCTTTACAATTTTTTCTGCATGCGTTTCGGACAGAGATCCGCCAAACACCGTAAAGTCCTGAGAAAACACGTACACCAACCTTCCCTGGATGGTGCCATAACCCGTCACCACGCCATCGCCCAGGTAATATTCTTTGTCCAGTCCAAAATCCTTACCGCGGTGCAACACAAATTTGCCAAGCTCTTCAAACGATCCCTCATCGAGCAGCAAAAGCACCCGTTCCCTGGCGGTGAGCTTTCCTTTGGCGTGCTGTTGGGCAATTCGTTTTTCGCCTCCGCCCTGTAAGGCTTCCTGATTTTTGCGGTCCAGCTCACCGAATGCATTTGACTGACTCATGACTTTGGGTTGGAATTCAAATATATTATTGTTTGGTTCGATATACTAACTTGACCGCAGGAGCATTAGCCATGGACCAGCGCATAGCCGTCATCGATCTGGGAACAAATACCTTTCATCTGCTCATTGCCGCAATCAAGGGTAAGACCGTTGAGATTCTTCACCGGGAAAAAGTACCGGTGAAACTTGGGCTCGCCGGAATCAACCAGGGAACGATATCCCAGGAAGCTATAGCGCGCGGCCGGACCTGCCTGATGAACTTTCACAACGTGCTTCAACAGTGGGGTGTTTCCCGCTGCCAGGGTTTCGGTACCAGTGCCTTACGCAGTGCCCACAACGGTGCCGAGGTGCTGGCCTACCTTCGGAAGGAAACAGGGCTGGACCTGGTTATCATTTCTGGTGATGAAGAAGCGGCTTTTATCTGTCACGGGGTAAGGGCCGCCGTACCACTCGGTCATGAAAAGTCACTCATTATAGATATCGGTGGCGGCAGTGTAGAATTCATTATTGCCGATCAAATTACCATGCACTGGAAGCAGAGTATTGAAATGGGCGCACAAAGGCTGCTGGAATTGTATCATCGTCATGATCCGATTTTATCCGAAGAAATAGTTGCCTTGGAAAGACACTTTGACAAATTTCTGACCGGCGTACGTGACGCAATCAATCTGCACAAGCCAGCCGTTCTCGTTGGTTCCTCGGGTACATTTGATACACTTAGCGAAATATATTGCAAGGAGCAGGGCATTCCCTTTGCAGGAGAGTCACCTGAAACACCATTCAGCATATCAGCCTTCAGTCGTATTCATCAATTGTTGATATCAAAAACTCGGGCTGAGCGCCTTCAAATACCAGGCATGATTGAAATGCGGGTAGACATGATTGTAGTGGCCAGTTGTCTCATCGATTACCTGTTGAGACACTTTCAGTTCACGCAGGTCCGGGTATCATCCTGGTCCTTGAAAGAGGGTGTACTCACCCAATGGCTGGCATCAGAACCAGGCCGTTAAACTCCCCACCAGCATCGTACTGGTATTTGTTGGCTGTTGACGGGCATCCAGGTAAACATTATCCTGAGAAAAAAACTGACGGACTTCAAACCTCAACAGTGAAAGCTTATGCAACTTAATGTTAACACACGCACCGGCACTTGAGGCCGTAAAGCCTAATAGTCCGGTAATGTTCGATAAGTGGACGGCGCCTGTATCATGAAAATGCTCTAAACGCCCGGCCAGGGACACCGTTGAGTTAAATGCATACTGACCAATAAAGTTAACCTGCCACCATTGGGCGGTCGGCAACCCCACACGCTGCTGATAACCAAAATAGAAGTCTGAAGTGGCCGAGAACTTTCCACCTTTGTTGTATATCCAATAAAAATCATTGAAGTATCGCATCCGGAATTCTGGGTGGGCCAGCGAGCGCTCATCCCCGATGTACGTATTCCAGTTAAATAACATAATCTTGCTGGGCCTGTACTCCACTTGTGTTCCAATGGATTTCCCACTGTTATTGTCCTGAATCACCTGCCAACCATTGATGATATAGAGATATGTGTTGAGTTTGCTATTGACGGGCACCGTGAACTTGGCCCCCGTCACATAATACGGTACATTCTCAGGCGCAAATGAACGTGTATACATGAGGTGATCCTTGGAAATGGCGCTTTCATTGGTGTACGGAGAACCCAACACCCCAATGTCTACCCAAATTTTTCGTTTCGCATTGAGCAAAATGCCCACGTTAGCTTCCACCATGTTTTTCAGCGAGCCAGGCTCATTCTTGTAGTTTGCGTCCATATAGGTTCCGAAACCAGGAACAAACCTCGCGCGCATATACGTGGACCTATACCGGACGTCGACATAGGCCAAATTGATTGTCATCTCATTGTGACGCGCCGACGAAACAAAGTATGGATTCACATTGTCGGTTGGTTTATTGAAGTTGTAAGCATAATAGGAGTCCACATATCCTCCCAGCCCCACATGACCAATCATGGTGGTTTCTACCGTGTCCATGGTTGCTGTATTTATTACCTGCGCCATGCCAAGCACAGGTGACAAAAGGAAAAGACAAAATAGGAAGCGTCGCATTTGGGGCCTAAAAATAGGAAAGCCGCCCGCAGAAAAAAATCAGGGGCGGCTTACCAGGGCAATAATCTGCTCAGAGTCCGGAGATTGGCTTGTCCTTGGGGTGCTTTACCTCAAACCTGAACTGGACTTTTCTGCTCTCTCCAGATTGGAGTGTCCATCGCCAGGTAAGTTTTCCTGTCTCCCTGGTGTACGATGCGCCACCGAGATCGATCGCCAACACTTCAATCTGACTGTGCTGGGAAACAGGTATTTGATCCTCTACGATGATTTGGATGGGCTCAACCTTGCTGTTGCGTATACTGATTTCATAACCAAAGGTTTCCCGTTCATTTCCCGCGATTAATTTGCGGGACGTAAACTCTTTTACCTTTTCACGCTTCACTACAATTCGTTTGTCACGACCCAGCGAAACACTCAATGTATCTTTCAGTTCGTTAGGGTTGATATAGCTTTTGCCCACAAAAGTTCCTTCGAAGAATATGTTGGCTTCACCAGGCAGGAGACTGAATTCTTCCCATCCTGTGGCCCGCGCCATCAGGAACGCATCGGTCTCCATTTTAGGTGCTACGGCATATTGGTATGAGGCATTCATGGTGTAATTCCGGATATCGACCGCGGTTGGCTGGCCGGATGAAGGCACCGTGTATGGGAGCGCTATATCAAATTCAGTGTTAAGCGAAGTCTGGATGGTTTCAACCATATCGGCAATAGTAGCAGCATCCGCTTCCTGGTCACGTGCTTCCTTTGCCATCATAGCCGGCGCACCAGCTTCGCTTCGGGCGGCCCGCATTCTATAGACCTTTGCAACTTCCTGCAGCTCATACATATTAAGATACCAGGCAGTCAACTCAGGCTTTTGTCCATTCAGATTCGGATTGGCTGTTGAGAGCTTCAGATGTACATTCTTCCATTCTTCTCCGGTACCCTGAAACACATTGGCCTTATAAGACAATTGGATCGGGTTCTGTGTATTGATGGCCCTCAGATCATAGTGTGGCAACCAACCCGCATTGGCCACTACATAGTCAAGGGTCAGATTGGCCTGCGTGGCTGACGGTGCTTCTACGGTAACCACCACTTCACTGGTACTTCGGTGAAACAACTCATTTTGGGCATTGATCTGCTGTTCCAGTTTCGTGATACGTTGTTGGTAGTTCAACACTTTCTCATCACTCTTCATACGTGCATTGGCGATATCCGACAGGCGACCACGGAAGAACTCCGTCATCGCCTTCAACTCCATCACGGTGAGGTTGGTGTTCTTTCCTCCAATCTGCTGGTTGCTCAGCAGCATTTGTTCTTCCTTCTGCAGAATTTCTTTCTGGGCGTTTTCCCAGCCCGCTTGTTTGCGGAGGTATTCCACAGAGTCCATCAATAACCTGAGCGATTTGGGTCGCTGCAGTTCATTCAAAAAATTGGCCCTGTGAACAGTCCCTAAAATGGTGAACGCCCCTTTGCCAGCCACCTGGATACTTTGCGGATCAAGTTGCGAAGCCAGTCCGCTAAACACCAGTGTTGATTTACCGGGCTCGAGCCGAATCGAAGTTTCGCGGGTTATTTGCGCTTTTGCCAAAAAGACGGTCACATTGGTAATTTTTGAGTCCAGCGACCGCTCAGATTGTGCGGTAGCCTTATCGGACATAGCCACCGCCAGTGCCACTATCGACCAAAACAGAACATTTTTCATGGGTGTTTTCATTTTTAGAAAGGATGCAGGGAATGCCATGATTCCATAAGCGAAGGTATAAATTATGGTGCCGCGATACGCTGTTTCTGTATTTTTGCCTTACGTATTCAAACTATGACATCATCCACCTACGCTTACGAAAAACTTCAGGCCTTTGCCTACGATATCTTTATCAGCATGGGTTGTTCGCATGCCCATGCTACCACGGCTACTGAGGTTCTCCTCAGTGCCGATCTGCGCGGAATAGATTCTCACGGTTTGGCACGCCTCAGCGGCTATGTACGTCTGTGGGAAGCCAAGCGAATAAATAGCCAGCCTGACCTGAAGATCGTACATGAATCACCCAGCACTGCGGTAGTAGATGGCGATTCCGGGCTGGGTCTGGTAGTAGCCCCCTGGGCTATGGAAATTGCGATATCAAAGGCGACGGTCTGCGGCACGGGATGGGTAGCCGTTAAAAACTCAAATCATTTTGGCATTGCAGGAAAACACGCCATGATGGCTCTGCCTCATGATATGATAGGCATGGCCATGACCAATGCCAGTCCGCTGGTAGCGCCCACCTTTGCCCTGGAGCGGCTACTGGGAACCAATCCAATTTGTGTGGCCATCCCGGCCGGACAACAACCTCCTTTTGTTGCCGACTTTGCCACGACCACGGCTGCCAACGGAAAACTTGAAATCCTCCAACGCAAGAAACAAGAAGCACCATTAGGATGGATCCAGCAAAAGGACGGATCTCCTTCCAGCAACCCGGATGAACTAAAAGCAGGAGGTGCCTTGTTGCCGCTGGGCAGCGATCGTGAACACGGCAGTCATAAGGGTTTTTGTTTGGGTGCATGGGTGGATATTTTTTCGGCCGTCCTTTCGGGTGCTAATTACGGTCCCTGGGTGCCTCCCTTTGTCAGCTTTCTGGCACCACCTGCTGATCCGGTTGGTTCAGGTATCGGCCATTTCTTTGGAGCCATGCGAGTAGATGCTTTTCGTCCTGCGGATGAATTCAAACTCCACATGGACAATTGGATTTCAAGGTTCAGGTCCGCCAAGACAATTGAGGGCCAGCCCGCACTGGTGATACCTGGCGATCCTGAACGGGAATATGAAAGCAAGCGGATGAATGAAGGTATTCCGCTTGATCCCAACGTGGTGGAAGACTTAAAAAAATTAGGACAAGCGCGCGGGGTGGAGTTCTAAAAGGAAAAGAAAACGCGATACACCCAAGGTGAGGAAAAGATGCGTTCGGTATCATTATACAGCACATCATACAAAACCATGGCGTTCATGGCACTTCGCTGACCAATGGGCATGCGATATCCCACTCCCATCAACCAGCGATTATAGATCTTGCGGGGAGAATTTGGATCAAAGGTTGGTGTATTAAGGACCATATATTCGCTGTAGAGGAAGGCCTGATTAAGGTTGTATCGTAAAAAGGGAGCAAATCCGTACTGCTCCAGTGACGTGCCAAGGTCAGCGTAACTGTAGTGTTGATAAGTAATACTGGTTCCGACCGATGTTCTGGGTGTGGCCATGTAACCGATTACTGGATAAAGGCCAACGTAGGAGTAGCGTCCTGCGGTGCCGCTGGTTCCGCTGTAAAAACCCATACCGCCTCCAAAATACAGGCGGTCCTTCAAGGATGGCTTATCACCCTCCTCAAAGTCACGTTGCGCCCACGTGGCGACATGAATGAACAATCCGCAGAGCAACAGCAGCGTGGATTTCATAATTTAATCTTTTTTCTCGATGATGAATATGTCTTCTGACGGCTTCTTCATGAGGTATTTTTCGCGTGCGAACTTTTCCAGCAAGGCTGATGTACCCATTAATTCTTCACGATCCTTCTCCACCTCTTTAATTTTTTCCTGATAGTACTCGCGCTCATTTTCCAAGGTCCTCAGCTTGGCTGAAAGGCGGTAGCGGTTAATCAGGTCGTTCGAGTCCAAAAAGATCATCCAGATCAAAAATGAGATGCCGGTAACCACATAAAAATTGCGAAAAGCCGGCGGCAGGCGTTTGAGCATATGTTTAAAAAATGGTTCAGTAAAGATAGTCAATATTTAAATTCCGTCTATACAGGCGGATTTTGAGGCCAGGTACATCTTTGGGAGGATTGTTCGTTACGACGTCCACGGCGTACCTTTAGTTTATGATCAAACTAGCCATTGTTGATGATGATGCCCGCCTCCTGCGGCACCTCAAAAACGCCTTTCAAGGTTCGCCCGAAATCTCTTTTGTGCTGCTTTTTAATAGCGGTGTAGAATTTGTTGAAAAGTTGACCACCATGTCGCCCGCTGATCGCCCAGACGTGATCATCATGGACATCTCCATGGGGTCAGCCAATGAAGGTATTGTAACCACGGGCAGAATTAAGTCACTCTTTCCCGATATCCAGATTATCATGTTTACGGTATTGGATGATGATGCTAGGATATTTGAAGCGTTTAAGGCCGGGGCAATGGGGTACTTGCTGAAAGACGAATCACCAGAATTTATCCTCAAAACGGTTCTTGACGTGCGCAACGGCGGCGCCCAAATGTCGCCTGTAATTGCCAAAAAGGCCATTCAATTTATGTCGACGCACCCTGCACCAACGGCCATTGAGGAACAAGATGAACAGCATACTGCAGAAGGCCTGACTCCCCGTGAACTCGAAATTATGCAAATGACTTCGGATGGCTTTTCATATAATGAAATTGCGGAGAAACTGAGTATCGCTACCAGTACGGTAAAGAAACACATGACCAATGTGTTTCAGAAGCTCCAGGTAAAAAACAAGATACTGGCAATCAACAAAATCAAGGCACTTCGCTAGACCCTAACCCCCAATGAGATTGCGGTGCCTTTACCCTTTTCCGACTGCAACGAAAAGGTGGCCTGAATTTCTTCAGCCCGCTTGCGCATGTTGCCTAACCCATAATGGTCAGGAATAAACTCAACGGGCAAATCAAAGCCCACGCCGTTATCCATCACAACAAATTCAAAAGCGTCGGGTGGTGTATATTGCACTTTGATGCTTATGCTTGTTGCCTGACCATGTTTAAGGGCATTTGAGACAGCCTCCTGGAGAATCCTGAATATATTGATGGCCTGAGCCGGCTGCAACGAGCGGGCCGCAGTTTCGGGAGGAAGTTCAAAATGACAGGCAATTCCAGTGGCATGATGATGCCCGTGCCGCCACACCAGGTTGCGAAGTTTATCACACAACTGTTCTACACTTATCCTTTGTTGGTGCATTGCCCAGATGGTATCCCTCAATTCAGTCATGGTTGAGTGAATTTCCTCCTGCAATGGACCCACCAGGGTCAAGTCTCTGCCTTTTTCCAGATGATGCAATCCCAGCGAAAGAGAGGTGAGTTGGTTCCCAATATTGTCGTGCAAATCTTTGGCAATACTCTCGCGTTGTTCGCGAAGTCTGTTCTGGAACTTTCGATCCTGCTGACGCGCCCGGCTTTCCATTCGAGCCCGGATAAGAAAAATCAGGTACACGATAATGCCAACCATAACCAAAACACCCAACTGGAAATAAACAGTTCCCCACCACGGCGGTGCAATAGCAAAGCAGGATGGAAAGGATGCCCGACTCCAATGAACGCCATCCAGTGAATACTCCATCTGAATTTGATACTCGCCCGGGGCCAGCCCGTAATAGCTTACTGCCCCATTATCGATGCTGTTCCATGCTGATTCATCGTTAAGCCGGTGACGAACCTTGGCAAATCGATTCTGATAACCGATGAAGCCATAGTGAATGGTGATATTATTGTCGGTATGCTTCAGTGTCAGGTCGGATTGATCAGAAACAATCCTGTTATTCACCGTTCTTGAGATAAAATAAAATTGAGGTTCCGGCGTCACCCTGCTTACGATAGTTTCCGGGATGACCGTGTATCCGCCATCAAAAAAAACACTAAGGTCGGTACTGGAGCAAGCCAGGTGATTTACCTTGTCGCTCAACAAACCATTAAAATGATCCCAGGCATATACGCGGGGGGTTCCCTGCACCAAGGTTTGCGTAGGAATACGGTTCAATCCACCGTCGGTCCCCAGCCATAGGCACGTATCGGCCAGAAGCATGGTGTGAATCTGGTTACCCCGTAGCAGTGCGTTAAAACGATCAGGTAGTACTTTGCCATCCTGCAGAATCTGCAGCCCGTTGCCCGCTGTTCCCAGAACAATTAATCCAGGTGCGACATTTAGCATTTGATTAATCTTATAGTCCTTAAACTCCGGCACTGGTCTGAACCTGGTGATGGATGTGTCGGATACAAAAAGGCCGGTGACTCCAGCCACCAACAACTTCGCTCCATCAACCAGCACTGCCCTTGGCCAAAATCCTATCTCTTTTCTCTTTAGACGGGTACCTTCCGATGAAAATGATAAAACCCCAACACGACTTACGCCCCAAATCCTGCCCTGGGCATCCTCAAAAAATGATTTCACGCTCTTTATTTCAGGGTATTCCTTCCACACCTTCCCATCTTTGGTCAGGATATACGTTCTGGAAATGGTAGAAACCCAAATCTTATCGGAATGGGATGGAGCGAGCATTGCCATAACGGGATTATGGAGCTCCACTTTCCATCTTGGTTTTCGCGTTTTGAAATCGAATGATTCTACCTCACCAAGATAATTGCCCGTAACAAAATAGTTATCCCGGAAAACCACCCCGGATATCTTGGTTTGGCTATCCATTGGGTAGTTTAACATTTCAAGATTAGGGAGGTAGTACACGCCTTTTTCAAGTGTTGAAAACCAATACCCCAATTCCGAATCGTGCATAACACTGGTGACTGATTTGCTGTCCAGCAAATTCATTCTGAATGGTATTTCATCAAGAGAATTGGTGTATCGGGATACTCCGGCACCAATCATACCGATCCACAGTTGATCTTGCTTGTCAACTGAGAGACTAATGATTGCGTGTTCACTCCGAATATTCTGAATAACCTTTGATCCTTCCAGAACAAATAAATCATGTCCGACAGAAACCAGAATTTTTCCCTTCCAAAACTGAAAACAGGGCACCGCATTGTTGTCTTTATTTTCTGTGAACTTACTTACGAACCGTCGACCGAAAATAGATGATGAATCATAGGCTTTGTTGTGCCCATTGTAACTCAACAAAGCTGCCTTAGCTGAAATCCTGACCAGCCTTAGTGCGTCATGACCGTTTTCCCGGGTACCCCACTGGCCTGCAGAATCTATCCAGGAAATCGCGTCGTTGGAAAAAATAATCCTGCCCAAACTGTCAAATGCCAAGCCATTCATGATCTCGTCACCAACCAGCTTTTTGATGGTATCATTGAATTTATAAGGGGTGAGTTCATTGTTTTGAAAGAAGGCCGTCGCGCCGGAAAAGGTGCGAAACCAAAGGCGGCCTGAATGGTCTTCATGAAACCCGAATACAACCTGGTCAGGCAATTTTTCGGATTTTCTATAAGTGAGAAACTCCTTTCCGTCAAACCGGGCTACGCCATTATCAGTACCAAACCATATAAAGCCAGAGCGGTCCTGGTATACCTGATAGATCTCGGAACTGGGAAGGCCATTTGATTCCGTGTAATTACGGTACGTAAATGAGGATTGGCCATTAACCGGCAAAATTCCAGCGCAGACAAATACAAAAATCAAAAACAACGTAAGACGAGAGGACAGCATGGGGATAGGGTACCGCAATTTTCACAAATCCCGGCCATATAAGCCTATAGTTGTACCCCTTTGTGATTAGAAACAGCACTGGTGTACTGTTTTTGAAGGATTTCAATAGAAATCCTTATTCCCGTAGTGGTTTTGGCTCACTATTGAGGTTTTGAATCCCCAATATTACGTTATCTGTTAACTGTGATGTAATGCACCGCCCTCACGGGAATACCTGAACTTGATACCCCCTCGACGGTAATTCTATACCTCGTATTGACGTCAGCGGCGTAAAAGGTGATGGAGGTGGATTCACCATCCAAAGTGCTCACGCTGGGATTCCAATATATCAATGACCGGTAATCCGTATCATTATGTTCAGGAGCAGGGCGGCTGTAGTTTGGATATTTGAATTCCCGTGGCCTGTAATAACCCGCCACGCTCAAGGGAACCACCTTTGGATCTTCTGCTGGCGTATTCAATTCAGAAGTCTTGGTTCTAATGTTCAATACACCTGATCCACCCAGCGTGCCATTGAGTACGCTAATGTTGGTCTTTAGCTCTATTGACTCTACCATGTTTGGATTCATAGTGCCCAATATGTCAGCTGGGCGGCCTCCCACCGCTACGTCATTTACCATGAGTAATACTTCTTTGGGATATAAGACCGAACTGGTCATGGCACGCATCACATATACGACCCATACCGGGCCGCTACCGTTACTTCCGCCTTCCCCGGGAGCATCCATCTGACGCACAATTAGCCCTGGGAACTTACCGGGGAGCGTTTGAAGCAGATTACCGTAAGAAAAATTAAGGTCCTTGGCCTTCACCACATAATCAGGTTTTCCATAACTGCGCATTTTTGAAGGCTCTTCAAACTTCTCTCCCTTGATCACTACTTCATTCAACATCTTGGTATTGGGTGGTAATTCATAGGCAGACGTCAGGCGTTGAATAGTTTCTAATGATTGACGAGGCAGCGGCACGGGATCTGGTTCCAGCAAGATGGTCGGCACGGACCGATCGCCCAGTACCGCCCTGCCAAACAACTTGCCTTTGTCGTCAATTCCCTGGATGGTGAATTTTGCCGTATCGTAGTAGTCAAGGCCGCGCACCACAAATCGACCTTTCGAATCTGATTCTGATATTACCAGGTTCTGTGGATTTATGCGCATTACATACAGCATGGCCTTTTGGGGTTTGCTCCTGCTGTTCAGAAATTGTCCGTGTAGGGTGATGCCATGCTCAATTGTAAATGGAATCTTTTTATCGCCACGTCCATCGGCTGGCAACATCGGATAGGCAGACAGGATGGATGGGTTTACTTCACGCGGAACTACCTGGGTTGCATCTGTGACCGACACCGAATAGTTGCCCGCCTGCATATGGCCTTCCAGGAAGGACCGGATATTCAGTTCGATACGGTCCCTCGGTTGATAGCTCTGCTTGTCCGTGGTAAGCATCAGGGTACTGTCACCTTCATTTACTGGCGGGCGGTCTAAGGCGTCTACGCGCTCCTTAAGCTCCAGAATCGGAATAGCCTTGCGATACACCTGGGCATCTCCAAAATTGCGAGACAGTTCGGTGTATGCCCGGAGCGTATAGTTTTTCGCTTCTAAGTCCAGCGGCAAAAATAGGTCACCATGAAACCTCCCTTCCTCTATTTTCAGTATGCGGGTAAAGAGAATTTCTTTGCTTTGGCTGTTGACTAACTCCACATATACGGTTCGGCTTAGGGAATCGCGCATGGCCGGCTCCCGATAATTAACATACCCTTTAAACCAAATATTCTCTCCCGGGTAGTAGTATGGTTTGTCGGTGTGGACATAGAACTTCTCTTCGAGAAATGGCAGCAAGGCTTCCTTTTGCTCACGAAGTTCAGCTTCCAGAGGAATGTAATCTATGGGGAGCAAATGCGCTACCCGGTCATTGTTCATATCACCTGCCACGGTGACTTCGGCGGGATTAAGTTCAACGCCGTCCCGGTTGACGAGCACCGTACCTTTCCGAAGCGTGATCCAGCTTACCGGGTTAAATATATCCCGATACAAATGAACAGGTATCTTCTCCCTTTTGTAGTGAACTTCCATACGTTGCGGGATGCTGATTTCAAAAACGCCGGGTTGGTTGGTATTGCGCACCAATGCCGTGGTGTCATAATACTTCATCGTGCTTCCAATTTCAGGTGTAAAAAATGCGGCACGGGTGGTGGTACTCACCAACGGATTAATTTCGGTGAACAAGTTAAATCCATTGCCTTTGACCTGACGGTCTACAATGGCCCTGAACAGGTGCTGGCGGGAGTGGCCATAAGACCGGGCACGATTGGCTGCCCATCGCATGCGTTCATCTTCATCGGTAGCCGGCAGTTCGTCAAATCGCACGTTTCCTTCAATCAGATAACTGGTGCCATCGGCTGAGAAACTCCGAAGAAAAAACTTTTGCTTATACCCCAGGTACCTGTTTTCAATATCCAGCGGCTGTGTTGCCTTCGCTACAAACTTTCCATCCCTTTCATCAAATTCAAGTGCCCAGGAATTTTTGATCTCGCACAAAGCAGCCCCCTGGTCGTCACCCAAGAATATCTTATTAAACCGCTTCAACTTTTTTTCCCATTGGGTATCACGGCTCCCTTTGACCTCAATGGTCGACAATATTTCTTCCGACGCCTTCAGCTTGATGGTGCCGATTTTAAGTTCATCCTGGGTAATTGAGATTTTTAGTTTATAAGACTCATACCCTACAAAAGAAAAAATGACTTCGTAAACGGCGGGTTGCCGGACATTTTTCAGCACGAATGTGCCATCCAATTCCGTGGTGGTGCCCAGCGTTGAGTTATTAATAAATACATTCGCAAATGGTAAGGGTTCATTGGATTTGGCATCCACTACCCTTCCTTGAATCGTCTGTGCCTGCGCAGCCGCAGCCCAAAAGCCAAAGGCCAGAAATACAACCCATCGTTTCATGCCAGCAACTTCTTAATCAATCGTAACAAAGGCAATACCCCGGATGGGTTTACCATGCTGTCCCACGCCCTCTATGGTAATGCGATATTTGCCCTGTAAATCAGTAGCATAGAATGACACGGTAGTTGTCCCTGTTTCAGCATCCGTCTCCAGCAGTGGATTCCAATACACCAAGGAGCGGTAATCAACCTGTTGTTCAGCCTGCGGATCAGCGTAGTCCGGGGCCTTAAACCGTCGGGCCCTGCTATATCCGTCTACCTTAATTGACGGCACCGTCGGACGATCCTTTTGAATCTTTGATCCATCCTTGGTGTAAATGGCCAATATGCCATTACCGCCATAAAAACCATAGAGTACATTGACGCCCTTTTTTAATTCGACCGACTCAACATTTTCCGGATTGATAGCAGATAAAATATCAGCTGGACTTCCACCCACCAGGGCATTATTCACCATTACAAGCACCTCCTGCGGATACATGAGGGATACACCACGATTGAGATAAACTACCCAGCGAGATGGTTCATCGTTGGCGTTCATTTGCCGAACTATAAGACCAGGTATCTTGCCTGGCAACGTTAGCAAGAGATTGCCATACCCGGTGTTCAGGTCTTTTGTTGTTAATACAGCATCGGGCTTTCCATATGGACGTCGCACCCGATAATCGGTGTCTTCCATTGGCAGCCGCGTAGCCCTTACTTCAATCATCTCCAACAGTGTAGAGTTCTTAGGCACCTCATATTCTGAAAATATTCGTTGGGGCAAATCCGTACTCACCATCTCCACATGCACATCAGGGGCAACAAAATCCATCGGCGGACGGTCTCGTTCAAGTACCTTTCCCTTACCATAGGGCTCTCCCTTTTTATCGAGGGCCTGCACGGCAAACTCTGCGCTATCGTAAAACGTAATGTCGCGTACCATGAACTTGCCCAAAGGGTCAGCATGCGTCATCGTGAAGTTGGGTGGCGTAAGCTGGAAAATATTGAGCGTGGCTTCCTCTGGTTTGCCTTTCTTATTCAAGAATTGTCCCGGGAATGAAATACCGTATTCAACCGGAAACTTAAAGTCAGCCTTGTTTAGTTCTCTCTTAAGTTCATTCACTGGAAATGATGTCAGGATATTGGGTTGATCCGGAATATCCGTCACCTGCACCATATCGGTAACAGCAATTGACAAGTCAGCCTTTATCGGGGCTTCCTCCTCATCTCTGGTTCTGATCGTCAGTGTGATTTTCTCCCTGGGCTTATACGCGGGGCGATCTGCTTCAATTGTGATTCCATATGAAGAAGCTGACTCGGACACCGATGTCAACGGTCTAATCTTGTCTTTGATTCGGACTACGGGTACTACTTTGATAAATATATTTTCCGCTCCGAAGTTCCGGGAAAAATTTGTGTACGCCCGCAAGAAGAATGTCCCCGGCGAAAGTGTGTCAGGCAAAATGAAATCGCCATGGAAGAATCCACTGTCAATGGGCAGGGTCCGCGTCATTATAATTTTTCGGGTCGGATTGATGAGTTCAACATAGGCCGTCCGGCTCAAAGAATCGCGCAGTCCGGGAGATCGGTAATTCATATAACCCTTAAACCAGCAGGGTTCACCTGCATAGTAATACGGCTTGTCAGTATGAACATAAGTTTTTTCCTGAAACAGGGATAGCGTGGTTTCCTTGATCTCCGACAATGGGGTGGGTGTGTAAACGCCAGGTCGGTAGTCTACAGGCAGCATTCTGGCTACACGGTCTGTACTCATGTCGCCAGATACAACCACTTCCGTGGGATTCAATTCAAATCCGTCGCGATTGACGATTACTGAATCCTTGGTAAGACGAATCCAACTTACCTGATGTGGTACATCCCGGTAGGTGCGCACACCTGCCCGCTCATTGAGATAGTGTACTTCCAGTCGCCCCTTCCATTTAATTTTATAGAGTCCAACACGGCCACCAAAAGTGGCCAGCCGATTGGTGTCCAACGGCACCACCAACCTCCCGAGATCAGCACTGAAATTGGCCGATCGAACGGTTACATTCTCATAGTCGGGCTTCTCCGTATATAATGCAAAGCCCTCACCCCGGATACGGTTTTCGACAATCGCTTTGAACAGGTGATGACTGGAGTGGAGATAAGAGTCACGCCGGTTTTTTTCCCATGTCTTTCGTTCAGACTCATTATAGGCCTGCATCTCTTCAAACCGTACGTTACCCGAAATAAAATATGAGGCCTTGTCAGACCAAAACACATTGAGGTAAAACATCATTTTGTAGCCCAACGCGATGTTGTAGATCTCAATCGGATCGGCTGCTTTCGCCGTAAATTTTTTCTGAATGGGGTCGTCTGCAAAATCAATTACCCACGGATTTAGAATCTTACATGTTGCAGCCAATTTGTCCTTTCCCAAAAAGATTTTTTCAAATCGTTTCAGGTTGCGTTCCCAGGCAATATCCCGTGATGCCTTAACTTCAACATTGTTGAGTTCTAACTCAGCCGGAATCAGTTTGATATTGGCATTAATGGTTTCATCCAACTCGACTGTTACTTCCGATTTGAAAGACTGGTAGCCTACAAAAGAAACAACGAGTTCATAAGAGCCGGCGTTCCTGAGCGCAGGCAGGTTAAAATTCCCGTTGAGGTCTGTTACCGTTCCAATTGTAGTGTTATTGAGGAATACATTGGCAAAAGGCAATGGTTCCAGGGTCTTGGCGTCTTGCACGTTACCCCGTATGATCTGGGCCTCCACGTTTATCCCCATCAGGATCAAACCGAAGGCAAGACCAATAATACCAAGGGGCTTCTGGCAGGGACTCATGACAAGGCTAAATTAGCGATTCTTCAAGCATAAAATAGATCGATGGTAGCTCCGCACGCCAGTTACACCATTTTACGTTAGTCTTGGTATCCAGGTTATAGAAATACCAGGGCCCCAAAACAAAAAAGCCGAAGCTGTTAAGCCTCGGCTTTGTTCAATCAAATTGTAGTTACATCTTCTTACCTGGGAAGTATGCGATCTCTCCCAACTCCTCCTCGATGCGGAGCAATTGATTGTATTTCGCCATACGGTCGGAGCGTGATGCAGAACCTGTTTTAATCTGTCCGGTATTCAAAGCTACAGCGAGGTCAGCAATGGTGCTGTCTTCTGTTTCGCCCGAGCGATGCGACATGATGCTCTTGTAGGAATTGCGCTTGGCCAGGTTTACTGCGTCGATGGTCTCCGTCAGCGAACCTATTTGATTTACCTTAACCAGAATGGCATTGGCGATGCCCTTGTCAATACCTTCCTGTAGGCGCTTGGTGTTGGTAACAAAAAGATCATCTCCCACCAGTTGAACTTTCTTACCGATGCTTTCGGTCAGGGCTTTCCATCCCGCCCAATCGTCTTCGGCCATACCATCTTCCAGTGAGATAATCGGATACTTCTTTGACCAATTGGTCCAGTAAGCCGCCATTTCAGCAGGCTTCAATTTCTTACCATTTGATTTCTTGAAATGGTAGAGCTTTGCTTTACTGTCATAAAATTCAGAAGCGGCAGGGTCCAAGGCAATAAATACATCGGAACCTGGTTTGTAGCCTGCCTTCTCAATTGCCTTCAATACTGTTTCGATGGCCTCTTCGTTGGACTTAATGTTAGGAGCAAATCCCCCTTCATCACCAACGTTGGTAGACAATCCTTTATCATGGAGTACACCCTTTAAAGTGTGAAAAATCTCAGCTCCCATGCGCAAAGCCTCTGAAAATGTATCGGCACCTACCGGCATCACCATGAATTCCTGAAAATCGATGGAGTTGTCGGCGTGACTACCTCCATTTAGAATATTCATCATTGGAACCGGAAGGGTATAGGCATTAACACCACCGATATAGCGATACAAAGGCTGACCAGCCTCCATGGCCGCCGCTTTGGCCACCGCAAGTGATACTCCCAGAATGGCATTGGCTCCTAATTTCCCTTTGTTGGGTGTGCCATCCAGTTCGATCATGACCCGGTCAATCAAAGATTGGTCAAACACAGAATAGCCTTCGATTTCCTGCGCAATGCGGGTATTCACATTGGAAACAGCTTTCAATACCCCTTTGCCCATATATCTCTTCTTGTCGCCGTCGCGGAGTTCGACCGCTTCGTGGGTTCCGGTGGATGCGCCAGAGGGCACTGCAGCACGTCCGAAGGCACCGTTTTCAGTGTAGATTTCAACTTCAACAGTGGGATTGCCACGACTGTCCAGAATCTGACGGGCGTGTACACTTTCTATGTAACTCATGGTTTAGGATTTTTAGATGGGAAATAGTTGTTATTATTTCAGGCAGGGATATGGTTTGCTTCCCGTACCATTGACACAAAATCATCAAACAAGTACCTGGAGTCATGCGGCCCCGGAGATGCCTCAGGATGGTACTGCACTGAAAATGCCTTCTTGCTCTTGAGGCGTATACCCATGATGGTTTGATCATTTAGGTGCAGATGAGTAACCTCAACATCCGGATTTTTCTCAATGTCTTTTTCGCTCACCGCGAAGCCGTGGTTCTGTGAAGTCATTTCACCCAGGCCGGTAACCAGGTTCTTTACTGGGTGATTCAACCCACGGTGTCCATGGTGCATCTTGTAGGTAGAAATTCCGCAGGCGAGGGCCAGGAGCTGATTACCCAGGCAGATTCCAAACAAAGGTTTATTCGCTGCCAGTATTTCCCGCACCGTCTTGATCGCATAATCCATCACAGAAGGATCACCGGGCCCATTGGAAATAAAGTAGCCATGGGGTTTGAAGGCTTCCATTTCCTGAAAGGTTGACTTTGCCGGGAAGACCTTAACATAACAGCCCCGATCAACCAGGCAACGAACGATATTATTCTTAATACCAACATCCAGCGCTGCAATCCGCACGGATGCACTCGCGCTTCCTGCGGTGTAGGCCGCCCGGGTGCTTACGCGGGAAGAAAGTTCAAGGCCATTCATATCAGGTACTTTGGCAAGTTCTGCCTTGAGCTTATCCGGGGTGAGCGCAGAAGAGATAATTGCGTTTTGCGCACCCTTACTGCGAATGTGACGTACCAGGCGACGGGTGTCCAGGTCGGCGATACCTACAATGCCGTGTTTTTCCAGGTATTGCTGCAGGCTTTCCTTTGATGCCTTACGGCTGAAGCCATCCGAGAACTCGTTTACGACGATTCCAGCAATGGTTGGTTTTGCCGACTCCTGCTCTTCATCCACAGTGCCGTAGTTGCCGATGTGGGCGGTGGTATTCACGATTATCTGTCCATAATACGAGGGATCGGTATAGATCTCCTGGTAGCCGGTCATTCCGGTATTGAAACAGATTTCTCCGCCGGTGGTGCCGATCTTTCCGATCGCCACTCCTTCCAGCAGCAGGCCATCTTGGAGGAGGAGGTACGCTTTATGACTCACAGGAAACGTGGTTGGTTAAACAAAAGTACATTTCGAAAACGGGTTGCCCTACGGCCTCAACAAAAAAGGGATTGAACCATTTGTCCAATCCCTCTTTTATATCGTTTGCGTTCACCGCTTACTCCTTCTTTTTCTTGGGTGTTGCGGCCTTCTTGGCCTTTGGCTTTTCTTCAGCAGCTTCCGTGGCAGGTGCGGCTGTAGCCTCTGAACCTTCGGCCTTCTTGCCTGAGCGGCGGCTACGGCGGGTTTTACCCTTCTTCTCACCCTGATCCTTCTTGTAGGTATCGTTGAAATCAACGAGCTCCATCAGGCACATTTCAGCGGCATCACCAAGACGGGCATCGCCCAGCTTGATAATCCGGGTATATCCACCTGGACGGTCGGCGGTGCGGGTGGCCACTTCACCAAACAAGGACTTTATGGATTCCTTGTCCTGCAGGTACGAGAAAACCGTACGGCGTGAGTGCATGGTGTCCGATTTTGCTTTGGTGATCAACGGCTCTACGAATTTACGCAACGCCTTGGCCTTCGCCACGGTCGTCGTAATTCGCTTGTGAAGGAACAACGACGAGGCCAGGTTAGAGAGCAGCGCATCCCGGTGGGCTTTCTTGCGCCCGAGGTGATTGATTTTTTTACCGTGTCTCATTAGTCTTCCTCCAGTTTATATTTTGCCAGGTCCATACCGAACGTGAGGTTCTTTTCAGATACCAATTGCTCGAGTTCGGCCAAGGACTTCTTTCCAAAGTTTCTAAATTTCATCATGTCGGAGATCTCGAGCTGTACGAGGTCGCCGAGGGTCTTCACGTCTGCAGCTTTCAAGCAGTTGTAAGCGCGTACGGAAAGGTCCAAGTCGTGAAGCGGGGTCTTGAGGAGTTTGCGCATGTGCAGCATTTCCTCATCTACCTGTTCTACTTCACTGTCTGTTCCGGTTTCAAGCTCAATCGACTTATCGGAGAAGAGACGGAAGTGCTGGATCAGGATGAACGCGGCGCCTTCGAGGGCTTTCTCAGGGTGGATAGAACCATCTGTCTGGATTTCCAACAACAGTTTCTCATAGTCCGTACGTTGTTCCACGCGGGTATTTTCAACGCTGAACTTCACGTTTTTGATTGGCGTGAAGATGGCATCGATTGGAATGAATCCAAATACCTGCTCATTGGGCTTATTTTCTTCTGCTGGCAGATAACCACGGCCTTTCTCAATCGTCAATTCGATTTCGAGGTGGGCCGTTTCGTCCAGGGTACAGATGACATGATCCGGGTTCAAGATTTCAAAAGCAGAGGTGAATTTCGTTATGTCACCAGCTTTGAAGTGTTTCTGCTTCTTGATGTTCACGGTAATCTTGTTGTCAAAATTATCCGTCAATTTTCGGAAGCGGACCTGCTTCAGGTTCAGAATGATTTCAGCGACATCTTCTACAACGCCTTCGATGGTAGAAAATTCGTGAAGCACGCCCGGTACCTTGATACCGGTAATGGCATAGCCTTCCAACGAGGACAACAAGATGCGGCGGAGGGCATTGCCGATGGTGACGCCATATCCTTTTTCCAGCGGTTTGAAGGTAAAGAAGCCATGGAAGTCATCTGACTTCTCCATCACTACCTTCTCCGGCATTTGAAATGCTAATATTGACATAGATGCTGTTTTATCGTTAAGAATTACTTAGAGTACAATTCAACGATCAACTGCTCGTTGATATTTTCAGGTATCTCCGTACGCGGAGGCAGGTTAACCAGTTTTCCGATCATTTCGCCACCATCCCACTCAAGCCAGGAGTACTTTTTGGAAGAACCCACTGACAAGCTTGTGCTGATAGACTCCAGTGACTTCGATTTTTCACGGACGCCGACGGTTTCGCCAGGTTTAAGGGAATACGAAGGGATATTAACTACCTCGCCATTAACAACGATGTGCTTATGCACTACCAATTGACGCGCTGCCCGACGAGTTGGTGCGATACCCAGGCGATAAACGGTATTGTCCAGACGGGACTCAAGCAGTTGCAGGAGCACTTCGCCGGTTACACCCTTCTTGCGGGTTGCGCGGTCGAATGTGTGTGCAAACTGACGCTCCAGAACGCCATAGATAAACTTGGCTTTTTGCTTTTCAGCGAGCTGAACAGCATATTCCGACTGTTTGCGCTTCTTGGTCTTGCCATGCTGTCCAGGAGGATAGTTCTTCTTCTGGAAAGCTTTGCTTTCACCCAGGATTGGTTCGCTGAACCTTCTTGAAATCTTCGCCTTAGGACCGGTGTATCGTGCCATGTTGTATACTCAAATGCTTGTCTAAATTTATACTCTTCTCTTTTTTGGTGGACGGCAACCGTTGTGCGGCAGAGGCGTCATATCCTTGATGGTCATCACTTCGATGCCCGAATTTTGGATCGCACGGATCGCAGACTCACGGCCTGAACCGGGGCCCTTAACAAAGACCTCCACTTTACGCAGGCCGAGTTCAAATGCCTTCGTAGCACACTCCTGGGCAGCGGTTTGGGCTGCGTAGGGTGTGTTCTTCTTGGAGCCTTTGAACCCCATTTTACCGGCTGATGCCCAGGCTACCACCTGTCCAGTCGTGTTCGTCATCG
>DAOMGC010000011.1:0-62172 GCA_035430125.1 Cyclobacteriaceae bacterium | reverse complement strand
GATAACGGAAACCTTAACCAAAACGAAAAATAAACAGTCCAATGAAAAAGTTAGTCGCAGTACTTTTCCTGGTAATCCCGGCCCTGGCCTTCGCACAAGTGAAGCCCAGCCTGGTTAAATCCGATAAGTTATTCCGCGAAGGAAAACTGGATGAAGCCAAGACATTGATTGATGTCACCACGGCCAGCCAGGAATTTATGGTGGATAAAAAAGGACAGCCTTCCAAAGATGCTGCCAAAGCCTGGTACCTCAAGGGTATGATTTATATGGGCATCGACACCACGAAGAAGGCACAGTTTAAATCGCTGGATGCAAATCCTTTTGCAACAGCCAAACAGGCATTTGACAAAGCCAAGGAACTGGATCCCAAGGCAACCTCTTTCACCAAGGATGCTACCGGTTTCCCCATGATGAACTTCCAGTTGGAGCAGGTTTATGCCAACGTATATTTCAACCGGGCCATCAATGCTTTTAATGATAAGACCGAAGATAAGGACAAGAAAGAAGCCAACAACCAGACTGCGTTTGAAAGCATTAGCCGCACCCTGTATTTCACCCCCAAAGACACTGCTGCTTTATTGTATGGAGGTGGCTTGTTTGCACCGGCCGTAAAGGCTTATGATAAAGGTATCGAATGGTTGCAGAGTTACATCTCCGAAGGTGGTAAAGACCCCCAGGGATATGCCTTGCTCGCAAACATCCACACAGCCTACAAAAAGGACAACGTTACCGGGTTAAAGGTACTGCAGGAGGCGCACGCCAAGTTCCCGAATTACAAAGACTTCACGTCGATGGAATTGAATATCTACCTGACGGAAAAGAAATATGACCTGGCTAAAACCATGGTTGAAAATGAAATGGCTTCCGATCCCACCAATACCAATAACCTCTTCCTGCTGGGACAGTTGAACCGTGAGATGGGCAATCGTGAAGAAGCGAAGACTGCATTCAAGAAAGTACTTGAACTCGATCCCAAGAACTTTGACGCCGCCATGGAAACAGCAGGCTTGTACTGGGCTGATGCAAAGGAAATCAAGGATCAGATGGGCAAGCTCGGCACCAGCAAAGCGGATATGGAGAAACTCAAATCCTTGGATGCAAAATATGTAGAGAGATTGAAGGCTTACATTCCTTACATTGAAGCCTGTGAGAAGATCAGCCCGGATGACATTAACGTGTTGTATTCCGAGTTGAACGTTTATGGCGACCTCGACGACCAGCCGAAAGTGGCACGCGTGAAGAAGAGACTGAAGGCCCTCGGTGAAGATGTGAACTAATTCAAACCAGACCTATTCTTAGAAAAAGCCGGCACCTGCCGGCTTTTTCTTTTTGGCCCTGTTCAGGATACCTTAGCTTTATAAGCAGACATCAACATGGCATCGGAAAATCATTTGCGCCGGGTACTTACCCCATTCATGATCTGGGGACTTGGCGTTGGCTATGTGATATCCGGAAACTACTTCGGGTGGAACCTTGGACTCGCTGAAGGTGGTTCTGTGGGACTGGCGATTGCAACAGCTTTTGTAATCGTGATGTATATCACGTTTACCTATAGTTATGCCGAACTCGCTTGTGCTATCCCGAAGGCAGGGGGTGTTTTCGACTATGCGTCAAGGGCACTTGGGCCTGATATCGGCTTTATTGCCGGCATGGCGCAAAATCTCGAGTTTATCCTTGCGCCACCCGCCATTGCCCTTGGCATAGGATCATACATGCATCTCTACCTGCCCACGGTACCTGCTTTATACTTTTCCGTGGGCGCTTACTTGTTGTTCACAGCGGTGAATACCCTTGGCATCAAGACAGCCGCGCTGGTAGAGTTAATGGTGACGGTGATTGCAGTAGCCGGCTTAGTCTTATTTGCAACCCTAACCATTCCGCATGCCCGTGTAGATTTCTTTGTCCGCAACGGGCTGCCACACGGCATCTCTGGCATCTTCGCTGCAGTACCTTTTGCCATATGGTTCTTCCTGGGGATTGAAGGTGTAGCCAACCTCGCGGAGGAGGCAAAAGATCCGGGTCATACCATGTCGCGCGGGTTTCTGGCGACACTGTTTACACTGATCGCGGTTTGTTTTCTTACCTTCTTTGGGTCGGTGGGGCAGGCGGGATGGGAAGCGGTTGTTTACAGCAAGGACGGTGCAACCTCCGATGCACCGCTGCCGATGGCCATTCAATTGATTCCTGATTCTTCAGCCCGTAACATTCAGATTCTCATTGCCCTTGGATTGTTTGGTCTGGTGGCATCATTTAATGGACTCATGTTGGCAGCCGGAAGATCCCTGTATGAATTCGGTCGCGTCACCCGGATCCTGGGGTGGATAGGAGCACTCAGTAAGCGCCATCAGACCCCCCGCAATGCACTGTTGTTAAATCTCTTGATTGGCCTGATCGCCTTGTTATCCGGCAAGACATCTGAAGTGATCACCTTGTCCGTGTGCGGAGCGCTGGTGGTGTACATCTCTTCGATGATTTCATTGATTGTACTGCGTCGCACCGAGCCTAACCTGGACCGGCCTTTTCGGGTACCAGGATATCCAGTGTTCCCATGGGCGGCATTGGTAATTGCCACCGGATGTTTGGCAGCATTGGTGGTGTTTAATTTTATGTTATGCGCCGTGTTCACTGGTATAGTGGTGCTGGCGTTTGGTATATTTAAACTCCGATCATTATCGACCACGCCATGACAACAAAAGCCATTCTGGATTATGTCAGGAAACATCCCTCCGGCAAGGTGAAGATTGCCTATGCTGATATCGATGGTGTGTTGCGCGGCAAGTATGTGGCTACGGCGAAGTTTCTGTCTGCAGCAGAATCGGGGACGTCATTTTGCGATGTCATTTTTGGTTGGGATGCTGCCGATGTGGTGTACGATCAGGTAGCCTATACAGGGTGGCACACCGGCTATCCCGATGCCCCGGCCCGCATCGACTTACAGACGTTCCGAAAGATTCCATGGGAGAATGACGTTCCGTTTTTTCTGGGTGAACTTGTCGATGCAAAGGGGAATCCTGCTGCTGTCTGCCCGCGTCAATTGTTATGCAAAGTGATGAAGGAGGCAACACGCGCAGGCTTTGTACCTATGGCTTCTCAGGAATTTGAGTGGTTTAATTTCTTAGAGACACCCCAGAGCGTTCGCGACAAGAATTATCTCGCATTGACGCCGTTGTCGCCAGGCATGTTTGGTTATTCTATCCTACGTACCACCCTGCAGCAACCGTTCTTTACTGATTTGTTTACATTGTTGCAGAAGTTTGATGTACCCCTTGAAGGCCTGCACACAGAGACCGGACCTGGTGTATTGGAGGCAGCGATTACTTATTCGAATGCACTTGAAGCCGGTGACCGGGCCGTGCTCTTCAAAACGGCCGTGAAAGAGATCGCCTACCGGCATGGCATCATGGCGACTTTTATGGCCAAGATACGCGAAGACCTTCCTGGTTGTGGTGGACATGTTCACCAAAGCCTGTGGGACAAAAGTGGAAAGAAGAATCTCTTTCATGATGCCAAAGACAAACAGGGCATGAGTGAATTGATGCGACAGTACATCGCCGGGCAACTGGTAGCTTTGCCGGTGATATTACCGATGTTCGCACCGACCATTAACAGTTATAAGCGACTGGTCGAGGGAGCTTGGGCACCCACCACGCTGACCTGGGGCTTTGATAACCGCACCGTTGCCTTGCGCGTATTGAACAACGGAGCCAAGGCAACGCGCCTGGAAACGCGTGTCATTGGAGCGGACGTGAACCCATATCTGGCCATAGCTGGATCCCTGGCAGCCGGGTTATATGGTATCCGGAAGAAATTGAAACTGCGGACGCAACCCGTGAAAGGCAACGGCTATGCGGTTACTTCCCATGGAACGTTGCCGCGTACCCTGGAGGAAGCCACAGAGAAGATGTCAACATCAGAACTAGCCCACGAGTTGCTGGGTTCGGAGTTCGTGAATCACTTTGTGGAGACTCGCCGGTGGGAGTGGAAACAGCATCTGAAAGCCGTAACCGATTGGGAGTACAAACGTTATTTTGAAATCATATAAGCTGGACAGCAATGCGATTTGATAAGATAGTTCAATACAATTTCCCCACAACCATCAGGTTTGGTGCAGGTGTAAGCGAAGAGTTGGGCGATTATCTGTTGAAAAACAAAATCCTCAAGCCTTTGATCGTTACCGATCCGGTGGTTGGTGGCCTTGGGTTCTTCCGGAGACTTGTTGGGCAACTGAAGAATAAGGGTTTGGGGGTGGAGGTCTTTCATGACATTCATAAGAATCCAGTGAAGTCGGATGTGTACAAGGGCGTAGAGGTATGGGATGCTGCCCGTCGTGATGGCATCATAGGAATTGGTGGTGGGGCTGCCATTGACGTAGCACGCGCCATGGTGTTGCGAGTAAACCACCGCGAAGACCTGTTCAAATACGATGACCTCATAGGCGGTGATGTGTATGTCACGAATGATGTGCCGCATTTTATCACTATTCCGACCACGGCGGGTACCGGCAGCGAGGTGGGGCGCAGCGCCATCATCGCCGATGACGAGACCCATCAGAAGAAGATTCTTTTTTCGCCGAAGCTGTTGGCCAAAATTATTTTTGCTGATCCTATGCTGACGATGGAGTTGCCTGCACCAGTTACGGCAGCAACGGGGATGGATGCCCTAACGCACAACATGGAGGCTTTCCTGGCGAAGATGGAACATCCGTTGTGCGAAGGCATTGCCCTGGAAGGAATATCACTGATTCACCAATCGTTGGAAAAAGCGGTAAAGAATCCCGATGTGGAAGCCCGCAGCGCGATGCTCATTGCCTCATTGATGGGGGCGGTGGCGTTTCAAAAAGGCCTGGGTGTCGTTCACTCGCTCGCGCATCCCATGTCTGCCTTGCTGGATACCCACCACGGGCTTGCCAACGCCGTGAACATTCCCTATGGTATGGAGTTCAATATTCCAGGATGTGAAGCCAAATTCAGACGCATTGCACGTACGTTGGATCTGAAAGAGGAGACTGGGGCCTCTGTAGTGAAATACCTGTTTGACCTGAACAGCCGCATTGGCATACCACATCAACTCAGGCATGTAGGGGTGAAGCAGAAGCACCTCGACACATTGGCCGATCTGGCCCTGGCTGATTTCGCACATCCCAACAACCCACGTCCGGTATCCCGTGCTGACTTCCGTGCACTCTATCAAAAAGCTTTATAGCCGATGAGTAAATTAGCCATTGGATTGACGGCAGGTCGTCGCTATGACAATTACCAAAACTGGCTTTCGCAGATTCCGGATGTGGAGGTGGTGAAGCTCGGTTATGAGGATAATAATTTTCAGGAGCTGCAACGCTGCCGCGGACTGGTGTTAAGCGGTGGTGAGGATGTGCACCCGACGCGCTATGGCAAGCCTGAGTATGTTTCACAATACGGGCTTACCGATATTGATGAACGCCGCGATGACTTTGAATGGAAAGTACTTACCTATGCTGACCACCATGAGTTTCCCATACTGGGCATTTGCCGGGGATTGCAGGTAGTGAATGCTTATTTCGGTGGCACGCTGATACCTGATGTGGTATCATTTGGCAATCCAGACCATACCCGCATCGGGGAAGGAAAAGATCGTTATCACGAGGTAACGGTTGTTGCCAAAACCTTGTTGCGCAGCATTACTGCTCCTGTCGGGCAGGTAAACAGTGCCCATCACCAGTCTGCTGACACGGTGGGTGAAGGATTGATTGTCAATGCGCGTTGCGGAAATGTGATAGAGGGATTAGAACGTGCTGACCAGGATAGTCCGTTTCTGCTTTGTGTGCAGTGGCATCCGGAGCGGATGACCGACCAACAAAGTGTATTTTCACGCCATATTTTGAACCGATTTATCGACCGTTGTCGGTGAATTCCTAAGTAATCAGTGTTATGAAGGTTATTAATCCTGCTACCGGTGAATTGATACGCGACGTCAAAGAAGACAATGCCGCCACCTTGCAGAGTAAATTGGTGGCATTGCGCCGCGGACAACGTGCATGGGTGGCCAAGTCGCTCGCCAATCGCGTGGAAATCATGCGGGGATTTTCCCGCCTGCTCGATACGCGTACCGAAGAGTTGGCGGCCCTGCTTACGTCAGAAGTAGGCAAGCCCTTACAGCAATCCCGCAATGAGATCAACGGTGCCCGCGCGCGGATTCAGTGGCTCACCGACCATGCCATACAATATCTTCAACCCGAGACAATGACTACGGCTCCCGGGCTCACCGAGCAAATCGTATATGAACCCCTCGGTGTTGTAGCCAACATTTCGGCATGGAACTATCCATACCTGGTAGGCACCAATGTGTTTGTTCCTGCCCTTCTGGCAGGTAACGCGGTCTTTTACAAGCCATCAGAGTTTGCCACCCTTACGGGGACCATGATTGGCAAGTTGATGGTCGAGGCCGGTGTTTCTGCTGATGCGTTCGCAGTAGCCGTTGGAGGGCGGGAGGTAGGTGAACAGTTGCTTGACCTTCCATTGGATGGTTATTTCTTTACCGGATCCTACAAGACTGGCAAGTATATCTACGACAAGGTTGCTCCGAAGATGGTGCCCTGTCAGTGCGAATTGGGTGGCAAGGATCCATTGTATATTACCGATGATGTGGCAGATGTTGCCGCGGTTGCAGCGGGCACTGCCGATGGTGCATTCTATAACAACGGACAAAGTTGCTGCGCCGTGGAACGAATTTACGTTCACGAGAAAGTGTATGACGCCTATGTGGATGCATTCGTGAAGGAAGTAAAGGGATATAGATTAGGTTCACCCGATGAAGAGGGTGTGTACATCGGTGCCCTGACCCGGCCTGCTCAGATCACGTTGCTGGAGGAGCAAGTCAAAGAAGCCGTGGACCTGGGAGCCAAACTCCGAACGGGAGGAAGTCGCGTGGCACGAGCCGGGAACTTCTTTGAGCCCACAGTGCTTACGAACGTGTCGCATGCGATGAGTGTAATGCGCGATGAGTCGTTTGGTCCAATCATTGGCATCATGAAAGTACGGGATGATGCAGAGGCACTGGCGCTGATGTCCGACACAGAATATGGCCTTACAGCAGCCGTATACAGTTCCTCCGAGGACCGTGCGCGCAAAATCCTCCATCAACTTAATGTGGGTACCGGATATTGGAATTGCTGTGACCGTGTCAGTGCTGCAGTGCCCTGGAGTGGACGAAAGCACTCTGGCTTCGGGGCAACCCTCAGCCACATGGGTCTTCGCGCATTCACCAAACCAAAGGCTTATCACCTCAAACCCTGATGACTTCCAAACACGTCGTATTTATTCACGGTCTTTTCATGAATCCCAAAAGCTGGGACAGTTGGAAGGCGTATTTCGAAGCTCGTGGTTATACATGCCATACGCCGGCATTTCCTTACCATGAAGGTAATCCGGAAGACCTCAGAAAGAATCCGGACACACGACTGGCCCGTGTAACTTTTCGCGATGTGATCAATACCCTGGTGAAGTTTATTGACCAACTTCCGGAGAAGCCCATTTTGATTGGTCACTCAGTGGGTGCGCTGGCCGTACAGAAACTGATTAACCTGGATAAGGGAGCGGCTGGTATTTGCATTAACTCGGCACCCCCTCAGTTCATTTTCACCACGACATGGAGTTTTGTAACTACCAATATACCGGTTGTTAATCCGTTCAAAGGAAATTCAATTTTCTATCCAACCGTCGATTGGTTCCACCGTGCTTTCTGTAACACACTTACCTTGGCTGAGACCGAAAAAGAGTTCAATCAATTTGTGGTACCGGAAAGCCGAAACATCCCCAGAAGCATCACCGGCCCTCAGGGGTCCATTGACTTCAGGAAACCTCACGTTCCTTTGTTGCTGACCTCCGGGGATCGGGATACCATTGTACCTGCTGACTTGAACCGCAAGAATTATCGCGCATATGCCGAGTCAAAGGGCATCACAGATTATGTCAGTTTTCAGGGACGGTCGCATTATGTATGTGGTCAGCCTGGCTGGGAGGAAGTAGCTGAGTATTGCCTGAACTGGTTGCAAAAAGTTATGTACTAATGCATTTCCCGCAGATGCACCTTCGGTGCGGGTGTTGCCACTTTCCTTGATAGTCTACGTAGAAATTTTCCACGAGACTTGTCCGGAAAGGAGAATCCCCTTCGTCATAGAGAAAAACAACACTATGACAACACAACAAGTAGCCAATCGACTGGTCGCGCTTTGCCGCGAAGGTAAAATTCAACAGGCCATGGAAGAGCTTTATAGCGACGACATCGTGAGCCAGGAACCTGCCTATGCCCCTGTACCGCTGGCTAAAGGAAAGAAAGCGGTATTTGAGAAGGGCGGAAAATTCGCAGCCTCTATTGAACAGCGTCACGGTGGTTCTTTCTCTGAACCGGTCGTTGGAGGTCGCTATTTCTCAGTTGCTATGATGCTCGATGCCACTATCAAAGGACAGGGACGCGTGAAGCTTGAGGAAATTTGCACGTATGAAGTAAAAAACGGCAAGATCGTTTGGGAACAATTCTTCTACTGACGAACGATTTTCAACTGACTAAAATAGACGGCCAGTACCAAGGCTATCATGCCGGTGGTAGCAAACAGCATCGTTGCACCACCGGCATACCAGATGATACCGGCGGCAGTGCTGGCAAATAAGGTCGCTACACTTTGGAATGCGGTGTAAGTGCCAATGGCGGTGGCCGTTTGATCTTTCTGCACCAGGTTGGTAATCCAGGCCTTTGCGATGCTTTCAGTGCAAGCAGCATGCAGTCCATATACCGCCAAAAGTATACCCAACCACAGGATGTCGTTGGCCCAACCAAAGCCGGCGTAGACGATGGCGAACAGAACGAGGCCAATCACGAGCGTGCGCCGTGTACCCCATCGGTCTGCTTGTATACCAACGGGAAAAGCCAATGCCGCATAGATGAGGTTGTACCCGATGTACAGACCAATGATTGTGGTATCGCCAATGCCGCAATCACGGGCACGAAGAAGAAGAAATACGTCCGAACTGTTGATGAGGGCGAAAGCCAGAAGCCCGACTGTTACTTTTCGATACGAGGCCGGTGCCGTCTTCCACCAGGTTACAAAGCCTGTAAGGGATACCGGTTTGGACCTGGTTGGCTGCGAAGTATCTTTCAAGAGCAGGGTTAAAGCGATAGCAGCCAGGCCAGGAAACAATGCGATCATAAACAGCCACTTGTATTGACCTGGATAAAGAAAAAGAAACAGTAGCGCCAGAGCAGGTCCGATGAAGGCACCGGTAGTATCCATCGCCCGATGGAGCCCAAAGACGCGGGCCTTGGTTTCAGGTGTAGCTTCAGCAGAGAGTAGTGCATCACGGGCAGCAGTCCGCAAACCCTTTCCAAGCCGATCGGCGGTTCTCACAGTAAATATCCACCAGACATGGGTTGACAAAGCCATAAGCGGCTTTGAAAGAGCGCTCAGGGCATAACCCCATCGTACAAAAGGAAGGCGACGTCCCAGAACGTCAGACAATTGCCCGAAGTAGCCTTTGCTCAGGCCTGCTGTAGCTTCGGCAACACCTTCCAGCACCCCGATCAACATGATGGAGAAGCCGATGTCCCTAAGGAAGAGGGGCATTATCGGATACAGCATCTCACTGGCCATGTCGGTGAACAGGCTCACCAGGGAGAGCACCCATACTGTTTTGGTAATTATCCTGCCCAACCTATTGAGTTTCTATCGGGCAATTTCAACAGGTCAGTGTTACCAACCTTCGTTTCGTCCTTCTTTTTTTGTTGCTCCGGCGACCGAATGCCTACTTCGATATAAAAAACAATGAAAACCATGATAACCATAGCCTTGTTGCTTGTCAGCCACCTTATTGCTGGCCAACCCGCACCCGGAACACTCACGGTCATGATCAAGGACGTCAAAGGGGCCAAAGGGAAGGTGTCCATTGGGCTGTTCAATGATGCCAAGCTCTTTATGAAGAAAAGAATCGACTCGCGTTCTATCCAGGCACAACATGGAGAAGTCAGCCTACAGTTCGAGCATCTACCGGAAGGCGAATATGCCATCACGGTGATGCACGATGAAAATGAAAATGGAGAACTTGATTCGAACTTTGTGGGTATCCCGGTGGAAGGCTTTGGATTTTCAAATGATGCCAAAGCTATGTTTGGTCCGCCGTCGTATGAAAAGTGTGTATTTCGTCACCAGAACGATCAGCAGATTATCATCCACATGAAGTATTTATGATCAGGGAATAATCTCAAACAGGAAGAATTGAGTTTGCTCCAGCGCCCGAAAATTATCGTCGGCCACCAGCAACAAGGTTTGATGGCCATTGGGCAAAGTTGGCCCCAGGGTCGCGCCTTCCACATTGTCGACATAGATGCCCAGATCATCCATGTTGAGCAACAACTTCTTGGAGAGTGGCTTTGATGGGGGATGATGTATCAAGGAAGGAAATTTTGAAACATCTTCTGCGGCAGCAACATCCGTGAGGAAAAGCTTCACCGTACAGGGAAGCCGGCCAGTTGAAAAAGATCGCTCGATAACCAGTAGTTGGTTGTTTCCCAGGCTGAGAATATCGGGGATGCCATTGACCATGAACTCAGTAGACGGAACTGGCGGATAGGCCACTTTTTCCAGTCGATAGGCAAACTGGGCAGTGTTCTTCTCCCTGTGTACATCAAACCGGTAAATACGGATCCAAGGGTTGTTGTCCGTTAGCCCGGCACGTGGGCCGTCCTCATAAAGAGGTTCCTCCATTGAGGCATAAAGCGTCTTGTAGTTATCCGCGAAGGTGAGGCCTTCTAATGTTCCATTCTGACGCGGGCCTTGTTCGTTTTTCGACATGGTCAATTGAGCTGGCAGGAGCAAGGACTTTACCAGGCGTCCTGACAAATCGATCAGATTCAGTGAGGGATTAGTCAGTACGGTTTTTTCTGCCGTGGTGACCCGTTCACCTTCACTGCTCCAGATAAGTTGATGTCTAACCGGATTATATCGGATAGCCTCCGGATCCGGAGTATGGGCCGGGTCTTCTTTTGCTCCCGGATATGGTTTGCCATTTGACTGCATGAGCGTAGTCACGCCGGTAATCTTTATCGTATCGATCCCCTTTTCACTGATCCTGATCTGGGCGGTGTAGTATCGCGCAGGTTGCAGGGATGAGCGATCGTCACAGATGAGGTAGTATTGATTGGATTTTGTATCAAAGTCAATTCCGGATAATCCGCCCACGGTGGTCTGCTGAAAAGACAAGCCATGCGGAAGTACCTTGACATCAAGGAGTTTCAGCGAAGTAATGGTAGCACCCGGCTGAGCCTGAGCCTGTGTCTGGCAAATGGTTGCCCAAATGATAAGGAAGATAACCGACAACTTCATACTGCAATATAACAGGAGGTTGGAATACAAATGAGCGGGAAGCGGGGAACTTCAGGCACGTCGTCCAACGTTATTGAAATCGCGATTTAGTCCTATGGTTTGAAAAGGACTATTTTAGTCACTCGAAATCCTGAAATTCTTATGGCCAGTCTTCGTTCCATCAATCCTTTTTCCCGGGTCAATAATGATACCGGCTTCGGCAACCGCGACAGCTATGGGGGTCGATTCATCAATCGGGATGGTACGTTCAACATCCGGCGTGAGGGACATGGGTTCTGGCAGCGGTTCAGCGTATTTCACAGCATGTTGAACCTTCCGTTGTGGAAATTCATCGGGGTCCTGGTTAGTTTCTTCATTGGCGTCAATGTGCTCTTTACCTCCATCTATGTTTGGCTTGGTCCAGAGCAATTCACCGGCATGATTGCCACCACCCGCTGGCAACAAATCAAAGAGATATACTTCTTCAGCACTGAGACATTTACCACGGTAGGCTATGGCCGCGTAAATCCGATAGGGGACGGCGCGAACCTGGTGGCATCCTTTGAGGCCATGTTGGGATTCATCTCCTTCGCAGTCGTGACGGGTCTTATTTATGGGCGCTTTGCCAAACCCACCTCATACCTGATGTTCAGTGATCATGCGGTGGTGGCGCCATACCGGGGAGGCCAGGGCCTCATGTTTCGCTTTGCTTCCTACAAGGACAACCATACGCTCACCGACGTGGACATTCGTGTGAATGCTGCCTTCCGCGTCCAGGAAAACGGCCAGGAAGTTTACAAATTTTATGACCTGGCGCTGGAACGAAGCAAAGTAGACAGTTTGCCCATGAATTGGACCGTGGTACATCCCATTGATGAGACCAGCCCGCTGAAAGGCTTTTCTGCTGAGGAGATGAAGGCCGCTGATATGGAAGTTTATGTGCTAATCCGTGGATTTGACGATGTATTTTCCAATTATGTACTTCGCCGCACCTCTTACACCCACGAGGAGATCCGTTTCAACAAGAAATTCACCCCGATGTATCGGGAGAGTGAAGACGGAAAAACCACGATCCTTGAACTCCATAAGATCAATGAGCACGTGTCCGTCTAGTGCTATTGTATTTAACGAAAAGGCAAAAAACCAGAACATTCGTCATGGTTTAAGATAATACATTAGATGTATTTTGAGTCAGGCAACAACGCCGCAGGGATGAACATCCGGGACTCAATTAACCGCATTTTAGGGCACATTTTTGGAATAGCGGCGTTGCAGCTTTCGGAATTTGATGCAAAGCGAGCCCTCCTCACGGCCCAATTGTGTGTGGTGGCGATTGTCACGCTCTTCGTTTCGATTGTAATCGACCTTGCCAATTTCTATTTCTTCCCGATACCATTCGACCTGGCTGCTATCGTGTTAAGCTTTGTGTCGCTGTGGCTCAACCGCAAGGGCAGGTTGATGGCCGCCAAACTGCTGCTGATCCTCACGATCAACTTGCTGGTACTATTCCTCATCAGCAGGATGCCGTTGGGGATGGGATTCTATCTTTATTCCACCTGCATCACCATTGGGATTTTGATTGCTATTGGGTATGAACAGATGCGCCTGGGTGCTTTTCTGGCATTCTTATCAACGGTAGCTTTCTTGCTGGTCATGTCGATCAGCCCTACTGATCCAGAGGCATCCGGTTCGGATGCTGATTTTGTGTACAAGAATCTGATGATAACCTTCTTTGTATCAGGTACGGCCAATGCCACGATGATTTATTATTTGTTGCGGGACAACTATCTCTATGAGCAGATGTTGTTGCGCAAGGATTCGGATATGGTGGCGAAGAACAAACTGTTGGAGACGGCGAATGCCAAGCTGGACCGGTTTTTCTACAGCACGTCACACGATCTGCGGGCGCCGCTGAACAGCATGCAGGGGTTGGTGCAGTTGATGGAAATGTCAAATGACATCAAGGAATTGCACAGTTATGCCAACCTCTTGAAGGGCAGGGTGCAAAACATGGATAATTTTATTCGGAAGTTTAGTGAGTATGCGCGGAGCAGCCGTCAGGAAATCAGTCTGGAGACCATCAACCTGCGGCAGTTTGTGCTGGAGAACCTGGAGAACCTGAATTTTTATGGGCATGGTGACCGCGTGAAGCGCATAGTTGACATCCCGGAAACCGTGATGATTGAAACCGATTCTATTCGACTGCAGACCATTTTGGGTAACCTGTTTTCCAATGCGATCAAGTACCAGGATTATTCCAGGCCGGACAACTTTTTACGGGTGGCTTATGGGCAGGCCGACCATCGCCACCAAATTGTTGTTGAAGACAATGGCATTGGTATGTCCCGTGAGGACCTCGACCGGATTTTTGGGATGTTCTTTCGGGTGAACCGGAATATTGAGGGTACCGGTTTGGGACTCTTCATCGTGAAGGAAGCCATTGACCGTATCAACGGTTCCATCAGTGTGCAATCAGCTCCCGGAGAGGGGACTGTCTTCACCATTAAATTGCCGATGGCTGTTGGCAGGTGAAGGCTCGAATAGACCTTCACCTGCAATCCCTTTGTTACGGTATGATTTCAATGCGGTTGCCCCGTGTCCAATGTTTCAACTCATCCGCATAGTACAAATACGCACTGCTGGCGCCCGCTTTATAAATTCCAGGTACATCAGCTTTTAGGTCAAGATTTACTTCACGCACCTGGGCTGGCGCCATCTCCCGGTAATACAGGATTAGTTTGTTGCCATTGATCTCGTAGAAATCAAACTTCTCTTGTTTCTTTAACTCTTTTAGTTGCCAGGGTTGCAGGCTCATACCCGCAGGAATGCCAATGATCGCCATACTCATGGGCAGACCATGATTGGTGGCATTCATTAACCGTATTGCCATGCGGACGGTGCCTTTGACTTTGACAAATTCTTCGGTCAACCGGGTTTCTAACCGCAACGGACACGCTGCCTGGCTGACAGGAGTTAGTGTATTCCAACCGACGTTCACGGAATATGGCAAAGGCTCCTTGGTATCAAACTTAAACCCAACTTCGTTATTCCCTTCCGCGAGCTGATCGCTGAATTCAAAGTTGATGTTGTGTTTGTCTTCTGCCCGATATGACCGGGTTTGCGGATCCTGACGATTGATCATCAGACTCACCGTTCCGTCAGTCCGTGTGGATTGCACCAACGTATGATATTCTGCAATTGCCTTCAGCGCAAGATAGGTAGCCTGGGTAGAGCCGTACCTGTCGAATGATTTCTGTGAACCAATGAACTCCAGGCAGGACTTGATCAGCACAAAATCGGGTGCGGGAGACTTCATCAGGGCCAATGCCCAGAAAGCCACGGTCTCTGTCGTCAGGGACTTCCCGGCACTTTGAACAATTGAACTTTCTATGGATAAACTTGTAAAGTCATGCTGTGAAACATGTTCCTTATATATTTTGATCAATTTCAAATAGTCCGTTAATTGATCAAGGTTGCTTGCTGCATTGGCCATAAGCGCCATGCGGTACATATCGCCTGAAGTCATGGCTTCCCGCAGGCTGTGGAGATATTCAGGAAGAATATTCTTCGTTCCTGTTTCAGAAAGTGCATAGACCAGATAAGCGTTGTTAACTGCTGCGGGAGCTGCTGAAAATCCATATTTACCAGAAACTTGTTTGAAAGTGCCTCTGCCATCTCTTCGCTCCAGCAACCAATTGCGCGTGCGATCTATTAACTGGGAACTTACGCCATCATACACGGTCGACATTTCCTTGAATTCAATGAGTCCGAATGCCGACAAAGCCTCATGAGCCGGGGGATGACCGAACCATTCGAAACCGCCGCCTTTTATTTCGTATCCTTTCAGCATATCATATCCCGATGCTATCAGGTGTTTTGCCCTGCTCTCTAGCGCAGGATTGCTCTTGCCAGCTTTTCTCAATAATTGAAGGGCAAGGATATTTGGGAACGTGCTTGATGACACCTGCTCAAAACAACCGTGAGGTTCCCGGAGCATCCCTTCAGCGCCGGTAAAGAGTTCCTGCAGAATATCGGTTGTAAATACCGCATGGGCTTTAATCGATCCAGGCTCTACGTCCTTGATGCTTATGGGAAATGTTCCTTGAACGGATTTCCCTGCAAAACTCAGCTGCATCGGAAATCCTACCGGCCGTACATGGATGGTCTCGGTAACATTGTCCTTGTACTTGTTGTTCTCCAACGAGATCGTGATCGGGAAGGCCCCTTCTTTACCGCTAGTGGTGAAGATCAGGTGCTCTGTCATGGAAGTTTCAGCCGGAACCTCTAGGTTACGGCCCGGCGCCTTAATTATCCGCAATGCAACCGGAAAGGTTATGCTCAACTTGCCTGATAACTTCGCTTTCGTGCGGTTGGTAATTCGAATGGGTACCTGTACAGTATCCTGAAATCCGATTTCATCTGGCGGTCGCATGTCCATAGAAAATGGCAATTCTGTATGGTAGGTATTTTCTGTTCTGCCGATGAGACCATGACCACTAATGCCTTCGGCAACCGCGCGAAAGGTTGAAGTGGCATCGTTGTTAAAAAAAGTAATCTCGGCCCTTCCCTTTGAATCGGTCACCATGTCGGCCTTCCAGAAAATGGTGGTGCGAAAGTCTTTGCGTTGGTAATTGGTTTCTTCCGGCGGAGCCACGTAGTATTCACGTCCCAAGGTAAATGCCCGAGGGGTGATGCTCACCACAGAATAACGCGGCTTCCGCGACCTGGACCCAAAACTCATGTACGGGAATCGGTCTTTGGTGGTGATCACCAGAACTCCGTTGGCAGCCTGGGAGCCAAACTGTGCAACAGCCGTCGGAGATCGCAGGATGCTGATGGCATTAATTTGCTCAGGATCCAATTGATTACCCGGTGAAAAATTGGAGTTTATTTCACCGTCCAGCGGAACCCCATCAACTATCCAAAGGGGTGATGAAGACCCAGTAATTGTACTTGTTCCCCGAATGTTAATGGTTGATGAAGAGCCTGCTATTCCGGAAGAATTGAGTATGTAGATACCCGGGGTTCTGCCTTGCAAGGCTATACCAACCGAAGGTGTTGCGAGCAACATTCCTGGCGCACCGTTGAGTGTAGTTTGAGCATACCCCAGGGATTTCTGTTCCCTTTCAATGCCCTGTGCCGTAACGACAACTTCACTCAATTGCTTGACATCCATTTCCAGCGCAATGTCATTTTCGATAAGTGATTTTGTGTTCTGCGTTTGTGTTTCTTGGACCTCCATTTCTTCAATCAGGGGTTGTGATGTCCTGTTAAATCTCCGGGTGCCGGATATATCACCCGGGGTGCCTGAAGCCTGGTCATCCAATTCAACTGTATTGGGAAGCCGGGTAATGATGGCATGTACCGCCGTGGCGTCAACGTTTCTGAAAACAAATTGTCCGTGGTTATTGGACATTACTTTAATCAATCGTTGTCCGTGATTCACCTCAAGAAGGTATACCTCTGCCACGGTGCCTGTTCTGTTCTTGTCCAGCACCACACCGCTGATTTGTCGTTCGTTTTCCGGAAGGGCAGTCAGGTTTGCCAACGAATCCGTGACCTCTTTCCAGGTGAATCGCCTCCAACCATGTGTACGCAGCAAAAGATCCAGTGCTGGTTTGGCCTTTGGCTCATCAGACTTGAAGTAGAATGCCGGTTCTTCGATCTTCCCTTTGAGATCGGATGACAATAACATCCAGGATAAAAGGTGATCCTCTTTGTCATCCAATGCGGTGAGCAACTGATCATCGACAACTGACAGGGAAACCCGGGCAGGAACCGGATTGCCATTGGGAAGTTTGGTGGTGACCGTGAGCCCGACCCGCTCTCGGGGCAGGTACTTCTTTTTGTCTGTGGTGACAGAAATCTGAAGCAGTTTATCGGGATTAACGAAAATCAGCCGCTCGCAAACCGGGATGCCGGACTCTTCAAACAACGTAAATGCAGCTACCCCAGCCGGCATATTCCTGGTGGTCACGCGAATGGTGTTTTCTCCCTGCGACAGTGAGACGTATTGTTTGTTAAACACTATTGACCGCACGTGCGCCATCAGATGCACTGTACGACTGTGATCTGAAAATACGGTTACCGCTACCACAGAGTCGGATTGGTTTCGGACGGATAACGACATTCCGCCCGCTAAGGCCTGGGGAAGAGGATAGGTCTCCTTGATTCCGGCGGGACGTGTAATTTTGACTTTATATGAGTCATTGAGTTCCGGAGTCATTTCAAATTCTCCCATCCCCAGGTGCAACGAACTGAAGTGGGTGACTACCTGACCGTCATGGCGGACCACTACACCATCAATGTCTGCCCCCTTGCCGAATTCATTCATGGCCTTGAAAGCCATGCGTTGTCGGGCGCCTGCAATCCAAAGTCCACCTTCAGGAAAAAGGGACAGACTGATCTGATTCAAGACCACAGGCACCGATCGCGAAATGGATTCTGAAACACCGGAATCCTCCACCTGGGCTTCCACTATTCCATCCGTGGTGTTGAGTGTATCAGGAAGCACGAGTCTGAGCTCTGCTTCACCTTCATCATCGGTAGTAAACTTGCCCAATGAATAGACACTTCCGTTGAGTTTGAGTTTGGCCAGCACAGCCATTTGCCTGATCGGGATTTCGCGCAGGTTACCTGCCTTGAGCCTGGCCACCACGGTATCGCCCGGTCCATACGCCTTCTTTTCAAAATCAATCTTGAGCAGCAATCTGGGTGTAATGAATTGCTGGACCTGAATTTCCTTAACAAAGGAATCACGGCCACCAAAGTTAGTCATCCATCTCGTATAGGCTTTGATCAGGTATATCCCTCCGGTAGCATTCTTCGGCAGGGCAAAGTCACCACGCGCTGTCCCCTCAACAACGGCGAGTTGCAGCCGCTTCACTATGTTTCCTTTCGGGTCGGTTAATTCAACGTAGGCCACAGAGCTTGTCGAGGATGGTTTGAGTGTAGTGCCCTGGAGCAGAAACACATTGAACCAAATGTCTTCACCCGGATTATACAAGGGTTTGTCAGTATGAATGTATATTTTCTCCTGGGGCTGAGACCGGTTGTACAAATTGAGCTTGTCGCTGATCTTGTCCAGCACACCCTCATGGATGGCGGCGACAGAAACGCACAGGATGAAGAAAAGCAGGAATAAGATTGGAACTGATTTTTTCATGGGGTCAGAATTTGAAGGTGCATTGCAAACTGTAAGTGCGGAGGGAAGGCAGGTTGAACAAGTCGAGACCTGTTCCCATTTGATATCCAAAGAGGGCCATGGCAGGATCGACTCCGGAATAGGGAGTAATCAGAAAGACATTGTTGGCGATGAACGTTAGCGTAACGGACTCCCGACGATAGTTGCGTGTTGCGGGTTTGTAACTCACCGACAGTTGACTCAGGCGGAACCAGGATCCATCCTCGATGTAGGATTCACCAACCCCTCCAAACCCTTCCCGAACCCAGCGATTTTGGGATAAGGGCAATCGGGGATCATAGAAACTGACGGGAGTTGTATTGATATGGCCTTGAGCGGTGACGCCGTCAAATACATAGTTGGCGATGTTTCGCTGAGCCGCAGATTCTGCACTTCTTCCGAGGTAATTCAAGGCGGCCCGGGTACCATTCCATATATCACCTCCATGTTTGAATTCAAACTGCGCATACATCCTGACGCGGTTGTTGATTACATTAATTGTAGGAGCGATGGTGATTATATACGCAGGCAGCGGGTTTCCTATTTTTCGAAGGGTGGGATCGATGAGCGGGAAACCATCGGTACCTATAATGATCTTGCCCTGGGAATTTCTGAGGTAGGTGGTGCCATAAATGGCCCCCAATACATCGCCTGCCTTGGCTACCGTCTGAATGGCGCTGAACCCTGCCAATGGAACCATCTCGCCCGGGGTTAGCATGGAGGCCACCCGCCGATCATAGTGCTGAAAGCCTACCATGAGCGTACTGAGAACTTCATTATAGGGGAGCCATTGCACCGAGGCATTCACGCCTGAGTTGATGACGTTCGCCGCATTCTCTAACGTGATGTCACGGCCACGCCATACCGGCAAGATGAAGTTGCTGGTCTGATAGCGGAAGTATTCCATATCGAACAGAAGCCCTTCAATGCGCGTCTTCACACCAATTTCCATCTTAATTTCTGTTTCTGGTTCAATGCTTCCATTCCAGGTGATTTCCCGGTCTTCATAATAAGAAGCGTATTGAGCCGGTGTAAGGCGAGTGGATAGCACACCGCCAGGCGAAACTATTCCCGGTGTTTCCCGGATGGTACGGGTAACTGAGAAGAAAGGGGTCAGGTAGTACAAGGGGTATAGATCGAGCGCATCACCCAAGGGTGAGGAAATAGTCAGTGCAGGAAACAGGTTGATATAGGATTGAGCGGAAACGGTAGAGGAGAAGTAGCCTGCGTTCGAGACGTCGAGATCCAAAAACTTATTGTGAAAGACATAATAAAATCTGGCCTCATGAACTATCCGATCCAGGGCATACCCGAAATGTTTGATTGAATCTTTACCATACACCCCGCCGGCGAACCCAAAGGCATCCCGGCGGTCGACCTGATGGTGCCTGACCATGCCCTGATAATTCATTCCGAATTCATGCCGGTTGTCATGGTATGGGTCTCCACTTTTCCATTGTACGGTCGCCGCCGCGCGGTATTGACTTTTTTCTTCTTCTCGATCTGTGCAACGCCCGCTTACAAATCCGGAGTAGCCCACCGGAATCCCATGGACAATGTCGGATCGCTGGCGGTCACCGCTGATATTCAAGGATAGCAACAGGTTGTCTTTGCTACGCGAAATTCCCACCGCTCCAACGGTGCGTTTTGACTTTTCATTATCTGGTAGTCCGGCAATCAATCCATAAGGGTTATCGTTAATGCCCGGTGCTGAGGATCGGAGGTTACCCGCGTCCAATTGATAAGCGGTTGGTTCGTTTGTCGCCAGCGAGGAAGAATACCCATTGGTGTTGTCGAAAGTGGTTGGTGTTTTCAGGATCGCACCCATGACATTGGTCAGGTTACCGCCGCGGTTCAACAGCGTGCCCTCACCATGGCTGTATAAGGCTATTACATCCATGTTTGTAAATTGGTTGATCTGCATTTTGGCGATCCTTGCAAACAGGTTGTCGGTAGACTTGGTGCCGTAGACAATACCCTGTTGACTGCGATGCATTACATCAGCACTGAGCTTGCTCTTGAGTGGCCCTGGGGTGATTACCATGAGCTGACTTCCCTGCGAGAATGCAGTTCGCAATAGTTTGGTAGGATTATAGGATGTGGCGGGTGAGCCATTTCCCTGACCGGCCGTTACCAACCTTCCACTGCGGTCGTAAGGGTATGCGCTCCCGTCGAATTCCAGGGTCTTGATTAATGGCCCCCAACTCATGGCCTCTCCGGTTTCTGGCCCCTTCCATATGGCCATTCCGTTGGAATTGCTGCCTTGCGCGTAGGCAGATTGAAGTGCAGGCATCTTCCCGCCAGTCTCTATAGCCAGGTAGTAAGAAGCTTGACCGTGAAATCCGTGTTGAAGCGGTTGACCATCGGATGTTTTAATGAAATAGGATGGCTTTTGATCATGACGAAACCAGGCTGATGGCCCCCCTTTGAGTTGGATGTCAAGAATTCGCTGAGGATTCAACGGTACCAGGTATGATCGATAGGGAGGTGTATCATTCGACATAAATGCAACCCCTTCTGTTAGCTGTCCCGTTGAATCCGTTAGGATGGTTGCTGGCCATGGAGCAGGGCGACTGCGCTTCCTGACCAGGGCTTGCCCGTTTTTACATGAGACTAAGCCGCTCTCGGTGACTTGATACTCCTGGGTTGAAAGGCCAATGAAAGAGAATGAGACAACCATCCCAATGGGCACACGCAGGGAATAGTATCCATTCATATCGGAGACCGTGCCGATCTCGGTGCCTTTAATTCTTATGTTTACACCGGGAAGGGGTGAACCATCTTCAGAAGATTTGAGTTGACCGCTGATCAACCGGTCAACCGTTTGGGCATCAGAAGCAGTAGCCATTATGGCTATCGTAAGAAAAAGGGTAAAGACTCTTTCCATAGAGAACAGGTTTAGGTTATAGGTACCTATAAGATTCTGTCGCCTGAAAACTCCATAGGTTCTCGTCAACAATTTTCGAATCAAATTGTCAATTACCTGCCTATGGGGGAGGTTGGTCGCCATTTGAGACCACTCACCGGATTAAGTGATGACACACCCTGTTCTGGATTTGGAGTTTGAGCGCGGCTTGTTGTCCTTTATGCGTTTGTTGTTTCTCCGAACTATATTCCTGGCCTTACTGCTTGTCAGCATCATCACAGCCCGCGCCCAAACCGGGCGAGAATATGGTAACACCCCCGTGCCGCTGTTTGTCTCGCATATTCCCAAAGCCAACCGGTTTATGCTTCGAAGGAAAGAGGCACCTTCGCATAATATCCTCAACAAGATCATCTGCTTTGAACCCAAGTGTCGTCGGGTGATAGGATGGCAAAGCAGGCAGAAGGGCATGAGCCTAGCAGAACTGAAAAAGAAAATTCGGAAGAACGCCAAACAAGGTGCCTATAAATCCTACGAAATAAAGCCTGCTATTAAACCGACACCCGATCAACGACCTGACTCACTTGTTGCGGTAAAAGCAACATCCACTGCTAATGAATCAATTCAAGTGTCTGCTCCGGTTCAGCGAGACAGCTTAATTATCCTCAATGAAAACCAATTGCTGTTTGAAGTCAACCGACATGAATTGAAAGGGGATCACCAGGCTGCGCTGGATTCAGTGGCCGCCTTGTTGAACCGATATCCCGGACTTACGGCAGAGATATCCGGCCATACTGACAATACAGGAAGTGATGCACACAACGCCAGGTTGTCAACCCTGCGGGCAGAGGCCGTAGCAGACTACCTGGTTGAGCGCGGGATTGCCACGAGCCGTTTGCGGTTTATCGGACAGGGGAGTATCCAACCCATCGCCGACAATGGCACGGAAGCCGGACGTCGTCGGAACCGGCGCGTCGAAATCAGGGTGAGGGGCAAGGGGTAAATTGTCGGTGATTTCGGCTAATTTTCGGGACCAAAACACCCCGTGCTACTCAAAGCAATCTTTGGCATCAACAGGTATGTCCTGTCCACAGCAGACTACAAGCGTGTGCTGTTGGTGTCACAGATTTCAGTGCTATTCATCTTTGCGATGACGCTTTTCACCCTGGTGGATGTTGTGTCAGGTTATGACCGGCCACTGCCGTACAACCTATTTGCCATTGCATCAGGAATTGTAGTGCTTATCCTCAACAGGCAGGGATACTTTACATCAGCGATGGTTGTCCTTACCATCGCAGTGCAGACCGTGACCATGTACTTTACGGCCGTGCTTCCCACCGAATTGGGTACTTACCTGATTGCAATTCCAATCAACATTGGAATTCTGGCGGTATATGGCAATGACCGCAAGTGGTTGGCTGTCGGGATGCTGGTTGTATCGTTCCTGCTATACTATTTCCTGACGTTTCACAGCCCGTTTCACTGGACCGACCTTGAAATTACCCCCGGTTACCTGGAGCGGAATTTGATTGTAAGCTATGTTGTTGCAAGCATTGCGGCTGTCGTTGTGGTGTATTACCTCATGCGCGTGAACCGGCAGGTGGAATCCAGGCTTACAGTGAAGGATGCATCCCTTCAACAGCGCAACCAGGAGCTGCAAGCCGCAAATGCGTCGCTGGATAAATTTTTTTACAGTGTGTCCCATGACCTGCGAGCACCGTTGACGTCTATGCAGGGACTCATTCAACTTATGCGGATGAGCAACGACGCAGCCGAATTGAAACAATATGCGAGCATGCTGAATGGCAGGGCCGAGAACCTCGACGCCTTCATTCGGAAGATTGGAGATTACTCCCGCAACAGCCAAATGGCCATCAAGACCGATACCATTAATCTGCGCAGCCTCATTCGCGATAACCTGGAGAACTTCCGGTTTTATCCACATGCATCCTCGATTCGGGTAATGCTCGAGATACCCGATCAACTCATGATCCAGTCTGATACATTTCGCCTGCAGGAGGTTTTTGGCAACCTGATCTCGAATGCATTTAAGTACTATGATCCCGGCAAGGCATCCTTCATCCGCATCAGCAGCAAACTCCTGGGTGATAAAGTCCAGGTGGCCATTGAAGACAATGGCATGGGGATTCGTGAAGAAGAGTTGCCCCGCGTTTTTGATATGTTTTACAGGGCTAACCGAAGTACACCCGGCACGGGATTAGGCCTTTTCATTGTGCAGGAGACTTTACAAAAATTGAAAGGTAAAATTGAAGTACAATCCAAATTTGGTAAAGGGACTACCTTCACGGTGATGCTTCCGATCACGATGGTGACCGTACCCCACGAAATCCGGTAGTTCGACGAATGGTAAAGACAGGCCAATTATATTTTATAATTTTCCGCGCTAAACACCAATGAAGGGCCTGAAATTTCTTTACGGACTGAACCGCTATGTACTCGCCAACACAGAGTACAAGCGGGTTCTACTGACATCTCAACTGAGCGTAATTTTCGTGGCTTCCCTGGGTGTATTCAGCACCCTGGAACTCCTGTTCGGATATTATTACCCGCTGCCTTACAACGCAATCGCACTGCTCATGGGTCTGCTGGTAATTTGGCTGAACCGAAAAGGCCACTTTATGGCGGCCCGGATTGTCCTGACCCTTTCGATCGAGCTCATCACCCTGTTCTTTACTGCCGTGTTACCCCGCGAATTCGGGATCTATATTTTTTCAATTGCAATTAACATCGGTATTCTGACCGTGTATGGCTTTGAGCGGCCCTGGCTCACGGCTGGAATCATCCTTGTTTCTTCATCCTTGTTCTTTTACATGGCCTTCTATAGCCCGTTCCGCGACACCAACATCGGACTTAGCCTGGAATACATTGAAGAAAACCTGAAGATCAGTTTTGGCATTGCCAGCCTGGCTGCTGTCGTAATCGTTTATTATCTCATGCGGGTCAACCGGCAGGTGGAGAATAAACTCACCGCCAAGGACCTGTCGTTGCAACAACGCAATCAGGACCTTCAGACGGCCAATACCGCCCTGGACAAGTTCTTTTACAGCGTGTCGCATGACTTACGCGCACCCCTGACCTCCATGCAGGGATTGATTCAGTTGATGCAGTTGAGTTCGGATGTGAATGAATTGAAACAGTATGCGGAGATGTTGCAGGGGCGTGCTGAGAACCTGGATGCATTTATCCGCAAGATCGCAGACTATTCCAAGAACAGTCAGTTGGAGGTGAGAAAGGAAGATATTGTGCTACGCCGCCTGCTCCGGGAGAACCTGGAGAACCTCCGGTTCTATCCCAACGCTGCATCCATTCGGGTGGTGCTTGATATTCCTGATACGGTCAGGATCCAGTCTGACTCATTCCGGTTGCAGGAGGTGTTTGGTAATTTGATATCGAATGCATTTAAGTACCATGACCCGTCCAAGGCATCCTTTGTCCGTATCACTACGACGGAAGACGATGATCTGGTGTCGGTGATAATTGAAGATAATGGGTTGGGCATGCGGGAAGAGGAGTTGCCGCGGATATTCGAGATGTTCTATCGCGCCAACCGCGACGCACAGGGCACTGGCCTCGGGCTTTATATCGTGCAGGAAACTTTACTGAAACTGCAAGGCAAGATCGAAGTGGAGTCTACCTACGGCAAGGGTTCGGTGTTTCGCGTGCATTTGCCGAAGAAGGCGGCCTGAAGGGCGGCTACATCACCTTTAATATTTATTATTTTCCATTTTACATTCTCGTTCGCGAGGCCCTGCCATGATTTCATCGCTTCGCTTCGCTCGCGATGACGGCGTCGGTAGTAATAATGGGTGGTTAGAGGAAATTGCGAGCGGAGCGAAGCAATCCTCCACACCAACCGAACTTCAATTTTACGCGTCATCGCGAGCCCTGCGAAGCGATCCGGCCCTGTTCCGTTGTTGGTATTCCGACCTCCTTATTTAACAGTCCAAACTGAATATTGCGCACTAACCAGAATTGGAAATCTAAATCGAGTTTACAAACAACCGGTTCCCCAGTTGTTTTCAGCCAGGGGTAACAAGGGATTCGCTTCGCTTCGCTCGCGATGACGGCGTCGGTAGTAATAATGGGTGCTGACAGGTTTGCTTCGCTCCGCTCGCAAAATCCAGACTTAGGATTTGCCCGGACTGATCTCAATGCCTTGATCGAGCTGACGGAGCCTTCCATCTTTCTCTAGCTTCTTGAGACAGTGAAGCAATTTGCTAACGAGCCATAGAGCATCAGCTCATCAGCTCATTAGCAAATTATCTCATTCCTCATTCTTACGCCTTCTTCACATCACAGGTATTCACACCAACCAATGCATACAACGGGCAGAAACTAACCAGACTGGTCAACGCAAACACGCCAGCGAGCACTGCGAGGACGAGTCCGATGGTTCCCGGAACCACGCCTGTAAAATAAAGGGCAGCAAATACAACGGCCAGTACCAGCCGAATCACGCGATCAACATTACCAACATTCTTTTTCATAACAGGTGAGATTTAGTTGTTAAAAATTTCGATGATTTTCACCAGACCGAAAACAAGACTGACGCACAAAACGCAAACGATGAGCAATTTGAGGGCCTTGGTTTTCATTGGTCTGAATGATGATTCAAATGTATGCCCAGCCCCATACCGAAGCTGGTGACTATGGTCACCACGGGATGTAACTAGTTGACATTCAATACGGAAAAAACGGAATAATATGGGATTATCCTCACTCGCAATACATTGGATCGCCTCGCTTAGCTCGCGATGACAGTGACGCAAGGGATGATAGAAACTGAGAGGGATGCTTCACTCCGCTCGCATCGAGGGGGTTTGATAGGTGCTGAGTGGATTCCTTCGCTTCGCTCGTGTCATTATTCTAATTGCAGGCACGCCCCTCATGTGCCACTCGCTTCGGCAAGGGATAATTGGGGATGGCCCCGTTGATACTGGAGGTAAATTGCGAGCCAAGCGAAGCAATCCTCCACACCAACCAAACTTCAACTTTACGCGTCATCGCGAGCCTGGCGAAGCGATCCAACCATCATGTGCCACTCGCTTCGGCAAGGGGTAATGAGGGATGGCCCGCTCGCGATACTGGAGGTAAATTGCGAGCAAAGCGAAGCAATCCTCCACACCAACCAAACTTCAACTTTACGCGTTCTCGCGAGCCTGGCGAAGCGATCCAACCATCATGTGCCACTCGCTTCGGCAAGGGGTAATGAGGGATGGCCCGCTCGCGATACGGGGATCGCTTCGCATAGCTCGCGATGACGGTGACGCAAGGGATGATAGAAACTGAGAGGGATGCTTCGCTCCGCTCGCATCAAGAGAATTGCTTCGCTTCGCTCGCAATTAGTCAGGTATTCCAGACATGTTGATACTGCGCTCAATAGACAGGGTGTGGATAATTATTCCAAGCTTGCAGCATGAAATACGGAGGGCATGTATACATCATGACCAATCAATGGGGGACAACCCTTTATGTTGGTGTTACCTCTATGCTGGCAAAGCGGGTATTGGAGCATATACAAAAGGTTCATCCACGCAGCTTTTCCGCTCGCTATCATCTGAATAAGCTTGTCTACTTTGAATTTCACGAAAGGATTGAATGGGCGATTGCGCGGGAGAAACAAATAAAGGCCGGCTCAAGAAAGAAGAAAATTGATCTTATCAATACCAAAAACCCGGCTTGGCTGGACCTCTATCAGACGGAGGTAAAATACTGGAGGTAAATTGCGAGCGAAGGGAAGCAATCCTCCACACCAACCAAACTTCAACTTTACGCGTCATCGAAGCGAGTCTGGCCTGATCTCAATGCCCTGATCGAGCTGACGCAACTTGCCTTCCTTCTCCAGTTTCTTGAGAACCCGGGTGATTACTTCACGAGACGTTCCCAGATCCTGGGCAATCTCGCGGTGTCGAAGGTCAAGGACTTTACTGTGGCTCAAACGACTTTTTTCAACAAGGTAGTCATACAGCCTGCCGTCGAGTTTCTGAAAGATCAGTTGGTTTAGGGTGTCGAGGAGTTCGGTGTACCGCGTGTTGTACAGGTCGTAGAATAACGTATTGAGCGCCGGATATTGATGTGTCCATTGAGCGACGAGATGGGAGGGAAGTAGTAACACTTTGGTGGGCCTTTCGGTGCTGGCGAATATCTTGCTGGGCTTGTTCCGGATACCAGCCAGAAAGGACATGACACAGCTTTCGCTAGGTTCGATATAATACAAGAGTAGTTCGCGTTCTTCATTGCGACTGAACACCTTAATAAGTCCGTCGAGTACGACCGGGATTAATTTTACGGATTGGCCTTCCTGCAAAATTTCTGTGTCGGGGTCTATGTCGGCGATTGTGCCGTGCTGGGCGAACAAGGCAATGCAATCCTCCACACCAACCAAACTTCTATTTTACGCGTCATCGCGAGCCCTGCGAAGCGATCCGGCCTTGTTCCGTTGTTGGTGTTCCGACCTCCTTATTTAACAGCCCAAACAGTTGTTTTCAACCAGGGGTAACAAGGGATCGCTTAGCTCGCGATGACGGCTGCGCGAGTAATAATGGGTGCTGAGTGGATTGCTTTGCTTCGCTCGCAATTCAGTAAAAATAGATTTTCGGATTAGGCCCGTCGGAACACCACAACGTATAGCTGTACGACACTACCTCATCATTGAAATTTCACATATTTTGCGGGCCAAATCATATTGATGACATTCCTCTCTCACCGTACCCGGATCATTCTCGCCTTCGCCGTCATCTACATTGTTTGGGGTACAACCTTCCTGGGGGTACAGGTGTCCCTCAAGAGTTTCCCGCCGTTTATGTTGTCAGCCCTGCGACTCCTGTTGGCAGGAGGAGCGCTGGCGGGGTATTGTATGGTCATCGGGGAGCGGTTGCCACCTCGAAAGGAATTGCTCAGGCATGCCGTTCTGGGGGTGATCATATTTGTTGGCGGCATTGTGGCCGTGGTCTGGGCGCAGCAGTTTATCCCTTCAAGTTTTGCTTCGGCAATCATCACTACGCCATTCTGGTTTGTGCTGCTTGACCGCCGGCAATGGAAGTATTACTTCAATAACAGGTTCATTTTGTTGGGATTGATCATGGGCTTTGCGGGTGTGGTGCTGCTCATGGCTTTTAAGCCGGGCAGGGCAGGATCTGACTCCGAACTTATGCAAACCGTCTCTGTACTGTTGATCGTGATGGGAAGTTTTTTCTGGGCGTCAGGCAGTCTTTACCTGCGCTACAATCCCAGTCCGGTATCGGTATATACCAGCACGGCCATTCAGATGTTAAGTGCTGGTAGTGTCGCCCTGCTGATCAGCGCCGTGACAGGTGAACCTGGTTCTTTTGACATAGCCTTGGTCCGTTTAGATTCCCTGATGGCGTTGGTGTACCTGGGCCTGGTGAGTTCGATGATGGGCTTTCTGTGCTTTATGTGGCTCATCAAAGTACAGCCGCCTGCCGTGGTGAGTACATACGCGTATGTGAATCCGTTGGTGGCAACGCTATTGGGTTGGGCCCTGGCCAACGAACCAATTTCAGGCACCCAGTTGCTGGCCTTGGGACTAATTCTCTCCGGTGTATTGATGGTGAATCTGCCGAAGTACCTGGCTAAAATCTGACTTGGCATCCTTAGTTTTGGTGTTCGGCACTTGTATTCCCTTTTGCATTTATCATTTTACATTTTCCATTGTCGCAGGTTTAGTTGTAGGTGTTCGGTGTTTAAGTGTTATCGGATTGAGTTGTTGTGGGTGGCCTGATGTAATTCCGAAATATACACGGAACTGTTTTTGAATAATGCCATGTAATTTGATAGTTTCGGAACACTAACAACGGATGGCGATATGTTGTTTCCTCCATTCACTTCTCCGAGATTTACCACCGTATGAGCATCCTTGATCAGTCACTTGATGTACTTAAAGATCATCTGGAGCGTAAGATTTCCATTACTCCGGCGGAGTTTGATTATCTCACATCACTTCTGAAAGCCAAATCCCTGAAGAAGGATGAATGTCTGATCCGCCCCGGGGAAGTATGCAAGTACGAATCGTTCGTTACCAAAGGTTGTCTGAAATCTTTCTACGAAGATGAACGCGGCACAGTACACATCGTGGACTTTTGTGTAGAAGGGTGGTGGGCTGATGACTTGTATAGTTTCTTCACACAAACGCCTTCTCGATCAACGATTATGGCAATAGAGCCTTGCGAAGTGTTTCAAATCAGTTTCAAGGACCTTGAAATGCTCTATGAGAAGGTTCCGAAGTTTGAGCGATTCTTCCGGCTGCTGTTCCAACGTGCCTATATCGCCCAGCGCGAACAGATCAATATGATGCTGTCGGCCACCGCCGAGGAGCGTTACCGCATCTTTTTGCAGAAGAAACCCTACGCCGAAGAGCGCTTCTCACAGCAGGACATTGCGTCCTACCTGGGTATCACACCCCAATTCCTGAGCGCGATGAAAAAAAAGTTGCGCACAGTTAAGGTAGATTAATTTTTCAGCCATTCCGGTATTGTTGTTTTGTCAGCGCCAGGATACTACCGCTGGTCTGATCAACATGCAAAGCACCCCTCAACCCCGCTGGAAGTACTTTTCTGTCATCCTCGCTGCAACGGCCGTCTTAACCGCCTTTTCTCCAGGCGGCAAATCCGACGATGACTCAACCCATAACCTGGCTGTGACCCTCGGGATCCGGCCAGTAGAAAATGAAGACCAAGTAACTATGGATGATGCTGCAATAGCTTATGCCCAGGACATTACCCAACAACTCTTTGACGCAGTTGAGAAGAACAACCTCATCGTCGCCGGTAAGTCCGAAGAACAATTATCGCGGGAAATTGAAAAGCTTGCCCTGGAACAGTTCAAGGTGGACCAACATTGGCACAAGAAGATCGTGCGCACCGGCCTGAATACACTTGCAACGTACACGGACAATCCAGCCAACCGATTCATACAGGATGGTGATATCCTGTTCATTGATTTTGGCCTGATTGTTAACGGGTATGAATCAGACTTTGCGCGAACCTATGTCTTAGGCAAAGATCCTCGCAAGCTCAAGTTAAAGCAGGATGTGGAGAAGGCTTGGTATGAGACCCGCGAATGGATACTTCAGCAAAAAAAGCTCACGGGTGCAGAATTATTTTCCTACACGCGAAAGAAAGCCCAGGAGTATGGATGGACTTCCGCTGGAGAGATCGCAGGGCATATTGTTGGAAAGTATCCGCATGAGCAACCTGTCAATCCCAAGAGTATGGAATTGGACGTCCATCCCGACAACCCTTACGATATCTTCCTGCGCGATGCTTCCGGCAACAAGAGACATTGGATTCTCGAGATGCACTTCGTGGATCAAGAGAGCGGAATCGGAGCATACTTTGAACAGTTGATTTAAATGGCGCAGGCGTGAACCTCATACGAAACAACCGACCGGCCTTATTGCTGGTTGATATTCAGAAGGGTTTTGACAACCTGGAATACTGGGGTGGGAACCGCAACAATCCCTATGCGGAAGAGTGCGCCAGTCAATTGCTGGAGCACTGGCGTCTTAGAAACCTGCCCATCTTTCATATTCAACATTGCTCCAGCATTCCGACATCTATGTTGCATCCGACAAATCCGGGAAATGAAATCAAAGACATCGTGAAGCCGCTCGAACATGAGCCGGTGATCTGGAAGAATGTAAACAGCGCATTTATCGGCACCAACCTGCGCGAACGCCTCGATGATGACAACATCACACGCCTCGTCGTGGTGGGCATGACTACTGATCACTGCATTTCTACGACTGTGAGGATGGCTGGCAATTTTGGGTATGATACGCTACTGGTATCCGATGCTACGGCCACGTTTGACCGGATCAGTCCGCATGGACAATTGTTTCCGGCATCCTTGATTCACGAGACCGCCCTCGCCAGCCTCCATGGTGAATTTGCTACGGTGGTAACGGCTAACGATGTGGTGAGGAGCTTGCATGGTTTGAAGGCCGAACGCTAACAACCACTCCGTTGTTGTTCGTTGCCTGTATTACCTTTTACATTTAGCATTTAATATTTTCCATTTTACATTTTCACCGATGAAGTCCTGGTTGCTCGTAACATGTTGGTGTTCGGCGTCGGAGCGTGGTATTAGTTCGGGTTTATTCTAATGTTCGAGAATCCAGTTAAAAAGATTAAACGCCGGTCACCAACGACGAGTTCTATTTTTTCCACCGATAAAGTACGGCGTCACCTTTGCCGTTGGTGGTGCTATAGGAGTGGCCGGCACCCAGGGGGCCGCCTTCATGGTCTTGACAGATTGAATACCCCTGATCATCATTATCACCCCCATACGTCCAGGATTTCTTCAGGGTCAGCGCCTTGTCGGTGTGGATGAAATAAAAAATCCCAGTCCTTTCTGCCATTTTTCATGGCGTATCCAATTCCGATGAACTCGTTTCTTTTGTTGAGGTAGCCACTCATAATTCTTGCGTCTCCATCGAACCTGTATGTTGCCTGCTTTAATAAGTTTCCATTTCCATCTACTTCAACCAGCAAGGGTTCATGCAAGCCCGACTGGTACGCTGTGTAGCCGGCCAATAGTATATTTTGGTTGTCGCGCACAAGGAGAAAATGAGACACATCAACACCAGCATGGCCATACGTTTTCTTCCAAATCAGATCCCCTGAAGAAGTCGTTCTGATCAGCAGGGCATCGGTGTCATGGTGTTCATTATTTTCAGAAATGCCGGACAGGATGAGGTCGTGATTGGCCATTTCTAAAACATTGAATCCCCGGTCAGACTTTTCGCCGCCAAATGTCTTCGTCCACAACAGTTTGCCTTGACCGGAGATCTTCATCAATAGTACATCCGTACTGCCATTTCCCCATGAATCAGTCTGACCGATAACGACAAAATTCCCATCGTAAGTTTGAATGACAAGTACGGCCCGCTCGTCTTTTGCGCCGCCAACTGTTTTTGTCCAAACCGTATCTCCTTTGTTATCAAGCCGCAGTATCCATGAATCAAGCCCGCCGCTACCGAAACTATTGGTAAAGCCAGCCATCATATAGCCGCCTTCGGATAGTTGCTGCACCCCCCAGGCAAAGTCCAGGCCGTTGCCACCATACGTCCGTTGCCATACCGGGTTCAATGCATTGTCCAACCTGACGATAAGTGCATCTTCTTTCCTCCCAAAGCTGGAACTCATACCGGTCATCATATAGCCTGACTTTTTCATAGGAGCCAGGTAAATAGCTCTGTCGAGGCTGTCTCCTCCATATATCCTGAAATCCGATTCCTGATACCCGGCAAATACCCAGGCAGGCAAGAGCACAAGGGTTATGACAAAAAGATGTCTGGTGTTTGTCAATTGCATAGCATATAAGCAGTTTCTGCTGCCACCCAAGTACCCAAACGACCATACAGGCAGTTTGTTGTAACTTCAATGCCGGCAGTTCCGTCATCGTACAACGGTGGTGGTACTTTCAAATAAGTCTGATACAATGAAAGACAAGATATTCAATTTCTATCTCCTGGCAGTACGTGTTTGGCTGGGTTATTCCATGATCATGGGAGGACAGTCGATATTACGGTTCTTCAGTTCTCAACAATTGCGGGATTTTTTCGAACATTGGTTTGGCGAGGAGTTGGGGTTTCCTGCTCCCTTATTCATGGCCTTTATTGCCAAGGGAACTGAGTTTGTGGGTGGAATACTGGTTGGGGTGGGCTTGTTCACCCGGGTTTCAGCGGCATTGCTGGCCATGGTTATGGCTACAGCGACATTGGTTGCCAATATTAATTATAGCGGCGTGGATGGCTACATCAGGCAGGATGGCATCGTCACCATTTCCTGCTTTCTGTTCTCTTGTTTGCTCGTACAATCAGGCAGTGGGAAGTTTGGGCTTGATGAATTATACCTTTCGAAGCGAAACAAACTGATGTGAACTAGTCGGCGCTGTATAGCCTTTTACATTTATCATTTAATATTTTCCATTTTACATTTTCTCCCCGAACGGGTAATCTAGATTCTATCCCTCACCACTTTCCCAAACCGCTCCCAGTTAAATCCGGTCTCAATCCGGTTGTGCCGAAGCGTAGGGAGTTGGGTGGTAATGACTAATTGGGTGGCTCCGAGTTTTGCTGTGTGGTGTTGCGGGATCTGCAAGGGGATGGCGTGCGCCGTTTTGAATTTCGCCTCCGGAAAAACAGCCTGGACAATTTGTTTGAGGGTTTGAATGTTTTTCATCCCATACATCACCACACAAGCCGGCTGATGACGTTGAATTTGCTGAATAACAGTTTGTATGCGGCCCGGAAAAATTTGTGCTTCATACTGACTTCGGCTTTTGAGAAAAGGCAACTGCGGTAGAGCCAGCCAACTGTAATACCAGGCGTGATTATGCGGACTTGGCAGCGGTAACAACGATATTAATGCTTCGTTATCGAGGGCCAGTTTGGTCTTTTGGTAGGAGAGGGCATTGGGTAGTTTCTTACCAGAAAAACCATGCCCAAAGGCTACCAGGTTCTTCCAGCCATTGTGCAGAACGGCCTTTGCTCCGAACCGATATTCGAATAAGTTGGCATGCGTTCCGGCTTTGTTCTCTTCGAGGGCAGTGACTTGTTTGTACAACGCCCTGACATCACAGAGTTGCGCGTCTGCCTTCGGATGGTGCTTATGAAAGTAACCGATCTTCTCCGCTACTTCTTCCGGTAGATCGCCACCACCTTCTTCATTGCTGATGAACCATAGTCGTGCATCCCATGAACCATAGCCATAGAAATGGTCAATCCAATGGACCAGTTGGGAATGCGCAATCAGCATACGGGCAATAGATTTATGGCTTGCCCGACACGATATTGTCAAACAGCAACGTATTGAACTCCCGGGTTTGCTCCATGTGCGGCAGGTGCCCGGCATTATGAATCACGGTCAATCGAACGGCCGGCATTCTTTCCATGAGGTTGGCGGTTACATCCGATAATTTTACGACGGTGTCATGCTCACCCCAGATGGCAAACACGGGAATTCCGGAAGCGGCGATCTTGCGTTGTTCAGCGGATATATCAACACGGTTCTTTTGGGTGGAGATCAGCGCTCTTACAAACCCTTTGTACTTCATAACCTCCTGGTATTTGGCATCCCATCCGCGGAAGGGGAGAGAGTCATAGAAGTCACTCATCTGTCCCTTGGCCATGGTGGGATAACGCTCCTGCTTGAAGGCCTGAATTTCTTCTTCGGTCACGGCGGTTGAAGCCGGAGGCGTACCATCCATGGTATTAAAACCGGCGGCATCGACATAGATAAGGTTTTTCACGCGTTCCGGATACAGTGCGGTGAACACTGAAATCGTTCTCCCGCCATCCGACAAGCCAAGCAGATTCACCGGCTTGTTGATATGCAGGGAGTCCAGCAATTCCTTCAGCTGGCGTGCGAAGAGCGGTACCTCGTAATTCACATCCGGATTATCGGAGAAGCCGCGGCCATAGGTATCGTACCTAAGCGCACCGTAGCCGCGTTTGATGGCGGCATAGTAGGTGGAATCCCAGATGTATGACGGTACCGAGAATCCATGGACCATCACCAGGATCGTATCGGATTGTTTGTTTTCATATTCGTAGAAGGTATAACCATCGCTGAGTTTTACAAAGTTTCCGGTTTTGATGGCGGCACGGAAGTCGTCGTCTTTGACGATTGTTTCGAGATCCGTAAAGTCGGCTTTCTCTTCTTTGGGCGAACAGCCTGCAAGAAGGAAGAAGCCCAAAACGATGAGGTGATGTAGTTTCACAAGGAAGAAGTTTATGTCCGATTTAAAAGTACGGAGAAAATCTGCGTTCTCCTTTTTACAGTTTGGATGGCAGGGCTATCGCGCGCGTCTCCAGACGCGTGTGTAACGGGACTCTGAAATGAAATTAGATTGGCAGCACTCATCTCAGGAGACGCGCTCGATAGTCAGTTGGAACGTCAAAGATTGGGGGCACTCGCGTCAGGAGACGCGCGCGATAATTAGCGGGGCACTCGCGTCCGAGACGCGCGCGATAATCAGAATTTCAGCGTTCTATGTTGTTGTTGGTCACACGAATACCTGACATCAGGTATGTTTACGGTTCTGAATATGGTCTATCTTTAAATACAAATTTTACCAGAATGAGTTGTCGCATCACCACGGTAGTCCTGTTATCCCCTAAATTATCTCCATGAAACAATTCGTGTTAATCCTCATGTTGTGCCTTGTGATCACTGCCCGGGCACAGGAGCAAGGCACCAAGAAAGCGCTGATCCCTGCCGGATGGACGATCTATAATGAAGTGGCCGGGGACCTGAACAAGGACAGCCTCGTGGATGTCGCCATTATTGCAGAGAGTCCTATTGAGAATGAAGAAGGGGAGAAGCCCCGCTCCTTGCTGTTGTTGCTTAAGAACAATAAGAAAGATGATACCTATACCCTGGCTTGCAAGTCCGACAAGGTGATTATGGGAGGCCAGAGCGGCGGCTCGCTTGGAGATCCGTTTGCAGGCATGGAGATTAAGCGGGGAGTATTGAAGGTGGACTTCTATGGCGGCTCGCGGGAGAAGTGGTCGATCACGCACCGTTACCGCTATGACAAGGGATACTTTTATGCGATTGGTGCCACGTTCAAAATGGAGGATGGTCCGGTGAGTGAGACCTATGATTACAATGTCGCCAATGGCAACGTGATCATCACCACCAGGGACATGGAGAACAAGGCCAACAATAAGACGGTCAACCGCGTGCAGAAGATATCAACGCCCGAGCTGGGCCGGTTTGAACCCGATGCCTTGTGGGCACTGCTGAAGGTGCCTGGCTACACTGCCAAAGTTGCCAACTGCAAGATCGTCGGAGCGGGGAATGGCGACTGTTTTCACCTCCAGTTCGACTGTGGCGAGTTTGTAAATGCAGAGACCTACCTCGACATAGAATCCTTGAAGTTGTGGTATTCCCTTACCGTTCCTGCACCCGCCGATGATGTTCAGCCCAATCCGGCTTATGCCAATACCGTGTTTGAGATCACGTACCTGGAGAAAACAGGAGTGAAGTGTGAGGAGCAGGGCCCGGCGCCGTATCAGCTGGTTTTGGGATTCAAGGTGAAGAAGTGATCGGCTAACCTTTAGAATTTATCATTTTACATTTTGCCTTTGATGTTTCTTCGTTCGGTTGTTGGTGTTGGGAGAATTGGAATTGGGAATCAGCACTAAGAAGTGATCAGCTATCCTTTAGAGTTTATCATTTTACATTTTACATTTTGCCTTTAAGATGGTCTTGAATTTGCTTTAGGTAACTGATTTATATGCGTTAATAATCAATGAGTTAGGAATGTAAAATGATAAATGTAAAATGACCAAGGAGAAATGCGCAAAATAGCACGGATCATTGTTGGGATAATCCTTGTGATCCAGACCCTGATGATGCTCAGTCTGGCTGTATTCATCGGCTTTATGGGCCGTGCATTTGGCGGCATGGCGATGATGGTGGGCGGCGGAAAGGCCACAGATGAACAGATAGACAAGGCCTGGATGGCAATTAATTTGCTGAGTGCTTCGCCATTATTGCTGGTGGCTTTGTGTGGTACGATCGCCTGGCTGGTGCTGAGGAACCGAAATCCCTGGATGCTGTATGGATGCGTCGCTATTGCATTGGCGCTGTACATCTGGATGGCAAATTTTCTTATGGAAGGACATTGGTCGCATCTGACGTTTGATGGATGCCTGCCGATTTTATTTCCGTTTGCTGGAGCCGTATTGGTAACAAGACCTGGTGAACAAGGGTAAGTCAGAATTTCATGATTCGGTTCACCCAAACCCAAGCGTCAAGCATTACTTGTCCTATCGTACGACGGCCTTGGTGAAACGATCAGGTGCGTGGCTCAGCTGGTGAACACCTCAACGATTCAATCCAAGCCGCATTTTATCATGAAATCATTTGTAAAAACTGACCTTGACGTAGCGGGCATTAGTTGATCCCGACAATTTTTCCATTGTGTAACTTTATTGCCGTACATCTTTTGGATAAGGGCGGGGGTGAATTCGCTCATTTGCCCCCAATGAAGTGTAAAGTCTATTCCTCGTGTTTGCAATTCACTCCATATTCGGCGATAAAGCGCCATTGTTCTTTGGTTGGAGGCTGCATTAAATTCGATCGTAGCGGTTATGGGAAATTTGGTCCAACCTAGCATCGCTGTTCCCTGTTTCACCCATCGGTAAGAAATTACTCCGGCGTAGTAGTCAAGTTCGGGTGTCAGACTTAATATGAGGTCCAATACGCGGGTTGAATTTTCCATGGCGATACCCAATTCCATGCTCATGGCTTTGCCCCGAAGGAAAGTTGTTGTAAAGACTTCACTACATGCACCAATGAATGGTGTTGGATTCAGATTCATATTCTTTTTCAACAACAGGTTGATTGCTGAAGCTATTAAAGCCGGGCCGCCAACCGCTGTGAGGGTATTAATCACGGACAATAAACCTTCACCCGGTCCTGTTGATCCACTTGGCAACGGTGGGTTAGGAGGGCGGGTATTATCGAAGGGGGTTTTATACATGGTTCGAACATATCCTCCACCACCAATGTCATGAGGGTTGAATGTGATCTCAAAATGCCACGGGACTTTATTGGGCTGTGGCAAATTGACGAGTGTAGTCTGAAGTGTGTTCATCACTTGCCTTAGGTCGGCAGTAAGGCTCATGCGTTGCTGGACTACGGATAGTTCATATTTAGCTTCAGATTCAATCAGCAGTCCTGCAATCAAACCAAAAGAACCGAAGCTAACCAGCACGGCATTGAACATGTCAGTATCCCGAACAACCGGGGCGTCCAGCTTTGCGAGAAACGCATCAGTGACAATCGGATTGGAAGCTCGTTCAAGCCAGATGGTTTTACCCGGCCCGATGACGAGGTGTATTCCAACCACATACTCAGTCATTGAGCCAAATTGAAACGCAGAGCCGTGCGTACAGGTTGAAATGGCCCCGGCGATTGTTTGACCATTGCTGGCCCCGCATGTGGAAAGTGAATTACCATCCGCTTCCAGGGTATCATTCACTTCCTGAATGCTATTTCCACACTGAAACAGATACAGTTTATCAAAATCCTTCTGATAGTCATTTCTTACATGATCCCGCAACATCTTCCATTTCAGATTCAGACTCATGGTATCCAGAAACCAGTCTCCGGAAAAGGCAACAGGGGACAATGACCAAGCTCCACCGGCCGGACGAAGTTTGGCGCCTGCGGCAATGGCGTCGCCAATGATTTTCTCAAAGGCTTGCGCTACAGCACCCATGTCTTCCAAAACCAGGGTCGTATCTTTGGGCATTGGCTTGCGCACGTGATAGGCCCTTCGGCAATTCATGCTTTCGGTGAGGTGTTTGTTAACAAATTCTACATCCGTATCAAATCTGATGGTAGCTTCTCTTGGTGGCATAGCTTTGATTTTTTGATTTTAGTCTTCTTTGGCACAGGTCCATTTGACTTTCACGGGGCAATAAATGCCCAGCGTTACCACGGTAACAAGGCCTTGACTTAAGGTGGTTTTTACCTGCACCGCTTGCAAGGCTTTAGAGTCGCAATTGTTGACCAGGTATTCTTCATTGTAGACAAAGCCCCAGAACCACCTGTGCAGTTTCCCTTCGCATGTTTTACACACAAGCGCATCTCCTTGTGCTGCATCGGTCCGGATACGAACAGTGGCGCAGCTGGTGGCGAGTTGCGTGACCATAAGGATCGTGATGATAAACCTGATTGATTGCTTTTGTTTCATAGTTTGCTGGTTAGAATATCCGTAAAAGTGTAAATTCATATTAATGCATTATCTTACTAAAAGGAACACCGATCGTGAGACTGACTGAGGTTTTGTCAGTCAGATTCATATTAGGAAAGACGGTGTGGTTTACGTCAAAGCATTGTACCTGAAATTCAAAGTTGGCTGCCGGGTGTCCCTCTTTGTCAATCAGCACCACGGGTATGCCAATGACGAAATTCAATGGATTGTAGTCAAGGAAACTCTTTGTGATGGATAGGCTCAGGCCAATATGTGATTCAGTTGGAAAAAATATTCCTTTCAGGGTTACCATAGGAGTCAGGAAGGTTTTGAACTTGCCTATGAATTTTGGATCGGAAGTTTTCGAAAAGGAAAGTGTGTCAACACCTCCATGGGCTGTGAATTCACTGCGATCAATTTGAAGAAGTTGATTGCCGATGAAGGAATTGTTGAACGCAAGTTGAGCGTTAATCGTAAGAAATAGCTTGCCTGTTCTTTGGCTCTCCCTGAAGCGGGTATGACTTAAGGTAAATAGAAATGGGAGTGAGGCGTAAGACTTAAAACGACCTGCATAAGCATCAACTGCCACGATACGTTCGCTCATCAGCGGAAAGTTCGCGCTGAGGCTCGTCCAATGGGACGTCATCAGGATATAATTGTTGCTTTCGATCAGGGTACTGGCCTGCGCCTGGTTAAACTCTTCGGTGGCAGACAGTTCGAGGTCTGCATAGAATTTGTTCCACAAGGTTCTTTTTGCAGACTCAAGATCTTGGCCGGGAACATCAGCCGGAGTTAATGAATCAAGTTGTAATTTATAGAGCCGGGCATTAGTTCTTGCTCTGGTTTCAATGGCGCCAATAAGGACGGCACTCTGTGCGCGCATGTAGTTCCGATGAGAAGGTCGATCGGAGTGCCTTACCGGTTTCTTTCTTTTAGGGCGTGAACAGTCGTCAACAAAGAATTTTGATTGACCAACCCAAGTTTGCTTAATGGTGGCATTGAGGTTGGTGGTGAAACTATGCCAAAAAGGGGAATTGAATTTTGTGGTGCGCGATTCTATTCCGGCCACCAGGAATGACAGGACGGGCTGATCCGTAGCTGGAGGCTGAAAGAAATTGTGATTCAAGGAAAAGGTACCTGCAGCCGCGTTATAAGTAACATAATTCTTGCGAAACGAAATGTCGGCATAGTCGGTTCAAAATACCCCCGGCACGTTAGCGATATCAAATCCAGACAGTGAGCAGATTTAGCAAGTCTGCTTTGCTCAGTTGTGATAGGAAGGCGTGTAACTCGAAATCAGCGGATTAGGTTGAATGAAAGTGTGTTTTTATAGGCTGGAGGGCAGAAACTATGACTTAACATAATATAAATTATATAACCTATAATTTATTCTTGATCCCGTCAATTCTAGTTGAAAACTATATTTAGAAAGAAGCCAACCGTAATTAGTATTAGACTGACCAGTTTATATAACCTTTCATTTTTGCTAATTGAAAAGAAACTGTAAAGAGGCACGAGAATCACAAGCTTAAGGACTACAAACAAAATCAAGTACGGAGTAGTCAACAAAATCAATCCTAAGATAATCAACGCTTCAAGAATTAATGTCGCAAAGAGAATGACTATTAGGGCCGCAATGAAGGAAATAAATGCTGCACAAAATCCAGCGGGAATTAACACCCAAAGGCTAGACGTATCAGGAAAAAGTCCCATAATACCTTTCCACACATTTAGCGTTGTGCCTGCAAGACAAAGAAATGCTACTACGTATGATATATTTTTTCTCAATCCCTTATAGGCCCTGGACCGTCTTCGAACAATCAAAACTTTTTGGTATTGTATTTGTCTTATCTCCTTCCATTGATTTACAAGCTCCCTGTGCCTTAAGAATTTATCATAATTGTAACTAACCGAGCCGTGGAGTGACCGCTTAATGAATTTTCTAATCGGATTACCTAAGACAATAAATTCAACATAATAGACGAGGCCTCGCTCTGCCCACCTCTTCATTATATTGCTTGATTTTTTCAACGCCCAATATTTCAACTAATAAAGTGGTACCACCTATGAATTGAAATAATTGGCCAGCGCGACTGTACCAAATGCACCTGATTCCATACAAAGTATAGGTATGAATGATATCTTCACCGGCTAGCCAATTTTTTAGAACATCTAAGAACGAAGTATACATTTTGGGTTACATATAGCATCACGAATTTAAATGAAATACTACTTTTTTTGATTTGCAGGATGCCCAACTTATTATAGCTAATAAATTTGGGTTCCAATTGACTGTTATTGGCCAGCTACTCCATTGATTGACTTCTTCCCCTACCTGATATCAGGTATTCTTCTACCCCTTACAGATTTCGTAATTTGTAGTATGGGACCAAAACCATTCCACATGAAAACTCCCCTGCTGCTCCTGTGCCTGCTCCTGTCGCTGACGCTCGCCGCGCAGGATGACAGCACATATGTCTTCAAAGGCGCCATCGACAGCGCCTATTTCTACCACGGCGAACTCACCTTCAGACCGGATCAGACTGCCAATGGTCGCTACCGATACGACAACCACAATGAATGGATCATCCTCGGCGGCAACGTGGAGTCGGATGGAAACTGGCATATCCGGGAAATGGTGCCGTACCCCGCCGGTGGCCTCGCCCCCAACTCGGAGTTCGTGGGCAAGCTGGACGACAACCGAATCCTGCAGGGGTCCTGGCATAAGTTCACGAAAGACGCAAAGTCTCTCCCCTTCTACTTCATGCCAACCCAAAACGCCAATGCGCGCACGATAACTTGTACACGTCCCACGATTTTCTCTACGGATGTCTCAAGATTTCCGGCAATCTCACATCGCACCTACCAGCTAACCTCTGAAATGCAACAAGGCACGGGTTGTGTGCTGTGGTTCGACCAGCCCTACAAGAATCACTTCTCCATCGACTTCGACTTCTACAATGCCCGATCGCGCCGTTGGTCAGCGCACCCCGACGAAACCGCGGATGGCATGTGCCTGAGTCTCTTCAAAGAGAAATCGCCCTACATCAAAGGCATGGTCCCGACTGGTGGTGCTAAGACTTTCATCGCAGATGGCACAGGCTTGGGTGTCAATTTCAATCTGTACATGGACCGCAAGGTGCAGGTGATCGATGGCAAGGGCCGTGAACTCTGCGCCCAGGAAGCAGATACGTTCACCGACAACAACTGGTATCACGCCACCGTCATGCTCGATGGTACGGTGCTCACGGTATCGATTGAGGGCTCTGAGGTATTGCGTTGCACCGTCCCATCGACGTTCATCAGCGGGACGGGCTTCGGCATCGGTGCGTCTACAGGGGATGTGGTGGCAACGCAGAGTATTAAGAATGTTACACTGACTCGTTGGTGACAACTGACAGTGTGGGTTGGTGTTCTTCACCAACACCGTGGGAATTAGTTCCGTTGACTTGTGGTCGGTGTTGTAACCGACCACGTTGGTATATCATTGGAGGGTAAGTTTCTTATTTGCTTATAAGTTAGCGGTTAAGAATTCCGCTCCAGGGCCGCGCGGCCCCGTCATCGCTACCAGTCCCGATAGCCATCGGGACGATCTTCGCGTCCCGCTGCAGCGAGACGCTTTGCGGGCGGCGTCGATTTGCTTAGCAATACTTGTAAAACGGAACTTTCACTTTTTAATCCAACGCAAATCTCGAAGGCGCTGTCCGCGATGACTGTAGATATTTGACTTCGATCGTTCCGTTGTTGGTGTTCGGCGCTTCGGCGTGTGTGGTTACGTTTAAGTATTCCTTGGAAGAAGCGACGGCATTTGGCACCTGAAGAATGCTGGATCAACGGAATAAGAGCATCGGAACACCAACAACGGAATCAGTTCTTCAACTTGATACCAATCACAAGCTGATACGGAGCCTCCCCTTCGTCCTCACAACGAATACCTTTCTTCTCCACATACCTAATCTCAAACACTTTGCCCTCGTACTCCGGATTGGGTGCGATATCATCGGCCGGTGCTGCCACATGGAGGGAGTACCAAAGATTCTGCGATGCTTCGTCGAGGTACAGGTCGGCATTGCCAAAGTCACCGCAATCGAACACCAGGTGCTCACACGGAAGTGACTGGGCGCTCTTCAACACGCAGTTGGATACCTTAACGCCAGAACCCATGAGGATCGCCCATATAGCATCCGGATCGAACCGGCTCAAATCGGGTGGGATAATCTTCTGCAGGCGTCGGGTGATTTTGTTGTTCGCTTTATTCGAAGCATCCTTTTTGGTTACGATGATGTTGCCATTGCTGATGTTGTAGTCGAAAGTCTCGCTCACCGGACCATCAGTAGCGGTGTAGGTGGCGCCGATGGGATAAAAAGCTCCGTCCTTATAACGATAGCGGTGGGTGGTGCTGAAGGTCTCGCGGCTGCCGCCGTCGAAGTCAATGCGCAACACGCCATTCTTGATCTCCATCGAAGTAAACGGATCGCCGAGGGTTCCGCCCATTCCGCTGGCCAGTATGGCCTGGTCGGACCGGCAGCTAAGGTTGTAATTGTCCCCGGTCTTGCCTGCCTTGAGAAGAATGAGCAACGCCCGCGGCTTGCCATAATCACCTTCCTCAGGGTTTTCGACAATCACCGCCAAGTCTACCAGACTGTCTTTGTTAAGGTCGCCGGAGGCTTCAGCCAAAATTGACCAGCCTGCTGGAATGAATGATTGTTTCTTACCAGATTCATATTGGGCCCATGCCATACTATTTATCACGGTCAATATGACAATACCCACGAGTGATTTCATAGCCCTTATGTTTTAATTAAAAGCAGTTCAAGTTCGTTTATTTCCCCATTTCTTTGAAATCGGAAGGCACAGTAAAAATGCCATCAGCAAGCTTTTCTGATTTCACTTCCACCACTTCCAATACCGTGGTGGTACCGTTGGTGAAAATCTCGATCTTTAAGGGAATGCCTGTTACACCCTCGGGCAACTTGGGAAAACCAAAGGGATCCGGCTGTCGTGCAAGTACATGCTGATCATCTTTGATGTCGGTCGTGGTCCAGAAGGTGACTTTGGAGGTGGCCATACCCATCTTGACCTCCCCGGTGAATTTGGTAACGGTGTAGGACAAGACCTTCGATGTCTCATTACTTTTTACAAACGGTGAAGCAGAGAAAGCTTTCGCGGCTGCGGCCAGGGCTTCCTGAGGCACAACGGCAAACATTTTTTGGGGACGCATGACACGCATTACTTTGGTGTCGCGGTTAAGGTACCACATTTCTGCACCGTGCATCATCCCGCCATTTACGACGGTGATCAGCGAGTTGCCTTTGGCTTTGATGGTGAGTCCCGACATGCCACGCGCATCGGCAGGATTGGATTTGGCACTCCATTGGATGGTTCCTTCGAAGGATTGTGCAGATGCCTGCAGGCTGATGAGTAGAGTAATCAATGCATAGATGGTTTTCATAATTGAATTCATTAGGTGATATAATAGCCGCTTGGTGAATGATCAAAATTGCAGTAAGCCATTGCCCGTTTCAATACCTGACATCAGGTATTCAGAAAAGCGGCTGGATGATGTTGCTTTGATGTACGGCGACTGTATCTTTAGTAATTGTGAACTCCCGCAAATGAAGGGTCTTGTATTCTTGCTAATGGTGCTTATGGAATCCACCGGATTTCTACCGGCTCTCGCGCAGGATACCCTTGTGCTTCATGACCATGAATCCGTGCGTCCCATCAGTCCGTATGCGTGGAAATACGCAATACCTGTGGGTGGAAATGCATTCGACGGAATCATACACGCCGATGGAAGTCAATTCAACCATAATGTGGCTTCATTGGAGATCGACTATGGCCTGAACCAGCCATCAGGATGGTGTCGTATTGTGGTGCGCAACGAATCTGCCAATCAGGACTGGATTATTAAACTGATGCCATCTCGGGTGGATACTGCTCAGCTGTATGTTGTGCGCTGCAATCAGCTTCCGGAGGTATTCCCGGTAACGGGTCATTTTCAAACCCTGCTGGAACGCCCCGTGCCCGCCCTCCCCTTTGGTTATCGCATCCGGATGCATGCAGGCGAGACGATTACTTGCTACCTGTATACCGCACGCCAGTTCGGAAAGCATGCACCTGCTGTGGAACTGCAAACGGTGAAGCACTTTGTGGGCTATGAATATGGATACAACCTGTCACTGGGTTTCGTTACCGGCATGGTGGTGCTGGCGGCCTTTGTCGGCTTCTTGCTGTACCTGTTCACGCGTCAGCGGCTGTACGTGCTGTACAGCGCCTACGCACTTAGTTTCTTTTTTGTATTGCTCGTGGACTCTGGGTTTATGCACGCAACTGGCGTGTTGTATTATGATGAAACCGTGTCGAATGGATACACCATGGTGTTCTATTACTGGATGGGCGCTTGCCTGGGCGCATTCACCATAGAGTTGCTTGAATTGAAGCACTATGGTCCCCGGTGGGTTTATTTCTTTGGTATAACCTTGTCCGTAACACTGGCCAGTTTCGGGTTCACCTTACTTCTGCCCGGATTGCCGCCATCTCTTCGTTGGGTGATGGTCTCAGCTTCCTACTACTTAGCATTTGTCATCAATGCCTATATCATGTATGTGATTGTCACCAGTGTGCGCAAGAAAGAGCCAATCGTGTATTTCTATATGGTCGGCTTTTTCCTGACCAGCACGGTAGCACTGATAATTCTCCTCACCGATTTTCAAATCCTTCCCTTTCAGATCGCCAACAAGGACATATTCTTCCTCACCCCGTTGCTCGAAATTCTGTTCGTTGCCCTCGGCATCGGGATTCAATACTCTCAAACCCTGCGCGATCGGGTGAAGGTGCAACAGGCCTTAAACCAGACACAAGATCAACTCCTGACCGTCCAGGAAGATGAACGCCGGCGCATCGCGCAGGACCTGCATGACGACGTGGGCAATTCGCTGGCAGCCGTAAGGAACATGGTGGTCCATGCCTTTGAGCCCTCGGCCGTAGAGAAAGAAATCAATGGCATTATTGAAAACGTCCGGACCATCAGCCACGACCTCATGCCTGTGGACTTTGAACAGTTTCCGCTGGTAGACATGGTATCCCAGCGGGTAAGCAAGTTCAGGTTGGATGAGCGGATCGCCATCGACTTTGACTGTACCGGTGTTGTAGTCAGGCTTAAGCCTATAACGGAACTGGTGATCTACCGCATCATCAACGAGTTGATTACCAATGTGTACAAGCACGCTGGAGCAAAGAAGGCGTATATCCAGTTTATCTATCAGGAAAACAGCCTGGTGATCACCGTGGAAGACGACGGCGTTGGATTTAAAGATGCTCCTACAGAGGGCATCGGGTTGCGGAGTATCCGGTTGAGATCGGCTTACATCCGCGCGCAATTGAAGATGGAAAGCGACGGTAAAGGCACATTGATAATCCTCGAGGTTCCCTATGAAGACAACCGCCGATAAGATCCGCGTCATGATTGTGGACGACCACCGGTTATTCAACGATGGCCTATGCGGCATGTTGAATTCGGAAGAAGGATTCAGCGTAGTAGCTCAGGTGTACGACAGTCGGGAGGCAGCACAGCTGGTGATGAAGCATCGACCGGACGTGGTGCTGGTGGATTTCAACATGCCGCACCTCAATGGCATTGAACTTACGGATGTACTGACTCAGCAGATGAAGGAAGTGAAGGTGTTGATCCTGAGCATGTACACAGAGGAAATTTATGTTGACCGTTTTCGCAGGTCGCGATCCAAAGGGTACCTGTTTAAAACAGCCGCGTTGGATGAAGTATTGACGGCGATACGAACGGTGCATGACGGTGGTACCTATTTTCCTACATCCGCTAAGAAGAACGTTCACCAGGATGATCTGTTTCTGAAAAAGCTCCGGTTATCGGGTCGTGAACTGGAAGTCATTCAGTTGGTGAAAGAAGGACTGACCACCAAGGAGATTGCCTCGAAGCTGAATATTTCATTTTACACGGCTGAGACACACCGGAAGAATATCAAAGTGAAGATCGGCATCGAGGGCGAGGCTGCGTTTGTCAAGTTTGTGCACAGCAATGACTGGAAAGGGTGAGTTGGAGGTTGGAAGTTGGAAGTTGGATGGTCTGTAGATGGTGGGGCAATGTTGGATCTAACGAATTCCAATCGGCACACGCAGGCCTACTTTATCCCAGGCCAGGTTCATATTCACACCAACAGAATCAGGCTGAAAGCTGATCGTAAATGTTTCCACTTCTGTATCGAGGGGATTGACGGGAATTTCTGTCGTTAGAATATCGAGTGAGTGATCGGGCTCGGAGGCCGCGGTGAAATTGACGCCGAGTTCGCTGTTGAGGATGATCTTGAATGATGAAGCTCCCGGCACGGCGTACATCCGGTAACTACCCGCGTTGACAGGCTGTCCGGCGAAAGTAATATCCTTGCTGAAGGTGATCTCAGTGGCTGCATTGGCGCCAAGTCTCCAGTATTTGCCATATGGCTGTAAAGCTTTTTGCGATTCTTCACCGAAGATCAATCGGCCCCGCTTGGACGGCTGGCTGTACGATACCTTGATCTCCAGGCCTTTGTCGTTGATCGAGGCTGAGGTTGTCGGACTTTTCTTAGGCGCGAAAAACAGGCCGTAAACGGACCAAAGAACAAATACGGCAAGCACAGCGCCGATACCAATGAAGATCTTCTTTTTCATAAAGGTTGAAGGGATTTACCGTCGTGCAATTTAGTCATTCCCGAAGCATGGGAGTAATACAATTGCCAAGGAAAAAAGGCTAGCAGGATCAATCCGCTTCAAAGAGATATTCCGTTTTGTAGTCAATGTCATGCCTGTTTAGGATTTCCAGGTATTCATCCCTAAACGTCTTTGCTTTATGATGCTCCTCCTGATTCCGGATGTAATGTGCCACGACATCCAATTGAGAATAACCTAATGTAAATGCGCCAAACCCTTTCTGCCACTCAAAATTTCGATTAAACCATTCGTTCTCGTTTACGAAACGGGAGGAGTTTGATTTTATATCTCTCACCAGATCTGATAGTGAAACATCGGGTTTGAAACCCACCAACAGGTGTATGTGGTCAGGCATACCATTTATGACGATGAGCTTTTGACCCTTGTTCTTAACGATTCCGGCTATGTATTTGAATAACTCCTGTTTCCACGGTTCAGTGATATGGTTTGCTCTGCCCTTCACGGCAAATACAACATGAGTGTATAATTGGGTATAGGTGTTGGCCATATTAGCGTTCTATTACGGGGATGGGTGTGGATTGTTTGTCCTGGTTTCAATACACAATGCCGCTGCGCTGCAGCTCTCCTATCAGCGAATGGTTTTATAGGCTATACAGGTTTCGCTGCGATGCAGCTATTCCAATTCGACGCTCGGGTTACCGGGCGCTATTTGCTAGCAGCTATGAACTATGGGTGTGTCGCTGCGCTGCAGCTATTCTAATCCGCCGTTCGGACTGTCGGGCGCTATTGGCTAGCAACTATGAGTGTGTCGCTGCCTGCAGGCGATGGAGGAACGATCAGCTATCTGTTTGTCCGGGCATCAATACACAATGCCGTTGCGCTGCAGCTCTGCTACCAGCGAATGGTTTTATAGAGCTATTCAGGTGTCGCTGCGCTGCAGCTGTCTTGAATTGTGGCCTACTCGTACGAGCACCAGCGGTGCGTCATGGGTATAATAGGAATTCAGACTCAACACCCAACGAGCTCCAGAGGAGCGGCATGAATTTGCTCAAATATCCGGTTCCAACTACCCCGACTCTTCTTGGATGACTGGCTGTGGTCGGTGTTGTCACCGACCACGCTTGTAGTATCAGCCGGCTGAACAATATCAGACAAATGTCGTACATTAGTACGTCAAATGTCTGCCATGAAAGCCCTCTCAAAAACACCCAAAAAACCCCGGGAATCGGCCTACGCGGTCAAATTTCAGTCGGGACAGGTTATGGAAGCCAGCGCAAAGTTGCCCTACGGCCATCTCATCCCCGCCGTACGGTCTGCCCGCAATTATACCAACCTTCAGGCGCTGATCGGCCCGGATGGCTTTACCTATGCCATGGTCCAGCCTCTGATTGCTTTTCTTGACCTCCCTGCCGACAAACTTGCCTTGCTCCTGGGTGTCTCTGCCCGGACGCTGTCACGGTGGTCGGATGACTCGAGAATAGGCATCCTGGCATCCAAATCTTTGCTTGAGTTAGATAAATGTATCTCACAGGGAATCAATGTATTTGGTAAACCTGAATTGCTTCGGCAATGGCTTGCTCAACCCAACGCCGCCCTGGGGGATGTCACCCCTGCCGATGCCATCACCAGTCCCTTTGGCATCGAAATGGTCACTGACGCCCTCGAGGCCATGGCCTACGGAAACGTGCTCTGACCAACATGGACTGTTACCGAATTGTATTGCGTGGCCACGCCGCAACACCTTTGGGCTTTGGTCAGGGAGCAGGCCGATGGAACTCCCGGTTGCATCCTGTATTGTATGCTTCTTCTTCCGTCAGTCTGGCCATGACGGAGTACCTGTGTATTAAGGGGCAAGTCCTAGTGCAATCCCAATGGTCGCTACTCACCTACTCGATCACGGGAGACATTCCATACCTGGAAACAAGTTCACTTCCCAAAGGATGGGATGCCCGCCCCTATGCACTTATTTCGCAACAACTCGGTGATGACTGGCAGCGACGTCAAACGTCGGTGGCGCTCACGGTACCATCCGCCCGATTACTGTTATCTGCATATCCCCGTGAACACAATGTAGTGCTCAATCCGTTTCATCCCGAGTTTCTTTCTAAAGTAAAAGTGAAGGCTGTAGAAGACCTTCACTTTCACCTGAACAGCTGGGCAACGGGGAAAGCACATCCCGTCAGGTAGCCGATTGTTTGTTTACTTCTTTTTCGGGTGTGACAAGGCCCGTCTTCATAAAGGGAAAGAACTTAGGAACTCGACGTTGGTAATCCAAATACTGGTATCCAAAGGTATTTCTCAGGTCCTTTTCCTCCAACGTGCTGCCAATTATAATGTAATCCGTACATGCAAATGCCATAACGAGGTGAGCGACGGTCATCACAGGGGTAGCCCATAAGCCCAGCATCAATCCGAAATACAACGGATGACGAACGTACTTGTAAAATCCAACTACCCTGAATTCCAGTGGTTCATAGGTCGTTCCTTTCAGTTCAGCAAAAGTTTGTCGTAACCCAAACAAATCGAAGTGATTGATCAGGAAGGTAGAGACCAGCATGATGGTCCATCCCAACAGAGACACCAGGTGCATTGCCCAGTAGGCAGTAGAACCTTTGTCGATACTCCAGAGTGTACCGCCCATAGGTTGCCAAAACCTGATCAATACAAGCAGCAGAACTCCGGAAGTTAAGACATACAGACTACGTTCAATCGGCTTGGGCAAATACACTGCGAGCCATGCCTTGAAGCCGGTGCGTGCTGCCAATGAGTGATGAAGGCCGAAGAGTGCAACCAATCCCAGGTCAATCAGCAAGGCAATACCAAATGATGTTTCGGGTGTCCGGTCAATTGAGACAGAGGGCATCAAGCCGCTGATTGACAAGATCCACAATACCAATGCTGCAAAGGCTATGAGGTATGCTGTGATCGAGAACAGGAAGGAAAAAAGTTTCTTCATAAGTGGTTATTGATTGATTAAGATTTGGAAATGAACTAATGCCGTGCGATGAACACAAAGTCGCTCATCGCCTCATCGCTGCCGAATGATCCCATGCGTGGAAGTTGGGCAAGGCGTTCCAGGGATGACTGGATTTCAGAGAGGGTGAGCACCTCATCTTCACCACCCCGTGATTTCAGGGCCTCAAGCAATCGGGTTGCGAAGGGTGAATGGGTGCCGGCTTTGCCATCGGATACATACTCTTTGCCACCTGATGTCAGGTACTTGCGGGTCTTGTGATTCCACTTTCTCACGAGCATATCACTTACGGTAACTTCTGCTTCCGCCTGACCCCGTGAGCTGGCAATCACCGGGTCAAGCGTACCGCCGAAGCAGACGTCCATGGTAAGCAGGATATGCGGACAGGGAATGTTGTTCACGATTCCGCGCAGTCGGTTGTGGGAGATGTAAGTGACCCGAGACACATCATTCTTCAGTGAGTTACGCGCGACTACATAACCTTCACCAAAGGCTTCATCAAAATGCCCGTGACCTGCAAAGAACACCATCAATTGATCCTGGGGCTCAAACTTCCGCTCGCTGTAGTCGCGCAATTTTTGCCATACCATTTCAATGGATGGATTTTCCACTACTTCGACCTGAAAACCATATGTTTCTTTTAAAACGTCTGCAATGGCATGCGCGTCTGCAACGGGGTTCACGAGATCATTCCAATTGTCGTATTTGTCAGTGGCAAACACCAGCGCATAATCATGCCGATTCAATGCTACCATGTTTTCCAGGGCCGCGTTGCCAATTGCCACAACGCGTGTAGCTGATACGACCACGCCTTGTTGGGTAGTGACTTCCGCAGAAAGGCGATTGCGACCATCGGGCAGATGAAGATTTAATTCAACATTCACGTCCTTTTCTTCCGCCTTGTAACGGAAGGGTGTGGTGGCGATGAGTGATCCGTCCCGGTCGTCAACCACCTTGAGCACAGCTTGTTTAACCGGAGTTGGAAACTGAAGGTGAAGGCTTATGTGGATGTTCCCTTGCTTGCTGCTCGTGAATTCCACCATGGGTTCTTTCCAGTCAATGGCAGGGAGAGCGCCGGTACCATATCGTGCAGCATCCTGACGAAGGTCGATATGGATTTCATTGGTTTTTGTAACCATTTGTGCCCGGCCGATGGTGGCAAAGAGTACCATCGAAGCCAGGGCTGTCGGTAATAGAATTGATTTCATTGTTTAGCGAGTTTACCAGTTATGGTCTCCTGGTGGTTGGGACCGTGGATATGTAATTGATAGAAGTACCAGCCGGCGTTAAGCTCTGCACCTGAACTGCTCTTGCCATTCCAGGATAGGTAAGAAAGGCCGGGTTTGCTTGTGAATACCTGAGATTCGTAGACCCTTCTGCCGGTCATGTCGTGGACAAATAAATTAACTTCGGTTATCCCATTCGAATTATTGTCGTTCAGGAAGGAGAACGAAACCTGGTTGTTGAAGGGATTTGGAAAGGCCGTTCCTGCCTGCACCATATCGGTTGGAATTAATGGCGATTCGGAGTATATGAAATGGAGTATTGTTCCGGGTTCTGATTCATGGGAGTCTGTGCGCGACATATCAACAAGCACATGGCGCTTTGTGTCATACAGGGTGAGCTGTCCTTTAAGTTGCCCTACCTGTTTGTTGGACCAGGTAAGATTAACCATACCTGATTGATCAGAGATTACCTGATAGTTCCATGAATAGAAAGCTGCCGGTGGCACTACGCTCTGGTTAAGCGCCAGACCAGATTGATGCGTTACCAGCTCCGCAACTGGAAAGAATCGCGGAGGTGAAGGACGATCGAACCGATCCCAGCCCGTTTGCGCCAGGTGATGCATGCCTATTCCGGCTTGCACAGACTTTGCTTCACCCTGTTGCAGGGTGATAGGTACCTGCCACTCCCCTGCTTCTGCCTGATAATTCTCTGTTATCTGTATTCTGGTTCCTTTCCGGGAAAGGGTTGCAGGAAATGTGAGCTTATAGTCAGCATCAAAGTAGACAAACCCGCCACAGAATTTTTTCAGCACGTCTGCGTCCTCAAAAGAGACCGTTGAAGGATTGAACACTTGCAGATTGGATATTCCTCGTGGTGATCCGTTCGCAGCCAATACTTCATTCCAGCTGATATCAAAAGGAAATGGATTTCCGATCTGGTTCCAGCCTTTTTTCAACAAGACCGTGAAGGGCTTTGTTGCTGAATAATCTGGCGCAATCGCCGGCCCAAGATTTAGTTCGACGGGATTGCGTGAGACAAACCAATAGGCTTTACCAGCCTGGAACGGTGATACGGACAGACCATCCAGATAGTCGACATTGACTCCATCTTCGTAGCGTACGAGCCTCCAGTTCTTCTTATTGTAAGCACCCAACCCTTTTATCGGCTCCAGGAGATCCGAGATGCGGTTGGCGGAAAGTTGATATGGAACGGACAAGATCTGATAATTCTGAATCTCCTTTCCAAACCGATCAATCGGAATGGTAAACCCGCCTATCTTGATTGGCATATTGTGCGGAGCACTTGGTTCGGCGCTTCGTTTCACCTGTCCTGCCAGATCGGTTACCTCAAAGTAATATTGCATCCCAAACTCATCCACCCAGTCTTGTCCCATAAGGACCGAATACGAGTTGCCTTGCAGCAATACAGATTCTTGCAAAAAGGCATACTCTGTATTCTTGCGGTGGAATAATTTCACCGACAGTGATCCCGTGCCCCCGGTAGCCTGGATTTGTATTTGACCTGGAGGGTCTGTTGGGGTTCGGTATTGGGGCAGTAAAGAAAGATCCAGGTTGATGGCGACAGGTCCGCCGATGGCAGTCGTGGATACGATCCTGATTATGGAAAAGTCTGAAACGCCGGCTGCATTGATGGCACGCATTTTCAGATAGTACAGGGTCAACGGAGTAAGACCTGTAGCCGTTTCGGATGTGACGCCGTTGCCTGAAATTATCTTGGGTGCGTAGCCGGGCAACAGACTGGAAAAATTCTGGTCGTTGCTTATATATAACTCGTATTGTGAAGCACTCTCGACGGATAACCAATGAATATCCATGCCCGTTGCCGATGCTGTGGCATCGATTGCCAACGGAGGTTGCGGGGAGGTCAATGCACTGATCGTGGATGACCAATCCGATGTACCTGAACTGTTGGAAGCTTTGACATGATAGTAGTACGTATGACCCGCTGACAACCCGGTAATGCTGATTGAAGTCGACGCTGTTGCCAGTCCACTGTACCCGGGCAATGCAGGGTTGAACCCCGGGTTATCGGCAACCTCAATGGCATAAGCTGTGGCACCCAGGGCCTGACTCCAATTCGCGGTAAACGCACCGGCAGTAGCTCCTGAGCTTGCGCGGGCCGATGGCGCCGGCGGGATAAGGAGTTGTTGGTACGAGGCGGAATTTCCGGATATGCCGCTGGCGTTAACGGCACGGAGCCGGATATAATAAACGATCCCCGGGAATAACCCGGACGTGGTGACGGATGCATTTGAAACCACCGCGGCATTGAAGCCCGTGGCGAAATTGCTGAATGCCGCGTTGCCGGACACGTCTACCTGGTAACTGGTTGCACCAGGCACCGGCGTCCACGAGGCCTGGAATCCAGTTGCTGATACTGCTGAAAAAGTCACTACACCGGGTATTCCTGGCACCGTAGTAGTAGTAATAGTATTGGAATTTGCAGAATTGCCTGAGGCATTGACGGCGCGTATCCGGTAGTAGTAAGTGGCGCCATTGGTGAGACCGCTGACTGACTGACTGGTGCCGGCCACGGCCAAATTGGAATAGCCGGCGAGTATATTCGTGAAGCCAATATCCGATGCCACATCAAGCAGGTAGCTGGTGGCCGTTGCAGTTGTGTTCCAGTTTGCCGTAAAAGATGTTCCCGTGGCAGCAGAGGCATTTGTGGCAACGGGCGGCAGTGCGGTAGTAACAGAAGTTCCGCTGACATAGGGCGAAGCACCTCCTGAGTTTACGGCCCTTACGCGAAAGTAATACTGGGTAGCTGGTGAAAGTCCGGTAACAGCTTGTGATGTGCTCGATACACTCAGGTTATTGTAGCCGGCAAGTTTCGTATTGAATGCAGGATCACCAGAAACATCCAGCAGGTATCCGGTAACGCCGAATGAACTTGCCCATTGCAGGCTTAACGACGTCAGGCTGCCGCCGATTGAACTAATGCTTACCGGCGCATCTGGTGCCATGGAAACAGGTGCGCTGCTGCCCACGACGTCTTCGGTGTTTTCAATATTTTGAATGAAGCACACACAATCAACAGATGAAACCAGGAAAGTGTAGGTATGTCCTGCCTGCAGACCCGTTGCCGTATAACTGGTGGCGCTGGGTGGAAGGTTGGTGAGGAACACATAATTGACCTCATCTTCGGTTGAAAGGATATTGTATTGGGTGCCGGCGCCACCGCTCCAGGTTATTGTTGCGGTATTCGTTGTTTGGCCGGACAAACTGACATGTAAAGTACGTACACCGCAGGTCTGGGCCAGTGTCTGCCATGAGACCAGTGACAGTAAAATAATTAGAATTGCTTTCATGGTTCTGGTTCCTTGGATTGTGCTCCTGTTACTTGGTGGGGGGATCTGGAATGTTTTCATCTTTGGGTTGCTGAGTTTGGATGATGATAAAAGCCGTTGCCGCCAGCATGGCACCGAGGCCGCTTTTTAGCAGCAAGGGCACCCTCCGCCTGATCTCGAATGGCTGACTCATTACAACTTCATCCTGATTGGCGTTGTCACTGATGCGCAGTTGATATCCTTTACCGGGATGAACATAGCCTGGGAATGTAATGACGTGATGTCCTACATTGGCGATGTTGGGAAATGAAGCAACGGTCTTGTTGTTGCGGACCAGTTCAAAATTCAAAACATTTTGTTCGGTCCCTCCGGTCCAACTTAATTCGTACGATTGCTTTCGCCTGAATACATGAAACCCGTCGATGGCATTGGTGCTGATGAATGGAATAAATTCACGGGCTCTCAATTCAAAGGCAACTGACCCGGCAAATACTTTCCCCCATTCAGCCGGTACATCGACGATGATTTTACGACTCATAGCCGGCTTGATGTCAAGGCCGACATCGCCGGAAACATGCGTCAATGGATTAAGGAATTGGTCACCAGATGCATACACCTTTACGGCATAGGAGCGCTTTGGCAGTGAATCCAGGAGGTCATAAGTAATAACGACGTTGCTGTCCTGTAACGCAACCTGATGAATAGTCAAAGACTGACCAATCAGGGAATGGTTTATTAGCATGAATGCGGCAATCATGTAGTAGACACGATGGATCATATGTTGAATGGTTGGTGGTTTCCGTTCCCGACCGGATGTTTAGTGCATACAAATGCAGGCACCCGAAAAAGGAACAGGTGATTAGAAAAGAAAAGTGTTGAATTTACATGTCGGCAGGTAGTGTCATCTGTGTTATAGAATATGTAGGTGAAGCATACGCGTACCCCAAATGAACATGGCTACCACAATACCGGCAGCCACCATGGACACTTTAATAAATCTTTTGTTTTTGTACCAGCCCATCTGCTTCACAGGTTCCCTCGGGAATCGCCCACAAATTCAGATGCAATATTCGCGTCACCTCATGACAAGGTATTTGCCATAAGGTTCAAACAATTGACTTTAAAGGTCAATTGGATCTGTCGCGGAGTTGGTTGGGAGTTATTTCGAATTGCTTGCGGAAGGCACGACTGAAATGAGAAGGATTCTTGAATCCGCTGTCGAAGCAAATTTCATTTACGGTAAGATCAGTAGTCATCAGCAAGGACTTGGCGTGTTTGAGACGCATTTCAGTAATCCACTTACCCGGCGGACACCCAAAATGTGTTATGAAATCGCGTTTGAATCCGGACAGACTTTTGCCGCACAATTTCGCAAAGTCCTCCAGTGAAAGTTCATGCAGGAAATTTTTTCGCATGACATATTCAAAATCATGGTCTGCTTTCCGAACCGCATTAAGGTAACAAGCGAGGGCGTAGTTCTTTGGGTTCAATACCAGGCTGAGCAGGAGTTCCTTGAATTTGATTTCAACCAGTTCATTTGCGATGGTCTGGCTTTGCTGGAGGTAATTACTCACACCAACCAGCACGGATTGAATCGCATCATCAATATTAATCTCAAAGTATTGCGGGTGAGTGACTTCAGGTTGATTGTCCCTCAGAAGATGCTGGTACTCGGTCAGGAAGTCCCTGATAAATTTGTCGTTGAGAAGAAAGAGAATTACACAATGCTCAACGTCAAAGTATTGTTTGGTAGAGTATATCCCCTTTCGGATAAAAGCCCCCTGCCCCGCCTCAAGCGGATGAATCTCACCATCAACAATCCAGTCTTTTCTGCCGCTGAGAACGAATGCAATAAGGTGCATGTCGTTCCAGAACTGAGCTTTCTCGACGTTTATGGGGCAGCGGTATTCGGCGGTCAGAAAATCCGTACCAATTACTCTATTCTTGAGTGGCCTTCGAGCAAAAAGCTGGTGGAGATCTATCAGCATCGGGTAATTTGAACGCAAAGGACTGCGTTTGGTTACGCCCGTTCAGGTTTAGCGCTGACTTTGCCAGGGCTGTGCTGTGATTCCGCCTGCGATGGCTTTATTGTGACTATTTAACAGCAATGCACTCCACTGAAATGAGTATGCCGGCCGGGAACGGTGAGACCATGGGACTGCTGCGCGCTGGTGCTACATCAGGAAAGAATTCCTTGAATACCTTGTTCACTACCGCCATGTCGCTTCCAGAAACAACAAACTGGGTAATCTTTACCACGTTAGACAGATTGGTGCCAGCTTCTTCCAATATGGCACTCAGATTCCTGTAACATTGACGTGTCTGGGCTTCCAGATCGTCGCTGACCACTTTACCGGTTGCCAGATCATATCCGGGCGTGCCCGACACAAATACAAATTTGTCCACCTGCACCGCTTGTGGAAATAAGGTAGAATAGCGGGGAACCTTTGGTGAATTGATGTCTTTTCTTTCCATGGTAGTTTTTGGATGCTTGACGGGTCTGCGACTGTCTGCCTTCTGACCAAATGCAATCAGGTTCGAAAATAAGGCGATGGCGAAAGTTAACTTTAATATTGACCCGGTTTGCATTCGGATTTGTTTAATGAATGATAAAAAATACGGGTGCGAAACTATGAATCCGTGGATCTGAAGTGTGTTCCTAAAAGACCAAAGTATTGACTTTAAAGGTCAGTATCTTCAGGGTAAAATGATGAAATACTTTCGTTGTCTTTTGTCACAGCTCCAAGGCAAGTAATTCATTTCTCAGTTTCCGGAATGCCGTCTCAATTTTCCTTAACTGCGCCGGACGCGGCTTTTTATGTCCGGACGCATAATGTTGAATCTGCTTTTGGTTAATACCGGTAATACGCTCCAGGGTAGCATTGGTGAAAATGCCGCGGTAAAAATTGAGCACACTCTCGGAAGTTTACTTATCTCAAAAAATGTGTCCATTGATATGAAAACAGCTTTGAATGGAATACCTGATGAATTGGCGATCGTCCCACTACATAACCTGCATCAGCCATCCCTGGCTTAATGTCGCTCCATCGTGGCATCCATTAACACCCACATGTCGGGATCTAGTTTCACAGCCGTTGGTTCGGTTTCTGAAGACACTTTGATGGTCTGTTGCCTGCCGGTCAACTCGATGGTGTGGACCTTCCGGGCCTGATTAGCCGTTTCGACCGACACCTGAATGGGCATAGCGAATTGATTTCCGCCCTGGGTCTGCTGAAGCTCAACCGTCAGCTCTTTCTTTTTGGAATCATATCTCCAGGATCCTTTCACGGTCAATGCACCGGGCTTGTACAGCCATTGATCAAAGAACACCTTCAGGTCGCGACCCGAAGCAAGTTCCATTTCCTGGCGGAAGTCTGCTGTCGTGGCATTCAGGTTCTGGTACTTTGCGTAGTAGGCCCGAATGCCTTTCCAGAAAGCTTCATCGCCGATCATTCCGCGCAGCATGTGCAACACCCAGCTTCCTTTCTGGTAGGTGTGTGAACTGGTCACTTTGCTCATGTCCTTCAGGTTGTCATGGATAATCCTGTAATCGGGATTCTTTGCTTGAAAGCTATTTATGGTCTTTTGGCTTGAGGCAAGTCCTTTTCGGAATTCATCGCGACCATAGGCATGCTCAATGAACAATAAGGTGAAATACGTGGCGAACCCTTCGCTCAACCACACATCATCCCAGTCATATTCTGTTACGGCATTGCCAAACCATTGGTGGGCAATTTCATGGATCACTACATTGCGCCAGCGTTCATTGCGGTCACCTACCACGGAGTTCTCGCTGTAGAGGATGGCCGATGCAGCCTCCATCCCACCACTCACACTGTTGGATTGAATGTTGGCAAGCTTCTCATATGAGAATGGTCCCACATAACTGCTGTAAAACTCCAACACTTCCCGGGTAGGAATGGCAAAATCGTAGAACCCCGCCTTGCGGTCCTGATAATACACCCAGGTGTCGATCGATTTGTGATCAAATTCATCTACATGCTGCACCGCAAAACGTGCCACGCCCAAAACATACAACCACGAGGCTATCGGCACCGACTGTTTCCAGTGGGTGGTACGCTTTCCATCGGCTATATCGCTTTCCTCAACCAGTAGTCCGTTGGAAACCACCTGATAGTGAGCCGGTGCTGTAACGATAAACTCGCAGGTGGCTTTATCGTAAGGATGGTCTATGACCGGCAGCCAATTCCGTGCCTTATCCGGCCAATTGTCACTGAAAAAGGTGCGGTCTCCATATTTGTTGTTTGCGATCTTCATTCCGGTGGCTGGCGAGCCGGAATAGGTAATGGTGTAGGTGTGTTGCTGGTTGGCTTCAGAGGCCGCTGGCAATGATATTTTCAATTCGTCATTGTCGTGAACAAAAGATAATGCCTGTCCACCGGTGGTTACGGAAGATACGGTCATCCCCTTTCCGTTTAAGGCAGGTGTCGCTTTGATCAGATCGAGCCGCAATACGGTGGTACCGGATGCGAGGTAGCGCACCGTGACAGCTGCCTCACATTGAATAACGTCGGTTTGGTCTGACAACCCGATGCGAAAAGTATAGTGCAGAATGTCGATGCGCGGATTCTTGGGATAGGTGTCGGCCTGGGCCAACGATATGGTGATGGCGGTCAATACGAGACCGAACAATGATCTGATCATGGCAGTAAAAAATTGGAAGTAACTATTTTTTGAGAGGTAACGTGACTGCGGGTCGCATTTCGATAAGGCCTTTTTCATGGATCATGGCCTCTACGTCTTCTATCTTCGAAGGAACAAATGCACTCAGGTTCTCCACCCCATCGTCTGTAACAACGGCTACGTCTTCTATTCGGATGTACAGCCGTTCTTCAGGGATCCAGATCATGGGATCGATGGTGAATACCATCCCGGGCTTCAGGGGCACACCATGTACACGGCCTACATCGTGCACGGCCATGCCGACCGGGTGCTGAAAATGACCGCGGAACTTTACACCATCATTCACGGCGTTTTGATATGCAGGATTTGCAAAGGATTTACCAACGAGGTATGTTTTCATGTCTGCGGCTGCTTTATCGAGCACCTCATTGGAAGTAACACCTGGTTTCACGTAGCGGAACAGTGCGTCGCGATAGGCCACAATAAAATTGTACAACTCCTTTTGTGCCGTATTGAATTTCCCATTCACGGGCCAGATACGGGTGACGTCGCTGGTGTAGTACTTGTAATCCGGTGCGTAATCCATCAGCACGAGGTCACCGTCTTTCAGGACATCTGTCTTGTGGAAGTAATGCCCCATATACGCATTGGTGCCGCCACCGATGATACTCGCATAGGCATCACCCCGCGCACCCTGCAGGTGAAAAATATACTTCGCGGCAGCGTCCAGCTGATATTCAAAAACGCCAGGCGCGGTGGAGCGCATCGCCTCCATGATGCCGAGTCCTGCTATTTGTGTGCTCTTCCGGATCAGGTCTATTTCGGCAGGGCTCTTGATCAGCCGCATGCCGTCCAGTGTGGGTGTCAGGTCGCGGATTTCAAATTGAGGAAATCGGTTCTTGAGTTTTGTTATGAACATGGATTCCCTCGACGGTTGCCCATCCCACGGGTCAGCCGCAGCCCGGGCTTGACCGTAGAGTAATTCATCCCGACTGTCGTTGCCGTTTTCGGCAGGACTGAATTCCGTGTACAGTATCGGAGCCGGAGGTCTGATCAGGCCCGTACCCACGAGGTCGGCTGAAAGAAATTCAAAGCCTTTCACCTGATCGATGCCAGTGATTTGTTTCACTAAATCTGCGTCTTCGGCTGAGAGCACCTTGCCTTGACCACGTTCGGTGCCTTCGTCGCGGTGTGGCAGGTAAAGGGTGGATTGGTTATTTTTTCCATTGATGAGCAGATATGCATGTGCCGATTCAATCCCGGTGAGGTAGTAGAAAGTATTCGTTTGTCTGAACACACTGAACCCGGCAATGCCGGCTGACCCTGGATCAGGGCAATGGCACTGATGCCGATACTTGTTGCAATGCGCGCCCTGCGTTCACTCAATTCTGCTTTGCTGAAGTCCTTCTGGTAACGGTGGTTTTCCTGAGCCAGCACCTGATTTGCGATCATGAGTTCCATGGCAATCAGGAGAATGATCTTCCGGTTCATTTTTAGTTGTGATTAATGTGTTGTTAGAACTGATATTACTTCGATTCCCCAGTCCCTAATGTCTTATCCATATTCCCCATTCCCTTTTCTCCCTTTTCCGCTAAGGCCTAAGTCCTAAGTTCTAGGTTCTCCCCACCCCTCCTATTCCTTTGTCCAAATTCGTGTATTGAGATTGAGTTCCTCGACAATACCGGTCATCATCTGCAGAAAATCGAAGTAATGCTCAAGTGATCTGGACTCGGTCATCTCACTGAATATTCTGGGCTCGAAGAGATTTTCCTTCACGGGAATAGAGATGTAAACGTTGGAATTGAAGAATGACAACTGAATATTGCCCGTCCGTTGTTTGAAGCTCAGGATGCGTTCCATCAGGGCCGGCGAAAGGATGTAGTTGGCTTCCACGGGATCAGTGCCGTACACCGCAAATGCTTTTTCAAAATCGACATTATCCATTTTGATCAACCCATCACGCATCACGTTCATTTTTTGGAACATGGTACCCAGACTCCCGAGGGTGCGTTCGGCCTGATCGGTTAATACAACCGTCCGTCCTTTAAAATGCTTGTTGAAATCCGCAATGAAGAGGATTCCCCGAAAGAGTGTTCGATATTCTGTATGATGCTTTCCATCGCGGTACGTCGTGTGTTTCTCTTCACTATGAACTTCGGAGAAGCGTATGGCGGTGCTGCCCAGGGTTCCGCTGACCAGATCT
>DAOMGC010000010.1:0-66133 GCA_035430125.1 Cyclobacteriaceae bacterium | reverse complement strand
GCAACACCTTGGCCACGTCGGTGATCATCAATGAAGGGGGAGGACGATTTACGGTAAAGGCGTTGCCTACCGAGGCGCAGTTATCACCCGTGTATGGAATATTAATTCGTGACCTTAACAAGGACGGCAAACCGGATATATTGCTGGGTGGAAATCTCTACAAGGCCAAACCTGAGGTTGGGCGATACGACGCCAGCTATGGTGTGCTGTTGCTTGGAAATGGTAAGGGCGGATTCAAAGCGGTATCCAACACCACAAGTGGTATTGCTCTTGATGGTGAGGTAAGGGACATCGCTGCGCTCTCCACGGACCTGATCGTAATCAGTCGTAACCATGACATGGTTCAATTAATTAAGCAGCGGTAGTCCATGCGACGGACATTTTGGGTACAGACCTTGGCCCTTGCCGGATGGTTGTTATCAGCCTGTACATCATCATCCAATCAATCAAATACCCTCTTCCAACAAATTCTTCCTCCCGAGTCCGGGATTGATTTTGAAAATACACTCGAGGAATCTGCTGAGTTCAATATTATTGAATATCTCTACTTTTACAACGGCGGCGGGGTAGCCATTGGCGATGTGAATCAGGATGGTCTGGCTGATTTGTTCTTTACATCAAACCAGGGTCCAAACAAACTATTTATCAACCAGGGTGACTTCCATTTTAAGGACGTTACGGAAAGTGCAGGCATTGCTAAATCTGGTAACTGGTCCACCGGAGTGACCATGGCCGACGTAAATGGTGATGGTTGGCTCGATATCTATGTTTGTGGTGTTGGCGGCTATAAGCAATTTAATTCCCGCAACCAGCTGTGGATCAACAATCAAAATGGAACTTTCACCAATATGGCTTCGGCATTTGGTTTGGATTTCCAGGGACTCTCTACGCAGGCGTCATTCTTTGACTATGACAATGACGGAGATCTCGATGTTTACTTACTTAATCATTCAGTTCATTCGGTCAGGTCTTATGGTCGAACCAGTTCTAGACTGGATGTCGATCCTGCCGCTGGCGACCGTCTTTTTAGAAATGAACTTAATTCAGGAGTAGCCCGATTTACGGATATGACTGGCCTCTCCGGGATTTACTCCAGTGCCCTTGGGTATGGGTTGGGCGTATCGACATCGGATATTGATATGGATGGGTGGACGGATATCTATGTTTCCAATGACTTCAGGGAAAACGACTATCTGTATCTGAATAACCACGACGGGACCTTTCGCGAAGTTTCCGCTTCATCCTTGGGTCACACCAGCCGGTTTTCCATGGGCAATGATGTTGGTGACATCAACAACGATGGCTTCCCTGATATCATAACAACAGACATGATGCCCGCCGATGAGCAGGTAATCAAAGCTTCGGTTGGTGAAGACTCGTATGAAATCTATAAATACAAGTTGAGTTATGGGTTTAACTACCAGGTGGCCAGAAACGCTCTTCAATTAAACCAGGGCGATGGAACATTCAGTGATATTGGCTGGCTGGCTGGTGTAGCAGCTACCGACTGGAGTTGGTCACCTTTGCTGGTGGACTTTGACAATGATGGAAGTAAGGATGTATTTATAAGTAACGGTATCATGCGTAGGCCCAATGACTTGGACTACCTCAATTTTATTTCCAATGACTCGGCCCAGCGCCTGTCCGACGAAGAGTTGTACCGCCATATGCCGCCGGGGAAAGTTGGAAATTTTGTCTTTCGCAACCGAGGTGATCTGACATTTGAAAATCAATCAGCTTCCTGGGGACTAAACCAACCAGGCTATTCTAATGGTGCGGCGTACGGAGATCTTAATAATGATGGGTTTATTGATCTGGTGATAAACAACATCAATGAACCAGCTGGAATTTTCAAGAATACGCAGGTAGACAGTTCGAAACGTGGGCTTACGGTTACGTTTAAAGGGTATGGGGGCAATCAATTTGGAGTAAACACCAAAGTTTTTGCATTTGCTGGTGGTTCCCGGCAATATTATGAAGTGGGAAATGCCAGGGGATTTCAATCTTGCAGCGATCACCGGCTTAATTTGACCACCAGGAATGGCATCCTGGATTCTTTGTGGGTAATTTGGCCTGATGGTTTGTTTGAATCCAGGCAACATCCAACCCCGCACGGCCAGTTGGCGATTGACCACGGTGATGCCACAGGAAAATTCGACTATCACCGACTTTTGCCATCAACGACGATCTTAAAGTCAGTGACTTCACCTGAGTCTCCCGTGTATCGTCATCGCGAGAATGATTATGTGTCTTTTAACGAGCAAGGCCTAATGCCACACATGGTCAGCGCCGAGGGCCCGCCACTTGCTGTTGGTGATATCAACGGCGATGGTATGGAGGACTTGTTTATTGGCGGTGGACCTGGCCAATCCGGTACTGTCTATCAGCAGAATCGCACCGGCAAATTCCTGAAGATGAAACAGCCAGCCTTGGAGGCTGATTCTGCATGGGAGGATACAGGTGCGCTGCTATTTGATGCTAACGGTGATCACCACCTGGACTTATTGGTGGTTGCGGGAGGTGACGAAAATCTTCATTCATTCCTGTATCAACCCAGACTTTATCTTGGTAATCAGCAGGGTATCTTCAAACCACAGACCAAAGCGTTTCCGCAGCTCTCCTTGAATGCTTCCTGTGTCAAAGGAGGCGACATGGATGGGGATGGAGATATTGACCTTTTTATTGGTGCACGCAGCGTGCCAGGAAAATATGGGGTATTTCCATTGAGTTTCATACTGGAGAACAATGGAGATGGGAAATTTACCGATGTTTCAGTTAATCTGCCTGGGGGCAATCAGGCCCTTGGTTTGGTAACCGATGCGGCCTGGCTTGATCTGGATAAGAATGGGCGTATGGACCTGTTGGTTGTTGGTGAGTGGATGTCCCCGAAACTATTGATGCAGGATGGCAGTGGTCATTTTCGAGATGCCAGTATTCAATATGGGCTAGACAAACTAGAGGGGTGGTGGAATTCCTTAACCGTTGCCGACACAGACCAAGACGGTGACCTTGATTTTGTGGCGGGTAACCTTGGATTGAATTCAAGATTGCGGGCTTCTTTGCAAGAACCACTTGAAATGTGGGTTGGTGATTTTGATAACAATGGAAGTACAGAGCAATTGTTAACTTATTACAACCAGGGCATCTCATATCCTTTTGTTTCTCGGGATCAATTGGTGAAACAGCTGCCAGGGCTCAGGAAGAAATTTCTTAAGTATGAGAAGTACACACGTGCTACTATACATGATATCCTCGATGAGGAGCAACGCAATCGGGCCATTCACCTTAAGGCTGTTGAGCTGCAGTCCTGCTACTTCAACAACCGGAACGGACACTTTAAGGTAACTCCGCTCCCTCAGGAGGCACAGGTTTTTCCCATCCGATCAGCAATATTGGATGACCTCAATAAGGATGGCTACCAAGACCTATTGGCTGTTGGTAACAGGTACGCCACCCAGCCTGATTTTGGACGTTATGATGCAGGTAGGGGACTATTGATGCTGGGAAGTGCTCAGGGATTTACGGCGCTTACGCCGACATCATCAGGATTCAACCCAGTGGGTGATACCCGAGTGGTGATTGCCATCACCGCTTCTAAAAACGGTAAGATTTATATAGTTTCAGGTAATAATGCCCAATTGCAGACCTTTCACCAATAAGTATTGACCCATGAAAAAGAACCCGATGATCTTCCTGACGCTGATCTATTCAATTACGGTTGCAGCTCAGTCTGCACCGGAATGGACTATTGAGGCAACAACGATTGATCCGAACCATTATTACGGCGTTACCGTGGGTAATGGAATGATTGGTCTGGTGTCGTCCCCTGAACCCATGAAAGTCCGCGATGTTGTCCTGAATGGTGTATATGATTACTATCAGCGTGGCAGGGTCTCGAATATTTTAAAGACATTCAATCATGTCAATATGAACCTTGATGTGGATGGTGGTCGTGTATCCCAATCGGATATATCACACTATCAGCAGGTACTGGACATGAAGCGGGCTGTGTTGACGACAACCTTTGATGTGAAGGACAAGATTTCAGTGACCCATACGCTGGTGGCGCTGCGCCATTTGCCCTATACGGCCCTGACTCGGGTTGATATTAAGGCCAACAAGGATGTCACCATCACGCCAATGAGTGTGATTGAGGCTCCTAATCACCTGGTTGATGTACGCAACTTGTATAGCCAGATTGACCGTCCGCATGTTACTATTCCTTTGTTGACCTCGGTCGCCAAAAGCCCCTCCGGAAAGCACACGGTGGCCGTCAGCAATTCATTTATTTTTAATGAAGGGCACGGACACGAACCAGCGTTGATTCATGAAGATTGGGACTACAATATGCACCTGGCCAAGTTCACCAAAACGTTAAAAGCGGGAGAGGTCTATTCATTCAGCGTGGTGTCATCGGCGACTTCAACAGAGCACTTTCAAGATCCGTTGAATGAAGCTGAGCGCCTTACCATTTTTGCGAAGTTGGAAGGCAACCAAAGATTGATGCAACGCCATGAAGAGGCATGGATCAAGCTATGGAAAGGTGATATTGTCATTGAAGGAGATTTGCAAGCCCAGAAAGATGTCCGTTTTGCGTTGTATCACCTGTACTCGTTTGTACGTGAGGGCACTGGCTATAGCTTGTCACCGATGGGCCTTTCTGGACTTGGATACAATGGCCACGTCTTCTGGGATACTGAATTGTGGATGTATCCGCCATTGCTAGCCCTGCAACCGGAGATAGCCAAGTCGATTCTTGAATACCGCTTCAATCGTCTCCCGGCCGCCCGACAGAATGCTTTTTCGCACGGTTATCAGGGAGCTATGTTCCCCTGGGAGTCATCGGATGAGGGAACTGAAGATACACCAGTTTGGGCATTGACAGGTCCATTCCAGCATCACATCACGGGGTGTGTCGGTTGGGCCTTCTGGAAATACTATCAGGTAACACATGATAAGGTTTGGTTGCGCGACCGTGGCTTTCCGGTATTGAAAGAAGTAGCAGACTTTTGGGCTAGTCGCGTAGAGCGCAAAGGTCCAGGGCGATATGAAATCAACAACGTGATTGGTGCCAATGAATGGCAGGAGAACATCGACAATAATGCGTTTACGAATGGGATGGCCATCACCGCATTGCGATATGCAGGTCAGGCTGCTCGCGAGCTCGGCTTTACCCCGAATCCCGATTGGGAATTGGTTGCCCAGAATATTCCGATCCTCAAATTCCCGGATGGTGTGACGCGTGAGAATGCTACCTATTCTGGCGTGGAGATTAAACAAGCTGACGCCAACCTGTTGTCTTATCCATTAGAGATTATTACCGATAAGGCGCAGATTGAGAAAGACCTTGCCTACTATGAGCCCCGCTTTTCCCCGGGTGGGCCCGCTATGGGTCATGCAGTTCTTTCGACATTGTATTCAAGATTGGGGAATCCGGAAAAGGCATATACTATCTTTCAAAACAGTTATAAGCCCAATGCCGTGCCCCCGTTTGGGGTTATCGCCGAAACCGCCGGTGGGACTAATCCCTACTTTGCAACTGGGGCAGGTGGCATGTTACAATCTCTCGTGTTTGGATTTGGAGGTCTGAATATTGGTGACAATGGTATTACGCAGCGTCCAGTTAAGTTACCGAAGGCCTGGAAGTCCATTACCATAAAAGGTGTGGGCATGGACCGCAAGGAGTTTTCGGTACGGTAGGCTATTCCGGCTGATTTCTGTCATTTGCTTGGTGGGCAAAAACAACCTAATTTTGCCGCGCACTCTAAATTTTATTAGGATGAAAACCCGTTATGGCTTTGTTTTCCTGTTGACTTTGGCGGCTTGTGGAACGCGTAATACTGAATACAAGCAAAAAACCCAGGACCCTGAATTTCTCCATCGTTCTGTAAAGGCAATTACAGATCGAATTGTATACGACATATTTTCCCCTCCGGTCGCAAGCCGGATATATGCGTATACAAGCATTGCAGGTTACGAGGCTTTGGTTCCAATGGACTCTTTGCATTACCAGAGTCTCTCCGGACAAGTCACCGGGTTGTCTGCTGTGCCTAAACCGCAGGCAGGAGAAGAATACAGTTTTCCCCTGGCTTCGGTCCAGGCGACGCTGCGGGTTGGACGTGCGCTGGTGTTTTCGGAAGACAAATTGGATGTATTTTATAACAACATTCTGCAGGAGTTTAAAGCCAGCGGTATGCCGGACGATGTATACGACCGATCCGTTGCCTATGGAACGCTTGTGGCAGATCATATTCTCGCCTGGGCATCCAAAGACAACTACAAGCAAACAAGATCATTCCCCAAATATTCAATTGAGCGTGATCTTTCAACCTGGAAGCCAACACCACCTGCTTACATGGACGCTGTCGAGCCCCATTGGAACAAAATCAGACCATTTGTCCTGGACTCAGCCGCCCAATTCAAACCCGAGCGCCCAACGCCTTTTTCGACAGATAAAAGAAGTCAATTCTATAAAGAGGCTTTTGTGGTGTACGAGACTGGAAAGAATCTCACGGAAGAACAGCGGGCCATTGCCAGTTTTTGGGATTGCAATCCTTTTGTAATGAATGTGAAGGGCCATGTCATGTTTGCGACGAAAAAGATTTCTCCTGGCGGTCATTGGATGAACATTACCCGAGTTATCTGCAACCAAGAGAAAGCAGATATCCTCCAGTCTTCAGAAGCCTATACCCGTGTTTCGCTCAGTCTGATTGATGCCTTCATTAGCTGTTGGGACGAGAAATACCGGAGTAAGCTGATCAGACCGGAAAGCTATATCAACCAATATATCGATGAAAACTGGATTCCCCTCTTGCAAACACCACCGTTTCCAGAATATACCAGTGGTCATAGTGTAATATCTGCATCCGCATCAACTGCCCTTACCAACCTTTTTGGCGATGCGGTGGCCTTTACTGATTCCACGGAAGTGGAGTATGGTATGCCAGCCCGGAGTTTTACATCTTTTAAGCAAGCAGCTGAAGAGGCTGCGATCAGCAGGATGTATGGTGGCATACATTATATCCCAGCCTGTAACAATGGAAAAGTTCAGGGCCAGAAGATTGGTGAATATGTAGTTCAGCGGATAGCCACGCGTCGCAAAGGCTGATCTAATTGAACCATGGCGGTTGAACGTGGGTGCTGTTCTCTATGGAGAGACAATTAAGGCAGGCAGAGGGATAGGATGTGCCGAATCCTGGTTTGAACCGGCATGGGTCAGGAAGATCGAAAGGTAAATATCCACGGGCAACTCCAACATGGATGGTTTTGCTGCCTGCAGCTTGGAAGTAACCATATACTACTTCCTTCGGATCACTAACGTTAAATACATTTCCTTTAAGGTTGGCAACCGGAGTATCAAAAATTGATCCGGTGTGTTCTGTTAACTGTTGGACGTGCTTCCAATAGGCGTGAGCTGCCTCGCTGAGGGAGTATTGATTGACATTGAAATAATGCATGGAAAGGAAAGTGTTGTCGGGTTCACGCTGTTGGAGATGAACGTTACTCAATAGATTGCCAGCAAGTTCCTGTTGTGATACAAGAACTATTTTGCTCAAACTCACGGCCTGGGTAATATAACAGGGTTCCGGACACGTGTTGAACGGGCTGGGGAAGCACGTGGGGTAGAACCTATAGACTTCCTCTACATTCCATCGCAGATAGGCGGGTGCAGCAGGAAGTTTGGCGTTGAAATAGATATCAATTACCGGACGGGATATGGGGATTCCCTCGGAGCTAACAATATCTATTTTATTGAGCTCAAACCACGCACTGTCCTGTGCCAGGACGGTGGGCAATTTGTCGGGCACTGACTGGTAATGGGTACCTGAAGGGAGTACGATGTCAATGTAGTAGGTTCGCCCCGGTAAACCTTGGATAACCTTACCGGGCAGTTCATACGTTCCATCCCCAACCTCGTGATAGGCCTCTTTCAGGCCCTGATCATCTGTTGCAATTATGGTGGCACCAGTAACGCCGCCTGGAGCGCGAGCCGTTCCTTGGGTTCGGCCCAATTTTAGTCGATAGGGGCCAGGCAAATTGGTTATACCACCATCAACAGTAAGCTGGCCCGTGGACGCATTGGAGCTGAAAGAGTATGGATCTTTGCATCCATGGGTTAAGGCCAGGATTAACAGAAACAAGAGCGCGTTCGCGTGTGTCTTTCCCATATCAAAAAAACCAGGGTGGGCGCTCAATAGTGCTGCCTTTGATCGCGAATGGATTAGTGCAATATGAATATGGATTACCGGCGTAGTAGAACGGACTCCAGTCGCAATTGGTAATGTCTACAGGAATAAACCCCCGGTCAATATAGATCCGGTTGAGCCTCGCTGCCGGTACTTCGAAAAAGCCATAAACAACTTCGGTGGGATCGTTTATGTTCACCATGTTGCCGGTGATCAGCGCAGGCGGTGGATCAAACAGAGAGCCTGTTCGCTGGGTAAGTAATTGTACTTTCTTCCAGTATTGATATGCTGCCTCGCTCTGGGCGTACTGCGTTACATTAAAAAAATGCCGAACCATAAACGTATAGTCTACATTTCTGGTTTGTAAAAGCACCCGTTCAAGCCGGGGCTGTGTATAGTCAGTAGTCTTCACCAAGGTGATGTTTGCAGTACTTACATCCTGATAGATAAAACAGTACGGGGGACATTCAATCGCAAAAGGAGCGCACGTCGGCTTAATGGTATAGACCTCATCAATGGCCCACCGCAGGTAGGATACCGCGGATTCCTTGGGCAGCGTGGTGTTGAGGTAAATATTGACATTGGTGTTGTCGATAGGAACTCCTTCTGAGGAGACAATTTGATCTTTGACAATTTCAAAAGATATTTCATCCATTGCTTGTTGTTTGCCCATGCCCTCAGCAGCAGTGGACTGGTAGTGCTTCCCATCCGGCAATTGAATATCCAATGAATATGAAGCACCAACATGGGGTATCACTTGGGTACGTCTGTACAAATACCGACCGTCTCCAAGGTCCTGCATATATTCTGTATTGCCTGTATTGTCCGTAATCCAGACCAGTGCTCCGGTCAAAGGCACCGGCGGTCTTCTGGCGTCGCCCGTTGTGCTTAGTTTGACATACTGGGGGTCAGGGCTATTTGACAGGGTAGCATCTACAATGAGGTTGTGCTTGAGCCCGGTGCCCACAAATTCGAATCGATCCTTGCAACCTACGGCAAGTATGACGAACAGGCCAGCCAGAAGAAACCGCCCGATCATACTAGAATGTTAGGTTGTAGGTGAGTGATGGGAGTGCACTTCCAAGAATCGATAGCTTATACCCTTGCGGAATGGGGTCTCCAGCAGGTTGTTGATAATAAATCGAATAGGCATTTCGGCGGCCCAGGAGATTGTAGACCGAAAAGGTGAGGTTATCATCCACCTTTTTCAAAACACTGTTCAGCGTAATGGAAACATCTAATCTCCAGTAATCGGGTATTCGGTATTGGTTGCGCTCGGAGTAAATCGGAATAGCCACCGAGCCTGCCCGGTAGTTGGATTCCAGTGCGGATGTAGGGCGGCCCGTGCTGTATGTGAAATTGGAGGCGAACCGCATGTTCTTCCCCAACTTGTGATTGGCGGTGATATTGATGGTATGCGGCTTATCGTAGTTAGTGGGGTACCAGTTTCCCTGGTTTACTTGTTCTTCCGGATGAATTCCATTAACCTGAATAAAGGAGCGGAGGAATGTGTATGAGACCCATCCAGTCCAACCTCCCGAGTTCTTTTTGGCATACAATTCTATCCCGTACGATTTGCCCCGGCCCTGAAGCAATTCTGTTTCCAAATGCCGGTTGAGTAAAAGTTGGGCAAAATCTTTATACTCCACCAGATTAGATGTGCTCTTGTAGAAGACTTCACCTGATAGTTCGAACATGTTGTCTCTGGCATTTTGAAAGTATCCGATGGCATAATTATCGGCGATTTGCGGCTGTAGGTGCGGATTGCAGACCTGCCACAAATCAATGGGCGTTGGTGCAGTGCCATTGGAGATCAGTTGGATGTATTGGCGCATTCGGTTGTAACTGATCTTGATGGATTTATCCGCCGTGAGGCTGATGCGGGCAGATAAACGCGGCTCCCAGCCTTGGTACGTTTGAATATTCTGGTTTTTGCCGTAATAGGTCGTGTCCTGAAGTGTACTTACCGACTTAACCTGACCTTGTTGATAACTGTATACGGTATCGGCCCCAATATTCTGGTACATGGAGTAGCGTATTCCAGCGGTAAAGGAGATGACAGGAGAAAGTGTAAACTCTTCATTCGCAAAGAAAGCAAGTTCATGCCCGCTGTCTTTTTCTACCCGTTGTGATAGGGTAGTGGAGTTATTGCCAAACGGTCTTGTAATTTCAGGCTTGCCATTGTAGATATTATACTCGCCACCAAAGGTCAGGGCATGAGATTCACCGATGGTGTGCAGTAGGGTCTCCTTGAATTGGTAATATCCGATTCCGTTTGTCAGGCTACGGGCAGCGGTTTGGTTAAAATCATACAATTTACTCTCATAATTACCGGAGACTGCCGTGAGGGTGGAAGACCAGTGGTCATTGAATATGCTTTTCCATTTGAAATTGAGTAACCGGGTGGTGTATTCATATCCAAATTCATCCGAGAACCTGAAGTAATCATTACCCTGGTAGAGTGATAGCGCGATCTGGTTTTTGGATGAGAATTTGTGGGTGAGGTTGCCATTGATATCATAAAAAGACGCAGAACTTTTTCGCACATCTGTTTCACCAACCGCTTTAAGCACCCAGTCGGAGTAGGAGAAGCGTGACCCGACAATCAGGGAAGTCTTATCTTTGATGATGGGCCCCTCCACCGCGATGCGGCTGGATATCAACCCGATACCACCTTTGACTTTCCAGCTATCAAAATTTCCGCTTCGTGTGCGGACATCAAGCACCGATGATGCACGGCCCCCAAATTGAGCTGGAACATTTCCCTTATAGAGCGTGAATTCCTCGACAACATCTGGATTATAGTTAGAGAGAAGGCCCAAGGCATGGGACGAGTTAAAGATCTGCCCGCCATCCATCATGATGAGGTTTTGATCAATCCGGCCTCCTCGAACGTTGAATCCAGAACTGCCTTCACCTACGGTATTGATCCCGGGAAGTAATTGTATGCTCTTGATGACATCTACCTCACCCATGAAGGCCGGTAGTCGCTTGATCTCAGTGATGTTGAGTTTGGTGACGCCGCCCACTACTTCCTTGATATTATCATCCTCCTTACGGGCCCGGATTACTACTTCCTCCAGGGCTTCCGGTTTTTCGCTCATCTCAAAATTAATTACCCCGTTGGCATACATCGCCAAGCGATTGGTGAGGGGAGCCATGCCCAGATGCCGGACCGTTAGTCGGTACTTGCCGGCGGGGAGTTGAATAAAGTACCGCCCGGAAAGATCAGTGCTGTTGCCGTACTTAAGTCCGTCAACAAACAGCGCAGCCCCGGCGATGGGTTTACCGTCTACGTATACAACACGCCCGGTGAGACTATACTTGCGATTGGCAGGCTGTACTACAGTACTATCGCCAAATGTAAAGACTTTGTTTTGTTGTGCTATTGCACAGGTTGAGAGTAAGAGCAATCCCGCCAATAACCACTTGCCAACGCCAACCATCATCGTTCTTCCTGGATTTTTACCAAATTATCTGGTCATCGTTTCCCGGCCAAACGATCTTTTATTGTCGGAATATTGTCCAGATCGACGGTGCGGCCGTTGGTATATCCATTGGCTGAAAACGTTTGCTCCTTCCATCGCTTGCCCATAACGTAAGGGGAATTGTAACCGAATTGACTGACATACCTCAGGTATCCGGGATAATCACTGGCGATCTCATAGTCTGCTACCTGCACGACCCCCGCAAAAGTAAGTTTGGCTGGATCGAATGTTTCAAATCCTACTTGTCGAAGTTGCTGAGGAAAATCCGGGAGTCTGACAACCTCACTTCTGCCAGCTCCGCCCAGTACACTCCAACTGAAAGAGGTAAATTTTGTGGCATAACCCCAACCCATGACATAGACATCAAAATCTCCAAAGGAGGCCAGTGATGCTTTGTTGTTACTCAGGTCTTTGAATTGAACTTCTGCCTTCAGGGGGGCAACATCAATCATTTGGGTAGGATGGAATGAATTGATCCGATAGCCGGTGGCACTGCACAGGTTTTCGGAGCCGTAAATGGGGAATTCTGTCCCAGGGTATTCGATAATGACCTGTCCAAGATATTGGGTAAAGGCGCCCAACGTGTAGAACTCATCAAACTTATTTGGAGCCAAGAAACCATATAGCCGGACACCCACCCGTGTTGTACCGGTTGGCGACTTATAGGTCTGCAGGTTGAACGGTTTGTTCATGTCGGTGAATAATCCAGCGTACTGTTGACTCGCGGTTAATCCCGTCAACAAATTATAGTGATTCACATCCTGGCCTACTTCGCGGATGAATAAGCGACTGGGTGAATTCGTAAGTTGTAGTTGAACAAATGTTCCTCCTTCGAAAAATAATTGAGAGTCCCCACTGCTGCTGGCGAAGAAGGGATGAAAATTCAGGGAGTCTTTGAAATGCCAGTCCAGTTTGCCGATCACCGCCTGCTCTTTATTGGCAGCGGCTGGTGCCCAATTGCCACGCGGCACTTCTCCAAAGCTTGTAATATCCAGGCTGGTGCCGGCATCCCTCAGGTAGGCTTCACTCAGCATGAATGTACCTTTGTTGTAAATAGGGTTTGTAAGTCTGACCTCAGCACCATTGATGATTTCGGTAATGGCCACCAGTGATCCGTCCTGATCTGAGAGGAATATCCAGCCCCGATCCAAAGTGCCATCCGGAGCAGTGAGGTGATCAGGTTTCACGGTGAAATGAAGTAGTGTATTTTGAACAACAATGGTGGATCGAATCTCTTGTTGTAATCCATTGCGGTCAGTGACCACGGCACGGACTTCATAAGAACCATCACTTACACTTAGCGTATTCCATTCCAGGGAAAATGGTGCCTTGCCAGAGGTGGCAACGAGGTTATTGCCGGCATAAAGCGAAGCATTGACAATGGCAGCTGGATCAGGCAACAATAATTCTATAGTGGTTGTGTTCCACAGCACGGTGCCTTCTTTGAGATCCTTGAATCCAAACCCCGGCACAACGGCTGAGTTGTCTTTATGGCACGCCGCTAATAAACAGCCTGTCAGCAGGATAGACGTGAATCGCAAAAGGAAACGGCGCATGGTTACGGAGGCTCTAAAGATAGCCAGAAACTAACTTATCAAACCTCACCGGTTTACGGGATTTTTGGCGAATTTCGTCAAAATCAGAATATTTTGTCATATTGATAGAAGCATTCACAACACATGACCCAGGCCAAACCACAATTGTCATTTTCCCAAATTATTAACATGAATGTGGGATTCTTTGGCATTCAGTATAGCTTCGGATTGCAACAGTCAGCCATTAACCCGTTGTATACATTTCTGCACGCGGAACCAGCCGACTTACCATTATTGAACCTCGCAGGCCCTATGACCGGCCTGCTCATCCAACCCATCATCGGAGCCATGAGCGACAGAACTTGGTCGCCACGGTGGGGTAGGAGAAAGCCTTACTTTTTGGTCGGTGCAATTTTTTGTAGCCTGTGCCTATTCCTTTTTCCCTTTAGCCGAGCCCTATGGATGGCAGCGGGCTTGCTTTGGATACTGGATGCGGCCAATAACACAGCCATGGAACCCTACCGGGCCTTTATCGCTGATAAGTTACCAGCCGACCAACGTGCTACGGGGTTTCTCACCCAGAGTTTTTTTACCGGCCTTGGCATCACACTGGCAAATATTTCCCTCTACGTTTTCCAGCAAATCATAACAGGCAGTACAACCACTGATGATGGGCAGAACGGCATTCCCTACTGGGTCTTCGGGTCCTTTTTTGTTGGCGCTATTTGTTCCATTGGATCTGTGGTTTGGTCTACATCCACAACACCCGAGATTCCGCCAACCGAAGAAGAACTTAAGGTGCTTAGGGCTCAGCCTAAAGGTTTGCTCGAGCCGTTTCGGGAAATAGCTTCTGCCATTGGTTCCATGCCAAAAACGCTGTGGCAATTGGCATTGGTGTACTTGTTCCAGTGGTATGCTATGTTTTGTTACTGGCAATATGTGTCGCACAGCATTGCGCAAACCGTGTGGAATACAACGGCTGTCGCGGACCCCGGCAAGTATGCTGAAGCGGTGGGTTGGACCGGTCTGGTAAACGGATTTTATAACATCGTTACTTTCTTATCTGCATTTGGGTTAGTTTGGTTGTGTAAAAAGCTCAGCGCAAAATATGTGCATGTGCTCTGCCTGGCCGCCGCATCGCTTTCTCTGTTTATCATGCCCAACATCGAGCAAAAGTTCCTGCTATTTGCTCCCATGATCGGATTCGGTGTCGCCTGGGCCAGCATGATGGGAGTTCCCTATATCATGGTGGTTGGTAGTATCCCAAAGGAACGATACGGAGTTTACATGGGGATCATCAACATGATGATTGTAATACCCATGATTATCCAAACACTGACATTTGGCTATGTATATGAGCATTTTCTGAGCAGTGATCCTGCGTCAGCCATTACTTTTGCAGGGGCGTTGCTCCTCATGGCTTCACTGGCAACCATGCTGATTAGAGTAGCGCCAGAGTCTGCTTCTGAAAATACGCTAACTGAATAATAACCACCTAAATACACAACATTATGAGTACATATATGGCCGAATTTGTAGGCACCATGCTATTGATCCTGCTGGGGAATGGTGTGGTTGCCGGCGTGAGTCTAAAAGGTTCTAAGTCTGAAAACGCCGGATGGATGACGGTGGTCGTGGCTTGGGGGCTGGCTGTAACACTTGCTATTTATGCAGTAGGAACGGTGAGTGGTGCTCACCTGAATCCGGCGGTAACACTGGCATTTGCCGTTAAGGGGGACTTCCCTTGGTCGGATGTGGCCGGATATATGCTGGCCCAGCTGGCAGGTGCTATAGTGGGTGCATCCATGGTTTGGTTGCAGTTCCTTCCACACTGGAAGATAACGACTGACCCTGCAGCCAAGCTCTCCGTGTTTGCCACCGGACCAGCTATTCGCAACACATTCACCAACCTGATCAGCGAGAGCATCGCTACAGCAGTTCTTGTCATGGGTCTATTGTTTCTTGGGCAGAATGAATTTGTTGAAGGCCTTAACCCATTGGTGGTAGGCATTCTCGTGATGTCCATCGGCCTCAGCCTCGGGGGTACGACGGGCTTTGCTATCAACCCCGCACGTGACCTTGGCCCTCGTATTGCCCACGCCTTGCTACCCATCCCCGGAAAGGGCAGTTCGGATTGGAGTTATGCCTGGATACCTGTAGTGGGGCCAATGTTGGGCGGCATTATCGCTGTGGTAGTATATCAGATCGTGGTAAGCTGACATGGCCAGGTACATCATTGCATTAGATCAGGGCACTACCAGTTCGCGGGCAGTGCTGTTTGATGAAGGAGGGCGCATTGTAGGTATTGCGCAACAGGAATTTCGCCAGATTTTTCCCCAATCCGGATGGGTGGAGCACGATCCGATGGAAATCTGGGAAACGCAGGCTGGGGTGCTGGCCCGCGTCATCAGCGAACATGGGATAAAACCCGCTTCTATTGCAGCTATTGGCATCACAAACCAGCGTGAAACAACTATTGTCTGGGACCGCAAAACCGGTCAACCGATTTATAACGCGATCGTCTGGCAGGATAAAAGAACCGCACCCATTTGTGAATCTCTGAAAGCCCGTGGCTTAAGTGATTATGTGCGACAAAATACCGGGCTGGTAATTGACTCTTATTTCTCTGGTACAAAGATTAAATGGATACTCGATCAGGTTGCCGGTGCGCATGAGCGAGCCGAACGTGGTGAGTTGGCTTTTGGAACGGTTGACACCTGGTTGATCTGGAAGTTGACCCAGGGGCAGGTACATGCGACAGATTATTCCAATGCTTCACGGACGATGATTTACAATATCCGTCAGTTCGATTGGGATAAAAAACTGCTCAAAGAACTTCATGTGCCTGCGGCTATCCTTCCATCGGTGAAGCCATCCTCACACACCTTTGGCAATTGGATGCTTGAAGGCCATGCCATACCCATTGCCGGAGTTGCGGGTGACCAACAGGCCGCCCTTTTTGGCCAGGCTTGTTTCGAACCCGGAATGGCTAAAAACACCTACGGCACCGGATGCTTTATGCTGATGAACACAGGCTCGACCATTCAACTTTCTGACAATGGTTTGATCACCACCATTGCATGGGGACTTGACGGAAAAGTGGAGTATGCACTGGAGGGAAGTGTATTCATTGCTGGCGCCGCAGTGCAGTGGCTTCGGGACAGTATGCACTTGATTGACCAGAGTAAAGATTCTGAGTATTTCGCGGCTAAAGCCTTGGGATCCAATGAAGTATATGTTGTTCCGGCTTTTGCTGGTTTAGGTGCTCCGTATTGGGACATGTATGCCCGAGGGGCCATATTCGGGCTAACCCGGGATACCGGCAAGGACCATATCATTAAGGCTACCCTGGAGTCGTTGGCATACCAAACCAAGGATATCCTGAGTGCGATGCAGCAGGATGCTGGCCTGACGTTAACCAGCCTTAAGGTAGATGGGGGAGCCAGTGCAAACAATATGTTGATGCAGTTCCAGGCTGACATCCTTGGCACTTTTGTCGAACGTCCAGCTGTTATCGAGTCCACCGCTCAGGGGGCGGCCTACCTCGCCGGCATACAGATTGGCCTATGGAAGAAGGAGGATATCCTCGAGAACAGGATAATCCAGAAGCGTTTTGAGCCCTCTATGGATGACAATACCCGTACGGCGTTGTACAGGGGTTGGCAAAAAGCGGTGCATCGTACCATGAAGTGGATTGACTAGAAATCATAAGACGGTGAGTTTCTCAGCACACACCAGGCCAGAGCGTCTCCGGGCGATTCAGGATGAATCCTTTGACTTGCTAATCATTGGAGGAGGTATTACCGGTGTGGGTATCGCCCTTGATGCTGCTACGCGCGGACTCAAGACGGTACTCATTGAAAAAAACGACTTTGCTTTCGGCACCAGCAGCCGGTCAACCAAATTGATTCACGGTGGCCTTCGCTATCTCAAGCAGCTGGAGTTTGCCCTCGTGAAAGAGGTAGGAAGCGAGCGCGCCATTGTGCATAATCTCGTTCCGCATCTGGTGGTCCCTGAGAAGATGTTGCTTCCACTATACGAGCGTCGAGGCTTGGGGTACTGGCTGGCCTCTGTTGGACTCATGATTTATGACTGGCTGGCTGGTGTTAAGCCCGAAGATCAGCGGCGTATGTTGACAAAACCACAAACACTACGCCATGAGCCATTGCTCAAACCTGACGATATCAAGGGAGGCGCTCTTTACGCAGAATATCGGACCGATGATGCCAGACTCACGATTGAAATTGCCAAAGAAGCCCACGTCAAAGGCGCCCTACTGATTAATTACCTGGCGGTTACAGACTTCCGGTATGGAAATGGCCAGGTTCAGGGTGTCGAAGTACGCGATGTGATATCCGGCGCAACCATGTCCATTCGGGCGCGCAGTGTGGTGAATGCCGCTGGCCCCTGGGTAGATGACTTGAGGGAGATCAACCATTCCCGTAAGGATAAACATTTACACCTGACGAAGGGAGTTCATGTGGTTGTCCCGTACCACCGCATGCCGGTGCGTCAGGCTATTTATTTCGATGTGCCGGACGGTAGAATGATCTTCGCTATTCCGCGTGGACGGATAACCTATATCGGTACCACCGATACGGACTATAGCGGTTCGAAGGAAGACGTGTACGCCACCCGTGAAGATGTGAAATACATTTTGGATGCGGTCAATGAAACTTTTCCAACCGTACACCTTACCCTCGCCGACGTGGAGTCGTGTTGGGCTGGCTTGCGACCGTTGATTCACGAAGAGGGTAAGTCTGCATCCGAGCTTTCCCGCAAGGATGAAATCTTTGAGTCGGAGTCTGGACTGATATCTATTGCCGGAGGTAAGCTCACGGGCTATCGGAAAATGGCTGAGCGGGTTGTTGATCTGCTGGCCCGTAAGAAGTTTGCAGACCGGTTGTTGCCATCCTGCTCCACAGCCTCGATTCGCCTGGCAGGCGGAGGTTTTAAGTCAGTAGCCGAAGTTCAAATATTCAACAAGGCCATCGCTGGACGCATGGAAACCATGGGGCTGAAGGGCGACGAGGGTACCTACCTGGTGCATCTCTTCGGTCGTCAGGCCGGTGACATCATTGAAGAAGCAGCTCAGGTTAAGGATCAGGACCCGGATGTCGCCTTGCTTTTGTCGGCTTTGCGTTATTGCATCCGAAACGAAATGGTCGTGAAAGCATCAGATTTTTTGGTGCGCCGTAAAGGGTTGCTATATTTCAACCTGCATCGATTGTTGAAGTTCAAGGAACCTGTCCTGCTGGAAATGGCAAGCCAATTCAATTGGTCAGCTGAGCGGATAGCTGTTGAACGGAATGAAATGGAGGAATTAATCAAACAGACACTACAATTCAAATCATGATCAAGCTGATATTGCTGATACTCGGGTTCGGTGTGCTGATTTTTGGCGAGGTGCTGAAGGTCTATTTTATCATGCCTTTTCCGGGAAGTCAGGAAGATGAGGTGATCCAATGGGCTTATATGATTCATACCCGGATCGGCTGGATCAGATTGGTGGGTGCACTTTTATTGTTGTATCCGCTGTATAGCTACCTCCGCCAGTCCCCAGTGTGGGCACGGGCCACCATCGCCGTGGTGCTGGGCTTTTATGCGGTAGTTTTCTATATGTTTAACTACCGGTTTCTGGCAGATAAGATATTCCTGCAGCCGGAAAATGTAGGCTTCCTCGATGCAGCACATAGCAAGGTTGCTGCCAAACAACTGGCCTTGGGGATTACCATAGGTGGTGAGAGCAAAGCGTATCCGATTGAGATTATAGGTTACCACCACCAGGTACGAGATGTTGTCGGCGGACAGCAAGTAATGGTAACCTATTGTACGGTTTGCCGAACGGGTCGTGTTTACAGCCCCACCGTGGATGGTCAGCCTGAAACCTTCCGTCTGGTAGGAATGGATCATTACAACGCGATGTTTGAAGATGCTACAACCGGAAGTTGGTGGCGACAGGTATCGGGTGAAGCTATTGCAGGACCACGGAAAGGGACGGCACTGCCTGAGATTGAAAGCGCACAAATGACAATCAACGAATGGGTTAACCTGCACCCCAACTCGCTGATTCTTCAGCCAGACGAGAAATTTGCCAAGGCCTACGATGAACTGAAGGATTATGATGAAGGCACCCGGAAGGGTCGGTTAGAGCGTAGGGACTCCTTGTCCTGGCTAGATAAGTCGTGGGTGGTTGGCATACAAATAGGAATGAATGCTCGCGCTTACGACTGGATTCAACTGCAGCAGGCACGTGTAGTAAATGATTCGTTGAATCAGGTACCTATTGTAGTAACTGTTTCGGCAGATTCACTATCGCATTTTGCTTTCAGCAGGGTCCTGTCACCTGACACGTTACACTTTGTGATCAAGGATGGCAGAATAGTAGATGAAGGTGGGTCAGTATGGAGCCCGGAAGGTCGCTGTACTGACGGGCCGAGAGCAGGAAAGACGCTTGTACCCGTTGCTTCGTATCAGGAGTATTGGCATTCCTGGCGCACCTTTCATCCCCAATCAACGCGATATATCCCTTAGACCGTATGGCCAAAAAGCAATGGTGGAAGGAAGCGATCGTCTACCAAATCTATCCCCGAAGTTTTAAGGACAGCAATGGCGACGGCATTGGCGACTTGCGAGGCATCATTGAAAAACTGGATTACATACGGAATCTTGGTGTTGATACGGTGTGGCTTAACCCCATATACAAGTCTCCCAACGACGATGGAGGTTATGACATCAGCGATTACTATACGCTACAGCCTGAATTTGGTACGATCGAAGACTTTGATGAACTGGTCGACGGGCTGCACAGCCGGGGGTTAAAGCTGGTCATGGATTTGGTGGTTAACCATTCTTCCGATGAGCATGCCTGGTTTGAGCAGTCGCGCAAATCCAAAGACAATCCTTATCGGGATTTCTACTTCTGGAGACCCGGAAAGAATGGCGGACCACCTAATAACTGGCCATCGTTTTTTGGAGGCAGTGCATGGGAAAAGGACGATGCCACCGGAGAATATTATTTGCACCTCTTTTCGCGAAAGCAACCTGACCTCAATTGGGAAAATCCAAGGCTCCGCCGGGAAGTGTCGGCATTGATGGAGTACTGGCTCGAAAAAGGTGTTGATGGCTTGCGGCTCGATGTGATATCGGCCATTTCCAAACGTACGGCTTTTCCGGATTCTGATACTTCGGATTTTAACGAGACCATCAGAAAATACTATGCCAATGGACCTCGGCTAAAAGAATTTATTAAGGAGATGCGGACTGGTGTGTGGGATCACTACCGGGTGATGACGGTTGGGGAAGGCCCGGGAATAACACCCGAGAATGCACTCGATTACCTCGATGACCGTGATGGCTTGCATATGATCTTTCACTTCGGGCATATGTTCATGGATCAGGGGCCGGGCGGAAGATTTGATCCAATACCCTGGAACCTGGCGGACTTCAAAAGCGTATTTCAAATTTGGGATGACGCCTTGCGTGAACGGGGATGGGGAAGCATTTTTCTTGGCAACCACGATTTTGCCCGCATGGTTTCGCGATGGGGCAATGACAAAGAACATTGGGCGGCCTCATCCAAGCTGCTCATCACCTTAATACTCACGATGCGGGGCACACCCTATATTTTTCAAGGAGATGAACTGGGAATGACCAACCTCGCCCTCGGGTCGGTTGCTGAATCCAAAGACATTGAAACACAAAACGGCTGGCGAGAGGCCAGCAAACGGGGGATGTCGGAACAAGATTTTGTGGCCATTGCAAATTATTCCGGTAGGGACAATGCCCGGACTCCGGTGCAATGGTCTGGTAAGGTGCATGCCGGGTTTACTACCGGAGAGCCCTGGATGAAAGTCAACCCGAACTACCCGGATATCAACGTAGATCGACAGGATGTTGATCCAAACTCTGTACTGGGATATTTCAGGCAAATGACCCGCCTTCGTCGCGGCAACCATGCCCTTGTGTATGGTGATTATCTTCCAATTAACACCCACGAAGAATTTCTGTTTGCTTATGATCGGGTGGAAGGAGAAGAAAAGTGGCGGGTACTGTTAAATTTTTCTGACAACAACCTTAACTTACCCGACGAGCTAGTTCCAACTACGGCCGTGCGGATGATGGGCAATTATCCTACGACTGGACCGGGAAACCTCCGGCCCTGGGAAGCTATTATTTTGAAACTATGAGCAATGAACGCAAAGACCTATGGGGAATTGACCTCGGCGGAACTAAAGCCGAAGGAGTGGTTTTGGGGCCCGGTGGGTTAAAGGATATTCTGTTTCGAGACCGTGTCCCGACGGGTGCTGAGAATGGTTATGAGCATATCCTTGGCCAGATAGATAAACTGGTCGGGATGATGGAAACTAGACTGGGTTATCGTCCGGCGCATTTGGGCATCGGCACACCGGGTACGTTGGACCCCCGTTTGGGAACCATGAAGGGATGCAACTCGGAATGCATGAATGGTCAACCTATGAAGAAGGACCTCGAACGGATCCTCAAGATGAAGGTCACTATTGCCAATGATGCCAATTGTTTTGCCCTCGCAGAAACGCAAATGGGTGTCGTGAAAGACAAATTTCCCGAGGCGCGAGTGGTGTTTGGCGTAATTATGGGTACGGGTGTTGGCGGAGGTTTGGTGGTGGATGGAAGAGCCATCGGCGGACTGCATGGCATTGGTGGGGAGTGGGGGCACAATTTTCTCGATGAATCGGGCGGCCCTTGTTACTGCGGCAAAAGTGGATGCGTTGAGAAAATACTTTCTGGCCCATCCCTGGAAAAGTACTACGAATCAATCACGGGTACCCGCAAGTCCCTGAAGGAAATTTATGCGCTATATAAATCTGGTGATGTGGCAGGGACAAAGACCATTCACAGGATGTCCCATTTTTTTGGTAAAGCCATCAGTGTGATCACCAACATTATTGACCCCGATGTGATTGTGATTGGTGGTGGTGTGGGCAACATTGATGAGATATATACCGATGGTGTGTCCTCATTGCGGGAATTCATTTTCAATAATAAGGTGGTGAATACACCCATTGTCAAACCTAGGTTGGGTGACAGTGCAGGTGTATTCGGCGCTGCTTACCTCACGGCCTGAAACTCATAACCCATGAAACGAATTGCCATACTAGGACCTATCCCACGCGATCACATTGTTACGCATAACGGGGAGTTGATTCAGAAGTGGGGATGTGTCACGCATCCGGTAATTGCACTATCTGCCATGTCAGGCGGTAAGGTGGAAGTCATTCCTGTGTCACACCTTCGATCTGTTGATCTTGACAATGTAAAGGAGGTGTTCAAAGGCTATCCGGGAATAAACCTCAACCACCTCACCACCCGTAACGACCAGGGAGACATTATCAGCCTGCGGTTTGTGGATATGAACAACCGACTCGAGCGGCAGACAGGATTCATGGATCCTTTGTTGCCTGGGGATATGAAAGGATTACTCGACTGTAAAGCCTTTGTCTTTATCCCAATCAGTGACTACGAGATTTCTCTGGATACGTTGAAGTTCCTCCGGAAGAAAAGCAAAGGAATAATCATTTTTGATGCGCATGGTCCCACTACAGCGTGTCTGGTGAATGGAGAACGGCAACGGAAGTTTTGGATCGACCGCGATCAGTGGCTGCCATACATTGATGTGATCAAGATGAACCTGGAGGAAGCCCAGGCATCGTGGTTCAAGAAGGAGTACGAGACCAGCGACTTCGTTAAGACTGAAGAGCTCGACCGCGCATCCTTGCGCGCGTTTGCTGATCATTGCCTCTCTCTTGGTGTCAAGTGTGTCTACATCACTGTAGATTCGCGCGGATGTCTGGTATACTACAAGGAACGGGGCAAGACGCACGAGGAGATGGTGCCTGCAATCAAAGTGCAAAACGTGATTGACACGACCGGCTGTGGCGACTCATTCGCCGGCGGCATAGGGTATGGACTCACCATGAAGCCAAAGGACTATGTCGGTGCAGCTCGTTTTGGGAACGCACTTGGTGCCCTCAGAACTCAGGGAAAAACGTTTGCGGTGTTCAAGTCGTTGGCAGAAACCCGGAAAATCATTGAACTCGGCTATATTCGCCAGAATTAACCTGTAGTCTGGTGATCAAAGCCTGTATTTTCGACCTCGACGGTGTGATCGTGGACACCGCCAAATACCACTATCTGGCCTGGCAACGTTTGGCCAAAGAACTGGGCGTGTCTTTCACGTTGGAAGACAATGAGCGCCTCAAAGGCGTCAGCCGCATCCGGTCGCTGGAGATCATCCTTGAGATTGGAGGACTTCAATTCAGCGAAGCGCATAAGGAAGAAATGGCAACGCGCAAGAACCAATGGTTCGTGGATTACGTGAATGTGATGAAGCCTGAGGAAATCTATCCTGGTGTGCATCAACTGCTACAGGACCTTAAGGCCAAAGGATTCAAAGTAGGGTTGGCATCCAGCAGCAAAAATGCACCAGCTGTACTCCGGTTATTGAACATAGAGCATGATTTTGATGCCGTTGTGGATGGCACCATGATTGTCCACACCAAGCCAGATCCGGAGATTTTCCTCAAAGCCGCTCAGCGCCTCGGCGTTCAGCCAAAGGATTGTGTGGTGTTTGAGGATGCAGAAGCCGGGGTAGAGGCCGCTCTCAATGCGGGGATGAAATGCGTTGGAATTGGTTCGCCGAAACAACTGGGTAAAGCGCATCGTGTCATCCCACGTACCGGCGACTTCATGCCGGCAGACCTTGAATCATTATCGTAAATTGAATCGCTAATTGTACGGATATGAAACACTACATCAAGCACCATGAGTGGCATATTGTGGAAGAGGGATTTGATCCGCACTTGAACCGGATATCAGAGAGCCTTTTCAGTTTAGGGAACGGCCGAATGGGCCAACGTGCAAACTTTGAAGAACAGTACTCGGGCGACACCCACCAAGGCAGCTATGTTGCCGGTGTGTACTATCCGGATAAGACCCGTGTGGGCTGGTGGAAGAATGGGTATCCCGAATATTTTGCGAAGGTGCTCAATGCGCCGAGCTGGATCGGCGTGCATGTATCATTTGGAAAAACTGCCCTGGATCTGGCTACCTGCAAAGTCCGTGATTTTGTACGGGTACTGGATATGAAGCAAGGTCTCTTACACCGTCAATTTATTGCCACCCTCAAAGATGGCAAGAAGGTAAAGATCGACGCCAAACGCTTTTGTTCCATGGACGACGGTGAAATCGGTGCGATCCGGTATGCCATCACACCACTTAACTTTTCCGGATCAGCCACCGTCACACTTCCCATTGATGCCGATGTAGTCAATAAGGACTCTAACTACGACGAAAAGTTCTGGACGGAAGTTTCAAAAGAGGCCAAAGCAGGTATGGCCATGGTAACCGCTGAAACAAGAAAGACCTTCTTTCATGTCACAACGGGGATGACGTACAGTGTTGCTCATGAAGGTAAACCTGTTAAGACAACAGCCAAGGCATCTAAAAAGGAAAAATATGCAGACAACACCATCACCCTCAAACTAAGAAAAGAGGAGGAGACCGTGGTTTACAAATACGGTGTCGTGTTGTCATCAGAGAATCACCCTAAGAAAAGAATGCCCGAAGTAGCAGCCCGAAAATTGAAGGAGGCGCGTGAAGCAGGATTTGATTCGCTCTTTAGACGTCACGTGGCCGTGTGGTCACACACGTGGAAGGAATGTGATATTTCTATTGAAGGAGATATTGCGGCTCAGCAGGGAATCCGTTTCAATATCTTCCAACTCATGCAAACCTACACCGGTAAGGATGAGCGCCTGAATATCGGCCCTAAAGGCTTCACGGGAGAGAAGTATGGTGGCAGTACCTACTGGGATACGGAGGCTTACTGTTTGCCGTTCTATCTTGGAACCTCAGATCCGCAGGTGGCCCGCAATCTCCTCGTGTATCGTTACAAGCACCTGCCCAGGGCAATTGAAAATGCAGCAAAGCTGGGGTTCACCAATGGCGCTGCCTTGTATCCTATGGTGACCATGAATGGGGAAGAGTGCCACAATGAATGGGAAATTACATTTGAAGAGATCCACCGCAACGGTGCTATAGCCTATGCCATATTTGATTACATCCGCTATACCGGTGATGATGGCTATCTGGCAGAGTATGGACTGGAGGTATTAATTGGCATCTCCCGCTTCTGGGCACAACGGGTGAACTGGTCAGCCAATCACCAGAAATATGTCATGCTGGGAGTTACGGGTCCCAATGAATATGAGAATAACGCTAACAACAACTGGTATTCCAATACCTTCGCTGCCTGGACGTTGCAATACACCATCGATTCCCTGGATCACGTGCGAAAGACGCAGCCAGCGAAGTATGCCAAGATTCTGACCCGCACCAAGTTTCAGGACACCGCTGAAATGGCCAAGTGGGCGGATATTGTTTCAAAAATGTACTACCCGGAAGATAAAACCCGAGGTGTGTTTCTTCAGCAGGACGGATTCCTGGACAAGGAACTGCTGACGGTAAACGACTTGCGTCCTGAAGACCGCCCCTTGAATCAGAAGTGGTCCTGGGATCGTATCCTTCGTTCTTGTTTTATCAAACAGGCAGATGTTTTGCAGGGCATCTATTTCTTTGAGGAGCGTTTCGATACCCCCACCATCAAACGCAATTTTGACTTTTATGAACCTATGACGGTGCATGAGTCCTCATTGTCACCCTGTGTGCATGTAATTCTTGCGTCCCGGCTGGGTTATAAGGAAAAGGCTTATGAGATGTACTTGCGTACCTCCCGCCTTGACCTTGACGATTACAATAATGATACCGAAGATGGATGCCACATCACCTCTATGGCCGGTACCTGGATGAGTGTAGTGAAGGGCTTTGGTGGCATGCGAGTCCGCGATGGGAAGCTCCATTTTGCACCCTTTATTCCGGATCAGTGGAAATCCTATTCATTCCGGTTGGAATTCCGGGGCCGGGTGATTAAAGTAACGATCTCGCGTACGGCAGCAGAAACGATCCTCGAGTCAGGCGAACCTATGGAGATTGTAATGAATGGTAAAAGTGTACAATTGAAATAATGTACAATGAAATATATTGGGTGAGCCGGACTTGGCTCGCCCTTTTTTTTGCCTTGTGAGTATCCCTGTGTACTTTGTGAAATGACTGACGCGTTGCTACTTGGAATCGACATCGGAAGTTCTTCGGTGAAAGCGTCAGTTGTCGATGCAGCCACAGGCAGGCGCCTCGCTGCAACCCAATCCCCAGAAAGTGAGATGGCCATCGATGCACCACAAGCGGGATGGGCAGAGCAAGATCCGGCTTTGTGGTGGGCCCATGTTGTAAAAAGTGTTCGAAGTTGCATAGCGAAAGCCGGGGCAGACGGAAATCGGGTAGTAGCCATTGGCATTTCGTATCAGATGCATGGCCTTGTGATCGTCGATGAGCAGGGCAACCCGCTGCGCCCATCCATCATCTGGTGCGATAGCAGGGCTGTTGAAATAGGCAATAACGCATGGTCCACATTAGGTGCTGAATTCTGTAACGAACATTATCTTAATTCTCCCGGAAACTTTACCGCATCAAAGCTCCGATGGGTTCGTGAAAATGAGCCGCACATCTACAAGCGTATAGCCAAAATCATGCTCCCCGGTGAGTACATCGCCATGCAAATTACCGGTGAAGTGCTCACAACCCCATCTGGATTATCGGAAGGTATCTTATGGGATTTTAGCAGTCATGAACCGGCTCGTGATTTGATGGATTACTATGATATTAATCCCACGCTGCTCCCGGTCAGTACAGCCGTATTTTCAAACCAGGGTCGTATAACTTTATCAGCAGCGGCTGAGCTTGGCATCTCACCAGAGGCCATCGTCTCTTACCGGGCCGGAGATCAGCCCAACAATGCTTTTTCTTTGGGCGTCACCGAACCAGACGAAACAGCTGCCACAGCGGGCACCTCGGGTGTAATTTATAGCGTTACTGACCTCAATGTTTTCGACCCCCAATCAAGGGTAAATACGTTTGTGCATGTCTCCAATGCAAGTCATGAACGAAGAAACGGGGTTTTGCTATGTGTTAACGGAACGGGTATCCTTAACCGTTGGCTGCGAGATAATCTCGCCGGGATGTCGTATGAACAAATGAATGCCGCCGGGCAAGACGTGGCTATTGGTGCCGACGGACTAATGACGTTTCCGTTTGGTAACGGCGCCGAGCGCATCCTTGGAAACAAAACGCCAGGAGCCTCCGTCTGTGGCCTTGATTTAAACCGCCATCAGCGTGGCCATTTGGTTAGGGCAAGTCAGGAAGGAATTGTTTTTGCCTTGAACTATGGATTTGAGATTTTGAAGTCTATTGGGTTATCACCGTCAATAATTAAAGCAGGCTGTGGAAACATGTTTCTTAGTCCGTTATTCCGGGAAGCCTTTGTTAATACGATTGGTTTGCCCCTGGAACTGTATGATACGGATGGAGCGACCGGTGCAGCGTTGGGCGCTGGCATCGGTGCTGGAGTATATACTTCTTACCAGGATGCTTTCCGTGGACTGAAACAAACAGGTATCGAGGAACCAGTTGAGCATCTCCGTGAAAAATATTTACATTCATACCAACGATGGGAAACCGTATTGAATAAAGCACTATGAAAAAATCAACGTCTGGAGGCACCTACTTCAAGGGTATTGATAAAATCAGATACGAAGGTCCAAAGACTGACAATCCACTGGCATTTCGTTATTACAATCCTGCTGCTAGGGTAGGCAAGAAGACCATGGAGCAACACTTGCGGTATGCCGTTGCATATTGGCATTCGTTCTGCGGCACGGGTGGAGATCCATTTGGGCAGCCCACCAAGAATTTCCCCTGGCTTCAGCAACAGGATGCCATTGCACGGGCAAAGGATAAAATGGATGCGGCTTTTGAGTTCATTACCAAGATTGGCGCCCCTTTCTATTGCTTTCACGACTATGATATTGTTGATGAGGCACCTACGTTGCGCGAATCGGAGAGAAGGCTTCAGGCCCTCGTTGAGTATGCAGGCCAGAAACAAAAGGAGTCTGGAGTAAAATTGCTTTGGGGAACAGCCAATTTGTTTTCACATCCCCGTTTTATGAACGGCGCTGCTACCAATCCTGATTTTCAGGTAGTATGTCACGCCGGTGCCCAGGTGAAGAACGCCATTGATGCCACCGTTGCGTTGGGTGGAGCCAATTACGTATTCTGGGGTGGCCGAGAAGGTTACCTTACGCTGCTGAATACCGACATGAAACGCGAGCAGGAACACCTCGCTACTTTCTTGCACATGGCCCGGGACTATGGCCGTAAAAATGGATTTAAAGGGACGTTCCTCATCGAACCAAAACCCATGGAACCCAGCAAGCATCAATATGATTTTGATGCAGCCACGGTTTTGTCATTTCTGCGTCAACATGATTTGATGGATGACTTCAAACTCAATCTGGAAGTAAATCATGCTACCCTGGCACACCATACGTTTCAGCACGAACTTCAGGTTGCAGCGGATGCAGGCGTGTTGGGGAGCATGGATGCCAATCGTGGCGACTATCAGAATGGGTGGGACACCGACCAGTTTCCCAATAATGTGTATGAACTCACGGAAGCGATGCTGGTGGTTCTTCAGGCTGGGGGCTTTACGTCGGGCGGTATAAACTTTGATGCAAAGACCAGACGTAATTCTACCGACCTCGTCGATATTTTCCACGCCCATATAGGCGGAATGGATGCCTTTGCCCGCGCTTTGCTGGCTGCCCATGCGATTTTGGAAGACGGTGAATACCTCAAGCTCCGCAAACAGCGGTATAGTTCATTCGATTCAGCCAAAGGCAAGCAGTTTGAATCCAGCAAGATAAGCCTAGCTGAACTTCGCAACCTCGCACTTGATTGGGGAGAGCCCCGCCAGATCAGTGGACGCCAGGAGTATTTTGAAAACATACTCTCTAGGTTTGTCTGATGCCGGTGGACCGTACCGTAGTTGTTCTGCAGTCCAATTACCTTCCATGGAAGGGATACTTTGACCTGATGCGCAGGGCTGACCTCTTTATATTTTATGACGATGTTCAGTTTACCAAGAATGACTGGCGCAATCGGAACAAGATCAAGACACCCACCGGAGCCGAATGGATCAGCATCCCCTGCGGTACAAACCTTAAGCGGTTGATCCAAGATGTTCGGCCAACCCATGCAGACTGGCAGCGCGAGCACTGGCGACGGATAACTGAATGCTACGCGAGCACGCAGCATTTCAGTCGATATCGCCCGTTTTTTGAAGATTTCTACCTGGGAAAAACGTGGACTAATCTCTCGGAACTTAACCAGTATCTTATCCGGCATATTGCCCGGGATATGCTTGGTATCCAAACAACATTTGAACAGTCTTCGCAGTATGAATTGAATGGTGTACGTCAGGACCGCCTGCTGGACTTGCTCCTCAAAACAGGGGCTACAGAATACCTTTCAGGTCCAGCCGCCAGGGCTTATATTTCGGAAGAATCCTTTCATACAGCCAATATTAAGCTGACCTGGATGAAATACGGACCTTATCCGGAATACCCGCAACCTTATCCGCCTTTTGTACACGAGGTAAGTATCATTGATTTATTGTTTTGCCAAGGACCCGAAGCCGTGGCCTACCTCGGGCATTTGTCCCCATGAAAATATCCATCGTCACGACCCTCTATTACTCGTCGCCGTATATCCACGAGTTTTATAACCGCTGTCTGGCATCGGTGCGAAAGACAAACCATGACTATGAGTTTGTTTTTGTCAACGATGGTTCTCCGGATGATAGTTTGCACAAAGTACTCGAGCTCGCCAAGCAGGATAGTCATATTGCCGTCGTAGATCTCTCCCGGAATTTTGGTCATCATGAGGCCATCATGACCGGCTTGCAATGTTGTGATGGTGACTTCGTATTTCTCATTGATTGTGACCTGGAAGAAGATCCGGAGTTGTTTGAAATATTTTGGGAGAAGATGCAGCAGAACCCGGAGCTCGAGGTTGTGTATGGCACGCAGATTAAACGAAAGGGTGGATGGTTTGAACGCACCAGTGGTTGGCTGTTCTATAAGTTGGTTTCCTGGTTAACGTCACTCAACTATCCGGCCAACAGCCTCACGGCGCGGATCATGACGCGTACGTATGTTGAAGCAGTCACACAATTTAAAGAGCGCGAACTGGAGATATGGGGTGTTTTTGTTTTGTCTGGTTTCAGACAGTTGGCGGTGCCAGCGAAGAAAGGGTACAAAGGCTCCTCTGCCTATACGTTGTCCAGGAAGATCAGGATGGCCATTGATTCAATCACCTCCCTCAGCAACCGCCCTTTATACCTGGCCTTTGTCATTGGCTTTTTGTGCTTCTTTTTTGCGTTGATTAATGTTGGTGTGATTATTTATAAAAAGGTCTGGCAGGGTGTTGACATTGAAGGTTGGGCCAGTACCGTGGCTAGCATCTGGTTGGTGGGGGGGCTGATCTTGTTTGTGTTGGGCATATTTGGTATTTATTTGTCCAAGATGTTCAATGAGATCAAAGCGCGCCCGTTGAGCATCATACGTAAAATCTATCGTTCGGATGATCCTGCCTGAAGAGATCGATGATTTCTTTCGGAGAAAGCTCCACGACTTTGGGCCTTCCGCTGAGGGTATGGGATGGCGCGACCACCAGGCGCAATGGATTCGTTTCCGTCAGTTGATAAAAATAATTGATCCTGCCGGGAGTTTTTCGATTAACGATTTGGGCTGTGGGAGTGGTGATTTGATTCAATTGCTCCAGGAGGAGTTTCCTGACCGCTACTTATATACCGGTTATGATGCTTTACCTGAAATGGTTGCTGCAGCGCGCAAGCAATACCCGATTGCATCCGTTACGTTTCGTTCCCTAACCAGTTATGATGAGATCCAAGAGGCCGATTATGCGGTAGCCAGCGGCATCTTCAACGTGAGAAACAGTTCATCCGATGAAACCTGGCTCTCGTATATTCTTACCACCCTGCATGCCATGAACGAATCCAGTACCCGCGGATTCGCATTTAATGCACTCACCAGCTATTCAGATCATGACCGGATGCGGCCGGAGCTGTACTATGCGGATCCACTCTTCCTGTTCGATTATTGCAAGAAGAACTTCTCCCGGAATGTGGCGCTACTGCATGATTACGGGATTTTCGACTTTACCATACTGGTAAGAAAGGTTGTCGCTGCCTAACCAGAAGTTCCTATTTATTACCTTTGGCCGACCATTACCAAAATGCTCGGTTTCAATAAGCCCCACCTTACCGGGAAGGAGTTGGACTACATCCGCGATGCCGTAGAGCGTGAAAAGCTCTCCGGCAATGGTCATTATACCCAGCAATGCCAGCGTTTTTTTGAGTCCAGGTTTGGTTTCCGAAAGGCGCTACTTACCCAATCCTGCACCGACGCGCTTGAAATGACCGCCCTGTTGTTAAACATCGGGCCTGGAGATGAGATCATCCTGCCTTCCTTCACGTTTGTTTCAACGGCAAATGCATTTGCCCTGCGGGGTGCTACGCTCGTGTTCGCCGATGTCTCTGCGGATTGTCCGAACCTCGATGTGGAACATGTGCGAACGCTAATTACACCGCGGACCAAGGCCGTTGTGGTGGTTCACTATGCGGGCATTGCCTGCGACATGGAGCCCATGATGGAACTTTCCAGGCAGCATGGGTTTCATGTGATTGAAGATGCGGCGCAAGCTATTGATTCTTATTATAAGGGACGACCATTGGGCGCTATAGGGCACTTGGCTTGTTTTTCGTTTCACGAGACCAAAAACATCATCTCAGGAGAAGGTGGCATGTTGGTGATCAATGACCCGCAATTTATTTCACGCGCTGAAATCTTATGGGAAAAGGGCACCAACCGTTCAGCCTTTTCTCGTGGTGAAGTAGATAAGTACAGTTGGATCGACATAGGGTCTTCATTCCTCCCGTCAGAAATGACTGCTGCCTTTCTTTGGGCCCAATTGGAAAATATAGAGGTGATTCAGGAACGCCGAAGGCAAGTGTGGAGGCACTATCAGCAAGGACTTGACTTCCAGGTTCGGGAAGGACACCTGCAGACGCCTCAGATACCGAAGTACGCAACAAACAACGCGCACATGTTCTACACTGTATTCCGGTCCGTTCAGGAGCGCGACGCCATGATGATTCATCTCAGGCATGACGGCATACAGGCAATTTTTCACTATATACCACTTCACACAAGCCCATACTTCAAGCCCTTCTACCAGGGGAGAATACTTCATCACACCCAGCGCTACGCTGATTGCCTCTTGCGGTTGCCATTCTATACTGACCTCGCCAAACCGGATATTGACCGGGTAATAAACTCGATATACCGGTTTTATAATTCCTGAATTTTAGACATTTTCAAGCCGGGGAGTAATTAACTTTAGCCCGACCCTGTCATGGGTCTGGAGATACATCTTAACTCAAAAACAGATTTCGAATATGAACAGAAAATTGCGCATGGGTATGGTAGGTGGCGGCATCGGTTCTTTCATTGGACCCATCCACCGAAAGGCTGCTGGTATTGATGGAGAAATTGAATTGGTGTGTGGTGCATTCAGTATCAAACCGGAAGAATCTCAGGCAACTGGGGAAGCTTTGTACCTCGATCCCGGGCGTGTTTACAATACCTTCCCTGAAATGATGGAAAAGGAAAGGAAGATGCCCGCAGATAAACGCATGGATTTTGTTTCGGTCGTAACACCCAATCACGTTCACTTTGCCCCCACAAAAATGGCCCTTGAAAACGGGTTCCATGTGGTTGTGGAAAAGCCCATCGCATTTTCACTCAAAGAAGCTAATGTACTTAAGAAGCTCGTTGAGAAATCCGGACTGGTACTCGCGTTGACCCACACGTACACCGGTTATCCCATGGTGAAAGAGGCCCGGCATATGGTGAAGGCCGGCAAGCTTGGAGCCATCCGAAAAGTCTATGTTGAGTATCCGCAGGGGTGGCTAAGTACTTCCCTGGAGAAGACGGGCAATATGCAGGCCTCATGGCGGACAGACCCAAAGCAATCCGGCCTGGGGGGCGCAATCGGAGATATTGGCACCCATGCCGCCAATCTCGCTGAATACATTACTGGCCACAAGATTACCCAGGTATGCACCATGCTCAATACGGTCGTGCCGGGTCGAAGACTGGACGATGATACCTCTATGTTGGTGCGGTTTGATAACGGGGCCTCCGGCGTACTAATAGCAACACAAGTGGCAGCTGGAGAAGAAAACAACCTCAATATCCGGGTGTATGGAGAGAAAGGCGGTATTGAGTGGAGGCAGGAAGAACCCAATACCATCGTGGCCAAGTGGCTTGATCGACCCCGCGAAATTATCCGTGCGGGCTGGAGTTACCTTTCTGATGATGCCAAAGCATTTATACGCACGCCATCCGGACACCCTGAAGGATATCTAGAGGCATTTGCCAACATCTACCGGGCGTTTACCAGGGCCGTGCGCGACCATCAGCAGGGGAAGAAGATCGTTCCCGCTAAGTATGACTTCCCTGATGTCAACGATGGTGTTCATGGCATGGCCTTCGTAGAAACTGTGGTCAAGTCTTCAGGGTCAGCAAAAAAATGGATCACCTTGAAATAGGACTATGAAGAACATACAAGGACCTGGGATATTTCTTGCCCAATTCATGGGCGATTCAGCACCGTTTAATCGCCTCGATTCAATTTGTAAATGGGCAGCGTCATTGGGCTATGTGGGTGTACAAATCCCATCATGGGACAGTCGATGCATAGATTTAAAAAAGGCTGCCGAGAGTAAAGCCTATTGCGACGAAATTCGCGGAGTAGTGGAATCAGCAGGGCTGAAAATCACTGAACTCTCTACCCACCTTCAGGGACAATTGGTGGCCGTACACCCGGCCTACAATGAGATGTTTGATGGATTTGCCCCAAAGTCGTTGCAGGGCAAGCCAAAAGATCGCACGGCCTGGGCAATCGACCAACTCAAGTATGCAGCAAAAGCAAGCAAGAACCTGGGATTGAATGCCCATGCTACCTTCTCTGGTGCTTTGTTGTGGCATACCGTTTATCCCTGGCCGCAGCGCCCGGCCGGACTGGTGGAAGATGGATTCCGGGAATTGGCCAAGAGATGGTTGCCTATACTGAATACCTTTGATAAAAATGGAGTGGACCTCTGCTATGAGATACATCCAGGCGAAGACTTGCACGATGGCGTGACATTTGAACGGTTTTGGGAAGCCACTGGTAAACATGAACGTTGCCGCATCCTGTATGATCCCAGCCATTTTGTGCTACAGCAACTCGATTATCTGCAGTACATCGATTTCTACCACACTTTCATTAAGATGTTTCATGTAAAGGATGCCGAATTTAACCCGACCGGAAAAAGCGGTGTTTACGGTGGATTTCAGGGATGGGTCGACCGTCCCGGTAGGTTCCGTTCACTCGGTGATGGGCAGGTTGATTTTAAATCGATCTTCTCCAAGTTGGCCCAGTATGATTATGCAGGCTGGGCTGTACTTGAGTGGGAATGTTGCATTAAGCACCCCGAGCAAGGTGCTGCCGAAGGGGCTCCCTTCATTAAGAACCATTTGATCCATGTAACGGAGAAGGCATTTGACGACTTTGCGGCCACCGGAAAGAATACCAATTTGAATAAGAAAATACTCGGACTCTAAAACCAGATACTATATGATGAAAATGACCATACGACTTTTTGTAACCATCAGCTTTGGAGTGATGTTGGCATGTGGCGGTGAGAAAAAGCAGGAAACAGGTGAACAGATCGTGGCCAATGACGCACCGGTAGAAAAACAAGCTGGCGCTGATTTAATAGCGCAAGGGGAGGCCCTTGTAAAAGGCAGTGACTGCAAAACCTGCCATCATTCGGTTAATAAGATAATCGGCCCGTCCCATACCGACGTTGCTAAGAAGTATGAATTCAATGCAGCGAATGTGAAGATGCTGGCAGAGAAGATTATTAAAGGCGGTACTGGCGTTTGGGGTCAAAGTCCAATGACCCCGCACCCTGATCTTACCGTGGATCAGGCAGAAAAAATGGCCCGATATGTGCTCTCCTTGGATGGCGAAAAAGAACACTAAAATAAAATGATGAACAATATGAAATTCATAACCCTGATATTGGTTTTTCTTACAGCAAGTGCTGGTATGGCACAACCCAACACCCTTACCGACAAGGAAAAAAAGGAGGGATGGAAATTGCTCTTCGATGGAAGTTCGTTGAAAGGCTGGCATAATTTCAAAAAGGATAACATAGGTCCTGCCTGGAAAATCAGTGAAGATGCTATTTACCTGGATGCACGCAACAAGAAGGATTGGCAGGTGAATGGTGGCGGTGACATAGTTACAGCCGATGAATTCGAGAATTTTGAATTGGTCATTGACTGGAAGATTGAAGCCTGCGGCAACAGTGGTATTATATTCAATGTCGTTGAAGATCCTAAGTATGACTACGTGTGGAAAACCGGTCCAGAGATGCAAGTACTGGATAACGGCTGTCATCCGGATGCCAAAATCACAAAACACCGCGCCGGAAATCTGTATGACTTAATTGTAAGTACCACTGAGTCTGTAAAGCCTGCCGGTGAATGGAATACAGCGCGCATAGTATCCAACAAGGGACACCTTGAACTATACCTGAATGAGATAAAGCAGGTGGACACGCAGATGTTTACGCCTGAATGGGAAGCACTGATTGCAGGAAGCAAATTTAAAAATGAGCCAGCCTTTGGTAAGTCACGTAAAGGACGCATCTCATTGCAGGACCATGGCAATCAGGTGTGGTACCGGAATATTAAAGTACGTCAACTATAGTGCCTCATTAAAATCTGCCAATTATGAAACGCAGGGAGTTTATTCAGTTGGGAATAGCATTGGGAGCAGGGGCCGCAATCCCTTCATGGGCGAATGCCGTGCCCGGCAAAATCGGATTACAACTCTACACCCTTAGAGACATCATCGGAAAGGATCCAAAGGGTGTATTAAAACAAGTGGCAGACCTGGGCTATCAAGAGCTTGAGACATTCGGCTATCGGGACGGAATGCTTTTCGGTATGACGGCCAAAGATTTCGGATCTTATGTATCAAGCCTGGGCATGAAAATCACCAGTGGGCACTATGGCATGGGCTTGAGTGAAAGGGCCAAAACCATGAAGGGTACCCTGTCCAATGATTGGGAAAGGGTAGTTGCCGATGCCAAGGAGATGGGTCAGGAGTACATGATTATTGCATTTCTGACGCCTGATGAGCGTGCTTCCATCGATAATTATAAGAAAGTGTGCGAGATGATCAATAAGGGTGGTGAAGTATGTAAACAGTACGGCTTGAGAATCGGATACCACAACCATGACTTTGAATTTGCAGAACTCGAAGGACAAATTCCCTTTCACCTGATGATGAAGGAGCTTGATTCAAAGCTGGTGAGTATGGAGCTCGATTTGTATTGGGCCACTTTCTCCGGTAATAGCCCCCTCGACCTCTTTGAAAAATACCCCGGACGATTTGAGCAATGGCACCTGAAGGATATGGACAAAGCAGACAAAAAGAAGAATCCATTCCTGGGAACGGGCTCAATTGATTTCTCGAAAATATATGCTTCCGCTAAACGTTCAGGTATGAAGCACGCTTATGTGGAACACGACACTTTCCCGGCATCTTCCATAGAGACTGTAACAGTCGATATGGCCAACGTCAAGAGCTGGTAGTTCAGACGGAAGGTTCCTGTTGGCTGAGGCAATGAAAGCTGCCCAGGCCCCAAATGATGTCGAGTGAATCGATACCAATAATCTCATAGCCCGGGAAGGCTTGTTGAATGAGCATCAATGCCCGATGATCATTTTTATCCCGGAAGGTGGGTACGATTACCCGGTTATTGGCAATGTAGAAGTTGGCATACGACGCTGGAAGCCGCTGGTCTTCATAGACCACCGGTGCGGGCATTGGGATTTCGATGATATTAATCGGTTGACCATCGAGCAGCCTCATTCCTTTGAGGGCCTTGAGGTTTTGCTGCAGAGGTTCATAATTTTCATCCTGCTTATTCTCTTCTACTACGGTAATGACCGTATTCTTATTTACAAACCGCGTGATATCATCGATGTGACCATCTGTATCATCGCCAACTATGCCATCCCCCAACCACAATACCTGATCTACGCCATAATAGGATGACAGGAACGTTTCAATTTCTTTTGTTGACAAGTGCGGATTGCGATTGACATTCCCCAAACAAGATGTAGTAGTGAGGAGCGTACCCGCGCCATTGAAATCGACTGAACCGCCCTCCATGATGGGTCCGGGGCTGAAAACCTGGATGCCCAGCTGACCAGCAATTCGGGTAGGTACCACATCGTCCAGGTCAAATGGAGGATACTTTCCACCCCAGGCATTATATCCCCAGTCAACGATGGCTTTCTTCTTTTCTTTTCGGTTTACCAAGAAGGCGGGTCCATGGTCCCTGCACCAGGCATCATTGGTAGGGTTGGGGTAGAACTCAATTTGATTCATTGACACCCCAGCCTTTTCCAGGTGTTGTGTGGCTTTGGCCTGGAGTGCGGCATCACCGACATTGATTCGCACTTTTTCCACTGCAGCGACACACTTTACGAAATGGGAATAAGCTGGGAATATCGATTCAATCTTGCCCGGCCAGGAGGCTTCCTTGTGTGGCCAACTTAGCCACGTAGCATCGTGCTTTTCAAATTCGGCGGGAAAATGGTATCCAAGTGATTTAGGCGTGGCAGTCATGAATACAGTTTCAGGGCTTAATTGGAGTCAATGTACCGGTTGAGGATGGGTTGATAGGAATCGATGCGGCGATCCCTGAGGAACGGCCAATGGGTACGGTATCGATCACTCTTCTCAAGATCCAATTCTTCTATATGTTCAACCTCCTGTTCATGTGGAGCCTTATACATCAGTTTGCCGAAAGGACTGGAGATAAATGATCCACCCCAGAACCGCATGTTTCCTTCAATGCCAGTACGATTCACTGATACTACATACACGCCGTTGGCGACAGCATGAGCACGTTGAATAGTCTGCCAGGCATTGTACTGCTCCTCGTTTGTTTCTTTGTCCTGAGTGGTAGCCCAGCCAATAGCAGTTGGGTAGAAGAGGACTTCGGCGCCCATCAATGAGGTAATGCGTGCTGCTTCTGGATACCATTGGTCCCAGCAAATGAGTACGCCCAGGGTACAGTATTTCGTTTTAAAGATCTTATAGCCCAGGTCGCCAGGGGTAAAGTAGAATTTCTCGTAGTAACCTGGGTCATCCGGGATGTGCATTTTCCGGTACTTGCCCAAATAGGTGCCATCGGCATCCAGCACGGCAGTGGTGTTGTGGTAGAGTCCTTCGGCACGTTTTTCAAATAGAGACGCCACAATTACCAACTTGTATTCCTTCGCCACTGCAGCAAGAAAGTCAGTAGAGGGACCTGGAATGGATTCAGCGAGTTTGAAATTTTCGTAGCGCTCTTCATCGCAGAAGTAGAGTGAAGTAAAAAGCTCCTGCAGGCAAATTACCTGTGCACCTTGTTTGGCCAACGCAATGATTTTGGGCTTTACTTTATCGAGGTTTTCCTGCGGCACTGCGCTGCACGACATTTGAATGATACCGATGTTGACTTTGCGACCGCTCATGCTTGAAAAAATTTCAGCAAATATAAAGGCTTCCCGAGGATTTACGTTCCGGCAGCAGTGACGAAAATCATATAAAATGCCTTTCGCAATCGATTGAAATATTTCATTTTCAGTTTGCCGATCCCTATTTTGCACCGGTTTCCAGAACACCTACTATGAAAAAAGAAGGCCATACCCAGCAAAGTACTTTTACAATTGACCATTCAGAATTATCAGCCTGGATCACTGAGATGGCTGCGCTCTGCAAGCCAGATGCCGTGCGATGGTGCGACGGCTCCCGAAAAGAGTATGATGAACTCTGCGAACTATTGGTTCAGAAAGGCACATTTATCCGGTTGAACCCAACCAAGCGCCCTAACAGCTACGCTTGCTTTTCAGACCCCAGCGATGTGGCCCGCGTAGAAGACCGAACCTTCATATGCAGCCGCTGGAAGGAAGATGCCGGACCTACCAACAATTGGGAAGATCCCCGGGAAATGAAGCCTAAATTGAAAAAGCTTTTTGACGGATGCATGCTGGGCCGAACCATGTATGTCATTCCGTTCAGCATGGGTCCTGTCGGTTCGCCGTTATCCCATATAGGTGTGCAAATCACTGACTCTGAGTATGTCGTGGTGAACATGCACATCATGACCCGGGTAGGAAAGCGGGTGATGGAAACCCTTGGAAAAGATGGTGAATATGTAAAATGCCTGCATTCGGTGGGAGCACCCCTTAAGCCCGGTCAGGAAGATTCCAAATGGCCCACCAACCCAACGGTGAAGTATATCGTACATTATCCGGAGGATCGCGCGATTGTATCCTACGGCTCCGGGTATGGTGGCAACGCCTTATTAGGCAAAAAGTGCTTTGCACTTCGCATTGCTTCCTCCATGGCGCGCGAGGAAGGATGGCTTGCAGAGCATATGCTTATCCTTGGCGTTCAGGACCCGCATGGACAGAAAACCTATGTCACAGCCGCTTTCCCAAGTGCATGTGGTAAAACGAATTTTGCGATGCTCATTCCACCGAAAGAGTTCTCCGGGTGGAAGATCACCACCGTCGGCGATGATATCGCATGGATCAAGCCAGGCAAAGACGGGAAATTGTATGCCATCAATCCCGAGGCAGGGTACTTTGGGGTAGCGCCAGGTACCAACACCAAGTCAAACCCCAACGCCATGGCCACTATTGCCAGAGACACCATCTTCACCAACGTGGGTGTGACACCCGATGGCGACGTTTGGTGGGAAGGAATGACCAAGGAACCCCCCAAAGATCTTATCGACTGGCGCGGGCAAAAGTGGGATCCTGCCAGTGGCAAACCTTGTGCCCACCCCAACGCACGTTTTACGGCACCAGCCACCCAGAACCCGGTGCTCGATGAGGCCTGGGAAGATCCAAACGGAGTACCCGTTGGCGCATTCATTTTCGGTGGACGACGCAGTACCACCATCCCCTTGATTTATCAGGCACACAACTGGAATTCAGGTGTATATCTGGCAGCGACTATGGGCTCCGAAACAACGGCTGCCGCTTTTGGTGAAGTGGGTAAAGTACGACGCGACCCATTCGCCATGTTGCCTTTCTGCGGATATCACATGGGCGAATATTTTAATCATTGGCTCCAGTTTGGAAGAAATATTCCAAACCCGCCACGAATTTTTGGCGTCAACTGGTTCCGTAAGGATGAAAAGGGAAATTTCCTCTGGCCTGGTTTCAGTGAGAACATGCGTATCCTGAAATGGGTAGTAGAAAAAATTCACGGCGAGTCCAATGCCGTGGAAAGCCCAATCGGTTGGATGCCACACTATGACGATATCGACTGGACTGGATCGGCTTTCACTAAGCAAGAGTTTGATGCCATCATGAATATTGACCGGGAAGCCTGGAAGGCTGAGTTGTTGGGGCATGCCGAGCTCTTTGAGCGCATGTACGATAAGTTGCCAAAGGAATTCATTTTCATGCGTGAATTGCTACTGTCTAGCCTTTGGCGTTCACCAGAGAAGTGGAGACTTGAGCCGGAAACAGAATAAGTATGATAAAGCCCTGGTTTTTCCAGGGCTTTTTTACACCCGGACCATTTTGCTGGTTCGCGTTATTAAGCCTACTTTGAAGTACCTAACCTGAACATGAATCAACCAACTGACAGTTCTTTCTTTGGTCACCCCCGGGGACTGGCCACCTTGTTTTTCACAGAAATGTGGGAACGATTTAGTTACTACGGTATGCGCGCATTGCTGCTCCTGTTCATGGTGGCTACTGTGGAGAACGGAGGCCTGGGCCTCGACGATAAAACGGCTGGCGCAGTTTATGGACTTTATACCATGTTCGTATACCTCCTTGCTCTGCCCGGCGGATGGTTAGCCGATCGGTTCTTTGGACTTCGTAAAGCGGTGTTCTATGGCGGGTGTATGATCGCCGTTGGTAACCTGATGTTGGTGCTGCCCTATACCCAAACGTTTTTTGTCGGATTGCTGCTCATCGTGATGGGCACGGGGTTGCTGAAGCCCAATGTGAGCAGCCTCGTGGGTGAACTTTATCCAGCAGATCAGCAGGCGAAACGCGATGCCGGTTTTTCGATTTTCTATATGGGCATTAACCTCGGTGCATTCATTTCGCCGTTCATTACTGGATACCTGGGTGAAAATATCAACTGGCACTATGGATTTGCTGTTGCCGGCATCGGTATGGTGATTGGATTGATTCAATACAAAGCAACGGAGAAACACCTTGGTTCAGCGGGTGAGGGCCCCAACCGACTTGAAGATGCGACGGCACAGGGCAAACGGGAGCAATCCATTCGTGCCGGCCTGATGGTGTTTGTGGGGGGGCTCATTGTATTTATGGCCTTGTTGCTTACCCGCACAATTTCAATCAACCCGATCACTTTCGCTCAGGCCTCTACGTACTTGATCGCTGCAAGCGCAGCAGCTTATTTTTTTTACATTTTGTTGTTTGAAAAATTAGAGCCGGATGAAAAAAGGAAGATTGGGGTAATCGGTGTTTTTTTCGTTGCCTCATCAATGTTTTATGGTGGGTACGAGCAACAAGGATCGACGCTGAACCTCTTTGCCGACCGGTACACGGACATGTTTATTGGCACCTTCAAAATGCCGGCGAGCTGGCTTCAATCAGTACCTCCATTTGCCGTGTTCATCTTTGCACCCATTTTTGCATACGGTTGGGTATGGCTTGCCAAAAGAAATCTTAATCCCTCCACACCGGTGAAACTGGCAGCAGGCCTGCTCTTCATGGGTGCAGGATACCTTGTCATGATGTGGGCATCAACAATTGTGATTGGAGGTTCAAAAGCGTTACCCACCTGGTTGGTGGCCACCTATGTCCTTCACACGTTTGGTGAAATTTGTCTTTACCCGGTTGGACTGAGTGCAGTCACAAAGTTATCGCCCAGGCGTTTGGTCGGTCAAATGATGGGCATATGGTTTATGTCACTCGCGCTGGGTAACCTCGTAGCCGGTCTCTTTGCCGGTGAATTTGATGCCAATGCGGTTGCTGCCAATCCACAGTTGCTTGTTGACTTGTTCTGGGTAGTGGTGAAAGTAATGGGCGTGGCTGGACTGGTTGTACTTGTAATTAGCAAACCCATCCGCAAGTGGATGGCTGATATCCTATAACTTCTATGGAAAAGTTTAAACCCTACATCGCTCCCGAAATGAACATCGCGGAGTTTACTATTAAGTCAGTTTTGCTTGGAGCCTTTTTTGGCGTCGTCTTCGGGGCCTCCACCGTATACCTCGCCCTTCGTGCAGGGCTCACGGTAACAGCCTCCATACCCATTGCAGTAATTGCCATAACGCTTGGACGGAAGTTGTTCAAGACCACCATCCTCGAAAACAACATCATCCAAACCACGGGTTCAGCCGGCGAGTCTATTGCCGCTGGTGTCGCGTTTACTGTGCCTGGCTTTCTTTTTTTGTCTTCCGATGAAAATGGGGTGAGTGTTGGAGCAGACTATTTCAATTACATCACGATTCTGATTCTCGCTGCTTTCGGTGGTATGCTAGGCACGATGATGATGATTCCCCTGCGGCGATCCCTGATTGTAAAGGAGCATGAGAACCTTCCTTATCCAGAAGGCACCGCCTGCGCCACGGTATTGCAAGCCGGGGAAAAGGGCGGCGTGGTGGCCCGAACGGCATTTGTAGGTATGGGTGTGGCCATCGGATATGCCATGCTTCAAAAGGTGTTTCACGTCATCGCGGAAATCCCTGCATTTGTCACGCGGCAAACGAACAAGTTCTGGCCATCGGCAACCATCAATGGAGAGATAACCCCAGAGTACCTCGGCATTGGATATATCATTGGCCCAACGATTTCGGGTGTATTGGTGGCTGGATCAGTTCTGGTCTGGTGGGCCATGATACCCTTGTTGGCAACGCTGGTGAACCCGGAATTGATTGCGGGGCAGCTTCATAAACTGGGCTACATCCATGATCTCACACAGGCTGGTGGTCGCGGTGGTTGGGACCCGGTTACCAAAACATTCGCTAACCCGGCAACTGCCATCTACTTTGCCTATATCCGCCAGATCGGTGCCGGTGCAGTAGCTGCTGGTGGATTTATCACCTTGTTGAAGACCCTCCCTACGATTATTGGTTCGTTCCGGGATAGCATTTCGTCGCTGAAGGAAAAAGGCGCTAAAGGCGTGTTGCGGACAGAGAACGATTTATCATTGAAAGTAGTCTTAATTGGAAGTGTATTACTCATAGTTACCGTAGTCGTATTGGATTACATACCAGGTGACAGTGTGCTGCAAAAGCTGTTCATCGGAATTCTGATGATTGTGTTTGGGTTCTTTTTTGTTACGGTGGCGAGCCGTATTGTTGGATTGGTGGGCACGAGCAACAGCCCTATTTCTGGAATGACCATTGCTACCCTGATGGGTACCTGCTTGATTTTTACTTCGATTGGTTGGTCAGGCAAATTATATGAACCACTGGCACTGGTGGTAGGAAGTATGATTTGTATAGCGGCCGCTAATGCCGGAGGCACTTCGCAGGACTTGAAGACCGGGTTCTTGATAGGCGCTACCCCGAGATATCAACAGCTTGCCTTGTTTATTGGCGCTATAGTGTCGTCTATTGCCATTGGATTGATTGTACAAGTGCTTGATACGCCAACGTCAGCAATGCTCGCCCAGGACCCAACCATGGTGCATGCCATTGGTTCCGACCGATTCCCGGCCCCGCAGGCTACCCTGATGGCTACCCTCACCAAAGGTATTCTCTCGTTTAACCTGGACTGGCAATTCATCATGGTAGGAATTTTCATTGCGATTACCTTGGAACTGTGCAACATCAAAGCGTTGGCATTTGCCATCGGGTTGTATCTCCCTTTGTCAACAACACTTCCGATTTTTATTGGTGGAGCCCTCAAGGGATTTATTGACTGGCGAAAGGCCCGGCGGAATGAAGTGGAAGAGGATGGTGACCTGAGCCGTGGCAATCTGTTTGCTACGGGTTTGGTGGCCGGAGGCGCCATTACCGGTGTCCTGGTAGCTGTGCTGAATGTTTTCTACTCAGAAGAGTTGCAGCAAGTCAATGCTGAACATGGATTGGTGAATAGTCTGTCCGAGGGTGGGTATTACCTGATGGGCACACTCATGTTTGCTGGCATGATGGCCTGGCTTTATCGATCGGCGACCAGGGCATAGGCAAACTAAAGTCAAAATAGAAAAGGCCCCGCTTTCACGGGGCCTTTCTTTTTATCATTGTGAAAGATTACATCATTCCGCCCATGCCGCCACCGGGAGGCATAGCAGGAGCTTCTTTCTCTTCCTGGATTTCTGAAACTACAGCTTCAGTCGTCAGCAACAATCCGGCGATAGAAGCGGCGTTCTCGAGGGCCAGACGTGATACTTTGGTGGGGTCGATGATACCAGCAGCGAAGAAATCTTCATACTTGTTTTCACCGGCGTTATAACCAAAATCTTTCTTGCCTTCTTTCACACGATTCACCACAACGGATCCTTCCTGACCAGCGTTTTCAGCGATGGTGCGGAGCGGAGCTTCCAGGGCCAGGCGGATGATATTCACGCCAGTAGCCTGATCGTCGTTGTCGGTTGCAACGTTCTTGAGGGTTTCGATAGCGCGGATGTAAGCTACACCACCGCCAGGGATGATGCCTTCCTGAACAGCTGCTCGAGTCGCGTGCAATGCATCGTCTACGCGGTCTTTCTTCTCTTTCATTTCCACTTCGGTGGCAGCACCGATATAGAGGATGGCAACGCCGCCAGACAGTTTAGCAAGGCGTTCCTGCAGTTTCTCACGGTCATAATCGGAAGTGGTGGCATCGATTTGAGCTTTGATCTGGGCAATGCGTCCCGTGATCTCACTCTTCTTACCTGCTCCATTCACGATGGTCGTGTTGTCTTTGTCAATGTTCACTTTTTCTGCACGGCCAAGGGAATCCAATTTGGCATCCTCCAGCTTCATACCGGTCTCTTCCGAGATCACGCGACCACCTGTGAGGATCGCGATGTCTTCGAGCATCGCCTTACGACGATCACCAAAGCCAGGAGCCTTCACAGCGGCTACACGGAGGGCGCCTCGGATCTTATTGACCACGAGGGTAGCCAGGGCTTCACCTTCCACTTCTTCAGCAATGATCAACAGGGGCTTGCCGGTCTGGGCGGTGGCTTCCAGAACCGGAAGCAACTCCTTCATCGATGAGATTTTCTTGTCATAGATGAGGATGAAAGGAGAATCGAGGTCGGCTTCCATTTTCTCCGTGTTGGTCACGAAGTAAGGGGAGAGGTAACCACGGTCGAACTGCATACCTTCCACCGTTTTTACTTCGGTCTCGGTACCTTTTGCTTCTTCAACCGTAATAACTCCGTCCTTGCCCACTTTCTCCATGGCGGTCGCTATCATTTTACCAATCTCAGTATCATTATTGGAAGAGATGGTCGCTACCTGGGTGATTTCGTTTGATCCTTTGATGTTCTTGGATTGTTTGCGCAGGCTTTCCACAACAGCCTCAACAGCCTTGTCAACACCTCGCTTCAGGTCCATTGGATTGGCACCAGCCGCTACGTTTTTAATGCCGTGTGAGTAGATGGCCTGGGCTAATACCGTGGCGGTAGTAGTACCATCACCGGCAGCATCAGCAGTTTTCGAAGCAACTTCCTTCACCAACTGTGCACCCATATTTTCAATCGGGTCCTTCAGTTCAATCTCTTTGGCTACGGATACGCCGTCTTTGGTTACCGTTGGAGAGCCGAACTTCTTGTCGAGGATCACGTTGCGACCTTTAGGCCCCAAGGTTACTTTAACCGCATTGGCCAACTTATCAACACCCTTCTTGATGCGATCGCGGGCGGATGTATCGAATGTAATTTCTTTTGCCATATGAATTCAGATTTTGATTGATTACTGTTTGCTTGGATTAGATAATTCCGAAAATGTCGGAGTTGCGCATGATAAGGTAATCCTTACCATCAATAGTGATTTCAGTACCGGCGTACTTGCCGTACAGGATGTGCTCGCCAACTTTCACGGTAACAGGCTTGTCTTTCAGGCCATCACCAACGGCAATTACTTTGCCTTTTTGGGGCTTCTCTTTTGCAGTGTCCGGAATGATAATGCCGGAAGCGGTTTTCTCCTCAGCCGCAGCAGGTTCTACCAGAACGCGGTCTTCGTTGGGTTTAAAATTGATCTTAGCCATATGGATTAAAAGGTTTATTGTTAAAGCTGACTCGCGTGTGTCGATTTTCATGCCAAATAGGCATTTCTGCCACTTTGGAACCTCCGGACACGCGCCTCCGGGGTAAAACGAGACAGATTTGTCGGCCTGTCAGGTTTTCGGGGGCAAAAATGGCAGATTTGACACAAAACCCTTCGATTTCGTATAATTATTCCAGGTTTTTTTCTTGCCTATGGACCGATTAAAAGACAACTGGCTCACTGACGGCCTTATCGATTTCGAATACAAGAAATATGTCCTCCTCGCTTACCTAAAGCATGTGAAGGACTCATTCGACCGGGTAGAACTATACCCGCATTTGTCCGACCTCGTATTCCACTACCGCAACCTGATTTCCCTAAAGGAAAACAAGGGACTTATAGTAAGTTCATTTCCCCGTGAGCTTTCACTGGAGAACTTGCGCACCCTCGAACTGAACTACCGGAAGATTATCGAGGATGATGCCGTTATGCAGGAAATTGAATCCATCATGCAATTTGCCCTGCCCCAACTCAGGGACTCAGTGGAAGATGGTTCGTCTATTTATGATTTTGTAGAATCGCAATGTGAACTGACCGCGGTGGGCGTAGTGCCGCTCTACATGCAGGAAGGCTATATGTTGATTACCCAACCGCCAGAGAAAGAAACAAACATTTACCGGTATCAGATGACCGTGTACCACCAAAGCCAGGAGCCCCTCAGGGGACTGGCTACCCATTGGGTGTCAAAGACAACCTACAGCCTTACCAATACCTACGAAAATATCAAGCGTAACCTGATCAGGGAATTTAAGGATCTACCCAACCCAGCCGCTTTTGTGATCATATCACAAATGAGGTTTCCGTACCAATCTACGTTGGTACCCGTAGCCAAACGATTATTGGTTAAACACCTATCGCAGGTGGCTTGACCTGACTTGGTGAGACTACTTTTTAGTAGAGTCTCCGGCTGTCTTGTTCAGCGGAGCTGATGTGGCCGGAAGGGATTGCTGTTCCTTGGTACGCTCCAGCATTTCATTCGACTCAGCACCGGGAGCCTGGGTGGTAAAATTGGTTGCCAGGGAAAAAACCATCACCGCAATGGCGCAACCCCAGGTTAAACGCTCAAGCAAGTCGCCTGTCTTTTTCACGCCAATCAGGTTGCTGGCACCGCTGCCACCAAACTGACTGGACAGGCCGCCTCCTTTTGAGTTCTGGGCGAGAACAACCAATACCAGCAATACAGCAGCAATAATTGTGAGTGAAATGAATAAAGTGTACATACGTTAACCTTTGAGGCTTTCTATTTGAGCGGCAAAGTAAGCCTTTTTCTGGGGAAACTTCCAAATCAGCTTCTTCAGTACCTCAATGGCTTTCTCCTTTTTCCCCTGCTTTAGCAGGATATCAACCAGCGTTTCAGACACAATATTGTCACTGAACAGGCTGGAATCTTCTGCCAGGTCTTTGGATTCCGCATTGGCCACGGGCTTTGGAAGAACAGGCTCTTTGCGGATAAACTCCTCGATGATCTGGTTCTGTTCCTGGGCCTTCGGGTTCTGTACGGGTATCTTTTTCTTGGTGGACTTGATCTCATCCAATAGGGGATCAATCGGATCCCTGGACGTCTTCGGGGTCGGCCTAGGTGGTTCAGCAACGCCTTGACTGAATTCCGCCAAGCTCACTTCGAAATCGTGCTTGGACTTCTTCAACTTCTCCAACTGAATGTAGATATCATCCCTGAGTGCATCTCCGATTAGATCCGAGGCCGCTGGGTTCAATTCGGCAGGTATCGTCTCGCTAATCCCAGGTTTCACTGAACCTGCAACAACAGTTTCAGTTGAAAGGTCTGCTCTTTTTATATCAGGCTGGGTGATTTTTTTGGTGGGCGCACTTTCGGCTGCGGCTGGAGGCGCTATGCGAGCGACAGCAGGGCTGGTCATGATAAACTTTAATATTGCCCGATCGGTAGCATACACAGCTGCGTGGTGCAGCCTTTCCTCCGCATCAGACTGCTTTAAGTCTCGTGCGGATCGGGCTCTCAGCAAATGGATCAGTTGACTGTAAGGATGTTGTTGTGCGAGCCTCTCCAGTTCACCGGCTTCAGCTGAGTTCAACTGGGTGAAGTTGTCGACAATAGACCGGAAGCCAGCAGATTCCATGGAGGCATAGGTTGAATAGTAAATCTAAAGGAAATTACCGGAGTACCCAAATGGCTGAAAATTACCAGTTTGCAACAGTTGCGTTGAAGATATCGATCAGGATTTGATCGAATATCTTTTTCTCCAGATCCTCTTGTACCGAGGTGAAATTCAGGTTGTTGTCGAAGTCCTTGTAGAAACTGAAGGAGCGGTCTTTGAAGTTGTTTTTAGGTTCCGTCCCGTCTTCATAGGTCAACTTAACCGCTATTGTCAATCGCGATAGCGCAGCGGTATTAACGTCGTTGATATTCCCGGTAGATACTGGCGCCACCGGATTGATTCGGTACTCCGAAATCGTTCCCTCAATATGTAATTCGCCATTCTCGTTCACTACCCGAAGACTCGAATTCTGCTGATAATAGTCTTTCAGTTTGTTGGTAAAAGTTTGCCCGAGGTTGGCTGGTGCCAGGTCGGTGTTATTGAAGAGGTTTTCAATGGTAATGGTCTTCGCAGTCGTAGCAGCACCAGAAAAAGAGTAAACGCCGCAACGGGTTGTCACGGCCAGGATGATAAGTGCGGTAAAGAGACTAGTCTTCAAGCTGGTATTCTTTGATCTTGCGATAAAGGGTTCGTTCGGATATACCCAAATCCCGTGCCGCATATTTCCGTTTATTGTTGTTTTTGCGCAGGGCACGCATAATCAATTCCTTTTCCTTCTTTTCGATTGACAAGGAGTCGTCTTCTGCCGTATGGCTGATGTCCTGTACCTCCTCAACTTCATCGCGATCGTGATCTGCACTGGTGTTAAGGTTAAGGGTTACCGGCTCTGGTATGGGTACCCGGTCTGGGTGGTTGATGTCGGCGAATAAATGCGGATTCTCTTTGACTATCTGCGCGGCACGGCCCGGGTTGGAAACATTTTCCAGTACAATGCGCTTCAACTCATTCACGTCTTTGCGCATGTCGAATAGCACCTTGTATAGGATCTCTCGTTCTGAAAGATCTGCTGATCCTTCTTTATAAAGGGCTGGCAAGTTAGTTTGGGTCGGAGGGAGGTATGTATTCAACTCTTCGACCGTTATGATTTTGTTTTCCGTCGACAAAACAGACATCTGATCCACCAGATTTTTCAATTGCCTGATGTTGCCTGGAAAGCGGTACTTCAGTAGAATTTCCTTAGCATCTTCTGCCAGGGTAATAGGCTTTACTTTATAGCGCTCAGCAAAATCTGAAGCAAACTTCCGGAACAACAGTTCAACATCGCGTCCGCGTTCACGCAACGGAGGAACGAAAATCGGCACGCTGTTCAACCGATAATAAAGGTCTTCTCGTGTCTTTCCTTCCTCGACCTTATTCATCAGGTTGACATTCGTCGCGGCCACAACCCGAACATCGGTCTTCAGTACCTTGGAGGAGCCTACTTTAATGAACTCGCCGTTTTCAAGCACGCGGAGTAAGCGTGCCTGGGTGCCAAGTGGCATTTCACCAATTTCATCAAGAAATATGGTACCCCCGTTCGTTACTTCAAAGTAGCCTTTACGGGCCTCGTGGGCCCCGGTGAAGGAGCCTTTCTCATGTCCAAACAATTCCGAGTCAATGGTTCCTTCCGGTATTGATCCGCAGTTAATCGCAATAAACTGACCATGCTTTCTCGGGCTAAGGGAGTGTATTATTTTGGAAAACGATTCCTTTCCTGATCCACTTTCACCGGTGATCAGGACGGACATATCGGTAGTGGCCACCTGCATCGCCACGCGAACAGCATGGTTGAGCATGGGTGCATTACCAATGATCCCAAACCGTTGTTTTACACTTTGTATTTCGCTGTCGGTAATTGCCATAGTTATGATGGGACTACAGTGCCAAAGAGGGTTCCACCGGAGCACCGGTCGACCAACACGGAGACGTACATTCCCTTGGCTTTATTTTCTCTTGGAAAGATCACTACCTTATTAGCGCTGTTCCTTCCTTGCAGAAAGTCGGCTGACCTGCGGGATTCACCTTCCACCAGCACCTTAAATGTTTTACCAATGTCTAGTTGGTTGCGGTCCAGCGAATGACGGTTCTGTTTTGCAATGATCTCTGCCAGCCTCCGTTTCTTTACTTCCTCAGGCACATCATCGATGAATTTCTTCACGGCCGGGGTACCTGGACGTTCCGAATACATGAACATGTAGGCGTAATCGAACTTAACCTCATCCATCAGGGAAAGGGTTTCCTGGTGCTCTTCTTCCGTCTCGCCGCAGAACCCGGCAATCATATCAGAAGATAGCCCGCACTCATCACCAAGCACTTCGCGAATACGTTTAACCTTGTCCAGGTACCATGCGCGATTGTAGCCTCGGTTCATCCGATCCAATATCCGGCTGTTACCACTCTGCGCAGGCAGGTGAATGTATTTGCAGATATTTTCATACCGCGACATGACATAAAGCACGTCATCTGTAATGTCCTTTGGGTGTGAGGTCGAAAAACGAATCCGCAGATCAGGATTTACCTGGGCCACACGCTCAAGTAATTGTGAAAAATTAACTATGGTAGAAACCGCTTTGCTTTCGAGCCGGGCTTTGTTGTTTTCTTCCGGACTCCATTTATACGAATCTACATTTTGCCCCAACAGTGTAACCTCCCTATAACCTTGACTAAATAGTTCTGTTGCCTCCTGCACGATCGTCTCTGGGTCACGGCTACGTTCACGACCCCTGGTAAAAGGTACCACACAAAAGGAGCACATGTTATCGCAACCACGCATGATGGAGACAAATGCAGTGACGCCATTGCTATTCAACCGCACCGGACTAATATCTCCGTAGGTCTCCTCCCGTGACAAAAACGTATTCACAGCGCGCTCACCTTCATCGACCTGCGCAATCAACCTGGGTAAGTCCCGGTAAGCATCAGGCCCGGCAACGAGGTCCACGACCTTTTCTTCTTCCAAGAGTTTCAACTTCAGTCGTTCTGCCATGCACCCCAGAACACCCACCAGCAACTCAGGCTTTCCCTTCTTAAGGCCGTTGATGTGTGTAAGGCGGTTGCGCACAGTTTGCTCGGCCTTATCACGGATTGAACAGGTATTCAATAACACTACATCTGCTTCCTTGACATCTGTAGTGGTCAAAAAACCGTCTTTCTTAAGGATCGACGCAACAATTTCACTGTCGGAGAAATTCATCTGACAGCCGTAACTCTCGATATAAATCTTTCTTCCCTGGCCTGTGGATACGGCCGCCTTGGTCTGGCCAGTCTTTAGTTCCTGCACTGCTTGGTTCATTTCATCGCTGCTCCCTGCAAAATTAATACATTAAATGGTTCTATGACAAGTTGTCAGATTGTTCACTGCATCGATAATCGTAGTTTTGATAGTTATTAAACCATTGGTCGATGGCAATTATTAAAACGGTTAGAGGAAAATCGCCGGTAATGGGCAGTAATTGCTTTCTGGCGGATAATGCGGTGGTAGTCGGTGAGGTCATCATGGGTGACTCTTGCACGGTATGGTTTAATGCTGTGGTTCGCGGTGATGTTCATTCGATTACGATCGGCAACCAAACCAATATTCAGGATGGTGCTATTATTCATTGTACCTATCAGAAAGCTTGCACTGTAATAGGGAACAATGTTTCCATTGCGCATGGCGCGATTGTTCACGGATGCACCATAGAAGACAATGTTCTGATAGGGATGGGTGCAATCATCATGGACAATGCGGTGATCGGGGCGGGATCGGTAATCGCGGCTGGTGCGATTGTTCTGGCCGGTACCCGGGTAGAGCCTGGGAGTCTGTATGCTGGCATTCCGGCCCGCCGAATCAAGGATGCAGGTCCCGAAATGGCGGAAGTAATCGCACGTACAGCGAGGAATTATCCCATGTACGCTCAATGGTATTCATAGGAAATTGATGAATCCCGTTATATTTGCGGCCCAAGTCAAAATTACAACATGAAAAATTTACCCCTGATACTCAGTGCAGTGTTGCTGGTAGCGGTTGCCGCCCTGTATTACCTTCATTTTTCCGGACCTTCAGCTAGTCAGCCTGCCTCTGCGACTACTGCAGGTGATCTGAAAATAGCGTATATCAATTCCGATACGATCCTTAAATACTATGAATATTTCAAGGTGAACAGCGATCGCCTGGAGGCGAAAAGCAAGCGCCTTGACCAGGACCTCAAGAGCCGGGCGCAAGGTCTGCAAAGCGAATTTGAGTCTTATCAACGCAATGCCAGCACGCTGACCATTGGCCAGGCACGTGCGGTAGAAGAAGATCTCGGTAAGAAGCGTCAAAACCTTCAGATGTATCAAGAAAGTCTGAGCCAGGAAATCATGACCGACCAGGATAAACTGCGTGGTGAACTTTACTCAAGGATTACCAAATTTCTGAAGACCTACAGCCAGCAAAAAGGAATTCAGGTGGTATTGAAATTGGATGCTGCCAGTGACCTTTGGTATGGAGAATCTGCACTGGATATCAGCAAGGAGGTTGTCAATGGTTTGAATGAAGAGTACAAGTTGGAAAGTACAAAGACAACCAGGAAGGATTCAACGGCCTCCAAGAAGAAGTAATCTTAACCTGATCATATTGGTTCAAAGCCGGTCCAAAATGGGCCGGCTTTTTGATTTTTAGGCCAACATCGTAACTTTCACTCATGTTTACCTCCCTTTTCGACTTCCTGAACGTGCGTCAGGAAGAACGGTACCAGGTCATGCTCATGCTTGGTGCCGGATTTTTTATGGGGATTTTCTTCGCGACCTACAGTGTCGTAGCGGAATCTCTTTTCCTTAACACCCTGGGTAACGAACTGGATAAAGCATTCCTCACCTCAGGATTTCTGGGTATCGTGGCAACGCTATTGTTCTCGTATGCCCAGAACAAGGTTAAGTTTTCGAACCTGACTACATCATCGATTATTGTTATTGTGTTTTTGACGGCGCTTTTCTATGTGGGATATCACTATGGACCTCAGGCGTACAAAGAGCCGATCATTTTCTTTATGTTTTGTTCTACCGGTCCCATCAACGCAGTACTGCTATTGAGTTACTGGGGAATATTCGGACGATTATTCAATTTCAAACAGTCTAAGCGAATCATTGGCTGGATCGATACCGGTCAATTGATAGCCGTAATCCTTGCTAACGTATTAATCCCCTTGACAGCGAGGCTGTTTCCGGCGACCGATAACTATTTGATTATCTGTTGTATAGCCATCATTATTTCAGCAGCTCACTTTATCGTGATATCGGTCAGATTCCCCCTGATCAAGAATGATCCGGCTGAGTTTGATGACACGGTGCGCAAGGAGACAAGAATGGTGAAAGTGCTCACTGAGCCTTATACCAAGTTGCTTTCTGTCTTTCTTATCATCTCTATGGTGACGTTGATGTTTGCCCAATTCACCTTCCAGGAACTTATCAAAGTACAGTATCCCAACCAGCGTGAGTTGACAAACTTCCTCGCGTACTTCAACGCGAGTATTTATGGCTTGAGTTTTATCATGCAAACATTCGTCAATGATCGCGTGGTAAGCAACTATGGAATTCGCGTCGCTTTGCTGTTGCTCCCAGTCGTTGTTGGCATTTTTGCCTTCAGTGCCAGCATAACCGGTTTGGTGTTTGGCTACACCCCCGAAATGGCACCTACAACATTCATTTATTTCTTCCTTTTGGTTGCGCTTATTCGTCTGTTTAACAGCATGATTCGCGACTCGCTTGAGAATCCAATGTTCAAGCTCTTGTTCATACCCCTTGATAGCCGCTACCGGTTTGGAATCCAGGCCAAAGTGGAGGGCGTTGTGAACGAATCAGGTCGGTTTACAGCAGGCATCTTGATTTTTGCCCTGAGTGCCTTGGCCATTTTCAAAATTGTTTGGCTCCCGGTTCTTATAACCATTTTATCCATTCTCTACCTGATGGTTGTTAAGAACCTCTACGCAGGGTACAAAACCAAGATCAGGTCTAAACTTGAAACCGTGGGTACAAGCATGGAAAAGCTTGAGGTAGGGTTTGGGCAAATCACACAGAAATTAGAGGGCCGTCTCGTCAATGAGTCACCCAGTGTCGCTGTATTCTCTTTCAAATTGCTGGAGAAGATCAATCCAGCAGGTACAGGTACTTGGGTGAACACGCTCATTAGAAATAATAATGAGGAAACCCGCGATTTCGCTCAGCGGAAAATGAATGAAATGAAAGGGCTTTCTGTGTCAGACCGTTATGTAATTCGATATGACAGGAACAAATCGGACCTGGCCGGAAAAAACCTCCTCACCAAGAGCGAATTGGAATTGATTATTAATAGCGGCGGAGATATTACCAAGACACGCATCCTGCGCCTGACCAGATCGAATGAGGCTGGTGATCGCCAGTATGCTGCAGAATTATTGCTTCACTCCAGTGCTGATGACAATACCTCATTTCTAATTGAGTTGCTATCCGACAGTGAACCCATTGTACGTTCTACGGCCATCAAAACTGCGATTAAGAAGAATAGTCCGGAAGTGATACTGGCATTGATTGAAAACCTGGCCAACCCATTATTCAGCAACCAGGCGATGAATGCCTTAACGCTGATCGGTGGCAAAGCGTTATCCCAGTTGGACTCAGCCTTTTATCGTTCCGGCCAAAGTACTCAGATCCTGATTCGCCTCGTCCAAATTATTGGCAGAATTGGCGGACAACGTGCAAAAGACCTGTTGTGGAACAAGATCGATTATCCAGATAAAGTTGTGGTTTCCAGTGTTTTACTTGCCATGGGAGGGGCCGGATTCAAGGCAGGAATTTCACAGATTTCCCGGATCAAGTTTGCTATTGAGAATGATATTGGAGATATCAGCTGGAACCTTTCAGCAATTGCCGAAATCGGTAACGATGGCTTTGCAAAGGAATTGAAAGAGGCGATCCGTGCTGAAATCCGAAACGACATTGATCACGTCTACATGCTAATGGCTATGTTGTATGACACCCGGTCGATTCAATTGGTGAAAGAGAATATCGAAAGTGGTACCGTAGAAGGAACCTCATTTGCCATTGAATTGCTCGACGTGTTCTTATCAGAGCAGCTGAAGGAGCGAGTTATTCCGGTTTTGGATGATATCTCCGAGCAAGATCGAATCAAGAAACTGGAGATTTTCTATCCGCGGATGGATTTGGATGAAAAACTGGTATTGAAGTTTCTGATCAACCGGGATTACACCCAGACCAACCGATGGACAAAGGCTTGTGTGCTCAGACAGATCGGATTACTCGCGATTGGGGAATTTACCCTCGATCTGATCGCACAGTTATTTAATCCAGACCCATTGATTCGTGAAATGGCCGCATGGTCGCTTTATCGCATTGACCCGGAATTGTATGAGTCTAATGTTGTCCGTCTCAACTATGATGTCCAGAAGCGAATGCATGCGATGATCAAAGCCCAGGATGATAAGTCCCAGATATTGCTTTTTGACAAAATTGTGTTTCTTGGACAGATGCCAACTTTTTCGGGTATAACAGGGCTAAGTCTTTCTTTCCTTGCCGACATCTCGCAGGAAGTTATTCTTAGGGAATCGGAGTTCCTCACCTTGGATGAACGCGCTAATAACTTCTTCTATATCGTTTATCAGGGCAGGGTTGACTATTACAACCGGGGCGAATTGGTGGGTGAATTCACTGAAAGTCAATTCCTTGGCGAGATGTTGGCCCCACAAGGTTTTGCAAAATCCAACCTGCTTCAGGCCCGTGAAAGGACCATTCTGCTTAAAATCAACAAGGACCAGCTTTATGAATTGCTGGCGGAAAATGTAAAATTGGCAGACAAGGTTTTGGAATATGTCTAAAATGGGCTAATTTTCAAGGTATTTTTTAAACTTAGTATTGGTAGTTTTGACCTTTCATAAGGTATTTTTTGAAGTGTAAACAAGAGCAGAGTCAGGTTAATGGGTATTTTCTTACTTTTCTGGTTCATTTTGTAAAATAATGCTGAATTACTCCGTTCAGACGGGTGACTTGGTGGATGAGGCTCATTCACCGGAAGTTGGGTTGAATCCTTTGGGATACAATCCGTTCCCGGGACTGCGTCCATTCAGCATTGAGGAATCCCATTTGTTTTTTGGTCGGGAAGGCCAGGTCGATGAGATCTTGGAGAAGCTTTCCATTAACAGGTCTGTGACCATCCTGGGGTATTCTGGCAGTGGTAAGTCCAGCTTGCTGTATTGCGGTCTTGTTCCGGTGCTTTATGGCGGGTTTATGACCCAGACCGGCCCGAATTGGCAGGTGATTACCACCCGCCCAGGAAATTCACCCATTCACAACCTTACAGAGGCCATTCTCCTTCAACTGGAGATGGCCGGTAAGCTATCGTCTGAAGACAGACCCATTCAGCATGCCATCATTAAGTCTTTGCTGACCAGCCGTGAAGACGGATTAATTGAGGTCGCTGAATACATGCAACGGAATAACCAGGAGAACTTATTTCTGTTGGTTGATCAGTTTGAGGAGTTATTGCGTTTCCGGGAGCAAGGTGAAGAAAATATTAACGAATCTATTCAGTTCGTTAACCTGCTGATCAACGCTATTCATCAAACTCGTTTACCAGTTTTCGTTGCCCTGAGTTTGCGTTCCGATTTTATCGGGGAGTGTTCGGTATTCCACGGACTTACTGAGGTCATTAACACAAGCAATTATCTCGTTCCCCAGATGACCCGGGAGCAGAAAAGAAAAGCCATAGAAGGCCCAGTGGCTGTGGGTGGTGGAAAGATTACCAATCGCCTGATAAAGAAGATTTTAAGCGACATTGGGGACCACCAGGACCAGTTGCCAATTATGCAGCATGCCCTGATGCGGACGTGGGATTATTGGTCGGCCAACCGAGAACCAGGCGAAGCGATGGACATCCGTCACTATAACGCCATCGGACGAATTAGTCAGGCCCTTTCACTGCACGCCAATGAGGCATATGAAGAGTTAGCCAGCAACGAAAAGGAAATTGCAGAAGTGCTCTTCAAGAGCCTTACTGAAAAAAATCAGGAGAATCAAGGCCTTCGCCGACCGACTAAAATAAAGTTCGTTGCTGAACTCGCGGGCACCACCGAAGAGGAGGTAATTAAAGTAGTTGATTGCTTCCGCCGAACCGGTCGTTCTTTCCTTATGCCGGGAAGCCATGTGACCTTGACTGGTACCTCTACCATTGAACTCTCTCACGAGTCGTTGATGCGTATCTGGACCAGGTTGTTGAACTGGGTAGATGAAGAATTTGAATCAGCCCAGCTCTATAAGCGGATATCAGAGGCAGCCGCTTTGTACCAGATGGGCAAAGCAGGTTTGTGGAGGCCGCCGGATCTGCAATTGGCGCTTAATTGGCAAAAGAAACAACGGCCTAACCGGCTTTGGGCTCAGCGATACGATATAGCATTTGAACGAGCCATCGTGTTTCTCGATACGAGCCGAATAACATACGAGGCCGAACTCAAGAATCAGGAAATGTTGCAGCGGAGGATGCTGCGGAGGGCACGCATTACGTCCGTTATTTTGGGTACGGCGGCTGTGATTGCCATTATCTTTATGATTTTTGGTTTTACCCAATTGATCGAAGCAGAGACTCAACGTCGCGAGGCTGAAAAGCAAACCAAGAAGGCTATTGAAAATGAGCAGATTGCTGAGAAAGCAGCCATTGAGGCCGAGACACAGCGAGCGCGTGCTGAAAAACAATCGGCTGAATTACAAAAGGCCAATGAACGGATTTCAGAAGCGTTAAGAGAAACCCAAAAGGCATACGCGGAGGCGGACAGAAACCTTCAGATTGCCATTGAGCAGGAACAAAAAGCCTTGAGGTCCGAAAAGCTGGAAGCCGCAGCCAAACAAGAAGCAATTGCGCAGAAGAATGAGGCCCAGCGCGCTCGTGATGATGCCAATCGATTGCTCTATTTGTCAGTGGCACAATCTATGGAGGCCAAAGCACCTACTATCGATGATAAGGACTTGTCAGGCTTGCTGGCTCTCCAGGGTTATAAATACCACTCGACATATGGCGGTCACAAGTATGACCCTTACGTATACATTGGTTTGTATTATTCTATTGCCAAGTTGTCGGAGAACCCGAATTACAATCAGATCAAGATACCGGGTAACTTGAAAAATAAGATGTTTGGGTTAGCCGTTTCCAAAAACAGTTCGGCGTTTTACACCACTGGTAACGATGGGCGCATATTTAAAGGCGATTACCTGAAGAGCACAGCAGATAATCTGATCAGCTATAATCCGTATCCGAATAAGGTACTGGCTCTCAGTCCCGATGAGAAATACCTGATCAATGGAAGTGATTCTTCTACGATGCAGATTTTCCACCTGGACCAACCTGATACCAAACCAGGAACAATTAAGGGACATCGTGGTGCAATAAAAGATATTCGGTTCCTGCCGGATAATAGTGGGTTTATCTCCACAGCATCCGACCGTACGGTGCGATTTAATAATGCCGTTACGGGTCAAAGTAAGCTCTTGGCGTCGCTACCCTATGAGTTGAAGTCCATCGACATTAGCCCGGATGGATCAACCCTGGCAGGTGTCGCCGCTTCAGGACAACTAATCATCATGAACCTACGGGATAATTCTTTTGAACTGAAGGTTGATGAATCGGTAAATAAGACGAGGGTACTGTCTGTGGCATTTCATCCGACCCGTCCCATACTAGCCTATGGAACTGAATTCGTGGACAAGGACGGGAAGGTTAAGGGTTCTTTGAAACTCTATAATTATGGCACCTCTGAAATGGTGAAAGAATTGCGTGGGCACTCTGCAGGCGTATCTGATGTAGAGTTTAGTCCGGATGGGCTTCTGCTGGCCAGCGCTGGCCTGGATCATAAGTTGCAGATGTGGGTAGTGGATCATGAGCAGGAAGACTTGCCTGTCGTCATGGATAACAATGGTGGAAATATCTGGAAACTCTCATTCACCAATAATTCTGACTACCTCCTGGCATCTTGTAACAATGGAGAAATCAGGGTATGGCCTACCGATCCTAAAATGCTTGCCGATCAAATCTGTCCGAAGTTGTCAAGAAACATGACACAGGAGGAATGGGAGATATATGTTAGGAATAACATCGGCTACGAGGCTACCTGTAAGAACTTGTTAATTAAGGACTTTTAATGGTTTTCAGGCTTCGATATCTTCTGGGAGGCTTGATACTGGTTTCCTGCTCAATTTCGGTGCGAGGTCAGGCTACTGATTGTGATCAAACCCTTAGCCATGCTGAAACCGAATTCACAGCCGGGCATTTCTATGCCATTCCTGCATTGCTTCAAAAATGTCTCAGTGATGGATTATCCAGGGAACAGAGCATTCGTGCTTATTTACTGTTGTGCCAGGTCTATTTGATTATCGATGATCCGATTGCTGCAGAAGATAGCTATCTGAAATTGCTGGATGCTGACCCCGAGTATGTTACCGATGAACAGAAAGACCCTATTGATGTGGTCTATCTCAGCAAGAAGTTTACGGCAACCCCCATCTTTACGCCCCATTTTCGCCTGGGACTAAATTCGTCCATTTACCGGAATATCTATTCCATGAGTACGAATCCTTATCCGGTGGATACACATAATTTCCTTCGAGTCAATGTTCAGGCAGGTGCTGGGCTTGATTGGAACATCAATGATAACCTAAGCGTTGGCATTGAAGCCAACTTTGGCACGCGTGCCTTTCGTAGGGAGTTGAATGGTTTAGCAGGAAATAACCAGCAGACCCATTTGTCTTCTCAACTCTGGGGGGATATGCCACTGTACCTGAAGTATTCTGCAAGTCTGGGGAATATCAGACCATTTGGTTATGCGGGCCTTGCCTTGAATTATTTGATTAGTTCAAAGAGCACCTTTACCTACAAGGACGTGAAGCCCGATCTGTCGCAGATACTGGCTGAAGGCCCCAGTGAAAGTGTTACCTATCAAAACAACCGACTCAATCGCTCCTTTGTAATCGGTGGTGGAATTAAATATAAGGTCGGCAAGGATTTCATTTATGTTGACCTAAGGTATATGGGTGCTTTGACTAATATGACTACGGTTAATAAGTTGTATTACGGCGACCCTTCCATTGCACCTAATAATGGAATTGGAAACCCCAACCTGTTTATGGCCAGCAATGTAACAAAGTATGTTTTTGTCTCAGATTTGTTCAGGTTGGATAATGTGTCTTTATCATTTGGATTTATCCATCCGATATATGACCCACGCCGAATTAAGAAAGCAAGGACAAAAAGTGTTTCCCGTAAAATTCAAAGGGAAGAAGGAGGGAAGACTAAATGAAACTACGGAGTATCATATTATTCCTGAGTTTATGGGCGCTAGGTCTAATGTCTTGTGATAATACATCGACAATTGAAGACCCGAGCAACTCATTTTTTATCAAGTTTTATGGCACCGATGGAGATCAAACTGGCAATGACCTCGTGGTATTGCCGGATGGGACCATCATGATGTTTGGCACCACCAGGCCTACGGGGAAAAAAAGCCAATGGTACCTGGTCAAGTTGGATGCCAATGGCCACATTTTGAGGGAATTGACCTATGGTGGCCCATTTGATGAGGAGGCACGGGACATTGAATTGACAGCCGATGGCCGTCTCGTTGTAGTGGGTAATTCGTATACAGCCAATGGAGACAGGGACATCCTGTTGATGACGTTAACACTGGATGGAGCCAAAATTGACAGTACCCTGGTAGGCTATAAGAACAAGGCCAATCAGCCAACTGATGAGGATGCGCTTTCGGTCTCTTTGACCAATGATGGATTTATTGTCGCAGGGTCAACCAGCAATACCGACCTCAAACCAACAGGAAGTACGCCGTTGAATGATACCCGCGATGCATTGCATGCCCGGTTTTTCAATAACCTGACTGTTTATCCACCAACATGGACGCTTACGCAGGGGCCCGGGACACTGGATGTCGCGGTTAAGGTGATTCAGATTACTAATTCACAATTCTATTTGTTTGGTTATTCAAATAGCCTTGTACCTGGTCACCCGACCAATGATATTAATTACTGGGTATTTCCGCTCGGGCCCAATGGCGACGCAAACAACCAAGTACTTTTCATTGGTAACCCCAATACCGATGAATTACTCAGCAGCGTAGCCGTTGCGCCTGCCCAAACTGGAGATGGCTACATCCTTTCTGGAATAACGTACACCACGCCAGGGACTACCAACGCTGGCGATGTCTATATTGCCAGACTTCGCAAGTCATTGGTATTTAACGCATTAGATAATCAAACCAGCCCTAAATCACTTTCCCTTAATCTTGGGAATGGATTGCCAAATAACACATCTACCTATGCTTCACGGCAATCGGGGTTTTATGTGCTCACTGATGAGCGTAGTTTTAACGACAACCAAAATTGGCTTCTGACCAAATGGAATACTGATGTTACTACTGCCTTTCAACCCATCGTATTTGGCGGTGAAGGGTTGGATGATTGCGGTAAGGTGGAAGAGTTGCCCGACGGGCGTTTATTGATCCTGGGTACTATGCGGACTGGCAAGCCCGATGCAGGTGAAACTAAAATGACCCTGATTAAGGTTAATTCTGATGGTAAACTGGCCAAATAGGTTGAATAAACCGCTTTTTTTGGGTTACTTTTGCAGTAATTGTGTTATTCAACTTGCGTTAGAATTATCCTGCCTGCATGCCTGATTTTTACAGTGTCAAAAGCTTTTTTTTCTGTAACCTGAGGAGAATTCTCCTCTCAGTTTTTGGTCTTCTGTCCCTTTCTGCCGCCGGCCAAACACTAGTAGCCCCGGCCAATCCATCAAATAATCTATGCATCGGCGTTCAGCAAACCCTGAGTGACATTCAAATTGCTGAAACTACGGCAGGCGATTTTGGCTCAAGTGGATCCAACGAGACTTTTGTACTGATTCCTCCAGCCAATTTCCAATTCGTGCCCGCGACTGGAAATGCTGTAAGTACTGCCAATGAGCTAACCATAATTTCGTTCACAACACTGGCTGGTAGTGCTACAATAACAGTGGCTAATCCAACAACTGCTTCGTTAGATATTATCACCATCAGTGGCCTTCAAATTGAGGCAATTTCGCCAGCCTCATCCGGGAATATAGTCAGGCCGGCCGGCGTTGCCGGAGGTTCGCTGGTGGTCACCGGGCAAGCAAATAGTGGCTCCGGAACAAGCTTTGGTTTTGTTTCTAGCATCGAACAACCAGCTATTGTATCAAGCCCTTCGAGTGCAGTGCGCTGCGTTGGGACATCCGTTTCATTCACGGGTTCTGCGTCTGGTGCAGGCATTACGTACCAATGGGAAGAGGACCAGGGGTCTGGTTTTTCAAGCGTTACCAACGGGGGGCAATATTCTGGCGCTACTACCGGTACATTAACCATTTCCGGATTAACAACTTCCCAAACTGGATATGTCTATCGATTGGTTGCCTCAGGGACCTGTGCACCTCCTGCCACAAGTGCTACTGCAACACTAACTGTGAACGCTAATCCAACAGCTGGTCTAAGTAGTGATGCTCCTTCAAATACAATCTGTGCAGGGACAACGGTGACATTTACCGCTAGCGGAGGATCCAATTATCAGTTTTTTCTGGATGGAATTAGCGTACAGAACAGTGCCTCAGCAACCTATGCAAACCCTGCATTGACCAATGGACAAACAGTTACCGTTACCGTCACGAACGCGGCAGGATGCACTGCTTCGAGTTCGGGAATAGCAACGACAGTAAACCCTGTCCCTGTTGCCAGCCTGGTCAGTAGTGATGCTGATAATATTATTTGCTCTGGAACATCAGTAGTATTTACAGCCACACCTTCAGCCGCCAATTACGAATTCAAAAAGAATGGAGTTACGGTTCAAAATAGTGCCTCTTCTACCTATACAGATGCTGCGTTGGTTAACGGTGATGCATTACAGGTGTTAGTCACTTCAGCTGCAGGCTGTGTCGGAACCAGTGGCACCATTACAACAACCGTTAATCCGAATCCGGTCCTGAGTTCAACCTTGACCCCTGCGGATATTTGCAGTGGATCCTCGTTTACCTACACAGCTACGAGCGCAACAGGTGGCGCAACCTTTCTCTGGTCTCGATCGGCCGTTGTTGGTATTGCGGAGGGTCCATCCTCTGCCGCCGGCGCAAATATTTCTGAAACCCTTACGAACACTACAGTACTTCCCGTATCTGTGGTGTATCGGTTTATCACCTCAGCCAGCGGTTGCAGTACTCCCGAAAATGTTACCGTTGTAGTTAACCCTATCCCATCATTGTCCAGTGGATTGTCACCAGCCTCTGTATGCAGTGGTGCACCCTTCAGCTATACAGCCACCAGTGGTACCCCTGGAGCAACATTCTCCTGGACACGTGCTACAATTGCCGGAATTACGCCGGCAGGACCCACCAGTGGAACCAACACCATTGCAGAGACCCTCAGCAATAGTACAGCGGCACCCATTGCAGTCACCTACGCATTTACAATATCTGCCAATGGTTGTAGCCAAGTTCAGAATGTCGTAGTAAACATAAATCCCCAGCCAGCAATATCCAGCTCACTTTCTCCAACGGGAATTTGTAGCGGAACATCTTTTAACTACACACCAACAAGTACCACAGCCGGCACCACATATGCATGGACACGTGCTGTTGTTGGTGGTATCAGTCAGGGTGCTGGTAGTGGTACTGGAGCGATCAACGAGGTGCTTACAAACACAACTGCGGCTCCAGTTAATGTAACTTATATTTATACCTTAACCGCCAACGGATGCACCAATCCATCGACTTTTAGTGTCGTTGTTCCTGTTAACCCTACACCACAATTGAGCAGTGCATTAAGCGCTGCATTGTGCAATGGAAGTGCATTCTCATACACAGCCACCAGTGCAACAGCCGGAGCTTCCTTCTCCTGGACACGCGCAGTAGTAGGCGGCATTAGCAATAGTGCCGGTAGCGGATTGTTACCAACCATCAATGAGACCTTGAACAACATAACGACGTCACCCATTTCGGTGACGTATGCATTTGTTGTTAGCGCGAATGGTTGTAATAATGCACAGAATGTTGTTGTCACGGTCAATCCGGTGCCGGTGTTGAGCAGTACACTTTCGCCCGCAGCAATTTGTTCAGGCTCAACTTTTAATTATACGGGCACTAGTGCAACACCCGCTGCGACCCTTAGTTGGTCCAGAGCAACGGTAGCCGGGATCACGCCGATCGGACCAACGAGCGGATTCACTTCAATTTCTGAAGCATTAACAAATACAACAGCTTCGCCAATTGTTGTAACGTATGCATTTGTCACGAGTGCCAATGGTTGTAACTCGGGTCAAAATGTCCTGGTGACGGTACAACCTGATCCGGTACTAACAAGTACTTTAACGCCGGCTGCAATCTGCAGTGGTACGTTGTTTACCTATGCACCTACAAGTTCGACGGCCGGAGCTACTTTCTCATGGTCCCGATCAGTTGTTGCCGGTATTTCTCAAGGTGCGGCCTCAGGCACTGGTGCGGTGAGTGAGGTACTGACAAATACTTCGGCATCACCAGTAAGTGTCACTTACGTCTATAGTGTGTCAGCCAATGGTTGTGCTAACCCTTCCACCGCCAATGTTGTGGTTGTTGTAAACCCTACACCTGTATTGAGTAGCAGCCTGGCGGTCCCTACCTGTAGTGCAACTACATTTAATTATTCAGCGACCAGCGCTACAGCCGGAGTTTCTTTCTCATGGTCCCGTGCTGTTGTGGCTGGAATTTCAGAGGCTGCTTCCAGTGGATTAACCGGAACCATTTCTGAAACGTTGACAAACCTTACCAATACGCCATTGGTAGTTACATACTCTTTTGTTATTAGCGCGAATGGTTGTAACAATGCTGAGAATGTACTGGTAACTGTTAACCCGACGCCGCTTCTTTCCAGTACTACTACTCCGGCTGCTATTTGTAGCGGCGCTGCTTTTTCATACACTGCAACCAGCGCCGTAAGTGGTGTGTCCTATTCATGGACCCGAAGTGCCGTTGCCGGAATTTCAGAAGCTGGCAGCAGCGGCCTTGTTGCTAATATCAATGAAACCCTGACAAATACCACCTCTTCTCCGGTGGTTGTAACCTACGCTTTCGTTCTTTCGGCCAACGGATGTGTTAATGGGCAAAATGTTACGGTTACGGTTCAACCAACTCCCGTTGCTAATGTAGTGGCAGGGCAAATTCTATGTAATGGTTCTGGAACCTCAGCCGTATCGTTCACAGGGGTAGCCACACAGTATAACTGGACCAATGATACGCCGTCGATAGGCCTGGCAGCGAGCGGAGTGGGCAATATCCCAGTATTTACAGCATTGAACTCTGGTACTAGTCCTGTTGTAGCAACCATAACCGTGACTCCTCTTTACAGCGGTTGTTCGGGATCTACCATAACGTTTACATATAGAGTCAATCCTACGCCGGTATTGACCAGTACGCTGACACCTGCAGCGATCTGCAGTG
>DAOMGC010000009.1:0-70243 GCA_035430125.1 Cyclobacteriaceae bacterium | reverse complement strand
GACTTTTTGCTCAGGACCTGGCCGAACTGGACCGCCGCAATGGGTTTAAGGACCTAAAACTCGGTACACCGATTGACAGTATCACAGGTGCGGTTTTCAAAAAGGAAATCAAAGAGAAGAATGAATTCCCCGCAAAGCTCTATGAAGTAGAGAATGACAGCTACAAGGCCATTGGCGAAGTCAAGGTGAAGAAAATTGAAGTCAAGACCTACAAGGACAGAGTCTATGAAATCATCGTGATTACACAAAAGGACATCCGGCTGATGAAGGGCATGGAGAAGTCATTCGGTAAGCCGGCTTACATGACACCCACGGATTCATACAATTGGAATACGAAGACACTAAGCCTCACCTTCCGCGATCATTCGAAGAATGAATTAAGACTCACCTACCGCTACTATCCGTTGCTGCAACAAATGCGCATAGATAAAGGCAAAAAGATCGACGATATCGCCGCCGACTTCTAACCCTGATACGATATCCGGTAAATCACCCCGGCCATATCATCACTTACCAGCATAGACCCATCCGGGAGAAGCATAACATCCACGGGGCGCCCCCATTTCTTTTTGCCATCGGCATCAAGCCAACCACTGGCGAAGGTCTCATAACTCGTGACTGAACCGTTCGCCACTTTAACCAGGCTGATTCTGTAGCCAATATGCCCTGCTTCAGGACTGCGGTTCCAGGATCCGTGTTCTGCAATAAATAAATGGCCCTGGTATTCTTTCGGGAACATGGATGCGGTATAAAACTTCAGCCCCAGGGGTGCAACATGGGGTCCGAGTTTCTGTGCCGGCGGTGCAAAGTCACTGCAGGGACGCTTGTCTCCAAACTCCGGATCTTTAATATAGCCGCCCTGACAGTACGGATAGCCGAAGTGCATTCCGGCCTGAGAAGCTTTATTCAATTCGCACGGGGGTATCGAATCTCCTAACATATCACGTCCATTGTCGGTAAACCATAAATCGTTAGTCTCCGGGTGCCAGGTAAAGCCCACTGTATTACGCACACCATTCGCAAAAATTTCCAAGCCTGTTCCATCGGCGTTCATCCGTGTAATGCTGGCGAACACGGGGTCTTTTGATTCACAGTTATTGCACGGGGCACCTACCGGAACATATAATTTCCCATCAGGGCCAAATGCGATATACTTCCATCCATGGTGTGTTTCTGTCGGGTACTTGTCATACACAGTCTGCGGAGTGCCTGGGTTATCCAGATTAGCCTCTATCCCTGGCAGTTTAGAAATACGGCTGATCTCGGCGATATACAGGTCGCCGTCTTTTAAGGCCACTCCGTTGGGGGTGTTTAGGCCAGAAGCCACCACCCACTTCTTATCGGCCTTGAAATCGCCATCCTCATCGCGTACGGCATACACCTTATCACCAGAACGGTTACCAACAAACAAAGTACCATTGGGAGAAAGGGCCATAGAGCGCGCATCCTCCACCTCAGCATAAACGCTGATCTTGAAACCGGCGGGAAGTTTGATAGTATTCAATGGCAAGCTGTCGCTGGCCCCGGAAAAGGCAGGGCCACCACCAGCGGCTACCAGGTCACCAGACTTCTTTGAATTCGTGCAACCTAACGTAAGCAGGGCAACACAGGCGATAAGCGTAATATATTTCATAGTCATGTTTGAGCCTGCCAAGATAATAGTTGGCCTGTGGGAGACACCTACCACGGGTCCGATTTTTTACGGGCGGAATGGTATCTTTGGGACATTTTTTACGAATTGAGTCCAGGGCATGATTTCCATATCCAATATCTCTTACTTTATCGGCGGTAGGGCACTTTATGAAAACGCGTCTATGTTTATCAAGCCAGACGACAAAATTGGCTTGATTGGGCTCAACGGACGAGGAAAATCCACTTTGCTCAAGCTTATCTATGGAGAAATGAAGGTGAATGAAGGGAGCATCAGCAAGTCGCGTGATTGCACCATCGGGTTTCTCAACCAGGACCTCCTTTCTTTTCAGAGTGATGATGCCATTCTCACCGTAGCCATGGGTGCTTTTAAGGATGCCGTCGATACGCAACGTGAAATCGAGAAAATACTTCATCAGCTCGAAACAACCTATTCAGAAGACCTGGTTGACAGACTGACCCGTCTTCAGGAAAAATTTGAACACCTGGATGGATACACCATGCAGGCGAAAGCCGAAGAAGTATTGGAAGGAATCGGGTTTTCCACCAAGGACCTGCACCGGCCGTTACGCGAGTTTTCCGGTGGGTGGCGAATGCGGGTCATGCTCGCCAAATTATTGCTGGAGAAGCCCTCCCTGCTGATGCTGGATGAGCCTACTAACCACCTTGACCTTCCTTCCATTGAGTGGGTAGAAAACTATCTCCGTACCTATGAAGGCGCAGTTGTCATCGTCTCGCACGACCGGGAGTTTCTCAACAATGTCATCACCAAAACGGTAGAGGTAACGCAATCGCAATTGATCTCCTATGAAGGTAATTACAGCTTTTACCTTGAGGAAAAGGAAATGCGGGAGAATATTCAGCAGAATGCCTTTGAAAATCAGCAGGCCAAAATAAGACAGGCTGAGCGTTTCATCGAGCGTTTCAAAGCCAAGGCCACCAAAGCCCGCCAGGTACAATCCAGAATCAAGGCAATTAACCGTATGGAGCTGGTGGAAGAAGTGATCGACGATACGGCAGCTGTTAACTTCAAATTCAAATTCAATCAACCCTCGGGCCGACACGTCGTAACGCTGAAGGATGTCTCCAAGGCGTATGGTGACTTACAGATTCTCAAACACACCAATGCCACCATCGAACGAGGTGATAAAATTGCGCTTATCGGTGCGAACGGAAAGGGCAAATCAACACTACTGCGAATCCTCTCTGGCACTGAGCCTGTAGAGGGTGACCGCACCATCGGATACAATGTAATTCAAGGGTTCTATGCCCAGCACCAATTGGAAGCACTTCATGTAGATAATGAGATCCTCGAGGAACTCAAGCAAGCCGGCAGCGGTAAAACGGAACAAGAGTTGAGGGGTATCCTTGGCTGCTTCCTTTTCTCCGACGACGATCAGTACAAAAAAATCAAAGTACTCTCTGGCGGTGAAAAGTCAAGGGTGGCACTGGCCAAGACCCTGATCTCTGAAGCCAATTTTCTTTTGCTCGACGAGCCCACGAACCACCTTGATTTCATATCAGAGAATATTCTTATTCAGGCGCTTCAGCAATATGCCGGAAGCTTTGTAGTGGTTTCCCACAACCGGTTTTTCATCAGCCAAATTGCCAACAAGATCTGGTACATAGAAGACTATCAGATCAAGGAATATCCCGGTACTTACGACGAATTCGAATACTGGAGGAGCAAGCAAAAAGTCACCACCGTTGAAGTGCCCCCACCCCCGCCCAGGAAGACTGAGGCTCCGGCTCCCCAACCCACCAAGCCGGCCAATCCCTCGACACGTAAACTGGAAAAAGAATTGGCCCAACTAGAAGAAAAAATTGAGTCGGCCCAAAAGCAGCAGGCAGCACTGTTAGAGACCATGAGTCTACCTGAAGTTTACTCAAAATTTGACGTACTCTCTGCCCATCAGCAAGACCTTGATAAACAAACAGCAACGCTGGAGACGCTCAATAAGCGCTGGGAAGAGATTGTATTGGAATTGGATGCGTTGAAAGCTAAAACCGAATGATTTCGAGCAATGAACTAACAAGCAGCAATGCGGCAATGAACAGGACTGCATCGAGGTATCTGGCCACTTTGCGCTTGCCGGTTGAATTCGCTACGTCCATAGGAAATAATGATTTGACATAAATCGTTTTCTGGTCATGACAGTAACCTGCCCCCGTCGGAAATTCAGGATTATATTTCTGCTTTTCGCAATACCATCCCTCGTTTTTGGGCAGAAAACACTGGTTTTGCAGGACAAGACGTATGAACCTCAAATCCGGTCGGTGCAATGCTACCCCTACCTGGCATCGGAAGGCAATCAATTGCTACCAGCTGTTGCGCGGATGGATATTCAAAACCTGATGCTGGAATTTGATGACCTTCAGGAACAACGAAGTAATTACTACGCACGACTTATTCATTGCAATGCCGACTGGTCTGCCTCCACCCTCATGGACCTCGACTTTCTCCATGACTACAATGAAACCACCATCAACGACTATTCCTTTTCGATCAATACCCACATTCCTTACGTTCACTACCGCTTCCCCATTCCCGCTGTGAAAATTCCCGGTAACTATGTGGTCATGGTTTATCGGGACGGGAACAAAAAGGATCTTGTCCTGACCCGTCGTTTCATGATCTTCGATGGCCGAATCACCTTGTCAACAGACGATAACCTGGCAGGTCTTGGAAACCTCCGCTCCACGAATCAGGCATTGAATTTCAAACTCGACTACGGCGCCACGGAAATCATCAATCCCTTGGGCAACATTCACGTGACAATTCGCCAAAATCAGCGATGGGATAATGCCCAAAATGATGTTAAGCCCAGCTTCGTCCGGGAAGATATTGGTCAGCTTGAATACCGTTTCTTTGATATGGATAAGACCTTTCAGGGTGGTAATGAATTCAGGTTTGTTGACTTTCGATCCATGAATTACCCGGGAATGAATACGTACAGATTAGACAAGTCCCATAAGCCGTATGAACTGAGTGTGAACATGGATTACCCCAGGTCAGGCCAGGCTTATTCTCAGTACCCAGACATGAACGGCGGATTTGCGCCTGACAATACTGACTACCCGCAGGAGCCATGGATATCGGCGCAATACCTGTACGTTACGTTCGGACTCAAATCGACTCCCTACAAAGGCGACGTGTACCTCATCGGCGCCTACAATGGCTTTGCCCGGACCGACGAAAACAAGATGCAATGGGAAACCGGACTCTACACCAAACGGATATTGCTAAAGCAGGGATTCTATAACTATGCTTATTGGACTTCACCTCCCGAGGCAGATGGAAATCTTGTTGAAGGCAACTATTTCCAAACTGAAAACCTGTACGAAGTACTCGTCTACTACCGGGCACTTCAACCTAACGCAGATTTGCTGATTGGCTATTTTGTGATTCCGGTAAATCCGCGCTAAGCGTATACCAACTCGAGGTCGGCTTCTTTCTTTATCGGATCATGATGGGCCATGTCGAGCATACCAAAGCCCTTGTGGGAGAAGTAACCAAGTCCATGTTCATAGACAAATTGCTGAACGGCTGGTGGTGCAAACAAGGTAAATGGGAATGTGTATCCCCTTACTTCGTATTTGATGTCGGCATCATACAACGGATAAATGCGCGCAAACTTTTTATGACTCGCTTGTATGCGGTTCAAATAGTCTTTGTCAGGAACCAGTTGAAATTTGTAGAACTCCGCCATCTGAGCGGCTGTGAACTTACCCGATTTTTGCATCTGGGTTATGGTCGCATCATACAAAAGATCCGAAAATTCGTCAGTCTCAGGGTTGATAAATCGCTTGCCCGCTTCATCATTGAAGGCTGCCTCCACGGTTACAATGGGAGAAATGCAAAGGAACTTTACACTCTCTGAAACAGCAACAGGTTCCTCCTGCTCTACGACAACCGGAGTCAGTTGGAGCGTACCGATTACTACGTCCTTTTGTTCAAATAACACACCCAGGAAGTAATCCAGAAATCCTTTATCCGAAGTTGAAAAGACCAATGTCACCCGCGAGGAGTAAAAGTGAAGGCCCTTTCGACTGATTTTCGTCTGTCCTTTTAAACCTGAAAAGTTGAAATGGGTGAATTGCTGGTATGCTGGGTTCTTTCCAGCCACGATCAACCCTTTCACCGTTTGCGCAAGCAAAAACTGATGGTGAAAGGGAACATAAGCGCCCTTATTCTTAAGCGTAAAAACGATCCTGATTCTCACTGGTATGCCTGGTAAAAAATACTACCAAACCGCAAAAAATGGTCTGTGCGGATAGCTAAAGTACTAAAAATCAGGTATTACGGAAGTGTTGGTAAAAGGAATATTTTAAGTGGGCGGTAAAGTGCTGAGAATCAAAAAATTGATCTCCTTCAAATAAATCAGACGTTAAATCTAAAATGCATGACATCACCGTCTTGAACTACATAATCCTTGCCTTCAACCGCCAGCCTGCCGGCCTCTTTAATAGCAACTTCGGTTTTGTACTTCTGATAGTCCGGAATCTTAATGACCTCAGCCCGGATGAATCCCTTTTCAAAGTCACTGTGGATCACACCGGCAGCCTGTGGAGCCTTCCAGCCCCGGTGTATGGTCCAGGCACGCACCTCCTGGACTCCAGCCGTAAAATAGGTGATCAGGTCAAGCAAATGATAGGCGGCATGCACCAGTTTGTTCAGGCCTGATTCCTTAAGTCCGTATTCGGCGAGAAACAACTCTCTGTCTTCTCTGGATTCCAACTCGGCAATTTGTGCCTCAATCGCAGCACAAACCATGACAACTTCAGCGCCCTCGTCCTTAACCAGGTTCTTCAGGGCCTCAACGTGTTTATTGCCTGTTAATACCGCTGATTCTTCTACGTTGGCTACATAGATTAGCGGCTTGTCTGTAAGGAGTTGGAGGTCCTCAATGGCCTTTCGGTCTTCCGCGTCTGTCGCAACAGTCCGGGCGTTTTTGCCACCCTGCAAGGCCTGCTGAAACAACTGCAAGGCAGCGAGTTCCTTCTTTGCTTTGGCATCGCCACTCTTGGCTGTGCGCTCAACCTTTGCTATTTTCTTTTCTACCGAATCGAGGTCGCGTAGCTGAAGCTCGGTGTCGATAATTTCCTTGTCTGCTACGGGGTTTACCCTGCCGTCAACGTGTATGATGTTGTCATTCTCAAAGCAACGCACCACATGGGCGATGGCATCCACCTCCCGGATGTTTGCCAGAAACTGATTCCCGAGGCCTTCTCCCTTGGAAGCACCCTTCACGAGTCCGGCGATATCAACAAATTCGAAGGATGTTGGCAGTACCCGGGCCGGGTTCACCAGTGAAGCAAGGATATTCAGGCGCTCATCGGGCACTGAAATAACGCCCACATTGGGCTCAATGGTACAGAAAGGAAAATTGGCAGCTTCCGCCTTGTTATTGGAAAGCGCATTAAATAGAGTTGATTTACCTACGTTCGGAAGACCAACGATACCGCATTTTAGACCCATAGCTTAACCTTTCCTGCGGGCTGGAATTCGTTCGCCGCAAAAAGTCCGGCAAATATACGGTTTGAAGGGCGGGCACGCTTCATTCCCAAAATAAAAAACCCCGACCCCTATTAAAGGGTCAGGGCTTTCGGTTTAGGTACCAGGTTAGGTATCGTCAATCCCACTTCAACTCTGAATCAACAGAAGACTTGTTCTGGCTATCAGCATCGAGGGTAATCTCTTCATTCTCGTCGCGCACATGATCAAATTGGGTAAAATCAACATCTGGCATCAGTTCAGTCTTCACATGATTCACTGTATTGTTCAATGCACCCAGGAACTTGTTAAAATCTTCCTTATACAGGAATATCTTGTGCTTTTCGTACGTAAATCCTTCATCATCCTTGTTATACCGCTTTTTGCTTTCGGTTATAGTCAGGTAGTAATCATTTGAACGGGTCGACTTCACGTCGAAAAAATAGGTTCGCTTGCCTGCTTTTACTTTCTCGGAGAAGATCTCATCTCTGCCATTCTTTTGCTCGTCCACAGATCAAAGGTTTAGGTTAGCTATCGAGGGTTTTGGTATCACCGAAGATAGTGGTTTGCAAAAATATTGCAAACAAGGGGTCAGAAAATCCGGTCACAAGAGCCTATTTTTGGGCTACGGGCTCACCCAAAACTGACAGTCCGAAAGATCCATTGAGCACTAAACTGACTGATCTGAGCCCTGCTTCCAGCCTCGAATTGCTAGCCAGGCAATTGGTGGAGGGCTTTATTACGGGTCTGCACAAATCGCCCTATCATGGATTTTCTGTTGAATTTGCCGAACACAGGCTATACAACGAAGGTCAAAGTACCCGGCACCTGGATTGGAAAGTGTATGCGCGGACTGACCGGTTGTACACCAAGCAGTATGAGGAAGAGACCAACCTGCGTTGCCTGATCGTACTGGATACCTCGGCGAGCATGTACTACCCGCCCGCAACTATAGCCAAGCTGCGTTTCAGCACCTATGCATCTTCAGCGCTCGCCTATCTTCTCCACAAGCAGCGCGATGCGGTAGGCTTTTGCCTCTTTTCGGACAAAATCGATGAGCTTACCCAGGTTAGGTCTACCCGATCTCACCTGGATAAACTATTCACACTGCTCGAAAAGAAACTGGAGAGCAAAGAGCCTTTACTCAAGACCACGCGCGTAGCGCCTGTTTTGCATGAAGTGGCAGAAAAAATTCATAAGCGATCACTGGTTATCCTGTTCAGCGACATGTTTGAGAATGCCGAAGACCAGGAAGAAGTCTTTAAGGCACTGCAGCATCTAAAACATAACCGGCATGAGGTTCTGCTGTTTCATGTAAGTGACCATGATACAGAACTCGAGTTCCGTTTTGAAGAGAAACCCTATGAATTTGTCGATCTAGAAAGCGGCGAACGGCTGCGATTAAATCCGGCTGAAATTCGGGATCGGTATCAACAATCGGTGCAGCAATTTCACCGTATGCTGAAGTTAAAGTGTAATCAGCTAAAGATTGATTTTATCTCTGCGAATACCAATACAGATTTCTTTACTGTATTGCAGGCCTATTTGATCAAGCGGTCTAAAATGAGATAGTCTTCACGACTGCAACGACTCGTTGTGCAAGTATGCCTTTTTGGCCATCAGCACTTCCTTCGTTTCTACATGATCAGGATCGGGTACGCAGCAGTCTACCGGACATACTGCTGCACACTGAGGTTCTTCGTGGAATCCGGTGCACTCGGTGCACTTTCCAGACACGATAAAGTAAAACTCATTGGAAACGGGTGTCTGTGGAGATTTTGCGTCGACTTTTGAGCCTCCATCGGAAGCCACCTCGGTGAGCTTGGTACCCCCAGCCCATGTCCATTCACGCCCCCCCTCATAGATAGCTGTATTTGGGCATTCTGGCTCGCAGGCACCACAATTAATGCACTCATCTGTAATCTTAATCGCCATGCTGTGCTCGTTTCTCCTAATTTTGACCGCAAAAATACGGTCGTTTGAACAACTCTCAAAACAAACAGGCCGCCTGAAAGTTCAACGCTATGCTACAGTCTGATAGAATTGAGGCTTTTGTAAGACTCCGGGAAGTTCTGCAAACCATGAACCGTAACGAGCGGGCTGCCCTGGCTACAGTGGCTAAAAATGAAAACGGTTGGTTTACAGCTGACAACATAAACATGGCCCTGGACGGAATTTGTCATCTACTCGAGCCCGCAGGGTTTTCCACATGGGCCGGCCAATACCCGAATGAACCCGATGCTCCTGCTACCATCGGCGTCGCCATGGCAGGAAATATTCCGGCTGTTGGATTTCACGACTACCTGTGTGTTTTGCTGGCGGGGCACCGTCTCAAAGCCAAACTAAGCAGTTCAGATACGGTCCTATTGAAATTCATCCATCAACAGCTCAGTCACGTTGCCCCGGCCCTGACCGAACGGGTGGAATGGTCTGAGAGACTCAATCATACCGACGCCATGATTGCCACCGGAAGCGATAACACCGCCCGTTATTTCGAATACTACTTTCGCGGAATCCCACATATTATCCGAAAGAACCGGTCTTCGTGTGCCGTGATTGTTGGCGAAGAGCCTGAGGAAGAGTTTGTCCAATTGGGCGCCGACATCTTCAGCTATTTTGGGTTGGGGTGCCGCAACGTATCCAAGATTTTCATTCCGCAGGATTTCGATCCGACCCGATTGCTGCCGGCCTGGAAATCATATGCAACCGTCATCGAGCATCATAAGTATGCCAACAACTACGATTATCAGAAGTCTTTGTTGCTGCTGAATCAATCGGCATTTTTTGACGGACAAATTGTACTATTGAAAGAAAGCGATCAGTTGGTGTCGCCAGTTGCCACCGTGTATTTTGAGCATTACAGCAGCCAGGATGTATTGCGCAAACGGCTGGAAGAAGCAAGAAATAAGATTCAGGTAATTGTTTCAGCGCAGGCTTGGTATCCGGGCAGCCTTGCCTTTGGCACCGCTCAGTGGCCAGTTGTAGGCGACTACGCAGACGGTATAGATACCATGAAATTCCTTCAGGGGGTTAAAACCGCCGGTTGAGAATCTCGCTCATGATAAATGCCTTGCGAAAATTAGATGGATCCCTAAGCTCCAAGGCATATTGACGCGCGAGGCTTGGTTTGGATTCTTTTTCGTAGGATTTGAATTGCTTATAGCGCACAATGGTGTCTTCCAACTTCATGGTTTCTTCCAGGGATGGTCGTTGGAAGGCATCGCGGGTAGCCTGGTCATAGATTTCGTATATCCTGTCTTGCTTCCGATAGTCATAGTCCACATCTTCCAAAGGCCGGGGTTCCGCAAAGGTGTTTTGAACCACGGGCCTGGGCACCACCACAGGTGGTTCTTCAACTTTCTTGCCCTGCTGGATTTCCTGGAGCAATTCCTCAAAAGTCATTGGCCTATGACCTTCACTACCCGCGTCTGGTGCAGGTGTGGCAGGTGGAATTTGCTTCTTCCTGGACCTGCTAAAAACATAAATCAGGCCAATGATAATCCAGACAATGATTTTGATTTCCATCTTGGTCAAAAGTACCTAAAAATTGTGGGTCTGATGAACCTGAAGACCTGCAAATTCTGGAAGTATTTTTTGAATTGCAGTGCCTGTCAGGGCCTTACTTAAAGTGACGCTTGAGGGCCGAAAAAAGGCTGACGGTGATTCATATTTCCTTATATCTTTGCCAACTTTATTAAGGCCTTATAAGATCAGTAGAGAATGCAGTTATCCAAGTTAGAGATCAAGGGATTCAAGAGTTTTGCAGATAAAATCGTCATCAATTTTGATGAAGGAGTTACCGGCATTGTAGGGCCTAACGGCTGTGGTAAATCCAACGTCGTTGACTCCATCCGGTGGGTGCTGGGCGAGCAGAAAACCAGTGCCTTGCGTTCGGAGAAAATGGAGAACATCATTTTCAACGGTACCAACCAGCGCTCTCCGTTGCAAATGGCGGAGGTTTCCCTGACCATCAACAACACCAAGAATCTCCTACCTACTGAGTATTCCCAGGTAACCATTACCCGTCGGTTGTATCGCTCTGGCGAAAGTGAATACCTGCTCAATGGGGTAACCTGCCGCCTGAAAGACATTACGAATTTGTTTCTGGATACTGGCGTGGCATCCAACAGCTACTCTATTATTGAGTTGGGCATGGTGGATGACCTGCTCAACGACCGTGATAACTCACGTCGCATGCTGTTCGAAGAAGCGGCTGGTATCTCCAAATTCAAAAAACGGAAGAAAGAGACCCTCAAGAAACTGGAAGATACTGACGCAGACCTCGAGCGTGTAGACGATTTGCTGTTTGAGATTGAGAAGAATATGAAGAGCCTGGAGAAGCAGGCCAAGCAAACCGAGGCCTATTACAAGGCCAAAGAAGACTATAAAGAGAAGAGCATTCTGCTGGCCAAAGTGGTGGTAAATAAGCAGAAAGAGAAATTCAACAATGTCAACCAGCAAATTGATGCTGAGAATGACCGCAAGCTTTCCCTGACCACATCCATCGCCGAGAAAGAGGCGTCGATTGAGAATGAGAAGGCGGAACTGATCACCAAGGAAAAGACCCTATCAACACGTCAAAAGACGATCAACGATCACGTTGCCAATATTCGTCAACGTGAGAGTGAGAAGCAGATTAATAATGAGCGCCTTCGTTTTCTGAATGACCGCGCTGCCAGCCTTCGCGACCAGATTGACCAGGACAAGAAAAGCAACGAGCGTGCTGCCTTCGCCATCCAGAGCCTTCAATCCGAAGAGCAGTCAGCCAACCTGATTCTGCAGGAGATTGCAGCCAAGGCAGAAAGCATCAAGGCAGAATACGATGCCCAGAAAATTTCCACCAATCAGCTGCAGATTGATGTAGACACCCTACGCAACGAACAGCGCAGCAAACAAGAGGAATCATTTCAGATCAACAAAGATGTAGAAATCCGCGAGATCCAGATTGCCTCACTCAAGCAGGAAATCGATCGCGCCACTACCGATACAAGTCAGCAAAGTGCCAGCCTGGTGGAGTTCGAGAACAAACTGGTTGTACTGCAGGAACAGATTCAGGAAAAAAATCAGCGCCTGGTCGAACTGAAAAACGAGGAGAACGATGTCATCGCGCGCATCAGCTCGTTGGAAAAGACCATTGATATGATCCGGGAAGAGTTGACCGAAACAGGTCGTAAACTAGATGCCCGACAGAACGAATACCAACTGACCAAATCGCTGGTCGAGAACCTGGAAGGATTTCCCGAGGCCATCAAATTCCTGAAGAAGAAAGTTGAATGGACCCGCAATGCTCCACTCCTGTCTGACATCCTCACTTGCCCCGAGGAATATCGGGTGGCAATCGAAAACTACCTGGAGCCCTACCTCAATTACTACATCGTTGATCACGAAGCTGAGGCGTATGATGCCATCAATATTCTTAGCGATGCTAGCAAAGGCAAAGCCAACTTCTTCATCCTGGACGCTTTCGAAAAGTTTGTCCCCAATAACCTGAACATCTACCAGAATGCCTATCCGGCCACCCAGGTTATCGAATTTGATCCCAAGTACGGCAAACTCATGTCGTTCATCCTGGACCGCGTGTATTTTGTTGAGGGTGATTTGAAGTCCGTTGCAGCCGATGACGACAATACATTCATTACGAAGAGCGGGAAGTATACCCGCCGCCGTTTCAGTTTGTCCGGCGGCTCTGTTGGCCTCTTTGAAGGAAAGAAAATTGGCCGGGCCAAGAACCTTGAGAAGCTGGACAAGGAGATCAAGGAACTGAACAAGAAGCTGGAGGAAGTGCGTTATTCCCTGCTTGATCGTCAGCGTGAACTGGAACGGTTGCGCAACAACAACCTGAAAGTGACTATTGAAGAGGCCCAGAATGCCATCAAGCAGGTCAATGATGAGTTCATCTCGGTAAAAACCAAGAAAGAGCAGTTCGCGGAGATGATCAACAACGCCGATCTTCGTCGCGAAGACATCCTTGAAAAAATAGATATCCTGCTCAAGGAACTGGATGAACTCCGCCCAAGGTCGCAACGCATCACCTTCGAACTGGGTGATCTGGATGAGAAACTGAAGCAGATGAGTGACGGGCTTACCGCACAGAATGAGCTGCTCGGCCAGAAGTCCAATGCATTTAATGAGCAAAACATCTTCTTCCATCAGCAAACCAACCGCGTACGCAGCCTCGAGCAGGAAATCCGGTTTAAGCAGGAGGCCGTTGAACAAGGTAGCCAGCGGATTACCGCCAACTCAGCTGAACTGAAGCACAATGAAGAGGAGATCCGTACCATCTTTGAGAGCACCCAATCCGGCGACGAAGAACTCATCAAATTGTACACTGAAAAGGATGAAATGGAGCGTGGTCTCAACGAGGCTGAGCGTGACTACTATGCAGCCCGTGGAGATATTGACGCCGTTGAAAAGGACCTCCGGAATCTTCAGCACCAGCGTGAAAACATTGATTCATTGCTGATGCAATTGCAGAACCAATTAAACGAAAGTAAGCTCGAACTTAATTCTGTCAAGGAGCGATTGTCTGTAGAATTCAACGTTGTCATGGACGACATCCTTACCCAGACCACAGAAGAGGAAGCAAAGCAACTGCTGGAAGTAGATGAAGAGAAGCTCCGCAACGATGTAACCCGCATTCGGGAGAAAATTGACAACATGGGCCCCATCAACCCGATGGCCATGGAGGCCTACAATGAGATTAAGGAACGCAACGACTTCATCATTACCCAGAAGGATGACCTCTTAAAGGCCAAGGAATCGCTGTTCAATACGATCACTGAAATTGAGGGCGTAGCCAGCCAGACCTTCATGGATGCCTTTACCAAGATCAAAGAGCATTTTATCACCGTCTTCCGGTCGCTCTTTAACGAAGGAGATGATTGTGATCTGAAATTGGTAGATCCTACCCGTCCGCTTGAATCTGAAATCGACATCATTGCAAAACCCAAGGGCAAGCGTCCCCTGACGATCAATGCATTGAGTGGAGGTGAAAAGACGTTGACGGCTACGGCGCTGTTGTTTTCGATGTACCTGTTGAAGCCTGCCCCCTTCTGTATTTTTGACGAGGTGGATGCCCCGTTGGATGATGCCAACATTGACAAATTCAATAACATCATTCGCAGCTTTAGCAAGGATTCCCAGTTCATCATCGTGACCCACAACAAACGCACCATGACCACTACCGATGTGATCTATGGTGTGACCATGGTGGAAAAGGGGATTTCCAGGGTCGTGCCCGTGGATATGCGCGAGTTGGCGTAATTGACGCCTGCACGACATTGGGATTGATTCTCAGAACCCTTCAGGTCCTGTGCGCGTTAACCGTGTATCTAAATTAATAAATTATGATCCGCAGATTCTTGTTTCTGACCTTTGCCATCATTGCCAGCATGGTGAACGCCGACGCCCAAAAGGGCAAATCCCGTGATACCTCTATTCCGCTCAAGGCCCCTGCCGGAAAGGCCATAGCCGCCTTTGCTGAAGGCTGCTTCTGGTGTTCTGAACACATCTTTGAAGCCCTTGTGGGAGTTGATTCAGCTACCTCGGGTTATTCGGGTGGCACTGCCATAAATCCCAGCTACGAACTTGTAAACACCGAGACGACAGGACATGCTGAATCCGTACTGGTGTACTATGATCCCAAGGTTATTTCATATGAGGATCTGCTCAAGGTATTTTTTACTTCACATGACCCTACCACCGTCGACCGCCAGGGTCCGGACCAGGGCAATTCTTACCGATCGATCATTTTCTATTCTACACCGGCAGAAAAGCAACTTGCAGAGCAGGCCAAAAAAAGTTTCACCTCTTCTTTCAAGGATCCTATTGTTTCCGAGATTAAACCACTCAAAGCTTTTTACAGGGCCGAAGAATACCACCAGAATTTCGTTGACTTCAATCCCAACAATCCCTATGTGCAAGGCGTATCTATGCCACGGTTCGATAAGTTCAAAAGGACATGTAAACTAAAACTCAGGTAGCCGGCCGGAAGCCAATGGCCCAGTTGATGGTGTACCACATGGCGGCATCAGGAAGACCAGACCAGACTCTAAGGTAACTGATCGATGCATCAAACTCAGCTTCGGCTATCAGGCGTTCGCGGATCATAACCCCGCGGGCGCCTGTAATAATTCCAATCAGGTTCAGAGCAAGTGATTTGAAAGTTTTCGTACCTGCGCTATCCCCAAAAAACACAACATCATTTCGAATCTGTCGAAACCCCTCATGGTACAACATAGTAACTAACTTCCGCCCAATATTCGGATCATTGCCGAGGCGCTCGTAGGACTGCATGTAGGCTTTCCAAAGAGATTGAAAACCCGCTGGCTCCGGAAATAAAACAAGGCCAGGATGATCATCATCAGCCACCACGGCCCACCCGCCCGGCCGTACCGCACGGAACATACTCTGTATGATTTTGTTTGGTTGTTGAACATGTTCGAGAATAAATCGGGCATGGGCACCGTCAAATAAACCCCACTCCTCCTCATGCAATTCCAGCGACTCAGCATTTGCCAACCGGAACTCCAGCCATGGACATTTTTTACTCAACTGGCCTGCCACAGCCAACTGATTCAGGTCCCGCTCGATTCCCAGGCAAGTGCCGCTGGGTCCGGTAAGTTGGGCCAACTGGTGTGTGAATTGTCCAAGACCACTGCCAATATCGAGTATCTTGTCCCCGGCCTTTACCGGCATCAATGCGATACACCGGGCATTAATCAATTCATTGAGCTTTGAAAGGCGGGCTTGCTCGGTTGGGTCAGTGCCGTGTATATAAGATGACATGGCTACTTTGATTTTGTGGAATCCCGAGGCGGAAGGACATGCCCTTTGCCTATGGTCACCTTCGGGTTATCATAGTTTCCAGTGACATGAAATGGGATTTTGATACCAAAGGGCAACAGTTGAAGCTTAACGAGATACTGAATGGCGCCACTCATTTCGCTGGTGCCCTCAATATCCGCATCGAAGCCAGAGACTTTGATTGAAAACGGTTTGATAATAATTCTGTCGTCTCGTACTTCTGATTTGAGTACAAAATCGCGCAAGTGTGGATCATTTACTTCCTGTCGCTTGGTCGCCTTGCTCAATTCCTCAAAGATCTTCATGCCATTGATTTTGGTATTCGCAATACGCATTTCACCGCCGCCGACCAGGGTCTCGTAACGGGGATATAGCGAATCATTCAGTTCGCCTTTCAACTTATATGTTATTGAAAACATCCCATCCGCATTTCCGGCGGCAGGCAATAACTCCCGCACCAACCGCATTTCCCGGTACGCCCGGTTTATGTCTAACTCCTTGATATCCAGGGATAAATCAAAAGTCGGATGATTGATGTCGCGCGTATTATAGTCTCCCGAAACATTAAACGCAGCATTCAGCGTATTGAAGCCCGTTTCCTTGAATCGCAATATCCCATCCTCTATTTCAACAGATCCATCCAGTTTTGTGATGTGCATATCATCGAAATGAACATAGTCAATTTCAGAATCAAAGATGGCCTTCAAGTTCATAGGCACCTGCCATACCTTTATGCGCTGGCTTTGTTGGGTGGTGTCGGAAAGTGACATCCATTGGTTGATATCGAGGGTATCACACCGAAGCATCAGGTCAGCGGTGACCAAATCTGATTTGCGGGTCGCAAAAGCCATGTAGTTGGTAATGTCACCGGTCATGGTGACTTTGCTTTTTCCAAACCTTCCGCGAAAGCGATCCAGTTGAACCCGTTTCGGAGTAAAGGAAAATACCGCCTCATCAATCCGGCAAGGTTGCGGAATTGACTTACCCTTCACTTCAATACCATTCAAGGATAAAGTGCCCGTTGATGAAACATTCTCGTACCGTCCCGCTTCCACGTCACTGAGCCGTCCACTCGTCTCAAGATTTGTTTGAACGATCCCTTCCCATTGAAATCCGGAGACCGGATATACGCGGCTCAGTTTGGCCAAATCCACCTTGCCCTTTACCTGCAGATCATAGTCCAGGTGTTCAAGGTTGGCAACTGATCCCTTTACCTCAAAAGGTTCATCTTCGAGCGTATAGGTAAGTTGATCGATGGTAAGGCGTGTGTCTGCAAATCTACCGTCGTCATTCATCACCCCGCCTTTGAATCGGATATTGGTGAGTGGTTCAGGATATCCCTCGGTCTTCAGGTAACCATCCTGCAATTCAACATTTGCCTTCACCGCAGGGAATTTTCGTGTAGCGGCCTGATAAACGCCATTGGCCAATAACTCAAAAGAAAGCTTTCCTTTGGCAACTACATTATCCAGGGGAAAAATGGTCTCCAGATCGGCCAAATCTATATTAGCCTTCAAGTCAGACTTGATCTGCAACTCTTCATAACCCTTTATGCGAAGGAATCCACCAACGGTATTCTTGTCCAACTTCATAAATAGGCGCTCAAAATCGAATACAGTGTGTTTGGGTTTGCCAGTCGGGTTGTTGGCTGTCATCACGAACTGAATACTGTCTACCGCAGCAGGAAGGTGGTCATACTTAATCCGGCCATCACGGAAGCGGGTCTGTAGCTGAAAGACGGGTACCTGGGTGAGGATGCTGTCGCGCCAGGCCAGCGGACCTTTCACCTTAATTTCGCCCAATAGATCCCCTCCTAGCTCCATGCCGGTAACGGGGTACATTCGCTCAAGTTCGGCGAGATCAAGGTCGGCATGAATATCTCCATCCATATAAATGTGATCGATACCCTTCCAAAGGAATCTACCCTGGACCTTGTGCTTAAGCATTTCAAAGGAGAGGTTCTTGAAGTCAAAGACCGTACTATCCCTCACACCATACAAATTACTTATCTGAAATTCCATTTGAATGTGATCAATAGGATCGGGTAAGGTGTCAATCTTAAAACGCGCATCCGTTACCTTACAATTAGCCATCATGCTCGGCAGTTGTTGCTGGTCCGGGATCCAGGCACCATTAATGAATCCAGTAAAACCCAATTCACCCTGAGTTGATATCTGTTTAAAATCTCGCATAAACACGCCCGGTACCAGTGAAAGTATATTTTTAAATTCGGTAGATTGGGTGGCGAACGTAAGGCCAAAGTCATAGCCTTTCTCCAACTGTGCCAGGCTTCCCTCGATATTAAACCGGAAGTGATTAATGCGCCAATCATTTTGCTTGAACGCATACCGTCGGGCATTGAAATCCATTTCCAGGGTGGCGTCCACTTCAAGTTCTTTCTTATAGAAATACCTGAGTTTACCATAATTGAGTGTAAACTCATTTGAGATGATCTGCATTTTCAGATCAAACACATCTCGTGCAAAATCTCCCCTGCCCGAAAAGGTCAGGTCATTGAGCCATACATCCAGTTTCCGGCCTGCGTCAGTGTAATGCAGGTTACCCTTGCTTACGCGGACTTCATCCAGCGCTATGCCAGTTTCTGAAGTATCCACAGTATTACTCGCGTCAGAAGTAAATAAATCGTAGTTGGCATGTCCGTTAGGCAATACCAAAAGCATCAAGGTTGGAGCCTGGAGATGAATACTTTTCAGTTCAGTTTCCTTTCCTGAAATCAAGCTGGCTAACCTGATTTCAAAGTCCAGTTCATCTGCCTTGACCAGGGTATCACCTGCAAATTCACCCCGACCAACCATCGAAACGTGTTGGAGGGTAACGGTAATGTTTGGAAAATCCCGAAAAAGTGTAACCGCGATATCATCAAAGTAGACATCAGTATTGATCTGACGATCAATTGTTTTCTCCAGCTTTGTCCGGAGAGAGTCCCTGTTAATCAACAGATAGCACCAAATTACCAGAACCAAAAATACGGAGGTACCCGCCAAGGCAAGGGTTGAAATTTTGGCGATTCTCAATAAGCGACTACGGACAATCATGGCTGAAAATTAATACATAAACCAGACAGCCCATATCTTATTGTACACGAAGCGACGACGGCTTTGGTGTAAGCCAGTGCATTATCATCCATGCCACCCCGTATGCCGAACCTGAAATCAGAAACAAAAAGGTATAGCCGGTACTTATGTGACCCGCGGATTTGTAATAGTCCAGCAGCCCTCCGACCAACAGGGGAAATAGAATTCCACCAACCGATCCGGCCATGCCTCCTATACCTACCACTGTGCTGATGGAAGTTTTAGGGAAAATATCAGATGCCGTGGTGAAGATGGTTGCGCTCCATGCCTGGTGTGATGCTGCTGCAAGGCTGATCAAGGCGACCGCCATCCAGATGTTTCCCACCCATGGCGCTGTCATAACCGGTAAAACACAAATAGCAAAAACCAGCATCGATGTTTTGCGTGCCCTGAAGACGCCCCATCCCCTGGCAATCAGGTATGACGATAAATACCCACCGCCAATGCTTCCCAGGGATGTGGCACTATAAACTCCAACCAGTTGCCAATTGGGCTTACGCAAGTCAATAGCATAGGTATCGGAGAAATAGGAAGGCAACCAGAAGAGGAAGAACCACCAAATTGGATCCGTAAGAAACTTTCCCAGCACAAAGGCCCACGTTTGCTTAAACCGGAGTAATTGCAGTACCGAGTATGGCGAAGGGGGCTCAACAATTGCTTCATCTTGTTGAATATAGTTGTGTTCCGAAACAGTCAACAGTTTATGGCGGGATGGCAATTCATACCAGATCCACCAGGCCACCAACCAAACAATACCAATCGCTCCCGTCCAAATAAAGGCAGCCCGCCAACCATATATCCCAAGTATCCAGGGTACCAGCACGGGAGCAATCATAGCACCAATGTTGGCGCCAGAATTAAAAATTCCGGTTGCCAGCGCCCGCTCTTTGCGCGGAAACCATTCTGCTGTTGCCTTAATGGCATTCGGAAAGTTACCTCCTTCGCCCAAGCCAAGCATCGCGCGAACCCCGAGGAAACCAAGGGTTGATGTCACACCGCCGTGCAGCATGGCAGCCAGACTCCAAGAGGCTACCGAAATCGTGTATCCCAGGCGTGTACCAAAGCGGTCTATCAGACTTCCTGACACCAACAAACCAACGGCATAGGCTGCATTAAAAGCCATCACAACCGCAGCATAATCGCTTTCTGTCCAATGGAATTCGTCTTGGAGCGTAGGTTTTAACAAGCCAATCACCTGACGGTCGATATAATTGATGGTGGTGGCAGCAAACAACAACCCGCAGATCGTCCATCGTAATCGCCCGCGAGTATGTTGAACATCTGACATGATTATCTACCCTTCAGCTGTCGGGCAATTGAAACACAATCAGCAGCACGAGACGTAAGTTCTGACCAGCGTTCACCAAGTATGATGTCGTGAGAGAAAAGTTGAGATCCCAAACCTACACATTGTGCACCAGCGTTGAACCATGAAGACATGCTCAACTCCGTTGGTTCAACTCCACCAGTCACCATCAGGGGAACATCAGGCATTACACTGCGTATTGACCGCACAAATTCCGGACCCAGCACAGATCCCGGAAATACCTTCACAATGCCTGCCCCCATCTCCAGCGCTGAACTGATCTCGGTTGGCGTTGCAGCACCCGGTATCCATAATACCTGGGCATCGGCACAAACACTTCCGGTAATGGCCTGTGTAGTTGGTGCTACAATAAAGGAAGCTCCCGCCTTAATGAATCGAAGGGCGGTATCTCCATCCAACACGGTGCCTGCGCCCAGGTGCAAATCAGGGTACTGCCTGGCATAGCCAACCAATGCCTCAAATACCTGCAGGGCATTCGGCTTCCGGTTAGTGAACTCAAATGTGCGCACTCCACCGTCCACCAATGCATCTATTACTCTAAATAGTCTGGTTGGATTATCATCAGCGTACAAGGGCAATATCCCGTCTCCGCAGATCTTGTCGATCAAAGATTGTTGCGCACTCATCATGGTTAGCGCAATAACTTTCCGATATTTTGCTGCCGAGCGAGATCAGACACTTCCTCAACAGAAGTTGTCAACACATCTCCGGACATGGTATGTTTTAAAGCACAGGCGGCTGTCGCATAATCAATCATTTGTTGGGGTTCCCACTTTTGATGATGGCCGTATATCAAACCGGCCGCAAAGGCATCTCCGGAACCTATTCTGTCAACAATGGGGTTTAGTTCCATTTCACGTGATGACGTTATACGGGTACGGTTCCACCAAAGTCCCTGGATGCGGTGATGGGTGGAGGAAACCACCGTTCGGTTAATCCATCCGATGCCGTTAAGGCCAGAGAAGCGTGTACCAGCCTGTTTGCAAGCATCTTCAAAAGAAGATGAGCTAATACCGAGGCAATTTGCCATGTCCCCTTCACCCGCGATCCAAATACTTGATTTTTCCATCAGACCCGGCATTACTTCACGGGCTGATTTGCCATATCGCCAGAGATTTCTCCTGTAGTTTATGTCAGCCGAGACGATCAACCCCTTGGCCTTGGCTGCGTTCAGCGCTTCCAGACAGACTTGCATGGCACCTGATGAAAGCGCTGGTGTAATCCCTCCCCAGTGAAACCAGGAGGCATCACGAAACACTTCGTCCCAGTTAACCATCCCAGGACCGATATTGGAAAATGCGGAATCAAAACGATCGTAGATTACTTTCCCGGATCGTTCTCCGGAACCAGGCTCAAAAAAATACAATGGCATCCGCTCTACGCCCGTTGTGCAATGTTGCAGGTCGACTCCAGCCTGTCGCAAAGACCGGCTGGCAGCTATACCAAGTTCATTGTCCGGAAACCGGGTTATATGTTTGGAGGGAATACCCCAGGACGCCAAGGCAACAGATACATTGGCCTCCGAGCCACCATAATTTATGTCGAACCGGTGGGCGTCCGCGAATCGGCCTGATGTTGCTGTCGAGAGGCGCATCAGGACCTCACCAAGTGTGACTACTTTTCTTATTTCCATCAGAAATACAATATCAACAAACTTTCGAATTTCTCACATACCTTGAATTTTCGTTAATTCGTCAGCAACTATAGACAAATGCCCAGCCAGGTACTCAAGATTCATCCGAATGACAATGTCTTAGTCGCATTGACAGGACTACATGCCGGTGAATCGGTTTCCAGTGACGGTATCAACTACACCATCAAGGGCAACATCCCGGCTAAGCATAAAGTAGCCATGCACAACATGCCAACCGGGTCTATCGTGACCATGTATGGCGTAACTATAGGTAAGACAACGCAACGTATTCAATCCGGAGAGGCCATAGGCACACATAACCTGCACCACGAATCCAGCCCTTTCTACCTGAAAGACTCGGCATACAATTGGGTAGCTCCCGATGCCCGTAAGTGGAAGGACCGTACCTTTCTCGGATACCATCGTGCTGATGGACAGGTTGGTATTGCAAATTATTGGCTACTCGTACCGCTGGTCTTTTGTGAGAACCGCAACATCGAAAACATGCGCAAGGCTTTGGAACTTGCGCTGGGTTATCAGGAACAAGACCGGTATGCTGACTTTGTCAATCGCCTGGTCGACGAGCATTTACAGGTGGCTAACTCCGCTACTGCTCTCCCCAAAAATTCAGGGAAACGACTATTCCCGCAGGTGGACGGTATCAGAACACTCTTGCATGAAGGCGGATGCGGTGGCACACGACAGGACGCAGACACACTCTGTTCCTTATTAGCCGGTTATATTCACAATCCCAATGTGGCAGGGGCAACGGTATTCAGCCTGGGTTGTCAGCACGCGGAAATTGATATTTTACAAAAGAAACTAAGCGAATTGGATCCAAAGCGAACCAAGCCAGTCATTATCCTGGATCAACAACAAACCGGCACTGAGCAAGCCTTGATGGAAGAAGCCATTCGCCTGACTTTTGACGGGCTCGCCGAAGCCAACAAATTGAGACGGCAACCAGCACCGCTCAGCAAACTTGTCGTTGGCCTCAAGTGCGGCGGGTCAGACGGGTTCTCCGGCATATCCGCCAATCCTGCCATCGGACATACCTCTGATCTCCTCGTGGCCCTTGGTGGAAGCACTATTTTGTCAGAGTTTCCTGAACTCTGCGGTGTAGAACAAAATCTGATCGACCGATGCCTTGATCCCGCAGATGCCAAAAGGTTTATTCATCTGATGCAAGCTTATTCCAAGGCTGCGATGGCTGTGGGTTCAGGATTTGACATGAATCCATCACCGGGTAACATTAAAGACGGACTGATCACCGATGCCATGAAATCAGCCGGGGCGGCGCGCAAAGGAGGGACAGCACCGGTTGCTGATGTCCTACCCTATGGCACCTATCTGCGCAAGGCAGGACTTAACCTACTATGCACGCCCGGCAATGATGTAGAATCAACTACCGGTACTACTGGCAGTGGCGCGCAAATCATACTATTCACCACTGGCCTGGGGACACCCACAGGCAACCCGGTTTCGCATGTAGTGAAACTTTCTACCAACAGCAGGCTTGCCGAAAGAATGCCTGACATCATTGACTTTGATTGCGGTGCCATAATTCGGGGAGACAAAACCATTGAGAAAGTCGGAGAAGAAATTCTGGAGTATCTCATTGCTGTTGCCAGCGGACAACAGATACCAAAAGCGGTGCAACTGCGTCAATTCGATTTTATTCCCTGGAAACGAGGCGTATCGCTTTGAATACCACAGTAGTCAAATCAGTATATTCGTACTCACCCCAACCCTATGCAATCATCCGTCCTGGAACACCGACGCCTGCTACTCAAGTTTTTGTTGGGAAGTCCATTGCTTACGCTCGGGTGCACCTCGACAGAACAAAAGGCCGCCATGGACACGCCAGCCCTGGAAGACCTGATCACCAAGGCATCGGATGCCATCAATGTTTTTGACTTCGAAAAAATTGCAAACCAAAAACTTCCGCCAGCACACCTGGGTTATCTTACGACTGGGGTTCGTGATAATCTTACTCGGGACGCCAATCAGGAAGCTTACAAGGCAATCAAGCTAAGCCTGCACCGGCTGATAGATACCCGCCAGGTCGACATGACGACCACCTTGTTTGGCAAACGTTGGCCTACCCCCCTGTTCTTGTCACCACTCTCCAGTCAGCATGCCTTTCATGAAGATGGAGAACTGGCTACAGCACGAGCAGCGAAGGCAAAGAATCATCTTCAAATTCTCTCAACCGTAACTACCGAATCGGTAGAGGATGTTTCCAAAGAGCGTGGTGAACCTGTATGGTATCAATTATATCCCCTTACGGAATGGGATGGCACGCTGAAGATGATCAGGCGCGCAGAAGCTACAGGTTGCGAGGTGCTCGTGGTCACCGTTGATTTGGTCGGAGGCACAAGCAACAGGGAGACCCTGGATCGCATGAGCAGAATTGATACCCGCACCTGTGCCAACTGCCATTCCGGAAATCGTTTCGAACGGAAACCCATGTTGGCGGGCATCAAGGACCCCGAAATGGACCGCATCGTGACCTGGGAAATGCTAGACAAGATTAAGTCATCCACCAAGATGAAGGTTATTGTAAAGGGTATTGAACGGGCAGACGATGCTGCCTTGTGTGTTACCAGGGGAATGGATGGTATTGTGGTGTCGAACCATGGCGGGCGTGCGGGCGAAACCGCAAGAGGCACCATCGAAGCCCTTCCTGACATTGCAGCAACCGTCAAGAAACGAATACCTGTCTTAATTGACGGCGGCGTGCGGCGGGGAACAGACATCTTCAAGGCACTTGCCCTGGGTGCTGATGCAGTAGGAATTGGCAGGCCGTACATTTGGGGACTTACTGCCTTCGGACAGGAAGGCGTAGAAACAGTACTGACCTTGCTGGTAAGGGAGTTTGAACTCGCCATGCAACAAGCGGGTACCAGGACCCTTCAGGAAATAAACAGAAACTTTATTGCCTAGAACGCCTTGCGTATTCTGATTCCATTGCCACGGTATGGATTTGACCCAACCGAATCGGCCGTTCCCTGGAAGATTCTGAGTCAGCAGGGGCACGAAATCATTTTCTGCACACCGGATGCTGCGCCAGCTGCTGCCGATGAGCGAATGGTCAGTGGGAAAGGTCTTGGTGTGTGGAAGCCGCTGCTCCAGGCGCGGGCTGATGCCTTGGAAGCTTATTTGCAAATGTCACAGTCCGCCACCTTTCAACATCCGATGCATTATGAGGAAACCAACCCAGGTATGGCAGATGCTTTACTCCTCCCGGGAGGTCATGACAAGGGGATGCGCGAATACCTCAACTCTCCTCGACTTCAGGCTATTGCCAGTCATTTGCTTTGCTCCAACAAGCCGATCGCAGCGATTTGCCATGGTGTGGTGCTTCTGGCTCGTTCAAAAAACCAGGTGGGCCAATCAGTGCCTCTTAACTATAGGACTACAGCCTTACTGAAAACGCAGGAAATGACGGCCTATCAATTGACACGTCTTTGGTTGGCCGATTATTACAGAACCTATGAAGTGACTGTAGAGGATGAAGTAAAGTCACACCTGCACACACCCGATCAATTTATAAGCGGCCCTTTGGCTTGGCGTCGGGACACCCTTCAGAATCCTTTCGGCTTCACCGTAAGAGACAGAAATTACCTGTCAGCCCGCTGGCCAGGTGATGTGCATGCATTTGCCCTTCAGTTCGCGCAGATGCTGCTTTAACTACTCGTACTTGAGGGTATCTGAAGGATTGACCATAGCTGCCTTGAGTGAGTGGTAGGAAACTGTCCCGAGGGCTATCATCAATGCCGAAATGAAGGTCACCAGAATCCAAATTGGGTCAATAGCGATTCGGTATGCAAATCCTTCCAGCCATTTATTCATCATCCAGATGCTCAAGGGAGTTGCAATGACCACTGCAGTAAGAACCAATAGCAGGTATTGACGATTTAGCATTCGGATAATGGAGGTAACACTCGCGCCCATTACTTTTCGTATTCCGATTTCCTTTGTTCGCTGATCAGCCGTAAATGCAGACAGCCCATATAAACCAAGACAGGAAATAAATATGGCCAGCAAGGCAAAAATACCTATAGCCTTACTGAGTACTTGCTCCGCCTTCAGCATTTCACCAAAATTTGAATCCAGAAAATGGTAGTTGAACGGCTCATCAGGAGCTAGTTCCTTCCACGCGGCTTCAGCTTTTCTTAGGAATTGCTGTTCATCACCCTGCAATCGAAATCCCAATTGATAGGGGTTCTTTTCCATCGTGATACCAATGGGGCCGATCGAACTCCGCAAAGATTCCCAATGAAAGTCCTTCAGAACGCCGATCACATGATACGTTTCGCCAATGATTGTTCCCAGGGGCTTTTCCAGCCCCATAACCTTAACAGCTGCTTCATTCAGCAAGAGCGCTGTACTGTCAGATGCCATATTCTTATCAAAACCACGACCTTCCACCAATTTGAATCCCATCAGCTCCATGAAAGAAGGGTCCCCATAATACGTATTGATTGAAATCGGTTTCTCCATGCCTGGCACCTGGTACATTGAAAACGACATCACTGCTTTACTTCCCGGTTCTCCCGTATGAAAACTGGACGTTTTGACAGATGCTTGCGAACTGAGTTTATCCTTGAAAGCGGTCGCCTTGTCTTTAAGCAATCCAATATTATCAATGGTCACCACATGCTGTTGGTCGAATCCGAGGTCACGCGATTCCATAAAACTAAACTGCTGGAGCACTACCACCAAGCCAATCATCAAACTCGTTGCTATGGCAAACTGAAATACCACCAGTGCATTTCGGAATCGCTGTCCACCATGCACACTCACTTCCCCCTTCAACACACGGGCAGGCTGGAATGCGGTGAGATAAAAAGCAGGGTAAATACCAGACAATAAACCGATCGCGATTGCAATTAATAAAATCATCAACAAGTTCCATCCATTGCTCCAAAGCGTATTAATCAATTGATGGCCAGAAATCCAATCAAAAACTGACAACAATAATTCAGCTAATCCGAGGGACACCATCATAGCCGCCAAGCACAAAAGCACGGCCTCGAGCAAGAACTGATTCATTAATTTGGCTCGGGTTGATCCGATTGCCTTGCGCACCCCTACTTCCCGGGCACGACGGGACGCTCGCGCGGTTGTCAGGTTGATGAAATTTACAGCCGCCAGAATCAAAATGAACATACCGATTGCTCCGAATGAATAAAGCATCGATTCATTCCCCCCGGGGGAAATCTCATAAAGCAAAGTTGATTTAAGATGAACATCTTGCAGTCGATGAATAAAGAACTTTACCGAATTTTCATTCTTCTTGTACGCCTCAAAAGTTTTCTCCAAAGCATTGCCACCTCCCAGCGGAAATATCCGTTTTTCAAGAAGCCTGTCCAGGGCGGCTTCCAGATCCTTTTGCGTCGTACCTTCACGCAACAATACATAGTTATAAACACTTGCAGATGTCCAAATGGGTTCGTGGGTCAGCTTATCGGTGATCGAAACCCATATCTTGGCTTTTAGCTGCGAACTGCGATTGTCATCTTTAACGATACCATTGATGGTATACGGCCTTTTCTCCTTGCCAATCAAAAGCACTTTGCCCATGGCATCCACTTCCCCAAAATACTTTTGGGCCATGGACTTGGTGAGGACTATCCCATTGGGTCCAAGGGCAGTTAGGCGATTGCCCTGTAGAAATTCATAGTCAAACACCTGAAAGAAAGATGTATCGGTATAGTACATCAATTCACGGAAGTTCTTCTCACCGGCGGCTATAGAATTTTCACCTGATCTCATTACGCGGGTGAATCGCTCAATCCCCTCAAATTCAGCAGGAAGAAAGTCTCCCAACGCCTCAGGACCTAGCCCAAAGTTGCCAATGTTCATAAAGGAAATACCAATCTTATAGATTCGGTCGGCCTTACTAAAATGACGATCATAGCTCCATTCACTGTATACATAAAGGATCATGACCAGGCTACAAGCCAATCCTATTGAAAGCCCGAGAATGTTAATAAGGGAATAGGAAAATTGGCGACTCAGATTTCGCCAGGCAATCTTCAGGTTGGTATAGAACATATGGAAGGTTTGATCGAAGATAAACAAAATACATGCCGCCGGAAATCGACCATTTATGGTGATTCAGAGGAGCATTCCAGCCAATGGTTGTCCCATTTTGGAACAGCTTCGTTCGACTTCGGTCAGATCGCCTTGGATGAATCCCGGTGCATGCCCATAAAACTTCTGGCGATACCGAGAGGTCGCATGATGAATCGCTTTTTGTCCACGTGACCCAGTTGGCGCGTAAGGATATCGTCCAGGGTTTTGATGGTTTTCACGATGAACTGGCCTTTATTGAGCATTACACACTCGGCCCGTACACCCATCGCTGCGTCAGTAATTTCCGAACGGGTGGCGTACCCTGTTTTGTTTAGCGTCTCAAGAACCTGGGTAGCCCATATCACCGGCACATGTGCCGCTTCGCATATCCACAATATTTCTTCCTGAATTTCACTGAGGCGTTCAAAACCAATTTCTACGGCAAGATCTCCCCGGGCAATCATAACACCCAGCCCTGAGTTCTGCATCCCGTTCATTAGTAGTGCCGGAAGGTTGCGCACCGCTGATAATCGCTCAATTTTCAGAATGATGTCAGGCTCTTGTTGCATCGAGAACCGTTTCAATTCAGCGCGAAGCTTATCGATATCTGTTGGACTATTGACAAATGAATATCCCACCATATCCGCATGTTCGCATATGAACGGAATATTGGCAAGGTCTTCCTCAGTCAATGGGGGTATCGTAACATCCGAGTCCGGGAGGTTAATGCCCTTTTGCGGTCTCAGTATTGGCTTCTTGGTCGATATCCTCACAATTTCAACGCGCACTTTTCCCTCCTCCCACGAGTCAACGCGCGCCTCAAATTTCCCATCGTCAAAGAAGATATGTTCTCCGGGTTTAACGATGGTCAATATTTCTTTAGGTTCTACATAAAGGGTGTTCAGCTTGCGCTTTTTCTTCTTACCGCCAGTGGTTATGCCTTCTTCCGCATAATTCAAAAATAACTCCATTCCCTCCTCAACCTCAAGTTCCTCAACCAGATCACGTTTTCTGTTTTGTATAGATCGTATCCTGATCTTGGGACCTGCCAGGTCCATATAGATTTTACAATTCTTCCCGGTTTTTGCAATGGCCGACCGCAAGACACGAATCATACTTAACCAAACATCCGGTGCATCATGTGCGCAATTGATACGCGCTACCGTCATGCCTTCGTTCAGCATATCCTCGACCAGTTTTCTGTCCTGCATAAGTTCGGCCGAGAATGTTACCATGATGTGAGGGCGGTCTTGTGCCGGAAATGTGCCCAGCAGGTGCTCCGTATGCAGGCTCCGCAGCCTGTTCCCCTCGTCGCTGGTACAAACGGCCGGGGTTTCAGGATCGATTGATTTGTTCAGCCAATGCAAGACCTTCTGAAGTTGATGCAGCGTATGACCTTCACTATTGGTTAGGGAGGACAATCCTTCCCGATGAAGATACTCCTGGATATCCCGCAGTTCCGTACTTCTCAAAACCAAGTAGTGCAACAGATTTATGCCGCTCGTTTTGAAATGTGGATGTAAATCGACCAGGATACTGGCGTACTTTTTCTCTGCCAACAGCATCTTTTGTATGATGCTTTGCAGCTGCTGACTTACCCGATCGGGGGTAAGTTCGCGCAGGGCTGATCTTCGGGCCATACCAGGATGGAGAACGTTGGAAATTAATACCCCAAGTTATCCTCCCGGAGTGATGCTCTCTATGACAAAGGTCAGCCAACGGGCTGAGTTTAGGGGTCTCCGTGCTCCCGCTACGGTCGCAAGAAGGGCTTTAGGGAGTCCAAAACTTCCCTATCTTTACGCCCGGCAAGCCGGCACGACCAGCTCCTGCTGAACTCCCCCAGGACCGGAAGGTAGCAAGGGTAGGCGGTTGTAGCGGTGCGATGTTCGGCTTGCTATTTTTTTGCCTTCGCTGTCACGTGGATTAGTGTCCCGGATGCATCTGAAAATTGTAGATTTACAAAAACTGAAATAACCAATCATGAAATTCTTTATCGATACCGCCAACCTTAACGAAATCAAAGAAGCGTATGACTTGGGCGTGTTGGATGGTGTTACCACCAACCCATCGTTGATGGCAAAAGAAGGGATTAAGGGAGCTGACAATATTCGCTCCCACTACAAGGCTATCTGTCAAATTGTGGATGCCAATGTTAGTGCAGAAGTAATTGCCACCGACCTGGAAGGAATCATGCGTGAAGGCCGGGAACTCGCTAAAATTGATGATAAGATCGTGGTTAAAGTACCGATGATTAAGGAGGGCGTAAAGGCCATCAAAAAATTCTCCAGTGAAGGAATTCGCACCAATTGCACCCTGGTCTTTTCACCCGGTCAAGCCATGCTGGCCGCTAAGGCAGGTGCCTCTTACGTATCACCTTTTATCGGGCGCCTTGATGACATCACCCAGGATGGCATCGAACTCATTGCGCAGATCAGATTGATTTATAACAACTATGGATACGGAACTGAAATCCTGGCAGCAAGCATCCGACATACCATACACCTCATCAAGTGTGCGGAAATTGGGGCAGATGTCGCCACCTGCCCATTGAAGGTAATTACTGATCTGCTCAACCATCCCCTCACAGACGCCGGCCTTGCGAAATTTCTCGCCGACCACAAGAAAGTGAACGGCTAGACATTTACACCATGTTCTCATCAGAACCCGTTGTTCGTGTTACCAATGCCAGCATCTACCAGGGTGAGCAGGCCGTGCTACAGAATATATCCTTCTCAATCGAAAAAGGGGATTTCGCCTTTCTGGTAGGTCGTACAGGTTCAGGTAAATCGTCATTGCTAAAAACCCTTTATGCCGATCTTCCATTGATTTCAGGTGACATCACCGTTGCAGGATTCAGCATTAATGATATCAAGCCGAAGCAAATACCCCTCCTTCGCAGAAAAATCGGAATCATCTTTCAGGATTTCCAGTTGTTTCCGGATCGCACCGTAGGTGAAAACCTGTTGTTCGTACTGAAGGCTACCGGATGGCGCGACAGCCTGAAGATGAAGAGCCGCATGGTCGACGTGCTGATGCAGGTCGGACTTGGATCAGTTGAAAAGAAAATGCCTCATCAATTATCGGGTGGTGAACAACAGCGGGTAGTGATTGCCCGGGCCTTGCTCAACGAGCCTCATATTCTTATTGCCGACGAGCCTACCGGTAACCTTGACCCCGAAGTATCTTCCGGAATCCTCAAGTTGTTCCAACAAATCAACCGAAGTGGTACAGCTGTCCTGATGGCAACCCACAGTTACGGACTTATCAAAAAATTTCCCAATCGGGTTTTAAAATGTGATGAAGGCAAAATCCTCGATTCCAATAAAGACCCCATTGAGCTGAAAAGCGAAGAAGAATTTTAGGCTAAATCGTCGCCGGAATATCCTTTTCCCGTGCTGATTCCTCCAGTTTTTGAATTTGCTGATTGAGCAAGTCAATCCGTACAATCATATTCAATACCAGGGCATCTTTCACTTTCTCAGAAGGATGACGTTTCATTTCATCGTGTAGCACCGTATACATCGCCTCAAGTTTTTGCAGGTCCTGCGTGAAGGAATCATCCGCCAAATCACCGGCATCATGAATCAAGGCCACCTTCTCTGATATCTGAGCCTTGTAGAACAACTCTACGTCACCAAAATCCTGTTGTGTCAAGGCAGGTCCTGGTTCATGGCCCGTGCGGGTCAGGAACAGGAAAAGGCTAAGTCCCATCATGAGCACAGCAGCAGCCCGCCATAGAGCAACGTTGTTCCACCAGGAAAATCCAAATCCCATAGAGAAGGATATCCGGTTCCAAACCCGGTCGGCAGGCACACGAGAATCAAATTCATCGCGGTTCCTGTTCACAAATTCATTCAATCCATTTTTCATGATGGTCCTCCTTCCAATAGTTCCCGAAGTTTTTTCTTCGAGCGGTTAAATTGCGACTTACTGGTTGATTCTGAAATACCGAGGATTCCGGCAATTTCTGCATGGTCATATCCCTCGAGCAGATATAAGGACAATACCGATCTGTATCCGTCCGGCAAGGCTTCAATAGCCGTCCTCACCTGCTCAACCGAAAACGGAAATTCCTTTTCATCCCACCCATCGTCAGCCACATCAAAATCCTCTTCCGGCAATGGTTCCGTTCTTCGTTGCTTAATCACATTGATCGCCTTATTGATGACGATACGCTTCAGCCAGGCACCAAATGAAGCATCCCCACGGTAATGCTCAAGGCTCCTAAAAGCACTTATGAATGCTTCCTGGAGTACATCTTCAGCCTCGGCTTCATTGTTAACAATGCGATAGCCTACATTGAACATGCTGCGCGAATAGAGTCTATATAGCTGATAATGAGCCTCTTGGTCACCTCTCCGGCACCTGTCGATAATATCTGCGTGAAGAGAAGGCCCCATATCTGTTAAAGACCCGCCTGTGGACAAAAGGTTGCATCACTTCAAAGAATCCAAACCCTGTTTGGCAGGCGCAAAATCAGGGGCCAGTTTCAGGGCTTCCTCAAAGAATTTCTTTGCACTTACCTTATCCGCCTGATCTTTATACACCATCCCCTTGAGATTAAGCAAAGCAATTCGTACAGGATATTCTTTGGGCTTGCCGTCCTTGTCATTGAATTGCACTTTCATGGTGTCCACATCGGGTTTACCCAACATAATATCAGCATTCGTAATACTTTCGGCATATCGCTTTAATTCAAATTGGAGGAAGGCCATTTTATACAAAGAAGTGATGTTGCCGGTCAGCAGAAAGAGGCTCTCGTAACTCTGAAGGGCCCGGTCAAGCAAACTCAGGTTTTCATAGCTGATGGCTGCCATCTCCAGGGCCTGTACATTCTTCGGGTTTCGATTAAGAAGATCCTGGCACACAAGGACTGTAGATGGAAATTTCTGATTATCAAAATACAAATACGCCAGCTGTGCGATCAGGGAATCGTTGGCCGGATCCTCAATGATCATATCGTACATGGCATCACGTACGATATCATAGTCATTCCAGCGAGCGGCTACTGCTCGTTTTCTTACATAGTGCTCCAGCAGGCTGTTACTTACCGACTCCTTTTTTGACTCTTCCTTTACTGCAGGTTGAGCGGTCGGCTGCTGCGCTGGTTGTGCCTTCTTTCCCTGACCAAGCGCCACCGAGCAGGACAAGATGGCCAGCACCATTAGTGTAATGTGTAGTTTCATGTTTAATCAATCGTTTATTTCATTAAGTACAATACCTTTTTTGCGGGCCAATGCTTGCAGGAAAATAATCGCTTCGTCACGATCATTTCGGATTTCACCTTCCAATATAGCTTCCTTCACCGCTTCTTTAAGTTCACCAATAATACGACTTGGCGGCAAATTGAACATTTGGATGATTTCATCTCCGGATACCGGCGGCTGAAAATTCCTGATATGATCTTTGCTCTCCACCTCCTTCAGTTTCACTTCTACCCTTTCGAAATTTTTGAGATACTTCTTAACTTTTTCCTGGTTCTTCGATGTAATGTCTGCCCGGCAAAGCAGCATCAGCGCATCTGCATCGGCACCTGCCTCAAACAACAGCCGGCGAACCGCGCTATCTGTAACATCGTTGGCCAGTACAATCGGACGAAGATGAAGCCTCACCAGTTTCTGCACAAATTCCATCTTTTCGTTCATGGGGAGCTTCAATCGCCTGAAAATACCTGGCACCATTCGAGCCCCCTTATCTTCATGGCCGTGGAACGTCCATCCATGTCCTGGTTCAAATCGCTTAGTGGCCGGCTTGGCGATGTCATGCAGAATAGCAGCCCAACGCAGCCAGAGGTCATAGGACATCACCGAAACATTATCCAGCACCTGTAAGGTATGGTAGAAATTGTCTTTATGTGCTTTGTTGTCAACATAGTCGACACCCTGGAGCGCCACCATTTCAGGAAAGAATTGCTTAAGCAAGCCACTATGAAACAGCAGCTTGAATCCATAGGAAGGCACCGGACTCAAAATGATCTTATTCAATTCATCCGAAATCCGTTCCATCGAAACAATCTTGAGCCGATCGGCCTGCGTCTGTAATGAGGCAAAGGTATCTGCCTCAATATCAAAACTCAATTGTGACGCAAAGCGAATGGCGCGCATCATCCGTAAGGGATCATCCGAAAAGGTTATTCCGGGATCCAACGGTGTCCGAATCGTCTTGTCTTTGAGATCCTGAACACCATTGAACGGGTCAATCAATTCCCCGTAGTTGGCAGCATTCAGGCTAATGGCCATCGCATTGATTGTGAAATCACGCCTGCGCTGATCATCTTCCAATGTTCCATCTTCTACGATTGGGTTTCGAGAATCTTCCCGATAGGATTCTTTACGAGCGCCTACAAATTCCAATTCATAATCCCCATAACGGATCATGGCGGTACCGTAGGTCTTAAATACGGTCACCGGGACGTGGCCCAGGAAAGCGGCAACTTGTTCCGCCCAGGCGATACCACTACCAACACACACAAAGTCAATGTCCTTGTTAGGTCGGTTGAGGATGAGGTCCCGAACATATCCACCCACCACATACCCTTCTATGCCACAGATACGGGCGGCCTTTGCCACCGTGGCAAATACAGGCTGTGATGCCAGTTCGTCAGAATAGTTGGATAGGACCTCGTTCACCGTAAAAATTTCGGTCAAAGGTAACCGTTTATCCGAGGTAGCTAAAGCAGGGAGGGTAACGAATTCAAGACGGGTCAGGAAATTCCTATTTCCAGAAACTCTCTTTCCTTCCGCTAGTCGGGCAAGGAATTAGGCGGTTGCGCTTTTTCACGCCTCGTTGAATTGGCTTCACATTAAACTCGTAGATCAATGAAATCTCATGCGCTCCGCCAGAAGCATTTGAGAGGCCAGAAGTACTGAAGTCATAGCTATACCCTACCGTCAGCTTCTCAAGATACATACCCATCTGAAGGATCAATCCATCCTGCTGAACGGAACCGACAACCGTTTTTTCAAAGGGCTTACCGCGGTACCACACCCCAACAAATACAGGGTCGATGTGATAGTTTACCCCCATGGTCAGCTGGGTGATCCCACCCTGGGACATGTAGATAAATGAGGGGGTCAAATACGAAACCCTTGAGCCTGAACGCAGTCCGTTTAACAACTCGATTTTGGCACCCCCGTGAACTGTTATTTTCATAGGCAACCGCGTGGTGCTGTTGAGCACAGACAAGTTTGGCTTATTCATGTGGGCAAATGCTGCACCCAACCATAAAGACTTTGAATAAAAAAGGAAGCCGGAGCCAAAGTCAAAATATTGCTGATTCCCCAACGCGGCGAGCGCCGGGTCGAGGGATTGTCCATTGAATTCGATACCGTCACCCAATCTTAGTTTGGTTCTGTCCAGTCCATTTATGCCGTATCCGAAGTTTAATCCGGGAGAGAAAACCAGTTTGTCACTGATTTTTACTTTGAAGCTGTACAGCAAACTAGCTGTGGTGGTTCTCCATCCGGCAGAACCCATCTTGTCTGTAGTTGCCAATACACCAAATCCGCTGCGCAGTTCATCCACCCAGATGTCATAGGATGCAGCGAATGTCGAGAATGCCTGAGGCAGGTTAGGCCACTGAATACGATGGTTAAATGTAAGCCGTTGTTGCGGCGTGATACCTGCAAAGGCCGGATTCAGGTACAGCGGTGCCTGGTAATATTGTGAGAATTGAGGATCCTGCGCCAACGCACTGATCGCACACAATAACCACACAGACAGAACAAGAATTACTTTCCGCATATTCTCCAAATTTACCGGATCATCGTCACATCACCAATCTGCGTCGACCGCTGGCCATCAGAAAGTCGGATGGTCAGCTTATAGACGTATACTCCGGCCGGCAGAATTCGTCCATCCTTGCCGTAGCCATCCCAACCGATATTCTGGTTGTTCGATTCGAATATGAGGTTACCCCAACGATCAAATATCTGCAGGTTAAACTCTTCAACCCCACGCACAAATGGCAGGAATACGTCGTTAAACGACCCAGTACCACCCGTGCCACCAACACCAGAGCTACCAGATCCTGAACCACTTCCAGAACCACTTCCTGACCCTGAACCGCTGCCAGAACCGGAGCCTGAACCACTTCCTGAACCTGAGCCAGAGCCAGAGCCTGAACCACTTCCTGAGCCTGAGCCACTACCACCACCGCTTACACTACCACCATTCGGTCCAAACGGGCTCGGTGTAAAGGCATTTGGTACTTTAGCTACCCCGCCCTGCTTGGCGAGTACTTTATGTTTCAGGGTATCAGCGCATACCACACCGCCTCCGTGGTCGTTCTGGGCGATCAGGCGAATTTCATAAAGGCCTTCAATCTTGTAGATGTAGGTCGGGTCTTCCTTAGTAGATGTGCCTCCATCCCCAAAGTCCCATTTATAGTCTGTAGCACCAGTACTGAAGTTGAATGTGCTCAGCTCAGTATCAGGAACGTACACCACATCCGGGCGTACATCGAAGGAAGCAAAAGGCTTACCATATACTTCCACGGTCTGGTTGGCAGCTGTTGCAGTTTGTCCAGTAAGCGAACTGCTAGTTTTCAGGGTGATCACATAACGGCCTTCAGTCGGGATATCAAAAACAGGGTTTGCCCCACTCGAAGTTGCCACTACCCTGGCGTGATCGTCAAACACTTTCCATTCAATAACGTCACCGGTGATGTTACTCTGGCTGATGGTGATTTTAGAAGGATAACAAGACTTGGCCGGTGTAGCTGTAAAGGTAGCAACCAATGGCAACAAGGGTATATTGATCGTTTTGCTGATGGTTGACTTACACAACGCAGCCTGGCGATTTATCACCGTAAGTGTTACTTCTTTAGCACCTGGACGAACATAAGTTACAGAACCCGGAGTAGTGCCTGAGAAAAGATTGGGTTGTGAATCCGAACCAAATGTCCAGTCATACGAGAATGCCGCACCATCAACTGGCGTTGATGTATTGGCGTACGTGATGACGGACTGTCCATTTACAAATGGCGGCACAGTACCCTCATTGAAGTTTGCCACCGGACTGCGATACACCTTGATAGGGATAACCACCGCTGGTGCAGGGCAATTGGCATTACTTCCCCGATACAACACTTCGTAAATCAAAGGATTAGCCGTAGTTGTATTGGTAAACGTAAATCCGATGTTAATACTTGTGCCCATGGCAGTTTCTGCCGTCTGACCCTGAACCCTATACGACCAGTTGTGGGTGTTGGCTCCTACACTTTGGTTGGAGAACTGGATAGATTCACCGCTACATATCTCAGATTTATCCGGCAGCACGTTAGCAATGATGTTCGGATAGATAGTAATATTCTTGGGTGTGGTCGTCTTAAAGCAACCTGGGTACGGTGCCGGTAGCTCGGTTTGTAGCGTTACCGGATACGTCAACGTACTGGTAGGGCTCAGGTTTGTATACGTATGCTTAATCACCTTATTGGCTACAGATGTAGTTGCCGTATAAACCGAGTCTGCAGAGTCACCAAAGCGCCAGGTGTAAATAGTTCCCGCCACCTGATTGTGCTGGAAAGATACCTGGTTAGGACTGCAGGTTGCCAAAGGTGTGATAATGCTGTAGTTAGGATCAGTATCACCCACATTCACAGTGAACGGGACATTAAATGCCTGGGTGCAACCCAGTCCATCGGTCACGGAAGTAATGGTGTAGGTCGTAGTTACCAGCGGGGTATCCTGAATAACAACCACATTTCCTTTGTTGGTTTGCGTGATACCTGCCCCACCCTTGTTGTAAGTGAAGCTAAACAAAGGTTGTCCGCCAAACTGGAACACAAGAAACTCTGTTGTGCCTTTGCAGATAAAGTCGGGTGAAGGTGTATTGAGGAATGCTGCAGTAATTTGAGGTGATACATTCACAATCATGGTCTTCTCCTCACCCACACATCCTCCAGGGCCTGTCGGCGTGATCGTATAAGTAAGGGTTGCCTGGAAGCCCAACGTGTTGGTCATTGGCTGTACAATGGTATTGCCAGATCCAGATAATGCCACACCCAGACCACTTGGATCAGAGACTACCCATGTAAATGTGGTACCAGCAACGGGGCTCGTCAAAGGCACATTCAGGGAGCTACCATGACAAACCACTTGTGATGTCGGTACACCCGTAATTTTTGCTTTGGGGTTAACGGTAACATTAATCACTAAAGGTGTTCCAGCACACCCAGCAGAAGTTGGTGTCACCGTATAAGTAACCGTCTCAACATTGTTGCCACTGTTAAACAGCACCTGGAATATCCTGTCACCTGCACCCGGACCTGCGCCTGTGATCGTACCCGGAGCACTTACAGTCCAGGTCGCAACCGTACTAGCCACATCGGCAGTAAGGTTTATATCAACTTGATCGCCCGAACAGATTGGCGCCTGAGGTGTTGCCGTGAGTACGGGACGAGGGTTAACATTAATAGTTACGGTAACATCATCTCCAATGCAACCTGCTCCGCCATTCACCCGGGGACGGAGCGTGTAGGTCACGGTCTGAACGGTTGCTGTGGGGTTGCTCAGGATATCCGCAATGCTGGAGTTATTCGGGAATACCGTGTTAACTGCAGACGCACCTGTCACACCACCTGTCGACACGACCGAAGTAAGTAAAAACTCTACCGTACCTGCGGAGGGCGTTGTTGGCGAGGTTAGCGAAATACCGGGGCTCACACCTTCACACACTGTTTTGATTGTAGGTGTTGCCACCAACTTAGGTTTCGGCTCAACTTGGACTACCACAGGGAATGGTGTCCCTGTACAACCCACGCCCCCTGCGGCACCAGCAGCAACCGGCGTAATGGTATAAGTAACCGTTGCTCCTACAGCTGAGTTTGATGTATTCACCAGGTTATCTGCTATGTGATAACCAGCTGCCAGGTTAGACAATGACGGAGCAAATCCTGAGATCTGACCGCCGATACTGGATACTGCCGTGTAGTTAAACGTTATGGTACCGGCAGACGGTGTTGTCGGAGACAACAATTCGATATCGGTAGGATCCGAAGTTGATCCACTGCTGCTGCATATGAGGGCTTTATGATTGATGGTAGAAGTGGCCAAAATGGTTGGCTCCACCGTCAACACAATATCCTTTTGAGGGCCCTTGCAACTACCCAAACCAACTGAAGTCACAGGCTCAACACGATAAGTAACGATAAGCGTGCCGTTTGTTGCGTTAACGAATTTATCATTAGCAAAATAAGCAGCGGCTACACCATTTGCTGGAACTGAAACATTGCCAGGATCAGAAGTAAGACCCAAAGTAACTGTCCGCGAAATAATGTTATACGTTGCAGCTGCCACACTGGTGGCTTTAGTTGCCAGGGTTATGCCAGCGATAGATCCTGAGCAAACGGTCTTATTGAGGTTATCCGCAACATCAGGTGACGGGTTCACCGTCAGGGTCACAGTTCCTTCCGGACCAACACATCCAGCTGCAGAAACCGGGACAACTTTGTACACCGCTGTTAACGGGCTATTGGTTGTGTTTACGTAGAAATCACCCGAAATCGCATTGGCGGCTTTTCCAGTACCTATACCTGCGTTGGAAGGTCCGGCTGTTAAGCCTGGGAAAGTAATCGACGTAATATTATAAGATGAAGCTGCCACTGATCCTACATCAACACCAAGAGTCACACCTGAGGCGACACCACTACATACAGCCACCGGACTTAGTGCCGGATTTAGGGTAGGCTGAGGATTGATCGTGATGTCAACATCAACAGGAGCTCCAGAGCAGCCTCCGCTACCAGCAGGGCCGGTTGCAACGACAGTATAACGAACGATGACAGTGGTTGCGCGGGTATTTACATATTTATCGTTCTTAATCAGGCTGATGGTTCCCGGTGCATTCAACGATGCATTTCCTGCATCAGTAAATCCAGCAGGAAGAGCACCAGCGAAAGAAACTCCATTATCGGTGCTGTAAGTCTTGGCGGTAATCTTATAGCTCGATGCACCCACGGAAATACCATCTGTACCTAATACAATGTTTGTAATGTCATTGCTACATACAGCAGGCACAGGGCCAACAAATACAACTGGTTCCGGATTAACCGTAAATACGATATCCTTTAGATCACCCGTGCAACCATTTGTACCGTGAGGAGTTACATGATAGGTTACTGTAAGCGGAACCGCGGTTTTATTGGTGAATACGTCGGTGAGCAAGGCACCAGCAGCTAGGGCTACCCCCGTTGTGGCGGTACCTGTCAAACCTACTTGAACGGTAGCGGTAACATCATAGTTAGAGGCGCCGATGGACACCCCATCCGTAGCTAACGAAATACCATAGGCGGTGCCGCTGCAACGACTCACATTCAGCGTGCTGGCAACCACAGGCTTAGGTTTCACAGTAATGGTAAAGGTCATCGTAGCGCTTGTACAGGAAGCTTTGCTTGCCGTAACCACCACACTTCCTACGAAATCAGCATTGGTGGTATTCGAAGGAGAGGTAAAGGCAGCAATGTTACCCGAACCAGCAGCGGCGAGCCCAATGGAGGCATTGGAATTGGTCCAAGTGTAAGTCTCTCCCCCGCCGGTGCTAGCCGAGAAAGTTATAGGTCCAACAGAAGCACCTGTACAGACAGAAATATTACCCTGGGGGGTAATTACCGGAATCGGATTAACTGTAACCACAACATTCTGTGGGTTGCTGCAACTGTTGGCCGTTGAAGTCACAACATATGTGACCACAATCGGGGAACCTGTTGTATTGGTGAGGGTCTCACTTATGTTGCCAGTACCTGATGAAGCTGCTTCTGTAATACCAGCCACCAAGGCACGGGTCCAGGCAAACGTGGTGCCGGCGGTAGCACTGGTAGGCACATAGGCAAACGTGGCTGTACTGCAAATTGCCGGTGGTGCCAATGTGCTCGTCAGTACCGGGATAGGATTCACCGTAACTGTAACCGTCTGGGGTGGATTGCTACAACCATTCGCGGTGGTTATGTAGGAGTAGTTAACATTCACGGGTGCCGTGGTGGTGTTAGTAAGCACCTCACTAACATTGCCTGTACCCGAAGAGGCCGCCTGGCTAATGCCCAGGACTACAGCCCTGCTCCAGGCGAAAGTAGCTCCAGCGGTAGCGCTTGTTGCAGTGTAACTAAAGGTGGTACCACTACATATAGCAGGAGGCGCTAGAGCACTGCTCAGCGTAGGTGTAGGGTTAACGGTTACGGTTACATTTTGCGCTGCATTGTTACAGCCATTCGCCGTCGTGGTGTAGGCATAGGTTACCACAATAGGCGCGGACGTAGTATTGGTTAGTATCTCACTTACCGCGCCCGTTCCTGAGGATGCCGCCTCCGTGATTCCTACTACGGCCGCCCGCGACCAACTAAATGTCGCACCGGCTGTTGCGCTGGTGGGTGTATAGGAGAATGTAGTAGCACTGCAAATGGCAGGTGGGGTTAAGGTGCTGCTGAGTACAGGAATAGGATTTACCGTAACCACCACATTCTGATTGCTACTGCAGGAGTTCGCTGAAGTTGTGTAAACGTACGTAACCGCCACAGGCGCGGTCGTTGTATTGGTCAGCACCTCGCTTACATTACCAGTTCCACTGGATGCGGCCTCAGTAATGCCAGCTACCAAAGCCCGGCTCCAGGCAAATGTTGCTCCAGCCGTTGCGCTAGTCGGTGTGTACCCAAAAGTTGCACCACTACAAATAGCGGCAGGTGTTAAACTGCTGCTCAGCACAGGTATTGGATTAACTACAACCGCAACATTTTGAGTTGGGCCGACACATCCGTTGGCGGTGGTCGTATACACATAGGTGACAACAATGGGCGCGGTTGTGGTATTGGTCAGCGCCTCACTGACGTTGCCGGTACCTGAAGAGGCTGCCTGCGAAATACCAGCCACCAATGCCCTTGACCAGGCGAAGGTCGCACCTCCAGTTGCACTTGTCGCTGCATAATTAAAGGTTGTAGCACTACATATAGCAGGTGGTGTAAGGGTACTGTTCAACACGGGTATTGGATTGACAGTCACCAGCACACTCTGAACCAGACTACAGCCATTGGCGGTTGTGGTGAAGCCATATGTTACAATAACGGGCGCCGTAGTTGTGTTGGTTAACACTTCGCTAACGTTACCCGATCCGCTTCCAGCAGCTTGGCTTATTCCCGCCACAAGGGCACGCGTCCAAGCAAAAGTTGCGCCGGGTGTAGCACTGGTTGGTGTGTAGGTAAATGCAGTACCGCTACAAATGGCAGCCGGCGTCAATGTGCTGCTGAGTGCCGGAATGGGATTAACTGTAACAGTAACATTCTGCGGCGGGTTACTGCATCCGTTAGCCGAGGTAATGTAAGCATACGTTACAACGATTGGAGCCGTTGTGGAGTTGGTGAGTGTCTCGTTAATGGCACCAGTTCCGGATGTGGCAGCCTGGCTAATACCTGCAACCAAAGCTCTGCTCCATGCGAACGTCGCGCCAGCGGTTGCACTGGTTGGCGTATATGTAAAGTTACTAGCACTACAAATTGCTGGCGGCGTCAATGTGCTGCTCAAAGTTGGTATAGGGTTCACGGTAACCAGCACATTCTGCGCCAGGTCGCTACATCCGTTTGCGGTCGTGATGTATGCGTAGGTAACAACGATTGGCGCTGTGGTGGTGTTAGTCAGTACTTCACTTACGTTACCACTACCCGTGGAGGCTGCCTCAGTAATACCAGCGACAAATGCCCTACTCCAGGCAAAAGTGGCTCCGGCTGTAGCACTGGTAGCTGTATACGCGAAGGTTGTTCCGCTACATATAGCAGGTGGTGTCAACGTACTATTTAATACCGGTATAGGATTTACCGTTACTGTTACATTTTGTGGTGCACTGCTGCAGCCATTGGCAGACGTGATATAAACATATGTTACAACAATAGGTGCGGTTGTGGTATTGGTCAAAGTCTCGCTGATCGAACCTGAACCTGCAGAAGCTGCCTGACTGATGCCAGCTACCAAGGCACGGCTCCATGAGAATGTCGACCCCACTACGCCACTGGTTGGTGTGTAGGTAAATGTCGCAGCACTACAAATGGCCGGCGGTGTCAGGGTACTGGTCAGGCTTGGAATCGGATTAACGGTCACCGTCACGTTTTGAGGTGCACTACAGCCGTTTGCTGAAATAGTATATATGTATGTAACAACAATTGGAGCCGTAGTCGTATTGGTCAATGCTTCATTGACGGGTCCTACTCCACTGGATGCAATCTGGCTTATGCCGGCTACGAGTGCGCGACTCCACGTAAAGGTTGCGCCTGCCGTTGCACTAGTGGGCGTGTAACTGAAGGTAGTAGAGCTACAAATCGCTGCGGGCGTCAGTGTACTACTCAGTACCGGTACCGGGTTAACCGTTACAGTAACGGCCTGAGGCACGTCGCTACAGCCGTTTGCTGTTGTGGTATAGAGGTAAGTAACAACAATAGGCGCAGTAGTAGTATTAGTCAGTACTTCGTTCACGCCAGCTGTGCCCAGCGCAGCTGCCTGGCTTATGCCCAAGACTGCGGCACGGGTCCACGCAAACGTAGCCCCAGCTGTTGCGCTTGTTGGCGTATAACTGAAGGTGGCCCCGCTGCAGATGGCTGGCGGAGTAAGTGTACTGCTCAAAACTGGTGTGGGGTTTACAGTCAACACCACATTCTGAGGAGCTCCAACGCAACCATTCGCGGTAGTGGTGTAAACGTAGGTCAAGGACACCGGGGCAGTGGTGGTATTGGTAAGCACTTCACTTACATTACCTGTTCCACTGGTGGCACCTTGACTGATACCAGCTGTAACAGCCCTCGTCCAGGCGAATGTTGCCCCTGCAGTAGCACTGGTTGCTGTGTAATTAAATGTCGTTCCACTACAGATTGCAGTTGGGGTAAGCGTACTACTGAGCGTAGGAATTGGGTTGACGGTTACCGTTACATTTTGTGGAGCACTGCTGCAACCATTTGCAGTAGTAACGTAGGCATAGGTTACAACAATGGGGGCTGTTGTAGTGTTGGTCAGGGTCTCACTCACGCTTCCAATTCCAGAACCTGCTGCCTGGCTGATTCCGGCCACTGCTGCCCGGGTCCATGCAAAGGTTGCTCCCGCGGTAGCAGAAGTTGCCGCATAACTGAATGTCGTTGCAGAGCAAATTGCAGGCGGCGTCAAGGTACTGCTTAGTACAGGGATGGGGTTTACAGTTACAGTTACGCTCTGTGGAGCATTGCAACCATTGGCCGATGTGGTATACGCATAGGTTACCACAATGGGTGATGCGGTGGTGTTGGTCAATGTTTCACTCACATTGCCCGTTCCGCTGGCTGCTGCTTCACTAATGCCCGCAACCAACGCGCGCGTCCAGGCAAAGGTGGCCCCTGCTGTTGCACTGGTGGCAGTGTAAGCAAAAGTAGTTCCACTACAAATTGCAGGTGGCGTAAGTGTACTACTTAGAACAGGAATAGGGTTTACGGTTACTGTAACATTCTGCGTGGAGTTACAACCGTTGGCGGTGGTGGTGACAGCATAGGTGACAACAATCGGTGCAGTGGTCGTGTTGGTAAGCGTTTCACTGATGTTACCACTGCCGCTGGATGCAACCTGGGAAATACCGGCTACCAGAGCCCGGGTCCACGTGAAGGTAGCACCAGCCACGGCACTCGTTGGTGTGTAACTAAAGGTAGTTGCACTACAGATGCCAGCAGGTGTTAGCGTACTGCTTAATGTTGGAATAGGATTAACAGTTACTACAACATTTTGCACGAGACTACTACATCCATTTGCAGAAGTAATGTACGCGTAAGTAACATTCTTAGGCGATGTTGTTGTATTGGTAAGGATTTCACTAATATTTCCCGTTCCGCTCGATGCAGCCTGGCTAATACCGACGACTGCCGCCCTGGTCCACGCGAAAGTTGCTCCAGCCGTCGCGCTGGTGGCCGTGTAGCTAAAGGTTGTTGCACTACAAATTGCAGGAGGCGTGAGTGTGCTGCTCAGTGCAGGGATTGGATTAACCGTCACCGTTACATTCTGAGGTGCATTACTGCAGCCGTTGGCTGTAGTCGTGTAAGCATAGGTCACTACGACGGGTGCTGTTGTTGTATTGGTTAGGGTTTCGCTCACAGCGCCTGCTCCTGCGGCGGCCGCCTGGCTAATACCAACCACCGCAGCGCGCGTCCAAGCGAACGTGGCGCCAGCTACGGCACTGGTAGGCGTGTAGGTGAATGTTGTTGCGCTACAAATACCCACTGGAGTGAGTGTGCTGCTCAGTGAAGGGATAGGGTTAACCGTTACCGTAACATTTTGTGGCGCATCACTGCAACCATTTGCCGTTGTAGTAATCGCATAGGTCACAACAATCGGGGCCGTAGTTGTATTGGTCAGTGTTTCACTGATTACACCGCTCCCACCTGCCGCTGCCTGGCTAATACCTGCCACCAAAGCACGGGTCCAGGAGAAGGTAGCTCCGGCTGTGGCGCTTGTCGGCGTGTAGGTAAATGTTGTTGCACTACAAATGGCCGGGGGAGTCAACGAACTACTCAGGACTGGAGTAGGGTTAACGGTAACAATAACATTCTGAGGAGTGCTGCTACAACCATTGGCTGTTGTGGTGTATGCGTAGGTTACGGCGATCGGTGCTGTAGTTGTATTGGTTAGTGTCTCACTGACTACACCTGTTCCACTGGTGGCTGCCTGGCTTATACCGGCAACCAGGGCCCGGGTCCAGGCAAACGTGGCGCCCGCCACTGCACTGGTGGGAGTATAAGAGAATACAGTTGCACTGCATATGGCCGGAGGTGTAAGTGTACTGCTCAGTGAAGGAACCGGGTTTACGGTCAACACAACATTCTGCGGAGCACTCGTACATCCATTGGCTGACGTGGTATAAACATAAGTCAATGCAACAGGAGCATTCGTCGTGTTGGTAAGCACCTCACTGATGTTACCAGAACCAACGGCTGCCGCCTGGCTAATCCCTGCGACCACTGCCCTGCTCCAGGAGAAGGTCGCTCCTGCCGTGGCACTGGTTGCTGTATAGGTAAAGGTTGATCCGCTGCATATCGCCGCCGGAGTAAGTGTGCTGCTCAAGGCAGGAATCGGGTTTACCGTAACAGTTACATTCTGAGGTGTATTGCTGCAACCATTTGCAGTCGTGGTATATGAATAAGTCACTACAATAGGCGCGGTAGTGGTATTGGTCAATGTTTCACTCACCGAGCCGGTTCCACTAGCTGCGGCCTGGCTAATGCCGGCAACGGCAGCGCGGGTCCACGCAAACGTAGCACCAGCAGTAGCACTTGTCGCGATATAGTTAAACGTGGTTGCACTACAGATAGCCGGGGGCGTCAATGAACTACTCAACACCGGTATCGGATTCACGGTTACTGTTACATTCTGCGGGGCACTGCATCCATTCGCTGTTGTAGTGAACGCATAGGTCACAACAATCGGCGCGGTAGTCGTATTGGTAAGGGTTTCGCTAATTGCGCCAGTTCCACTCGCTGCTGCCTGACTGATACCGGCAACCAAAGCACGGGTCCACGCAAATGTAGCACCGGCAACTGCACTGGTTGGTGTATAGGCAAAAGTTGTAGCACTGCAAATCGCCGCTGGGGTAAGTGTGCTACTCAAAGATGGGATCGGGTTGACCGTAACTGTGACACTTTGAGGAACACCCACGCAGGTATTAGCAGTAGTGGTGATCGAATAAGTAACAGTTACCGGAGCAGTGGTGGTGTTAGTCAGGGTCTCACTGATTGAACCTGTACCGGACGACGCAATTTGACTAATACCCACAACAAGCGCCCTGCTCCAGGCAAATGTGGCTCCCGGGGTGGCACTGGTTGGTGTATAGTTAAATGTAGTTGCACTACAAATAGAAGGTGGTGTTAAGCTGCTGCTTAAGGTTGGGAACGGGTTTACCGTCACCACAACGTTCTGAGAAGGTCCGGGGCAGCTATTTGCGGTAGTAATGATAGCATACGTAACCGAAACAGGTGACGCTGTTGTGTTAGTCAAGGTTTCACTGATGTTACCTGTCCCACTTCCTGCGGCCTGACTGATTCCCGCTACTGCAGCCCGGGTCCATGCAAAAGTGGCTCCAGCGACAGCACTGGTTGGTGTATACGCAAATGTTGTGGCGCTGCAAATAGATGGAGGTGCCAGCGAACTGCTTAGCTGTGGTGTAGGATTTACAGTTACGGTTACGTTTTGAGAGGAGTTACAAGTAGCCGCAGTTGTCGTGTATATATAAGTTACAACAATTGGACTTGTAGTGGTATTTGTAAGGACTTCACTGATGTTGGCCGTACCGGATGAAGCACCCTGACTTATTCCAGCTACAAATGCCCTGGACCATGCAAAAGTAGATCCTGCTGTTGCACTGGTAGGTGTGTAATTAAAGGTTGCTCCACTGCATATGGCCGGGGCTACCAAGGCACTGCTAAGGGAAGGAATAGGGTTCACCGTTACCACTACATTCTGTGCAGGGTTACTGGGGCAACCATTAGCTGTAGATGTGTAAGCGTAGGTAACAGCAATTGGTGAAGCCGTAGTATTGGTCAAAGTCTCGCTAACACTTCCGGTGCCGGAAGACGCTGCCTGCGTGATACCCGCCACAGCGGCTCGCGACCAGGAGAAAGTTGTGCCAGCTACAGCGCTGGTGGGTGTATATGAGAAAGTGGTTCCACTGCAAATGGCTGCAGGTGTAAGCGTGCTGCTCAGTGCAGGGATCGGATTAACGGTTACTACGACCGTTCTACTGGCTGCAGCCTGATTGGTCACGCAACCGATACCGCTGGTGGCTGAAATGGTGTAAGTAGCTGTAATCGGAGAAGTTGATCCGTTGGTCAATGCATCAAGGATGTGCTTGGTACCTGCCACTCCCATAGGGATGTTTGCCCGAGCAATACCTTGCACCGAAGCATCCGACATGGTCGGCGCAGCCCAACTAAAGAGCGTTCCTGCCGGAAGGTTTGCGGGAGTCAGCAGTATCTCATAGTTAACACTAGATCCACTACAGATGGCTGTGGTTTGAGGTGTTACCAGTACTGGCTCCGGGTTTACAAAAATGGTTACTGTCTGGGTAGGACCATCACAATTAGGGGCGGCCGTTCCTGTTGGTGTTACATCAAATGTCACTGAACCGATCAAGCCCGTCGTGTTAAACAGTGCTGCAGCTCCAGTAAAGGTCGCTGAGAAATTGCCGCTTCCTACCTGATTTAAGACGGCCCCTGTAAGGGCACCGGTAATACCCGTCACTTTCCAGGCATATGTACTAGCCACAGTGGAGGTAAAGACAAGTGAAGGTGTACCTCCGCTACATATAGTAGTGGAGTTCAAAGAAGTCATGGTAGGCGTATTGCTTACCGTTACCGTTTTGGTAATAGGGGTCGGTGAAGAACAACCCGATGTACTCACTTCACTTACTGAAATTATCGCCGAGGTTACAGAACCAAAGTCCACAGAAATGGTACCAAGGCCTGGTCCGCTGGCCGCACTCGTGATGGTAGCCCCGGTAGCTGTCCAGTTATAGGTTGATGTCGCATTAAACGCTGCCGCCGGAACTGAGTACGGCACACCGGTTTGATTCTGACAGACTGGATCTGCTCCAGAAATCACAAACGAACCGGGCGCAGCGGAAGCGGTAACGGCAAACGTATTGACAGACCCGACGCAACCAAAACTATTGGTTTCTGTCATGGTTATATTACCCGAACCAACAGCCGGAAACTGGACGAGAACAAAAAAGTCGGTTGGTGTTCCGCCACCGAATTTCACAAATGGGGCAGGTACATTCCAGGCATAGGTTGATCCCGCTTTGGGGGTCACCTGATACAGTACGGTCGTGGGGCCGATACACACAGCAGCCTGACCAGAGATCGGGTTGGCTACAGGAAGCGGGTTTATCGTAATTACTACCGGAACCGTGGCGCCAACGCAGGCACCATCAAAAGGTGTAATGTTATAAGTAGCGGTGATAGGCGCAGCTGAGTTGTTGATCAACACGTCGGTAATGTGCAGCGCATTGCTCTGAAGTTCACCAGCAGCACCGCTGGGGTTCGCCGTGCCCTGCGCAATGCCGGCAGACATCGTCGGCGCAGGCCAGGTAAATCTGGTGGTGGCTGGTAAACCCGCAGGGGTCAACAGTATTTTGTAATTAACCGCAGCACCACTACATATGGATTTCGTCTGAGCAGCAGCAACCACCGGTGCAGGTTTAACTGTCACCACAACAGTTCGTATAGCACCGGTACAACCAAACTGATCCTTGGGTGTGATGTTGTAGGTGGCTGTAATGTTTGAACCGGAAGTATTATTCAGCACATCGGTGATGTGCAGTGCATTGCTTTGCAATTCTCCAGCAGCACCACTGGGGTTTGCCGTTCCTTGTGCGGCACCTGCCGACATGGTCGGGGCCGGCCAAGTAAACTTCGTAGTCGCCGGGAACCCAGCAGGGTTCAGAAGTATCTTATAGTTAACTGCCGACCCGCTGCAAATAGTTGTAGTTTGAGGAGTTGCCAGGTCGGGCAAAGGATTTACTGTAACAATAACGTCATCGGTGGTTGATGGACAAACACCAAGTGCACTAGAGGCCGTCCAACGCAGCGTGGTAGAAATAGGAGCAGCACCTAGTGCCGGGGCGGGTAAGCCGCTGACCGTTGCTGTAGGACTGTTTGCGTCTGTAAATGTAATGGTGCTTGTTGGGTCAAATACCTTTATGTTATCAATGGCTATTTTTTCATTAGCCACGTTGGTACTCATCTTGATAAAAATCTGAATGGTTCCGCCGCCGGCCACTGAACCGCTATTCGCTGTAAGTGTATTTCCAGAAACAGAGAATGGAGCACCCCCATTACCCTGGATATAACCGTTGGTTGTAAATGTGGTTAATGCACCACCATTCAATTTGTAAAGTACCTGATAGTAATCCGCATCCGCACCACCATCCAACACCTGACCACCGGTAGAAGTATTGACCATGTCTACACTGGCTTGCACAGTCGCAAAGCCCGAAAGACTTATAACCGGAGAAATCCAGACCACATCAGCCATGTTGGCGGTTCCTCCACCCAATGAACCATTGGTATCGTTACACTCAAAACGGTTTGACTGAACCGAGAAATATCCTTGTCCACCTGTGAACGCGCTTCCGCCCGGAGCCGGTGAAGTTGTAACATTCGGTGCTACCGGTGCTAAGTCAATCGGATCACTGGTGTCAATACTCCAGCCATTAACTCCGCTCGAGGTGGTCGTATTATTGGCATAACTGTTGAAGTTCTGGAAGTAAGCAATTTTACCAGGAACCGTCCACCCTCCTACACCTCCGGCATTCACCGCGGTAGCAGCCAGTGCGGTTGAGGGAGAACTGGAACATAATCCAGGAATATCTGCACCGGCTGCAGCTGCTGCCGTAACATTGTCAATGGTTGAGACCACTGCGGTCCGCGTAGTGCTTACGCAGCCTGCAGCCGACCGGGTTTCAGCGAAATAGGTGCCATTGGCTGGAGGTGTGAAGGTTAGGGTTCCAGTTCCACCAGCAAGTACTGCTCCACCTGAAGCGGCGGCGTACCAATCAATCGTAGCACCACCGCCCGGGTTGGACACGCTAATGGGAGTTGGTGAGCCTGTTGAGCAATAGGTGCTACCCACCGGACCTGTAGGTGCTGCAGGAAGGGCATTGACCGTGAAAGTCAACGGGGTGTTAAAGGTACTCAAACAACCGAATGCCGATTGAATGGAGACGATGGTAATAGTTTGTACGCCGGCTACATCGAGTTCAACATCAGAAAAAGTTATAGCTGCCGTCGGTGCACTGGCTGCGTTCGTGGCAAAAGACTTAGTTCGGTTGGCCAGGGCATTAATCTTATAGGTCAAAGTAAACCCGGCCAGGGAAGCCGAACCGGCATCCAAATTGAAATTGAGTGTCGGGTTTGTGGTTGAGGCACCGTTAAAACAGGTTGTATTGGGAGTTAGCGAAGGCGCCACGGTAAATGAGGGTGCCGTTCCGCCGATGGTTACAGCTCGGGTGGGTGCTAAAGAAGTACCAACGCATCCATTGGCATCAGTCAGGGCAGTAATCTTATACGTGCCTGCTACCAATGGAGCTACAACCGTAAATGTATTGGTAGGTTCATTGATGCCGGAAAACGTACTCGTTCCATCCGTGTAACTGAGGGTAAACGGCGCTGTACCCGTGAGGGTAAACGTGATATCTGGCGCAGGGAGGCCGCTACAAACAGATCCCCCGCCGGCAGCTCCCGATACGGTTGGTAACGGGTTGATGGTAACCACTTGTGGAGCTGAAATTGCACTCGCACACGCAGTAGGCGCCACACCAAAAGTCTGAACCGTATATGAACCTGACTGAGCTACTGTATTCAAAATCAGTGTTTGTGAAGTGGCACCTACCACCGCAACGCCATTCTTATACCATTGATAGGTAGAAGCATTAACATTGCTTGAGGTCAGTGTTACTGAACCACCTACGCAGAACGTAGTGGCTCCTGAAGGGGTAATGGTTGGTGTAGCTGGGATGGGGTTAACAATTACTGTAGCATCGGTACTGAATGCCGTTGCACATGGACCGTTCTGTACAATCGCATGAAATTTATACGTTGTTGTTGCACCTCCCACAATTGGAACCGCAGGTGTGATTGGATTGGCCACACCCAGTGTACCATCAGCTACAAAAGCACCGCCATTTACAGACCGCTCCCATCCGATAATACTTCCGCGCATTCCGGCAACCGGAATGCTTATATTGGTGACAGCCGCTGCCTCACATATTGTCTGGGTAGCAGGTCCGGCTGTTCCTCCATTACTTTGACCAAATACCGTTACCGGCAAGTTGGCGTTAGTCGTGGTACAGGACTGCCAGGCGATGGTATACGGATTAATTGTAAATGGCGCAGGTCGTACCGGTAACGGGCTTGTTACCGTAGTACCACCCGCTGCATACTGCAGGGCGACACTTACGTTATTGGTAACACTGGGGCTGGGCTGTGCCGCAATATTGAATGTAACAGTTGTCGAATTTCCTACTGCGGGTGCAAGCGAGACTCCAGCACCAAAACCTTGTGTCCAAATGTTTTGTGTTGGCAAACTTATAGCTCCCGGGTTCGTGGCCGGCGGCGGCGGTCGGTTTGTTGAAGTGTTAACCGCAATAGTTTTTGTTGGTGGCGCAGTTGCCTCGGTGTATACCACCGCTGTCCCGGGAGGGCCATTACAAACAGGGCTTAGGCCGGTTGGGGCTGCCGGAATATTCGAACTCAAGTCCGGTTGTTGGACTATGACTATTTCAACCGGATCACTTTCACAGGTGGTCCCTCCGGAACCTGACAACTGGGTTGCCCAAACAGAATGATAGCGGCCGTTGATATTGTTTACGGTAAAACCTCCGCCAATACCTCCCTGTGCACCGTAGCTGGCCGCAGGAAATGAAAGGTTGTTAACACCGTTAGCCATTTTCGTAGCCGTGCCTACGCTTGCCTGATCTTTATACCAGTTTACACCGGTGCGGGCAGCGCCAATAGAACTGAGAGCAGTGAAGTTGAATGCCGTTGAGTTGGGGGTCTTATAACAAACCGAAAGACCAGCGGTGGTCAACGGAACAGGGCGTGCCACGATTTCTACCCAGTTTTCAATACTTTCGGCCAAAGCCAGTGTTGCCGGCTGTGCCTGGATATATCGGTTACAGATATCCCAGTACTCCAGTTTGACATAGAATCGCTGCCCTACCTGTTGCAAACTCGGATCGGTAGTGGTTATGGTACCCATGTAGGTAAGCAGGGTACTCACTGTAACAGGAGCTGGCAGTGTTATTACACCATTATTGTCTGCGACAACACCAATGTTCTTCGGAATGTAGCCACCAGGAAAGATCAACGATCCAAGTGCATTATTGTTAGTTACTTGAGTTGTAGTTCCACCAAGGATTGCCGGGAGCGTTACCCTGATATCAGGAATATTCCCAAGTGCCGGAAAGGCAACCGTGTTATCCGTACTTCCATACGTAATGCGGATGTGTCGGGTAATTTCATTTTGAACCCTGTTCTCCACGGCAACCCTACAGTTCAAGACCGTTGCATCGGAGAATTGCATTGGCCCCACATTCGTTCCCTGGCAGACCAGTCTTGATGTCGGAAGTGGTGATGGCGGCAGGTTTAGGGTACCTGTATTCTTATTGTCAGTATCATAGTTGGCAAAGAGCTTGGTTTGCGTAATACCGTTACAAGGTGTGAAGGCAGCAAAACCGAGGGCTGGGGTAACCGTAGCGCTCCAACCGCATTGTTGAGTAGCCGTCCCGGGCGGGCTGGTCGTGGTTGCCGGGTAATTATGGCTAGGCCTGGTTGTAACAATAACTGCCGGGTTGCCAGACAATGCAATTGGATCAATAAAGGTTGCATTAGCTGTGCCCGTTGCATCCGATTGGTAAGCCAGGATATTTTGTACGGCCGATCCGTCACCCCAGTTTATTGAGTTAAATGGTCCTCCACCGGGTGCAGTCCAAAATGTACTGTTCCTGATTCTAAGACTCAAATAGAACTGAAATTGAGTGAAATCTTCAACAACAGGAATACAGACATCTGGTGTTTTTGCTGGAATAATACCCTGTTGGAAAAACGCAAAATCACTGCAATCACCTGACCAGTTATTCTTAGAGGTTGCAAATGCGGCAGACGGAATTGCCGACAATCCACCTACCTTAAGGGTATTACCCGTATTTGAGGCATATTTTACAGTAAGTACCTGCCCTGGTTTAAGAAAGGGCACACCCACCCCGTTTACCGAAGAAGCATCAAAACTAACATTGACATAATTGGCCGAAGGAACGTTTAGCGTCACTCCGGTTGTAGGCACAGTTACACCATTTATTTGAACGATCCAGTCTCCAACCACCGTAGATCCAGATACTGCACCGCTAAAAAGCACCTGAACACTCTGCTGATCCTGCAACTCGTGCCGTGGATCGGTAGCGTTAACAGTTACAGTTTGGGCCCATACAGGAATGGCCGCTGAAAAAACAATAAATAGGCCAACTAAGAGACTACGAAGCGGGTGTGTGTGGTTCATCAAGGCGGTGCTTAGACTTACTGTTTATATACAAATCAATCCAAAGGTGTAACCCCCCGGTTTGGCCTGAATATAAAAGCCTGAAATTCCTCAAAATAGAAATAATTTCAAAGGGCAGGCGGTCCAACACCCAAATAATCTACCTTTGCTGCCGAATTTTTTAGCCCGTCCATGACCACGCAATCCAAGTACATCTTCGTAACCGGCGGGGTAACTTCCTCCCTCGGCAAAGGAATCATCTCAGCATCCCTCGGAATGCTCCTCCAGGCACGCGGATACTCGGTCACGATTCAAAAATTCGATCCGTATATCAACATTGACCCAGGTACATTAAACCCCTACGAACACGGAGAATGCTATGTTACTGATGATGGGGCCGAAACTGACCTCGATTTGGGCCACTATGAGCGCTTTTTGAACACCCGAACTTCTCAAGCAAACAATGTTACCACGGGCCGTATATATAACAATGTAATCACCAAAGAGCGCCGCGGGGAGTTCCTCGGTAAAACGGTCCAGGTAATCCCTCACATTACCGACGAAATCAAACGAAACCTTTACCTCCTTGGCGAAACCGGAAAATTCGACTTCGTAATAACTGAAATTGGTGGTTCTGTCGGAGATATTGAATCCCTGCCGTTCATAGAAGCAGTTCGTCAGGTGCGCTGGGACCTTGGAGCCAACCACTCCCTTGTCATCCACCTTACCCTTATCCCCTACCTAAAGGCCGCCAAAGAGCTTAAAACCAAACCCACCCAGCATTCCGTAAAAAAGCTGCTTGAAGAGGGTGTTCAGCCCGATATCCTCGTTTGTCGCACAGAAATGCCCCTTCCCATGGATATTCGCAAGAAGGTGGGCTTGTTTTGCAACGTCCAACTCAATTCCGTGATCGAAGCCATCGACGCCGAGTCAATCTATGATGTGCCACTACTCATGCGGAAGGAAAAACTCGACGAACGGGTCTTATCGAAGTTGAAATTACATCCCAAAAATGAGCCCGACCTGGAACACTGGAAAGCCTTCCTCGGCAAGCTCAAGAATCCGACCAATGAGGTTCGGATTGGATTAGTAGGGAAATACGTCTCACTGCCCGACGCGTACAAAAGTATTGCTGAAGCCTTTATTCATGCCGGCACAGAAAACGATGCCAAAGTAAACCTGCAATGGATCTCCTCTGAAGACATCACAGAAGACACGGTTGCAGATGTACTGAGCGGCCTACAGGGGGTGTTGGTTGCGCCTGGCTTCGGTGAGCGAGGACTGGAAGGAAAAATTCAAGCCATCAAGTATGTTCGGGAGCACAAAATTCCTTTCCTGGGCATTTGTCTGGGGATGCAATGTGCCGTTGTGGAATTTGCATGTAATGTCCTCCACCTGGATGCAAGTTCTACCGAACTCAATCCCAAGACCAAACACCCGGTCATCGACATGATGGAGGAGCAAAAGAAAATTACTTCCAAAGGTGGCACCATGAGGCTGGGTGCTTATGATTGTAAACTGAAAAAAGGATCCAAGGCCGCTTCCATCTATGGTGAAAGCATGATCCAGGAACGCCACCGCCATCGGTACGAATTCAATAACAAATACCTGGAGCAAATTGAAGAGGCGGGGCTCAAAGCAACTGGCATCAATCCTGACTCCGGTTTGGTGGAAGTAGTTGAGCTTAAAGACCACCCCTGGTTCGTGGGCGTACAATTTCATCCTGAACTCAAAAGCACGGTACTGGCCCCTCACCCGCTCTTTGTGAAATTTATTGAGGCCTCATTGAATTATAAGAAACTGGAATCCTGATCATTCTCTCGAAATAACTACTATGGATCGAAACTCCGCCATCGGGCTAACGCTCATCGCTGTACTCTTGCTGGTGTACTTTAACTTCTTCGCACCAGAACCTCCTAAAGAAACGCCTCCGATTGTCACCAGCGAAAAGGTTGACTCTACAGGCACGGCAACTCAACCTGCCGACACAACTTCTGCAACGATAAATCCAGTAGCAGCCATCGAAGAAAAATTGACGCGGGTGGAGACTAACGACCTGATTATCAGCTTCTCCAATCGTGGCGGGGTGATCAAGGAAGTGGAACTCAAGAACTTCAAAACGTATTACCACAAACCGCTTTACCTGGCCACTGGATCCTCTAATGCTTTCCGCCTCAACGCAATCCTGGAAGGAAAAGACACGGACCTTTATGGTTTGTACTATACCGGTGAATCCCGGAACATAACCGGCATTCACCCGGACACCAAACTACAAGCCGACAGTACGGAGGTTACCTTTACCACACAGTTGGCAGCGGGTAAAACCATCCGGCATATCTACACGGTTCCCTCCAATGGATTCCAGGTGAAGTACCGCATCGAAACTTCAGGACTTGACCAGTCCCTGAATGGAGATCAACTTACCTTTCATTGGGTTGATCGCATAGCCTTGCAGGAAAAGGATATGACCACCAGCCGCATTAAGTCGACCGTGAATTATTTTACGGCTGCCGAAGAATTTGATTACTTGTCTGAGGCTTCCCAGGATCCGGAATCAGAAAACCTGACAACCCCTGTAAAATGGGTGGGCATCAAACAAAAATTCTTCACCAGCGCCATCATTGCAAATCGCGCCTTTAATGGCGGAGAAGTCGCTACTTCTGTTGACCCGGCGGACACTTCGGTCATGAAAACGGCCACGGTAAAGCTTTATATTCCCAAGGCAGACGTCATTGGCAACAGGGCTGGGTTTGCGTATTTCTTCGGGCCCAATCAGTATGAACAACTTTCATCGGTAACCAATGGCTTTCAGAAAAATCTTGACCTGGGATGGCCACCCGTGAGTTGGGTAAATCGATTTGTCATATTGCCCATCTTTCGATTCCTGGAAAGTTTCATTTCCAGTTATGGCATCATCATCCTGGTGTTGGTGATCATCATCAAGTTGATTCTTACCCCCCTTTCCTATTCTTCTTACCTCGGCATGGCCAAGATGCGGTTGTTAAAGCCGGAGTTGGACCTGATTAAGGAAAAGAATGGAGACAATGCGACCCAAGCCCAGCAGGATCAGATGAAACTGTACCAGCAGGCGGGCGTCAACCCGCTGGCGGGATGCATCCCTTTGCTGCTTCAGATGCCAATACTCTTTGCCATGTTCTACTTCTTCCCGGTATCAGTAGAAATGAGACAGCAGTCTTTTTTATGGGCTGAGGATTTGTCCACCTATGACTCCATTCTAAATCTTCCTTTCAGCATTCCGTTTTACGGCAACCACGTCAGCTTGTTTGTGTTGCTCATGACAATCTCAACCCTGGTGTCGACATGGCAAAACAACCAGATCAGTTCAGTAACCGGGCCGATGAAGTCGATGTCGTATGTAATGCCCGTGATCTTTATGTTTGTGTTGAATTCATTCTCAGCAGGTTTGAGCTTCTATTACTTCGTCTCCAACGTCGTGGGCCTTGCGCAGCAGGCGATCATACGCCGTTTCGTGGATGAAGACAAGATTAAGCAGGTGATGGAAGACCACAAGAAGAAGATCCTGTCAGGCGGAGGTTCCAAATCAAAATTCATGACCAAGTTGGAAGAAGCCATGAAGGCCAGCGAAGAAGCCCGGAAGAAGAAAAAGTAATTCCGCAGCCCCTCCTGAATAAGTATATTTGTCCCCGGCCCTAAAAAAAGGCCACCATTTTTTATTTGATTCAACCTACCCGCTGATGGGAAAGATTATTGCTATTGCAAACCAAAAAGGAGGTGTCGGAAAAACGACAACCGCCATTAACCTGGCCGCCAGTTTGGCTGTTCTGGAGAAGAAAACCCTGCTGTTAGATGCTGATCCTCAGGCAAATAGCACATCTGGCCTGGGCGTGGACCCCAAAGGGGTAAAGTTGAGTATTTATGAATGCATGGTCGATGGAGCCAACATCAACAAGGCGATTGTACAGAATGACCTCAAGTACCTTCATATCCTGCCGTCCCACATTGATTTGGTCGGTGCCGAGGTTGAAATGGTGAATATCGAACACCGGGAGGAACGCATGCGGGAAGCGCTTAAAGCGATCAAGGATGAATACGATTTTATTATCATCGACTGTTCGCCTTCATTGGGCCTGATCACCATCAATTCACTGACTGCGGCTGATTCCATTATCATCCCTGTACAGTGCGAGTACTTTGCCCTGGAAGGGTTGGGCAAACTGCTGAACACCATCAAGATCATTCAGACGCGCCTTAATCCACAACTCGAGATTGAAGGCATTCTACTTACCCTCTATGATTCACGCACCTCCCTGGGCAATCAGGTGGTGGAAGAAGTTCGAACCCACTTCAAGAGCATCAGTTTTAAAACGATTATCCCCCGCAATGTCAAGCTGAGTGAGTCGCCCAGTTTTGGCTTGCCCGTAATTGTGCATGATGCAGAAAGCAAAGGGGCCATTGCTTACCTGAACCTGGCCCATGAAGTGCTCGACAAAAACGGAATGAGCAAATGATGAAAAAGAAAGCTCTCGGACGCGGACTGAAGTCCCTACTGAGCGATACCCCGGAAACCGAATCATTCGAAGAAGCACCGGCACCCGTCAGCAATATGACGGAATTGCCCATTGGCGAAATCGAAGTAAACCCCTTTCAACCCCGTCAGCATTTTGATGCAGAGGCATTGAAGGAACTTTCTGAATCCATCAAGGTGCATGGCATCATTCAGCCGATCACCGTGCGTAAACTGGCCCGCAACCAGTTTCAGCTGATCTCCGGCGAACGTCGCTTTCAGGCCTCACGCCTCGCTGGATTGAAGACCATCCCCGCTTATGTGCGCTCCGCAGACGACCAGCAAATGCTGGAAATGTCATTGATCGAAAACATTCAGCGTGAAAATCTCAACCCGATAGAAATTGCATTGAGTTACCAGCGGCTCCTCACTGAGTGCAAACTAAAGCAGGAAGAACTCGGAGACCGCGTTGGAAAAAACAGAACCACCGTAACCAATTACCTGCGATTATTAAAGTTGCCACCGGATATCCAAATCGCATTGCGTGATCACAAGCTGTCGATGGGACATGCCCGTGCAATTATTAGTATTGAAAACCCCGATGTGCAGTTGCTCATCTTCAAAAGAACCGTGAAAGAGGATCTTTCAGTAAGACAAGTTGAAGAACTCGCCCGTACGATGGTCAGGGGTAAAAAAGGCACTGACTCGGGTACTACAACCGGGACGCCAGGCAATTCAAGAGAAATCACCCAACTGCAAGGGAGGCTTTCTTCACACTTTGGCACGAAAGTTAGTGTAAAGAGTGATGGACGAAAGGGCGAGATCAAAATCCCTTTTCTGTCTATTGAGGACCTCAACAGAATCCTTGATATTTTCAAGATTTCCTGATAGTAATGCCCCCGAGACTACTGATCGTATGTGCCATTCTGATGTTTGCCCTGCCCGCCGCGGGCCAGGCGGTGGAGATCATAAAGGACACTGTACCAGCATTGTCGGATACGGTGTTTATCCGTAAGGGTGGCAAGATTTATACGGCAGAGTCCTATGCCAAGCGGTTTCAACCCAGGAAGGCCCTGCTGTTTGCCGCAATGGTTCCCGGATTAGGTCAAATCTACAACCGCAAATACTGGAAACTCCCTCTGGTATATGGTGGTATTGCATCCCTGACTTATATGGTCGTAGCATACAACAACCGCTATGTAAAGTACAAGGGTGAACTATTTAGCCTGCTGGCTGATCCCACTTTTGTAACGACTAATAAGTACACAGAAAGCCAGTTGCGTACCTTGGTAGACACGTATCGTCGTGAAAGGGATTACTTTCTTATTCTGGATGGCTTTATGTATATCCTGCAAATGGTAGACGCCCACGTGGATGCTCACCTGAAAGAATTTGATTTGAATCCCCAGCTAAAAATGAGTCTGCGTCCAGGCGTGCAACAGAATCCCATGTTCGGCCAGGCTTCGGGAATCACCCTCACCTTTACTTTCTGACATGAAAATCCTGTTAATGGGTTATGGAAAAATGGGTAAAGCCATTGAATCAATTGCCCGCCAGCGTGGCCATGAGGTTGTAGGCAAAGTTGATCCAGGAGCCGGACTTTCCTTCGACTTTTCCTCTCCCGTGGATGTAGCCATTGAATTCACACAACCTGAATCAGCAGTGGCCAATATCCGAACTTGCATCGATCGACACATCCCCGTACTCTCCGGAACCACCGGATGGATGGATCACAAAGCTTCCGTAGATGCTCATTGTATTCAAAATCATGGCACCTTCTTTTATGCTTCAAATTATAGCCTGGGGGTAAATATTTTCTTTGCATTGAATAATCACCTGGCCAGGTTGATGCAGACACAGCCTTACGATGTCCGTATGGAAGAAATTCATCATACCCAGAAGAAGGATGCCCCTAGCGGCACAGCCATCACCCTGGCAGAAGGCATTCTGAGAAATAGCGTCCAAAAGAAGAAATGGGTCATTAGCCCGAGTTCGCTGTCCGAGGATTTAGTAATCACTTCGGTGCGGAAAGATCCAGCGCCGGGTACGCATATTATTACCTATTCATCCCCCGTAGACGATATTGAAATCAGGCACACTGCACATTCCCGCGAAGGATTTGCCACCGGTGCCGTTATGGTGGCCGAGTGGCTTCCCCGCCAACAAGGTGTGCTGGGGATGGGCGATTTTCTCAAATTCTGACTTCGCGAATTTTTACTTTTATTTGCGGGACTTTTAATAACCCTACACGCATCAAATTACCATCATGAACTGGAAATTCTGGAAAAAGGAAGCGAAAGCCGAGCCAACTAAGAAGTCTTTTGCCCGCGAATGGCTTGACGCGATTGTGTTTGCTGTAGTAGCGGCAACGTTGATCCGCTGGCTGATCATGGAAGCTTACACCATCCCCACTCCTTCCATGGAGAACTCCCTCCTGGTTGGTGATTTTCTCTTTGTCAGCAAGTTCCATTACGGCACCCGCACGCCAAAGACCATCATACAGATGCCCCTGACGCATCAGAAAATCTGGGGAACCGATATTCCTTCGTACGTAGAATGGATTCAGTTGCCTCAGTTCCGTTTGCCCGGTTTTACACATGTAAAAAATGGTGACGTGGTGGTGTTCAATGTGCCACCAAACGACTTAAATGAGTTCAAGAACTATCCGGTCGATCTGAAAACGAATTACATCAAGCGTTGTATTGGAATTCCGGGAGATGTAATTCAGGTGGTAAAGGGACAGGCCATGGTAAATGGAAAGCCGCTTGAAAATCCTCCCAACATGCAATTCGGCTATATCGTCTACACCAAGGACATCATTAACGAACGCACATTTGCCAAGTTCGAACTGGATCCGGAAGATTACAGCCCGGGTCGCACGGCTGACAACAAAATCTTTTATCAGATCCACATGACCAAGGAAAAGATGGAAGAGTTAAAGAAAGCCCCGTATGTGATCTCTATTGAACCCGATCCGCGCCTGGGCAATGAACCCGATACACGCCTCTTCCCAAAAGGATATGGTATCAAGTGGAACGCCGACAATTATGGACCACTCACCATTCCAAAAAAAGGAATGAAAATCGCCATCAACGATTCGACGCTTGCCACTTACGGAAGTACGATACAATTGTACGATCACAACAACAAAGTAGAACTTACCGACAGCACACTAACCATTGATGGGAAACCCGTCACGGAATACACCTTCAATCAGGATTATTACTTCATGATGGGCGACAACCGTCACAACTCATGGGATTCCCGGTATTGGGGATTTGTACCCGAGGATCACATCGTCGGCAAAGCGCTCTTTATCTGGCTGTCAATTGACAAATTCGGCAGTGGCATTCACAAGATACGCTGGAGTCGATTCTTTAACCTGGTGCACTAAAGATTACCAATCCACGCCTTTCAAGCCCTGAGCCTGTAAGTACTCGTTGGCTTTACTGAAGTGTTTACTGCCAAAGAAGCCGCGATCAGCAGAGAATGGCGATGGATGCGCAGACATCAGCACACAATGCCTGGAGCGGTCAATCACCGCTCCCTTTTTTTGCGCATAAGCACCCCAGAGCAGAAATACCACATGTTCTTTTTGTGCGGAGATCAATTCGATCACCGCATCGGTAAACTGCTCCCACCCCTTGTTTTGGTGTGAGCCGGGTGATGATGCACGTACGGTGAGGGTAGCATTAAGGAGTAGAACTCCCTGTTGAGCCCATCGTTCCAAATCACCTGACGCGGGAATCGGTTTGCCGAGATCATTCTTAATCTCCTTAAAGATGTTTACCAGGGATGGTGGAGGCTTCACCCCTTCCCGCACTGAAAAGCAAAGACCATTGGCTTGCCCAGGGCCATGATATGGATCCTGTCCAATAATGACTACCCGGACGTCCTGAAAACGGCACACATCGAACGCCCTGAAAATCTCCTTACCCGGAGGGAAAACCGTCGCATTGGCATATTCAGTACGCACAAATTGGATCAGATCGTTGAAATAAGGTTTTGAAAACTCAGCCGATAGGCGGGATTTCCAGGATTCTTCCAAGCGGATATCAACTGCATTCACGGGCATAATATCTCAATAAAGGGTGGAAAATCGAAAAAATTGATATTTTTGAACTGCATGGTAACCGAAGTAACGAAAGGAATCAAAGTATCGGTTGAAACGGAGTACCAACCTTCGTATTCCAGCCCGAGCCAGCATCATTACGTCTTTACTTATCGCATCACTATTGAAAACTGTGGTGATTTTACCATTCAATTAATGCGTCGGCACTGGCAGATTTTTGATGCCGGATTTGTCTCCCGGGAAGTGGAAGGCGAAGGCGTTGTAGGCCAGCAACCCGTTCTTGAACCTGGCCAATCCCACCAATATGTTTCCGGCTGTAATCTCAAGTCTGGAATCGGTAAGATGGTTGGAACCTATCTGATGGAACGCGTTGTGGATGGGGGAACTTTCACAGTGAACATTCCAGAATTCAGCATGGTGGCCCCCATGCGGTTGAACTAATCCAAACTATGTCGTCCTATCACCAGGCCAAGTCACTGTTTTCTCATTGGCTTTACGAAGTGGACGAGCACTCGATCCACTCTCCTTTTTTCTACGACCTGTATACCAAACTGGTATCGAAAAAGGATCGACCTGATTTTCCACAACTGGACAAACTACGCACCAGCCTGCTCGATAATGACACCAACCTGCTGATTGACGACCTTGGATCGGGTGCACAAGATAAACCCTATGAAAAGACCATCGGACAGGTGGCGCTCACCAGTTTATCCGCCGCACAAACGGCACTCTTCTATCTTGACCTGGCCAGGTTCAACCAATCAAAACGCATTGTTGAGCTTGGAACCTCACTGGGTATGACCACCCTGTACCTGGCGCAAAAAAAAGATGCCCAGGTATTTACGTTCGAGGGAAGCCACAGCATCGCCAACACCGCACAAACGAATTTCGAATTTGCAGGTCAACTCAACATAGAGCTAATCGAGGGGAACATCGATCAAACTTTACCCCGCTTTCTTGAGCAGACCGCAAAAGTAGATTTCGCATTGATCGATGCTAACCATCGCTATGGTCCAACCTTACGATACTATCAGTTGCTCAGCAGGAGACTTACGGAGAAGTCCATCGTGGTGGTGGATGACATTCACCGTTCCCCCGAAATGGAAAAAGCATGGTCGGAAATCCGAAAAGATATTCTGGTATATGGCAGCGTTGACCTTTATCGTTTCGGGTTGCTCTTCTTTGACCCCTCCCTGAACAAGCAGCACTATATCTGGACATTGAAATAAGTAGGTTATCCCCTACCTTTGGCCGTAAATCCCGTTGTCCATGGAGTCTGTATCCCCTGCTGAACCCAGGAAATCCAACAAAGCAGGTATTATTATCGCATTACTGAGCATTGTCGTCATCATCCAATCGGTAAAAATCTACCTGGACTATAACGACAAGGCTGCCATCGTAGAACAAAAGGCCAATGTGGAAGAGGATCTGGCTACTACCATGCAGCGCCTGAAAGAAATTCAGGCGGAACTCGATGAAAAGATTGTTGAAATTCAGAAGTTGGGCGGTGATATTACCGAACTGCAAAAGGCCAAGGCTGAAATTACTGCGCAGCTTAAGCGCAATGTCGCCAAGAGTTCCAAGGCCATCAAAGAGCTTAAGGACCGGGTACAGGGATACGAAGAACTGCTCAAAGTAAAAGACGAGGAGATTGAGAAACTCCAGTCGGTCAACAAGGAACTCTTCAGCGAAAACCGGGTATTAAAAACCCAGAAGAACAAGCTCAATGACTCGATCAACCGACTCGCTACCACCAAACAAGCCTTGGCCACGAAGGTGGCGCTTGCCAGTCAGCTCAAAGCCGAGAACCTGAGCGTATTGGCAGTGAATTCAAAAGGAAAAGAGCGGGAGTCTCCGTTCAAGAATCGTCAATTAGAAAAACTCAAAGTAGAATTCACCATTGCCGACAACAAGGTAGCCCCCATCGAAGGCAAGAAAATATTCATCCGCGTGGTCGATGAAAACGGACAGGTGATATTCGACATGGCTAAAGGGTCGGGGTCATTTATGATCAATAACAAAGAAGAGTTCTATACTGCCCAGCAGGAGATTCTTTTTGACAATACCCGGCAGAAGCTCACTTTCTTTTACAATAAAGGTTCTGAATATCCGAGTGGCAATTACACCATCGAAGTGTATACGGACGGGTACCTGATGGGCACCGCCGCATTCGTCGTCAAATAGATTCAGCTACTTCCTGGGCCTTCGGTGGTTCACCGTATCAGAGGGCAAAATCGGAAGGATGTAATTACCCGTATCGATTCGCAATCCGGAAATGGTGCGGAGTTGATCCAGACCTGGTTTGGATACCGGAACCCCATACACATACAGTCGCTTGAGCTCAGAGAGATTCTTCCAGGCGGAAACTCCAGCTTGCGTTATTTTGGTTTGACTTACGTTCAGAATCTCCAATGTCGGACATTGCCCGACCATCATTGCATCGCGATCGTTGGCGGATGAACGTTGCAGGGAAAGTTTCTTCAATCTTGTAAGTGCCGGTAGAAAGGCTAGCTGACCTTCATTCCAATGGCAGCCAGATAAATCTACTGCAACAATCTGGGGAGCCAATTTCAGGATATCAGCCATATCATTCTCCCTCACTTGCAGGAACTTAACCACCAGGTTCTTTGAATTCGCAGCCAATGGAAGCACCAATACACCTGCCTCCTTAAGCCTGAGGACAGCCGCCTCGTCTGGAGCGGACTCTGGCTCTTCCCACAATTCGCTATGGCTGCTCAATTGAATGAAAGACATGATGGGCGTCTTATCTGAGAATTCAGAAACGCGTTTGGTGCGTGATGCTCCTTCCGCAATCCAGGCCCTGATCACCTCCACCTCCAGGTTGGACAATTGCTGACGTTCGCGGGGCGGCATGTGCTCTTTCTCTTCAATGGGCAAAGCTACACGCTTAAAAAGCAGACTGTGATCAGCTTCGCCACCTCTCCACACTTCTCCATGCTTACCACCCTGCTGGATGGACTCCCAGCTATCTAGCCGCAACTCTCCTTTCTGCTTGATTGGGCCGTGACAGGCCATGCATTTTTGTTTTAATAGCGGCTGGATGATATCGTCAAAAACAACCGCCTGATCGGGATCAGGTATCGTCACCTGGAAAGCAACAGGGACTTGCTGCTCCTCATCAGGAAACAAGTAGTTATTTCCGTGTGTAAGTGATCCCCCAAAGTGGCCGGTGAGAACAATAAAGAATGTCAAGGCTATGAACAAAGCCAGCCGGATTCGTTTTCTGGCAATCTTATCCGGAACGATCGCATACCGCCGGTGCACATAAATCAATACCGCCAATGCAGCCGTGGCAATTCCCAGGTATTTGTGCCCTCGAAGAATCCGCTCATCGTAGGCACCCAGGTCTGCCAAATACAATCCCGTTACTACAGAAGCGAGTGCCGCCAGCGTACCAATCCCCAACGCCGGGCGAATGGCAAACCGAAGTTTTTTGAAAGGACGTGTCCGGGATAAAACCTCGAACAAAAAGGCAAGCAACAAGATCCCGATGGGAAGGTGTACCAATAAAGGATGTAGCCTGCCGATTTGAAAGTCCATGTTACTCAGGCATAACGCTTGCGAAGTATCTCCATCATATACGCATTAATCTCCCACTGGTTACTTACGGGTTGCCGGGTATATGGTAATGCAGGCATATAGTCAACCGGGCCAAACTCGGTGAGGATAGTCATCAGTTTGCCTTCCCGTTTCTTATTCGCAACGATTTTATCCCACCAATCAAGATGGGCATCCATCGCTGACTTCCATTCAGGCGCACGGGGGTCATTCACCTGCGGACCTTCCGCATGCCCTACGCGCGCGTGAATATGATCCGTCCTGCTGATGGTCATGCCCATCGTTTCGGCCTGGTCCTGCAATAGTGACTCATGTACATTGCACCAGTGCGACACATCCAGGGTTAACCGCAGATCGGGTAACTTCTCCATGAAGCTGCGCGCAATGGGCGCCGAGTATAATATTCTTCCCCGATGAGTTTCATGGTATACCGGAATACGGGTTTGTTTGCCCACGGATGAGGCATACTCCATGAACTTTAGGTTATCAGCAAATGAAAAGTGATCCTTTCCCGAATGGCAATTGATGTACACCGGTTTGGTAAGCACCGCATTGTCCAGGCTCTGCCGAAATTCCTCCAGGTGCTTCGCCGGATCAGGGCTTGACCCACCCAACAGGAATCCGACCTGGAGCCCATTTTCCTGCACAGCCTTTAGCAGAGCTTCACGGTCTTTCGCTTCCGATGGAAACCACACTTCTATCCCATCATATCCGGTAGCCTTGGCCTTGCGGCAAAAATCTGAAGGGCTTCCGGCAAAGCCCCAATTGGTAGCCATCATCATCAATTGGTATCCTGGTTGAGGTATCACGGGTGATGCATCTGCCCAGGAAGGCAATGCCGTCGCCAGCAATGATCCGCCAGTCAGGCTTACAAACTCTCTTCGTGTAAACATAGGTTTGCCGTTAATAGGTCAGGATATAATTTGATTGATAATTTTACCAGACACATCGGTAAGTCGGAACTGCCTGCCCTGAAATTCATAGGTGAGTTGCTCATGGTTGAGTCCCAATTGGTTCAGGATAGTGGCTTGCACATCGTGTACAGAAACCTTGCCTTGAACCGGATAGTATCCGATTTCATCCGTTTCACCATAGGTTACTCCTGGCCGCACACCCCCACCCGCCATGAACAGGGTGAACGCTTCCACATGATGATCACGGCCGAGGAACGGATTGGTCTTGTTCTCGCGATTCTCCTGCATGGGTGTCCGGCCAAACTCCCCGCCCCACACCACCAGCGTCTCATCCAACAAACCGCGCTGCTTCAGGTCGAGGATAAGCGCTGTTGTCGCGCGGTCGATCTCACGGCATTTGTTGCGTAGCCCATAGTCAATAGCCAGGCTCTCATCAGTGCCGTGACTGTCCCAACCCCAATCGTACAACTGGACAAAGCGTACACCTTGTTCCACAAGTTTTCGCGCCAGCAGGCAGTTGTTCGCAAATGAAGATTTGCCTGGCTCAGTTCCATACAATTGGTGGATGTATGGGGGTTCATTATTGATGTTCATTACCTCCGGCACTGCTATCTGCATGCGATATGCCAGTTCATATTGATGCATCCGGGTGAGTGTCTCCGGGTCACCACTTTCAAGGAAATGCTCCTGATTGACGGCATTGACGGCATCAATCAGCTTTCGTTTTAGTTCCCGATCAACACCCGGCGGATCATTGAGGTATAATACCGGCTCACCCTGAGTCCTGCACTGTACACCTTGGTATACAGAAGGAAGAAATCCACTTCCCCATACACTCTTTCCTGCATCAGGTGTTTTACCGCCCGAAGTAAGCACAACAAAACCTGGCAGGTTGCTGTTTTCCGTTCCTAATCCATAGGTCACCCATGAACCCATACTGGGTCTTCCCAGCCGGGCTGATCCTGTGTGCACGAACAATTGCGCCGGACCATGATTGAACTGATCGGTTGATACACCTTTGAGAAATGCCAACTCATCGGCGATCGATGCAAGGTGCGGCACATAGTCTGATATCCAGGCGCCGGAATCACCATGTTGTTTGAAGTTCGCTTGCGGACCAAGCATCCTGGGCGTACCTCTAATGAATGCAAACTTCTTCCCTTCCAACAATGATGGCGGACACAATTGATTGTGCAGACGCTGGAGTTCCGGTTTGAAATCAAAAAGCTCCAATTGAGATGGCGCACCAGCCATGTGCAAATAAATTACCGACTTGGCCTTACCCGGAAAATGTGGCGCGCGTGGCATCATGGGATCATGGGCACCAATTCCTTTTGAACTTCCCGTTGTACATCCGCCCAACATGGCACCCAAAGCAGCAGCACCAAGGCCCAGGGCACTCTCCACAAGAAAATGTCGTCTTGATATAGCTTGCAGGGATTGTAGTTCGAACGGGCTCATTTCGTCAACGATTCATCCAGGTTAAGTAACGCACTTGCTACCAGGGTCAACGCAGCATCTTCCGGCTTCGCATCGTCGACCAATGTTTTCCGAAGCGATTCGCTGCTTTGATAGCGGGTTAATGATTCCTGGTAGAGTTTCTCCAATGCCTCCAGCTTATGGTCAGTCATCTCCTTGTAGTGAATAAACCGATATCCGGCCTTGATCTGATCTGCAAAATCAGAACCAGCCGATTTCATTCGCAAGCTGAGTGCGCGCGCTGCTTCGATAAATACCGGATCATTCATGGTGACCAGTGATTGCAAGGGTGTGTTTGTTCTTATACGGCGCACCACACACACATCGCGGCTGCTGCCATCAAAGGTCATCATGGATGGATACGGACTGGTTCGCTTCTGGAATACATATACTGCACGTCTGTATTTATCTTCGCCTTCGCTGTTTACCCACCGGGCATCGCTCCACACACTCTGCCATACCCCGTCGGGTTGATACGGCATCACCCCAGGGCCATACATTTTATTACTCAACAGTCCACTTACGGCAAGGGCCTGATCGCGAATCTGCTCAGCCGACATTCTTACAGCTGGTCCATGCGATAACCACTTATTCGTTGGGTCAAGATTATTGAAACCATTCGCCTGACGGTAAGTGCCTGACATCACGATGTCCTTCATCAGTTTTTTTATCGACCAATGGTGATTGTGCATCAGCCTCACAGCAAGCCAGTCGAGGAGTTCCGGATGCGATGGAGTTGCTCCCTGGGTGCCCAGGTCTTCCAATGTCTCCACCAGGCCGGTGCCATAGAATTGCTCCCACACCCGGTTCACCAGCGTTCGGGCGGCTAGCGGATTCTGCGGTGACACAAGCCATTGCGCCAGCCCCAATCGGTTGGCTGGTGTGTTATTTGGAAATGCATTCAAAGATCGAGGTGTTGTTGGGCTAACTTCTTTTCCATGTACCAACCAATTTCCGCGCTCGAAGATGGGCGTGGGCCGAAACTGTTCGGAAGTATTTTCTACAACAATCGGAGTTTCGTCAGCGCGGGCATTGATGAGCCGGAGTGCGGCCTGCCGTTGCTGTAGGTCATTAAACCATCCGCCTTTGCGGAATGCAAACCACTCGATATCAGCCACTACCTGATCCGGCTTTATCCCTCCATGATGAAATATAAAGTAGAGATTGTGCTTACCCAATGTAGCTTTAATAGGAATCGCAACGGCCCTTCTCCCCTGCTTCACCGAATCAATCCGGTGCATTGCAATAGAAGGACCATGCAGATCATCCAATCGAATTTCCATCCATCCGCCGGGTGTACGGGTTCGGTAGTTAATAATCAAATAGCGCTTTTCGGTAAGATCAATGTTGCGCAACCGTGCGCTTCCCTCCGGGCGGATACCCAGCCATTTGGTATCGATGAGTTCGCCATTCACGAATTGATCAAAATCGTGGGGATGAATCTTGGGCTCCAGGGTTCGCATAAACCATTTTGCCTCTTTGGCTGACGACTCACCTTCACGCGATTTGATCCACGCAACAATCTCCTGCAATTGCTTTTGCTCCTCTGGTACATATTGCCGGAGGTTCGGATGTTCTCCTTCGGTATCCTCATCGCGGGTATTGTTGAAGAA
>DAOMGC010000008.1:0-76821 GCA_035430125.1 Cyclobacteriaceae bacterium | reverse complement strand
TTCATTGCCAAGTCCTCCTAAACCCCGCTACGGCTCATGCACTCACGTTGTGTGCCATTTGATACGAGACTATAAAGCAATGAGGAATATTTTGATGTTTACGGCAATTCTAATCGGACTGACAATTGTTGGTTGCTCCCAGACAAGGAAGACGGAAAAATCAAAACTGACGGCTGACTTTTTTTATGGCGCTTGGGGCGACAGTTCAAAGACTGAAAATGGCGGACAAGGAATAATTTTTGGGACAAAGAACGACTTCTATTTAATCTTGAACGGAGATATTACTGGCGGGGATAATTTTGGAAAAAACTTAAAGCTGACTTACAACTTAAACCTTGACAAGTCTCCGGTCGAAGTCGAGATACTTTCACAGTATTTGCACACTGAGAAAATTAAATCTCAAAGACTTGTGACAATTGAAGTGATCGACAAACGACACATCATTTGGAACGTATTGGATGACAATAGAAAAATTATCGACTCTCCAAGACTAACAAGAGCTCCGAATTCAAACAAATGAACACTGATACCAATACTTCGCATCACATTCCGTCGCCCTTTGCTCAGACCTATTTTCACGGAACAAAGGCAGACTTGAAAATTGGCGACTTCATTCAGGTGGGGTTCAACACAAATTATGAGGAGAATAGAGTATTAAATCACGTTTATGTTTCAGTCACATTGTATGCAGCTATGCTGGGTGCGGAGCTCGCTGCTGGCAACGGACGTGAAAGAATTTACTTGGTGGAAGCAACAGGCGATATTGAAGATGACCCAAATGTTACTGAAAAAAAATTCCGGGCAATCCAACAAAGTCATACCGTTCAAAACAGCCGTTTAAAATAGTCGGCGAAGTAACTGTTTGGCAAGGACGACCTGCTGAGCAGATTCAGGCAATGAAAGACACTCTTAAAAAACTTAGAATGGAAGGTAAGGCTGTTATAATGGACTAAAATGACATTCTCATAGAAAAGCGGGCAAAAAGGGTGTAAACGCTATCTTTAACTTCAAAAAATAGGCTGTGTCGGCTATCAAAAATTTAGTTGCGCATTTTGACCGGTATCTTTCTTTGGATGAAAGCGAAAGCCAGGCTTTGACAAGCAGGTTAACGGAGCGGAATATAAAGCGTAAGCAATTCATCTTGCAAGAGGCAGACGTTTGTAAGTATTTTACATACGTGGTGGAAGGTTGCTTTAAAATGTATGGGGTTGATAAAGCCGGAACCGAACACAATCTTCTTTTTGCGGCCGAAGACGACTGGATTTCTGACCTGGATAGCCTGCATAAAGAGAGACCCTCCAAATTGTTTATTGAGGCCATAGAGCCCTCAATAATACTTCAAATATCAAAAGGCGACCTTTGGTATCTGTACACCCACCATCCGAAGTTTAACAGAATCTTTCGGGTTATCGTTGAAGACAAGTACATTGAGTTGCAGAATCGATTGCTCCAGACGTACAGTACAACCGCCTATGAGCGATATGAAAGCTTTTTGGAGCAGTATCCTAAACTGTCTCACCGGCTCCCCAACACGCAAATAGCCTCGTACCTGGGTATTACCCCCGAATTTCTTAGTAAAATAAGAAAAGAGCGGAGTGGTAAATAGTGGACCCTTAACCTACATTAAGACTGTTTCTTAAACAACCTTATAAGTACCGGTTGTTTGTTGACGGCATCTTTGTATTGTCAATTTTGACGCAAAACAAATTCAATACAAAGAGTTATGAATGCAAAAAGTGTACATGTAGCCATTATTGGACTTGGTAAAATTGGTGAGGTCATTGCAACAAACCTGGTCAAAGGGAAGCATGCTGTGGTTATTGCTTCAAGGGATTCGGAGAGGGCAAAGTCACTTGCTAAGAAGTTGGGCAGTCTTGCAACAGCCAAAGAAACAGCCGCCGCAATCAAAGAAGCGGATGTAATTATTCCGGCTGTCTATTTCAATTCCCTAAAGGAGTTTTTCCAAACTTATGCAGCCGAATTGGAGGGCAAAATTATTGTGGATGTTTCCAATCCAATAGCGCCAGATGACAAAGGTGGATTCAAAAAGATTATTGGGGAACGTGAATCAGCCGGGCAAATTCTTTCGAACTTAATTCCAAAAGGCGCTAAACTGGTTAAGGCCTTTGGAACCCTGGGTGCCGGTACTTTGGCAGGAGCAGCGTTTAGCAGTCCGGCTAGACAGGTTCTCTTTTACGCCTCCGACAGCACCAACAGTGCGCAGCAAATTGAAGCGCTTATCTCAAGTAGCGGATTTGAGCCATTTCACGTAGGAGGTATAGACCAATCTATTCGCATTGAGGTCTTTGGCGACTTGCATGAATTTGGTCGGCTCGGCAAAACCGTTACACTGGAAGAAGCAAAAGGAGTTGTGAATAATTCATAATTAACATATCAAAATGAAACAATTCATAATAATCAGTGCGCTATTCGTAGTAGCGGCCTGCCAAAGCAAAACAGAAAATCAAACTAACCTTTCAAACAACAATAGCATGGAAAGAACAACAGAAAGGCTTGCAATCGAGAAACTGCTATTCTCCTACCGCGATGCGCTCAACGCTTCGGATGTAAGTAAAGTGCTTTCGCTGTACACTAACGATGGCGTATTTATGCCATCCAGTGCACCTTCGGCAATCGGGCAGGAGCAGGTAAAAGCTGCTTACGAGTTTGTGTTTTCACAAATCCAATTACACATTGAATTTTATGTGGACGAAATAGTGGTTCACGGTGATTATGCTTTTGCGAGGACAACTTCAAAAGGAACAACCTTAATTCATGCCAACGGACAAACAGTGCCGGAGGAAAACCGGGAGCTGTTTGTCCTTCAGAAAATGGGCGGTCAATGGAAAATTGCACGTTATATGTTTAACAAAATGAAGTGAGGCGCGGCCATCAATCGTTCACCTTTGTCTGGTATCATCTTCAGCCCGTAGCTAGTGCCAGACAAGGGTGTGCTTATAACCGTTCACCTGGTGTTGATTGGACCAAAAAAACCTGATTCCCCAACGGAATACTGCCTTTTTGATAGGTAGCGTTTATTTTCAGGATATATTTTGCCATGGACTGTGATATTGTAGCCTCCTACGCGAATCATTGTTCAAAGTTTCAAGCATGGAGATCACCACCAGCCAGAAGGAATTCACTGGGTACATTCGGGAGAACAGGGGGATCATCTTTAAGATTTGCCGTTCCTATTGTGCCGATCAAGATGACCGGGAGGACCTGGCCCAGGAAATTGTATATAACCTGTGGAAGTCGTTTGGCACCTATGACACTGCCCTGAGGTTCTCAACGTGGATGTACCGGGTGGCGCTGAATGTGGCCATTTCATTTTACCGGAGAGAAAGAAAACACAAGGATCATGATGAATTCTCCGAAAGACTGATTGTCTATGAAGATGACTGGGAGAAGGAGAGTAATCTCAAGTTGTTGCAGGGATTTATTCAAGAATTGAAAGAAATCGACAAGGCAATCATTCTGCTGTATTTGGAGGACAAAGGGCACCGGGAGATTGCCGAGATCACAGGCTTTACGGAGACCAATGTGTCGACCAGAATCAGCCGGATCAAGGAAACACTAAGGGTGAAATTTCAAAACCTATAAACATATGAAAAACATCGAATTGGATGAACTTAGAACAGCATGGCAGTCGGACAGCCAAAGGTTGGAGAGAAGCCTCCAGCTTAATGAGCGGTATATGGAGCACATTCAAACCCAACGGGTAGCTTCACACCTTGAGCCGATTTTGTACCAGCGGATACTGGAATGTGTATTTCATTTTTCAGCTATTGTGTTGTTGGTGTTGTTCCTGGTTGGGAATTTGAGTGAGACCCCGTATGCCTTGTCAGCCGCAGCCTTGTTGGCGTTTTATGCTGCAACACTTGCTCATGCATGGAAACAAATCAATTTGATTGGCAATGTGGACTATGGAAAAAATCTGGAGGAGGTGCAGAACGCACTGGTTACGCTACAAACCCATATCGTGAGCTATGCAAAAATGGCCGTCCTGTTCATCCCGACTTTTTTGGCCTATCCCGTGATCGTGACAAAGCTTGCGCAGGACTATGATATCCGGTTTCTGTCTGGATTTGACATCCTCGCCCTGTCCCATGGCAATTGGTGGGCGATCCAGTTTTGGGTGTGCGTAACCATGATTCCCCTGGGTATTTGGTTTTACGATCAAGTGAGTTACCGGAATATCCATAAGCCCTGGGTAAGAAACTTCATCGCGAAATCGTCGGGCAGGCGGGTAGCAAAAGCCCTGGAGTTCCTGAATGAATTGCGGATGTTGAAGCAGGGAACCAAATAAGTGATTTTGCTATGCTGTAGAACGGTCAGAAGAAGTGCAAGGGATTGCACTTCTTTTGTTTTTTATTGACTTATTGGGCCCTGGATTATTGTTATTTGACATTTGTAGATATGCCAGGATAAAATATGCGGTACCCGAAACTTCTTCCAGGATGCGGACAAGCAATAATTATTATATTCAGGTTGGGATCGATCATGATGGTAGAATGGAACATGCATGTAACAAAGTGCCAATATGAGATATAGGATGAATCAATTCAACTTATTGCTAGTGACATTGGTGAGCCTTGGATGGATGACGGAAAATGCATTCTCACAAAATCCTGCACAGAGGATTTTCTTGAATTACACCAAAGCTGCTCTCGATTCTGCCTATACCCAGGGCTATTGGGCGCCGAACGCCAAAGCTGTTGGTCAACAAATAAAGTCATTGAATACGCATACGCAATCGAGCATTGGTGCTCCCCAACGTGTACAATATGGCAATACGGAGACCGAGCAACTGGATATGTATGTTCCCAAAAGGAAAAACGCTCCCATTCACATCTTTATACATGGCGGTGCCTGGCAAGTAGGCAATGGTGCTGGCGAACAGGCTTATATGGGCCGTAAATTTTTTGAGGCAGGGGTACTGTATGTTGCTCCCGATTATGAATTGGTGACGAGCTCAAACCGGAGCTTGTACCCCATGGTGGAACAACTAAGAAAAGCAGTGGTATGGACTTATCGCAATGCAGTCCGGTTGGGTGGTAATCCAGACAAAATCTATCTCTCAGGTCATTCCGCAGGTGCTCACCTCGCGGGAGTTCTGATAGCAACGGATTGGACCGAATACGGGCTCCCGGCGGATGTGATCAAGGGCGCACTCCTCTGCAGCGGTATGTATGATCTTTATCCGGTGAGTCTGTCGTCCAGAAATAAGTATGTTGAGTTTACGGATAAAATGGTAAAGGACTTTAGTCCGATTAAGCACCTGGACCTGATCAGGACCCCGATTATTTTGGCTTACGGTACCCAGGAGAGTCCTGAATTTAAACGGCAATCTCAGGAATTTGCGGCGGCATTGAAAAATCAATCCAAGCGCGTGGAATTGTATGTGTTGGAGGGCTATAATCACTTTGAACTTATGGTTGCCATGGGGAACCCATATGATATTCTCAGTGAACTGATGATCAAACAAATTAAGTTTGATTGATGATTCATTAAATTCGTACCGATGGAAATTAAAGAACGTTGGATCGAACCAATTGATAAAATAACCAGTGATTTCAGGCAATCCTTCGGTGCATTGTCCATGGTCGAACTGAATTGGAAACCCCATCCGAATACCTGGAGCATTGGGCAAAATCTCGACCACCTGATTGCGATCAACGGAACGTACTATCCCGTGATCAATGCTGTAAAGGCAGGGATAACCAGACTTCCTTTTTTGGCGAAGTTTGATTTTATGGTGTCGTTCCTGGGACGAACAATCTTAAAGAGCGTCCAGCCCGACAGAAGAAAAAAGATGAAGACATTTCCAATTTGGGAACCCACCAAAAGTGATGTTCAGGGAGATATCTGGGAGCGGTTTGAGAATAATCAGAGCGAACTAAAAAAGTTAATCGAATCTTGCCCGGGCTTGCTGGACAGGGGAGTCATCATCTCATCTCCCGCCAACAAGAATATCGTGTACAGGTTGGATACCGCATTTGATATAATCGTGGCTCACGAAAGAAGGCATTTTGAGCAGTGTAAGGAAGTGCGCGCTTTATTGAAGGACTAGTTAAAGATAGCGTTAATGACATTGAAGTTGCGATTCGAGCGCTCTGGGTATTATTTTATAGGGCTATTGGCACTGGCTTTATGGGGATTCTGGCCAACCTATTTCTCAAAGTTCTTTGACGGCACCGCGGACTTCCGTTTTTACTTTCACTTTCATGCCGGGATGGTGTCCCTGTGGGTGGCGTGTTTGATTGTTCAACCAATTCTGATCAGACAAAAGAAGCTGAAGATCCACCGGGCTATTGGCAAACTGTCGTATGGATTGATGCCGCTGGTTTTTATATCGGTCATCCTGCTGACGCACTTCCGCATGCAGGACCATGTTCTTATCGAGGGTAACCAAAAACTGTATGGTCCTCATTTAATTGTCCCGTTTAAGGACTTACTGGTTGTAGGGACGTTCTTCAGCATAGCCATAGCGTATAGAAAGAATATCCATGTTCACGCCAGGGCTATGGTGGCCACGGGTATCGCATTTATTGAACCGGCATTGGTTCGCGTGGTCGGCAATACATTTCATATGGAGGGAGGATATCTGGTAACGATAGGACTCATTTATTCCCTGTTGATAGGATTGATAATACTTGAGCGAAAGGAGCCGCAGGGGAGATGGGTGTTTCCAATGCTGTTGGGTATGGATATTATAGTCCATTCATTCTTGATATTTGACATTAGAATTGGAGTATGGGAAGCATTTGCAAGCTGGTTTGCCAGTCTCCCGTTGACAACTGCTTAATGTCGTCGATGGAAATTAGATTACGCAACTTCGTTCCAAAAGATCATTTTAAAGCCAAATCAATATGAATCCTGTTGTCCACTTTGAGCTCCCATACAAGGATGGAATGCGAATTGCAAAATTTTACAAGACTTGTTTCGGTTGGAAAATCACCGAACTTGGAGAGCAATCGGGCAGTTACATCCTGGCGCAAACAGCCATACAAGATGCAAAGCCCGGGTTTCCGGCAGGAAGTATTGATGGCGGTTTTTTTCCCGTTAAACCGGATTGGCCGAGTCAATATCCTTCTGTGGTGATCGGGGTGGAGGATATTCACGAAGCCATGAAAAAGATTGCTAAAAATGGCGGTACGGTTTTAGGCGACCCTATGACGATCCCGAATTTTGGTATTTACGTTTCGTTCCTTGATACGGAAGGGAATCGAAATAGTATTATTCAGCCACAGGGTATGTAAGCATACTTCCGGGATAGCTCTAAAGAGGCAACGTTCTAACTAACAGGATATGATCATTTTTCGGTAAGATTATGAAAGCCAACGCCATCCATTTTGCACCCGAGTTACACATTCCCAAAGGGACCTTCAGTATTGATTTTTATAAGAAGTTCGGAACAGCAGAGCACTTTTGCCTGCGCAACGACGACGGGAGCATACACGTGGCTGAACTGGAAATTGACGGGGCTATTTTTCATGTACACGAAACGATGCGGGATGCCATGGAACCAGTCGGGGCCAAAGGCGTAACATCCATTATTGGTTTGTTCGTTGCTGATGTGGATGCCGTTATGAAAAAGGCGATGCAGGCCGGGGCAGCAGAAATCAGTCCGGCAAAGGACTATGAGTATGGTTACCGGCAGGGCATGTTCAAGGATCCGTTTGGGCACCTCTGGCAGGTGCAGAAGAAAATCTGACGACCTGTTTTTGCGTCGCCCCTGGCATTCTGCTTAAATTGGAATAATGAAATTCACGTGGACGCTACGGCTTGCAGTGCTGAATCCCCTGTTGGTCATTCTCTCCATTATGATGGCCGGGGCAGGACATGGATCACCGATGACAATATTGTTGCTTTATCCCCTCACTTTTCTCTCAGGTGCTTTTGATGGTGGGGGAGGTCCACTGCTTTGGATCATATTTCTATTTCAAATTCCATTATATGGACTAATAATTGATTTGGGAAATAGGTTTTCCCTCCAATCGGCAGTTTCCTGGCTTCTGGTGATACTTCATATGGTGTTAGCTGTAATTGCGGTGGCAAGTGCACTTCCAAGTAATTAGACTCCCAAAATTGATTTGGTACCTCGCGTTATCATTGCCCTCGGTCGAATGGAAAAAGCCCGGAGGTAATGATTTCCAGGCGCCTGATTTAGTATATTTAGTGGACGCGTTTCATATTACCATAAAATGAATCCGGTATGACATTTGAAAAACTCGTTCCGAACATCTTCTATGTGGATATCCACGATGGTTTGAAATTTTTTGTCGACTGTTTGAAGTTTGAGATAGTTCACGACGAAATAAAATCCGCGAATCCATTTTGCGTCCTGGAGAAAGACGGATTGCGTCTCAATCTTTTTCAGAATGCCGAACTGGCACGCGAGCACTATCCTGAATTCCGACTGGTAACGAAGAACATTGAAGAAGTGTATAATCAGGTTTCGAAGTCGCACCCGGAATTTCTGCATCCAAACCTCCCTGTAATCACATTGCGTCCGTGGACAGCCAAAGAATTTGCCTTGAAGGACTTGCAGGTTGGAGTTATTATTCAGGAGTGGTAGAAAGCCTTTGAACGATTTCAACAGTAAATCATGGGAAAGGAGCTTCCTAAGTTAAGGTCGGTAAACTCGGGTTTTCAAACATATTACTCGGTAAGGATATTTGGTGATGAGCCGTGAATCAATACGGCGATGAAAGCCATGAACCTTCACAACGTCCTCAACGGCGATAGCCTGGCTGAACAATTAAAGGCAACCTCAATCAGGAAGAACATTATTGTTTGCCGTGAATGTCTTATTGACGGCACTTTCAATCAAATTGCTGATCTTGATTTCTGGGGCAGCCGGGCGGACTACATGATGGAGAAGTATCAGCTGGCGAGGGCAGACTATTTCCGCATGACCGTGGACGAGTTAAAAAGAATCGATGAGATTCCGGCAGGGGCAGATGTTTGTCTATGGTTTGAAGATGACCTGTTCTGCCAGGTGAACATGTGGTTTGTGCTGTCGTTGATTTCATCCAGAGCCGGTTTGAAACTTTCGAGGGTATTCCCGAATTCAGTACCCGGTCATCGGTGGAAAGGTTTTTCGGCTTGTAGTGCGGAAATGCTGGAGCAGTCGTATGCATCACGGGTAGCGTTTGGTACCCCGGATATCGCACTGGCCGTCCAGTTATGGAATGCCTACCTGACAATGGATTTTGTCAGGCTGAAAGAACTGTCCAACACATCATCTCCGTGCTTCCGTTACCTTCCGGAAGTATGTCAGGCGCACATTGATCGGTTTCCGGCAGATGGTTCACCGGGCCGACCTGAAAGAACGCTTGGGGAGATCATGGAGACCGGCCCCAATGACTTCGTCACAGTGTTTCAGGAATTCTCAACCCGCGAGGGTATATACGGTTTTGGTGATCTGCAGATCAGGTCGTTGTATGAGGAGTTGTTGAACGCTGCCGGAAGATCATAGTGAAGCAGAACCTGTTCTCAGGCGGATGTACTAATACATTCCTTGTGCCGTTATTGACAAAAAAAGTTTCTGGAATTGGCCGGGATGAATGGGACTGAACCTTTACCTTCGGTCATTCGATAACGACTATGCCACTGATTAACCCTTACATAAACTTCAACGGTAATGCTGAAGAAGCTTTTAACTTCTATAAGTCTGTGTTTGGCGGAGAGTTCGCGAAGGTTATGAGATTCAAAGACCTGGCCAGTGCTGAGTTTCCGGTATCCGAGAAGGAAGCCAACAAGATCATGCACATAGCTCTTCCTATTGGAAAGAATGTCCTGATGGCCAACGATGTTCCTGAGATGTTGGGCCGGACCAACGAAAACGAAAATCGGAGCAAGATTTCCATCAGTGCCGAAAGCAGGGAAGAAGCCGACAGATTATTTAACGGACTTTCTGCCGGAGGCCAGATTGAAATGCCTATCGCCGACAGCCCCTGGGGGTCGTACTTTGGGATGTTCAGGGATAAATACGGTATTGAATGGATGGTAGACTATGACCCCAAATACAAAGGTCAATTCTGACCGGGTCTCCATTTGATTGGATTCGAGCGAAGGATCAGCGAAGGATCAATGAATCCATGATGAATCACTAATGAATACATGCTGGACAGAAAATGCAACTCCGGGCCCAATCCCAATTCCCTAATCCCCATTCGCTAATCCCTAAGTCCTAAGTTCTAGGTCCTATTCCCTCCCTAGTGTATATCCGCTCCCGTGAGCTTCATCTCATACTGATCAGCAAGGTTGGCGACTTCCTGCAGCATCTCTTTGATGTCATCTTCATTAGTGCCTTCCAGCGCGGATACCGCTTCCACCTGCAGGTAGTTGTCGGCAATCAAGAAACGGCAATAGTTGAAAAAAGCAGTCTGCTCGAGGAGCATCTTGTAGTCGATAGAACCTGTGGTCATCGGACAAACCTTGGACGTGAATGTAATTACCTTGCGGTTATACAGGCTGCTCTGCTTGATGGTGCCCAACACGGTTTGAAAGCGATTGCCTGAAACGGGGATAATAATCACTGAAAGAGTCTGGTTGTATTCAATATACTGGCCATTGATTTGCTCAGCATAGTGCTTCATGAAGGCGGTCAGGTTCATTGCCATGGCTTTGGTTGTTCAGGGGTGAAATCGCCCATGAAATTAAGGATTTCCGGGGCATTTCCGGAATGGACTAAAAGTAAATTGGATGAAATTTTACCCCTAGTGCGGAGACCTCAATGGCAGGCGCAGGAAACTTGATCATAGTGAGCGGCCATAGCACCGCGCGCATCCAACGGCCCTTCACCTGAATGCGGCTCAGGTCGACGTCAACCGACAGCAGGTATTTTCGGTGTGAACTGAAATCGTGTAACACATTTTCGGCCTCCCGGCTGTATACCATTCCTTCGGCGCCAATGCCCACCGCAATCACCAGCCAGGAAGGAAGTCGTAGCCAGGGTACCTGAAAAGAATACCAGAACGTCTGACCGTTGTAATCTTTAAGTACTTCTTCCAGAAAGCCGTTTCCCAGCATGGTCGGCCGCAATGGGGCAAATGCGGTTGGATGAAACGAGAACTTGGGCCAAATCCGGATCTGCTGCCAGAGAATGGATTGCATGAGGTAGGCACTGCATCCGAGGGTATTCGCCAGGATATCATACATCGACGCGCCATAGTCGACGGAAAATCCATCCAGGACTTCAATTGAGGAGATGAAGATCCAGGACAAAATGAATGCAGTGACAATGGCCGTCGATGGATTTACCTTCGCCCAGGTCAGCAGACGGGTAGCCACTGCAGTAATATGAAATGCCCAGACAAAGTGCGCCAGCTTGTCAAGTTGGTTCCATTCGGCGAGGTCATCGAAGAACTGAAATGACGTGCCCCATTGCCGGTTGTACCAGGCATATGCCAATGCCATGACCAGACTAGCATAGACGAGACCACAGAAAATGAGTACCCGGATTGCCCTTGGAGTTCGCAGGGCATGCACGTCAACATCAGCGAAGAAACGTTTAATGACTTCCCTTGTTGTCATCCGTTTCTTCTGTTGGTGGTTTGTTTTCTAATTCCTTCCGGCGCCGGTCGCGGGCGGATCGGAGGAGGTCTTTGAATTCATTAAAGCTCTGCGTGTACAAAAGGCTTACTCCTGTTACCACGGCTGCCGTCTGGGTGTTCAGGGAGTTTTGTAATTGATTGACACTCGAACGCGAGTACATCTTCACCTTGAACTTGCCATCGGGGGTGAGGAGATAATCTACTGTCCAGTCGCCGGCGATGGTGGAAACTTCAGATCGGTTGGCCTGGTTGCCGAAGCTGCCATCGCGGGTCACCCGCAAACGGCCATTGAGGAAAGAGTACGATAATCGAAGTTGAAACGTATTGAAGGCTTCCTGATCCAGGGTGCCAAGGTCAAGGTCGATCTCCAGGTTCTGATCCACCTGACTTAACCAGTAACTGAGTTGGTTGGAGAGGAGTTCACTCACTGAGTTGTAGAGCGACCCGCTGGTGGCGAAGGCATCCGGAGGAGATAATTTGCGCAGGATGATCAGGCTGAACACCTGACGCTTCAGTTCCTGCTCATCGAGCTTGGCCTTGAACGCGTTGAAGGTGAACTTCAGTCGAACGGGTGGTTTGCCGCCTTCCACGACAACGTTGTCGGGCAGGTCTTTGGCGTCGATGTCAAAGTTGAGGTTGGGGGAGAGCATGGGACCATCGAGTTTCAGCAAGACCTCTACCGGATATTTGCGGCGGATGTTGGGATCATTGATTAAGGTCTGGTCGTCAAGAATCGGCCCCATAGAGGCCAACTGCCGGTAGCTGGCGGTAATATCGAGTACGCCCTGATAAGGATCGCCGAACCAACTGATCTTGCTGCCGGGCTTAACGGTGAATTCTTTGTTGATGATATCGTACAGCGTGAAGTTGTATGCGCCTTCCGTGAATTCGAGCAATCCGAACATGTTGAATTCGCCCTTCGTGTCGATCTGCAAATTGATATCGCCACGACCCCGGCCGCGGATGATATCGCCTGACTTGATGTCGAAGATAATTTCCGCGTAAGCGTCAGGCGTCACGTCGATGTTAAAGTCGAGTGTCAGTCCGGACAATTCCCGTTTGAAGTTTTGTTTGGGTGCACCTTTTTTCTTTTTGTTCTTCAGGCTGTCGGTGAAGTTGGAGAACTGAATAAACTCTTTGCGTTCTTCCGAAGCCGTAGTACCCCCAATGGGTATGGAGAGTCGGGTGTTTTTGTTGGTTCGTGCATTGGCAGAGATCTTCAGGTTTGAAACAGGACCCAGGACATTGAGGTTGCCGGTGCCAAAAGCCTGCCCATAAAACAGGCTGTTATCTTTTGCCGTGGTGTTGAGTACCTGGAAATTATTAAATGAGGCATCGAGGTTGATCCGCATCTTTGAAAAGCCTTTGTGTGCGATGTACCCCTGCAATTTGCCCCGGTTCTGAAACGCATCGGTAAGCTGAAAGTCATTAAACACGATCCGGTTGGGTTCCATACCCAGCGTGCCATTCACCTTATAGAGTGTCTTCAGGTAATTGATCATAACCTGACCGTTTTCAATTTTGGCGTCGCCGCTGATTTTCGGGCTGCCAAACGTGCCTTCGATGGTGTATACCCCCGTCAGGGTGCCGTCCAGTTGGGTGAAGAGATCGCGCACTACCGGTTCCAGCAGCTTGATGTTGGCTTTTTCGAGAATGGCCCGGGTGTGCAGTGGATTTTCCTTGTCTTTGGGATCGTAGTAACCTTTGATGTCCACCATCCGGTTTTTGAGCCGGTCGATAGTAAGATCGATGTTGAAGTGATCCGTTCTTGGATCGCGGATGTTGTTGCCCCGCACATCGCCGACCAGAAAATTATTGATCGTGAGTGAGTCAATGTCCAGCTGGTTTTCGATGAATACATCGCCATACAGGTCGCGCTGTTTGATGGCGGCGTTAAGTATACCTTTGAATTTCTCCTGACTAAAGAAATTCAGCAACGACATATCAAACTGACTGATGTCTACTTCGAGCAGCCGGGAAGGGTCTTTGGATACTTCTCCATTGATGTGAATCGCCTGCTGTTGGTGCGTGATGCCCAGGTTGTGTACGCTCCATTCCTGGCCCTTCACCAGCGTATAATTCCTGTTGTTGATCACCCAGGGTTCGCCCAGCACGCGGATCTCGGAGGGGAGGATCTTGATCTTCGTGCTGTCGGCCAGAAAATCCACTTCGGAAGCGATCCGCAAGGAATTGTTGTACCCGACCTGGTTGATGTCGAACATCATATCGATGTGGTCCTTGTTCCAGATGCCTTCGAGGAACAGGTCTTTTGTATTCAGCGCTTTGCTCAGTTGTTGGCCTTCGGAGGTGATGGTGAGCTGGGCCAGTACTTGTGTGCTGTCGCGCAGTTTCGATCCGCTGAATTCAACCTCATTGCCGGTAAACAACTGACCGTCATAAGAGAGGGAATCGAATCGGGTGAAGAAGTGGAGGTTAGATGTACTTGAGTTGGAGAATACCCCTTCAATGTGGGTCTCAGGTGAGGTGTGCAGATCGATATCGAGCACCTGAAACAAAGGATTGAGGTCGTGTACATTGACCTGTATCACCGCGCGATAAGCTTGTTCGGACTTTCTCTTTTCGTTGTAATACTTCCTGATGGCGACAGGATCATTTTTGATGTTGAGGACAAATTCGTGCACCAGCCGCTCAATGTCGGTAAACATCGTGGTATAGTAGAAGTTTCCCTTCAGGGACAAATCAATCAGGGAACTGCGCAGGAGGAGGTCGCGAAAGCCCTGATCATGGGCGGATACGATCCGGATGGAATCGAGTTTAATCGATTCATCGCGGAACTGGACGAGGGTCCGTGTGAATTGGGCGGCACCCACCAGCGAGTCCAGCGACAGCCCGCGGCTGTCGATGTCCAGGTTGGACTGCAGAAAAATTTCCTCTTGGGATAAGTGTAATTCATGCAGCAACATCGTGTCCAGGCGGGCATCAATGTTAATGAGGTCTTTACCCGGCCGCAGGTCGATGGAACCGTTTACGGCAAACTGAAGATTCGGGTCATCAATGGTGAGATCGCCCTGAAAGTATTGGTTGGCAAACCGGGCATTCGACTTGATGTTGGAATAGTTATAGCCACGGATGCCGATGGAAGGCACTTCACCCACAAGCGTGAAGTCGGCAGATTCTTTCGTGAACCCCTTTCCCTTGATGCGACCAGCAAGTGTAATCTTCTGAAAGTTAACCGTGTCACCTAGAAAGCGACCGATTTCAAAATTGGTAAGCCGAAGCTGTCCGTTGTAGGCGCTTTGCCGGAGGTTGGTCTCTTCAATTTTATAGTTAATATCAGATTGCACGAGCCCAAAGGGCGTTGCCATTTCCCCGTCGGCGACAAAGTCATTGACGTACCCGAGGAAATTGCCTTTCAGTTGCACCTGATTGAGCGGGCCCAGGTTATTCGTGAATGCTTCAGGAAAGAGAAATCCGAGGTCATGCATATACACGCGGGATGGTTTGAGTTTCGCGTTGATAAAGGTTTCCCGGATTTGTGGTAACCCATCCATTTCCAGACTACCAGCCACCAGCGACGAACCGATCGATGCCTGCATGGGACTAAAGGTGAAGTGCGCCACTTTGCCTCGAAAATGCCCCGTCAACTCAATGGGTTCGGTCCATCGTTCAAGTCCGGTGGTAAAGTGAGCGATGTCTTCCGGGTAGAGGATGGTGTTCTTCAATCGGGCATCAATCTGGACTTTGTTGTTGAAGTCGCTGAGATCGGCCTGGCTGTTGTATCGGAAAACGATTGTGTCGGAAATATGACTTTTATTACAATCGAGGTTAAGCCCGATGAACTCCATGCCGCCCTGACTGATGCGGAAGAAGGTGCTGAGTTGCCGCACATGCAGTTGTGTTTTTTCGTCTTTGATCTGCAGAGACCCCAACTGAAATTCTATGGTATCGCCGATGATGTTGAAGTTGTCGAGGTTGCCTTCATCCAGCGCAACTTTAAAGTGGTTGTAATCGAAACCCCGGATCGAGTCCTTTTCGGTTTGGTTGTAGGAGAACAGCGATTGCTCTACCAATACTTCGGCAATGCGGATTTTCGGACTCTTGCCTCCTTTCTTTCCGGACGACAATTGTTTATTAATGGCATCGACGAACACATTGATATTAAGCCGCACGCTGGTGTCGGTGTCGTGGATGGAGACCAGACTCACGTTACCACCGGTCAGGGAGACGGCATCGAGGTTGATGTCGTTGTGGGCGAGGAGGTTGCTGATGCTGAAGTTAACAAACAGGTTACCCGCTTCAATCATGGAATTTTGCTCCGGGTCAGTAATGTGCAGGTTGGTGATCTCGAGCCGATCGTACCAGACAAAGTGGAAGCGATCAAAGGAGACGTCAAAGCCCGATACGGCCGAAAAGCGATCTGTGACCTTGCTTACCAAGGTCTTTTGAACCCAGGGAATCTGCAATACGCCGAAGCCCACTACAGAAAAGATCACCAGTCCGTACAGTCCGTAGAAGACAATGCGCCGCAGCCATTTCAGAACCTGAAATTTGATAACTTGCCAATTCATTGAAGCTGAATGCCCACTATTCTTGCCATTGAATCCTCGTGCGACGAGACATCAGCGGCTGTTATACGTAACGGCAAGGTACTCAATAATATTATAGCCTCGCAAAGCGATCACACCAAATACGGGGGTGTGGTACCCGAACTGGCATCACGCGCCCACCAACGGAATATTGTGCGGGTGGTGGACGAATCATTGCGAGATGCAAATATCAACAAGTTGGAGCTCAGCGCTATCGCGTTTACCACAGGACCCGGACTCATGGGTTCACTGCTGGTCGGTGCATCTTTTGCCAAGGGATTATCATTGTCGTTGGGTATTCCGCTCATCGAAGTAAATCACATGCAGGCACACATTCTGGCACACTTCATTCGCGATACCCGTGAGCCGGAGCGCCCGGTGCCGACGTTCCCGTTTTTGTGCCTGACGGTAAGCGGAGGGCACACGCAATTGGTGGTGGTGAATGATTTTCTGGATTTCAAAATTATCGGGGAGACCCAGGATGATGCTGCGGGCGAAGCCTTTGATAAAGCTGCGAAGATACTGGGACTGCCTTATCCGGGCGGTCCCCTGATCGATCGCTATGCAAAAGCGGGTGACCCCACGCGGTTCAGGTTTCCAAATACAGATATGCCGGGACTGGACTTTTCATTCAGTGGCATAAAGACTGCCTTTCTTTATTTCGTGCGCGATGGCCGATTGGCGAACCCCAACTTTGTCGAAGAAAACCTGGCTGACATTTGCGCAAGTATTCAGTCGAAAATTATCTCGATGTTGATGGACCGGCTGGAGCAGGCCTGTAAACAAACTGGAATCAAAACCATTGCCTTGGCCGGTGGTGTATCCGCAAATTCCGGTTTGCGAGGTGAATTGAATCTCCGCGCAACCCGTCTGGGTTGGATGACGTTTGTTCCGGATTTCGAATATTGCACAGACAATGCCGCCATGATTGCCGCGGCCGCAGAAATTAAATTCAACCTGGGTAAATTTGCTTCGTTGGATGCTGCACCCGTACCGAACCTGGGGTTTAATGTTGTCTGAGTTATGAAATACTTGTTCAAGCCAGGCGATACCAAAGAATTTCGCACCGTGGTGAAGGAGACAGACCAGGCCATCTTTCATGAAACATTATTGCATCCGGTTTGTTCTACCTTTGCGCTGGCGCGTGATATTGAATGGTCTTCAAGACTGTTCTTTATTGAGATGAAAGAAGACGACGAAGAGGGGGTAGGCACCCTGTTGGAAATTGAGCACCGGTCGCCGGCATTTGTTGGTGAAGAGTTGGTAATCAAGGCCACGGTAGCGCGAGTCGTCGGAAATGAGTTGATTTGTGAAATTGAAGTAAAGACCGGATCGCGGCTCGTTGCCGTGGGAAAAACCGGTCAACGCATGTTGAAGAAAGAAAAACTCAAACAAATTTTTACCAAACCCTGAACGTGGCTTCCGATCGTTTTTCCAACACCGTGAATATCCGGAACCGACAGGCTGGGTTTGAGTTTGAATTGCTCGATACCTATGTGGCTGGCATTGCCCTGAAGGGAACTGAGATCAAGTCCATCCGCGAAGGCAAAGTCAACCTGCAGGATGGGTTTGTGTACTTCCATAATGAAGAAGCGTTTGTGAAAGGTGTTAACATCTCTCCGTTCGCCCAGGGTACTCACTACAATCATGAGGCAGCACGTGATCGTAAACTCTTATTGAAAAAGACGGAGTTGGTCAAACTCAAGAAACGCATTGAAGAAAAAGGTCTTACCTTAATTCCAACACGACTGTTTATCAATGATCGTGGGTATGCCAAGCTGGAGATTGCCGTTGCGCGGGGTAAGAAACTGCACGATAAGCGCGCCAGTATTAAAGACAAAGATATCAAACGCGAATTGTCGCGCATCAAGTTCTGATCTATGGATGTGATTGATTACGGTGTTTGCAGGCTGGCGTTGGTGTCCATACGCAAGGAGCCAAGGGATGCTGCAGAACAAGTGACCCAGTTGCTCTTTGGTGACCACTATGAAGTTACCGGGACAAGTGAAGACAAGCGATGGCTTCGAATCGTAATTTATGCAGACCGTGCTGAAGGATGGCTGGATGCACGACAGCACCATAGTATCTCTAAAGAATACTTCGATCAGATTAATCAAACCGATTTTAAGATCACCACCGAGGTGGCGTCGGCTGTACTCTATAAGAAGAGTCCGCTAACCATTGTCATGGGAAGCATCGTGCCCATCTCCAATTCAGAACTCTTCAAGATTGAAGAGCAGTTTGCATTTAATGGTGAGGCCAAAGGGCTGGGTCAGAAGCGCGATGCCGAGTTTATCAAGACCATCGCCCGCAAATACATAGCATCACCTTACCTATGGGGCGGCAAAAGTCCTTTCGGGATAGACGCCAGCGGGCTGACCCAGATGGTGTACCGCATTGCGGGATATACGTTGTATCGCGATGTGCGGCAACAATCCGCCCAAGGCAAGAAGGTTAGTGAGGCCCATCCCGGCGATCTGGTATTTTTTGCCGACAAAAACAGTACAGTCAAGCATGTAGGCATTGTTCTGGAAGAGGGCCGCGTCATCCATGTCCAGGGCCAGGTGCGCGTTGATGCCCTTACGACAGAGGGTATATGCCACCCGGAAACCGGTGCTGTTACCCATTCCCTTCATTCGATTCGCAGGATTCTCCCGTAACCTGGCAGCGTTGCCGGGACCAAAACTTTGCGCTATCTTTTCACAATGGATAGTCGTGTTTTGGTGCTCAATCAGGACTATAGCCCACTGATGGTGTGTTCGGTGGAACGGGCTTTTATTCTTGTTTATCTGAACAAGAGTGAAATGGTGCGTTCGGCCAACGGCCACAAGATCCGCAGCATCACGCAATCCTATCCGATGCCTTCGGTGATTCGCCTGAACCGATACGTCAACGCCCCGTACAAGGGCGTTAACCTCACCCGGCAGAATATTTTCAAGCGCGACAATTTTGAATGTCAGTATTGCGGAGCTAAACGGGATCTTACGCTGGATCATGTGATTCCCAGTTCGAGGGGAGGCCCTCATTCATGGTTGAATCTCGTGACAGCGTGTAAAAGGTGTAATGCCAAAAAGGGAGACTGCACGCCCGAGGAGGCTGGCATGACCATGATGCATCGTCCATTTAAGCCTTCATACACCTTATTTCTCCGCGACATCAGCGGAATGAAGCAGGAGGAGTGGGACGATTTCCTGCGGAATTGCTGATTCTTTGCGAATTCATTAGTTTTATAATGCTGCCTCCATGTGCTGAGCAAGGGGCGATTTATGTCTGTCGTTATGTTTCGAAAAATGAAGATTCTTAGGTTAGCCTTAACCCTTTTGTTTGTAATCACAGGCGTTGTGGTTGCTCAGGCGCAGTATTTGTTTCAGGAAGACTTTAGTCAGACCTCAGGAAGTGTACTTTCCTGGCCGACTGATTGCGGGAGTGGCACCAATATTACGATTTCACCCATCGGCCTTACTTATCCAGGCTATGTTGGTTCTGGAACCGGGAACGCTGCTAATATTATTGGGTCTGGTGGCTCGGGGTCTTCTCATTCAATGTCTTTCTCGAATTTCAGTACGCCGGTCTATGTTGGTTTTTTAGTGAACGTTCAATCGGCTGCTTCCTTTTCATCTCCAGGCGGCTGTGCGCCCGGGACTGACGTAATTCTGGCGTTCGACCCCAATTCCGGCGGTTCGAGTAATGACCATGGATTGATTTTGCAACCAAACGGAGTCGGGTTTCAGTTTGGACTTCATACTGACTTCGGTGATTCGTTTAGTCCTGTCGTCTATTCCCTCAATACCACGTATCTCATCGTGATGAAGCGCGGGTTTGGTTCATTATTGTTGTACGTAAACCCAACCTTGGGTGGCACTGAACCGGCACCAGATGTTACCAGTTCTTTTTCTACTGGAAGCGGAAATGCAGCTAATGGACTTTCCATGTCAAATCGCGGCCTTTCCAACTTGATCCTGGATGGGATCAGGGTCTCTAACAATTGGAGTGATATTGTATTTACGGCCCCATCGCTTCAGGCCTTCAACCTTACTTTTTCCAACCAGACTACGACTACGGTTCAACTGAATTGGGTAATTGGTAATGGATCCAGTCGGATTGTGGTTGCCAAGGCGGGTACACCGGTTGATGGATTTCCCGTTGACGGGACAACCTATAATGCAAATTCATTTTTTGGTAGTGGCAGTTTAATTGGTACTGGCAATTATGTAGTTGCGAGCTCTGGCAACTTTGCAACCATTTCTAACCTGAATCCTGGTACGGTATACTACTTCCAGGTATTTGAGTTGAATAGCAACGGCAGTACAAATATGTACAACACCACTTCAGCTACCAATAACCCGAACAGTACATTTACGCTATTTCCGGAGCCAACCTCGCAGGCATTCAATTATTCATTTTCTGCAGTAACGGACGTTTCCATGCTGGTTAGTTGGGTTAATGGAAATGGTACGGAGCGTGCCGTTGTGGCTTCAAAAAATGGCGGAATTGCATTTGTTCCCGTCGATGGTGTTTCTTATACCGGCAACTCCAATTATTCACTCGCACCAGAGATAAACGCAGGCTCTGAGAACCGGGTCGTTTACAGAGGTTCTGGTTCAAGCGTTTTCCTTACTGGACTGCAGGCCGGAACGAACTATGCGATAGGGGTATTTGAATTGAATGGAACGGGAACTGCCACTAACTACCTGACTATCGGAAATGTTTCTACGGTGTACACCCTGTCAACCGAGCCCAGTACACAGCCAGGCACCCTCACAGCAACCTCCAGCAGCCCAACGCAGATAACCCTTTCCTTCCCGGCACCCAATACGATTCCCAATACAACTGGCTATCTGATACTCAGGAGATCAGACGGAATTAACCCCGATGCAACCGGAATTGTTGATGGTGCGGATCCATTCTCTCAAGGGCTGCCGGGAACCACCACTTTAATAGCTACCGCAGGACTGGCAACGACTACATACAGTGATTTGGCTGTATCCCCTAAGACAAAGTACAACTATGCGATAATTCCCTTTAATACTTCCGGCCCCGCACAGACATACAATTACCGTACTGCGGCTACCATAGCAACAGCCAATGTTTATTCTCTCGCCACCGAACCAACAGCGCAGGCGTCCGTCTTCACCGCGACAACGGCAGGTACCAATCAGATCAGTCTGAATTTCAGCCCGGCATCTAGCATACCCAATGCTGCAGGTTACATCCTGCTCAGGCGACAGGATGGAACAAACCCCACTACTTCAGGTGTATTAGATGCAGCCAGCCCACCGGCATCACCAGCTGCCGGTACAACGCTGGCGACAACAATTACCAGCACTGGAACCACTGTTTTCCTGGATGCAGGAGTTCTCCCAGGCATCCAATACAACTACACCTTAATACCATTTAATAATGATGGTGTGGTGAACGCGCAAACGTATAATTACTTCCTCACCGGTGCTCCATCGGCCAATGCAGCAACTTGGAGCCTGGAACCTACGGCGCATGCAGCTTCCTTCACGGCAACTACCGGCGGCACCAATCAAATTAACCTCGCCTTCTCCGCCGCCAACACCTTGCCGAATGCTTTCGGATACATCATCCTGAGGAGACAGGATGGCACTTTCCCCACATCGGTCGGCGTTAACGATGGTGTTGCCCCCGCATCCCTTCCATTGACGGCCGGAACAACACTGATTACTAATGTTGTCAGTTTAGCCACAACATCCTTCAATGATGCAACAGCCAGCCCGGCGATACTGTACACGTATGCCATTATACCGTATGGTTATAATGGGTCTAACAGCGGAACGTACAATTACAGAACGGCTGCTACAATTCCCACGAGCAGCAACTATACCCTGAGTCTTGAACCTACTGCACACCCCGCTGCATTTACGGCTGCAACAGGTAGCACTTCTCAGATTAATCTCACCTTTTCGCCCGCCAGCTCAATACCCAATGCAGCCGGCTACATCATATTGCGCAGACAGGACTTAACAGACCCAACCATTGTGGGTATCACGGATGGCCTAGCAACATCGGCAACGCCAACGGCAGGCACCACCCTGGTAACAACCATCACCAATACGGCAACTACTTCATTTAACGATACGGGACTCACCCCCGGGACGCAATACAATTATTCCATAATTCCATATGGGTATGATGGTACCCATGCCGCCACCTATAATTACCGGACAGCCGTCACAGTCAAAACGGCCAATGCATTCACGTTAAGCCTGGAGCCCCTGGCCCATGCAGCCTCATTCACGGCGGCAGCCACAACCACCACCCAAATTAACCTCACCTTTTCTGCTGCCAGCACACTGACGAATGCTGCTGGTTATATTATCCTCAGAAGACAGGATGGTGTGAACCCTGATGCAACGGGTATTGTAGACGGCGTTGCTGCACCTCCAACACCCGTTGCCGGAACAACACTGGTTACTACCATCGCCAGCACGGTCACCACATCTTTCAATGATGTGGTAAGTCCTGGCACAAAATATAACTACATACTGATTCCTTATGGTGGATCCGGTTCCAGTATCAATTATCTCACAACGCCGGTGATTCCCGCAGCCAATGCTACTACCCTGAGCCTCGAACCTTTGACGCAACCTGCCTCATTCATAGCAACCACCGCGAGCCCGACGCAAATTGACCTGAGTTTCTCTGCTGCCAGCTCCATCACCAATGCTGCCGGCTATATAATTCTGAGAAGGCAGGATGCCACTAATCCCACTACAACCGGTATCGCAGATGGTGCAGCTGCTCCGGGCACACCTGTTGCTGGTACAACACTGGTCACCACAATCGCCAGCACAGCAACCACTACGTTTAGTGATACCGGGCTGACCCCAGGCACTCAATACAATTATGCCATTCTTGCATATGGTTATAATGGCTCAAATGCACTGACCTATAACTTCCTTACCGTAGCAGGATTTAAAACAGCCAATGCATTTACCCTTAGCCTGGAGCCAACAGCACAGGCAGCGTTGTTTACAGCGGTTCAGGCAGGAACCACCCAGATCAACCTCACCTTTTCGGCCGCAAGCTCGGTCAGCGCTGCAGGCTATATAATTTTGAAGCGGACGGATGGAACCAACCCCACAACCACCGGAATCGCAGACGGGGTTGCCGCTCCATCATCACCAGCAACAGGAACAACTTTACTCACAACAATTACCAGCAGTGCAACGACGACGTTCAGTGATACAGGATTGAGTCCGGGTGCTGTGTATAATTATGCCATCATTCCGTACGGTTATAATGGCACCAATGCCGCAACCTATAATTACCGGACGCTGGCAACAGTTCCTACAGCCAGTACATTTACCCTGAGCCTTGAACCCATCGCACACGCTGCGTCCTTCACAGCCACCCAGTCAGGGACATCCCAGATTAATCTTGCCTTTTCTGCTGCCAATACCCTTACGAATGCTGCCGGTTACATTATCCTGAGAAGGTCCGACGGGGTGAACCCCACCGCGACAGGAATTGTTGATGGGGCCGCTGTTTCAGCAACGCCAACAACAGGCACTACGCTGGTGACAACCATTACCAGTACGGCAACAACCAGTTATGCGGATACCGGACTTTCTTCCGGAATCACCTACAATTATGCAATCATTCCTTTTGGGTACAATGGCACCAATGCACTGACCTACAATTACCGCACTGCGGCTACCATACCGACTGCTGCGGCAACAACGGTTGTAGTAGAACCATCCGCACAACCAACAGCTTTGACTTTTACATCGCTAACACCAACCGGGTTTACGGCAAACTTCACGGCATCAGTAGGTACGGCAGCCGGTTACATCGCATTTCGGAAGTCAGGCTCATCTCCAACGACAGCTGTCCCTGTTGATGGAACTACCTACACACCGGGTGCTACACTGGGCGATGGTACCGTGGCTTATATTGGCACCAGTACTTCCTTTTCGGAATCTGCACTCGCAATCAGCACAGTCTACTTCTATGACATCTTCGCGTTCAACGGAGCTGGACCAACCATCAACTATCTCGCGATTGGGCAGTTGGAGGGGAGTCAGTCCACCCTGGCCAATGCCGCGACCACCCAGGCTACAAACCTGCTCTTGCCGAATGGAAGCATAGGCAACAATCAGGTAGTGCTTAACTGGACCAATGGCAATGGTGCGAGGAGGATCGTGCTTGCCCACGCAGGCGCTTCCGTTGATGCCAGCCCTGTTAACGGAACAACCTATTCAGCCAATGTGGCGTTTGGATCGGGTTCACAGGTTGGTACCGGAAACTATGTGGTATTCGATGGCACAGGAAATACAGTCACGGTGACAGGATTATCCGCATCAACGACGTATGGTTTTCAGGTATTTGAATACAATGGCACAGGTGCTGACAATAATTTCAATAATGCAACCGCCACTGGAAACCCAGCTTCAGTATTGACCAGACCTGATGCACCGGTGGCAAACGCCGCAACCTCTGTGACAGCAACGTCCATGCTGGTCAGCTGGTCAGCGGTGAACGGAAGCACTGGGTATTTCGTAGATGTATCCACCGATAATTTTTCAACTTTCGTTGGGACCTATAACGGACAGGCGGTGGCTGGCACCTCGCTCACCATTACGGGACTTACCGGCGGTAGTACCTATCAGTATCAGGTGCGTGCTTCCAATGCCACAGGAGCTTCAACAAACTCGAATGTCATAAGTCAATTAACCCTTCCTGCAGTTCCTGTGGCAATAGCAGCTTCTGCGGTAGCCCAGACTTCATTCACAGCCAACTGGAACGCCGTTGCCAGCGCAACCGATTACTTTGTTGATGTCGCCAGTGATGCAGGTTTTACTAACATCATTACCGGCTTTAATAACAAGCAGGTGACAGGTGCTACTTCCTTGCAGGTTATCGGATTGACGGCAGGAACGTTGTATTATTATCAGGTTCGTGCCAAGAATACCACTGGCACAACGGTATCATCAAATGCCATCAATCAGATAACCATCCCCTCCAAACCGCTTAATTTCAAGACTACAAGTTCCACTTCTTCCGGATTTGTGGTTCAATGGGATCCGGTAACAGGAGCCAGCGGATACCAGCTCGATGTTCAGGATCCTGGAACGTTGAATTTTATTACCGGGTACAATGCAAAAGCCCTTGTGTCCAATTTTACACAAGTCACGGGGCTTCTCCCCAACACCTTGTATGTAGTTACGGTTCGCGCAACCAATGCCGGAGGAGTTTCTCCCAATTCGGATCAACTTCCTGTGCTAACCGCCGACGCGGTAGGCTCGGGAGGTGGTCAATTGGTTGCGCCCGTGATAGGTATCACCAATACGACTACGCCCAATGCTGTGAAGGCCACCATTACAGCCAATACAGGATTTAACAACACCATAACCTTTTACCATCGGAAGATAACCGAAGCAACGTTTACCAGCGCGGCTGCAGTTACTGGCAACACCCTGGAGGCTACGTATGTGCCAGCCACTGATTTCGATGCGTTGGGTATGGAGTATTACTTTGAAGCCAAGGATCAGTTTAACCAGAAGGGCACCACCGACCATGCGTTTATCTATGCGCCCATCACCGCTAAAGCCATACCGGAACTAAAGACCGGAGGTACGTTGCAATCCTATCAGATTTTCTCTGTTCCGCTCAAGCTGGATAATGTCGCCATCAGCAGCGTGTTTCAGGAGGTAGAGGCCCAGTATGCCGGCTATGACAAGACCAAGTGGCGGCTGGTGCACTATCAAAACGGAAGAAATGTGGATTACAAGGAAGGTCTGAATGATATTCAGCAAGGCAAAGGATATTGGTTTAATTCAGCTGATGCAGTCAGTGTCAAAGTAAGTGGTACAACCATTCCGGCCAACCAGTTGGTTGACTTCTCCCTGTCTCTTGATGCAGGATGGAATCAGGTTGGAAACCCCTTTCCATTTGAGATTTCATGGAATGATGTATTGTTAAAGAATCCATCGGTGACCGGAGTAGGGAAGATATTCCGCTACGATGCGGCCAGTGTAAGCTTCAAAGAAGCTGCCGGCCTCAATGCATGGGAAGGCGGATTTGTCAAAGCCGATCAGGCAACCACCATCAAGATTCCGGTGACCGTGAAACAATCGGCCAGTGGCCGGGTGGGCGCACCCGCGATCACCACAGCCGACCTGAGCAAACCGGAATGGATGATTCCGTTGACCTTGAAGCAAGGATCGGCTTTCAACGAGCTTGGCGGTATTGGTATGCACCCTGATGCGTTACCAGGAAACGATAAATTCGATCAGCAGTCGCTGCCTCGGTTCATAAAATTCCTGGAAATGAATTCGTATCATGATGATTACTTCATCCCCCGATTTGCCCGGGACGTAGTGCCGACACAAAACCATTACAATTGGGAATTTGTGGTGGAATCAAATTTTGATACTCCAACCATTTCCCTTTCCTGGGACAATACTTCAATGGGACACAATGATGCCCAACTGCTACTCTTTGATGTGGCCTCCAATGTTGTGGTGGATATGAAACGGAATAGCCAGTATGAATTTGAGTCAGGCGGAAAGCGGGTGCTAAAGCTATTTTACGGTGCTGATGAGAAAAGCATCCTCCCGGATATCACAGGCCTGGGCAGGCCGTATCCGAATCCGGCCACCACGCAGGTCGCATTTCCCTTCATTACCGGAACCGGCAATGAAGAGGTTCAAATCGCTGTGTACGATCTAATGGGCAAGCGATTGCGTGTAGTAGTACGCGATGTCTTTGAGCCTGGCCTGCATGTGGCCAATTGGGACGGCACGGATGATACGGGAAGTCGCGTGGCACAAGGTATTTATGTTTATCGATTGGAAATGTCAGGCAGGTCTTCTCAACAGGGCCGCGTTGTTATGAAATAATCAAACCAGTTATGAAGAAATTTTTTATCATTTCGATGGCACTTTCCCTGGGAAGTATCCTTGTCCAGGCGCAGAATTTTTCTGGCCGGACGAACGAAATCGTCATCGACTATAAGAACCCATCCAATCAAGGACTGGTAACCAATTTGCCGGTGATTACCTGGCAGAACCCCCAGCAGGAATTCACCAACAGTACGTCCGAATCGGTTGAACTGCAAGCCAGCATTACTTCGGACATCGAGATCAAATCCATTCGCATATTGCTGGGTGACGGAACAACATCACGCGGCGAAAAGTCGGTAGAAACAGGGCCAACGAGAGAATATAAACTCAAGCAACATTTAAAGTTGCTAGATGGTCAGAATGTGATTGAAATCGTTGTTGAAAATTCAAAGGGAGGCATCGTCAGCAGCACACGCTCTATCCTGATGGGCAAGACAGCGATAGCCGATGCGATTGCCATCGATCGCAAGGATTATGCCCTGTTGTTTGCTACCGATCAATACGATCACTGGACTGACCTGGTAAATCCGATTGATGATGCCAACAGCATCGCCGGGGTACTCAAGTCAAAATACGGATTTCAGACCGAGGTCATTGAGAACCCCAGTCTGGATGAGGTATTTATCAAGCTATCTGAGTACGCACAACGCAAATTCAAACCTCAGGACCAGCTGATGATATTCTTTGCCGGACATGGCTATTTTGATGAATCATTTGGTGAGGGTTTTGTGGTGGCTAAGAACTCCCTGGAGAACGATAAAGCAAAGACATCGTATATCTCGCACAACCGCCTCCGGGGCATTATCAGTAACATTCCGGCCGAGCATATCTTTCTGGCCATGGATGTTTGCTTTGGTGGAACATTTGATCCGGTGATAGCGGGTTCAAGGGGCATGGAGACCGGCGAAACCACCGATGCTGAATTCCTTGTGCGGAAGCTGAATGAGCGAACGCGCAAATACCTCACTTCCGGAGGCAAGGAATATGTAAGCGACGGTATTCCGGGCAAGCATTCGCCTTTTACCCTGAAGATTCTGCAGGCTTTGACCGATGGTGGCGGGAGCGACCGCATACTGACCCTCACGGAGATTAAGACCTATGTGGAAAAACTCAAACCCGAGCCCCGTATTGGAAGTTTTGGTGATGATAAGCCGACCAGTGATTTTGTCTTTGTAAGGAAAAACTAATTACCTGTAGATTACAACCATCATTAATGATGAAACGATTTTTGCTTCTTGCGCTTCTCCTGCTGACGTTTTCCTCATACAGTCAGAATTTTGCGATTCGCCGTGTTGAAATGGCTGGAGATAATATTAATGTCTACTATGACCTGGTGGATAGTGTAGCCGCCCGAACCTATACGGTGAGTGTATTTTCGTCGCAGGATAATTTTGTTACAGCATTGGACAAAGTGAGCGGTGATGTTGGACTGGAGGTGAGGCCCGGAAGAAACAGAAAGATCACGTGGCGAGCAAAAGAAGCCCTGGGCGGTGATTTTACCGGGAAAGTTGGTCTGGAAGTACGGGGTCGCCTGTACATCCCTTTTGTTCGGTTGGATGGATTGAACACCACCTTCAAGCGACTTCGCCCTACGGCAATTACATGGACAGGAGGTACCCAGCAGAATATCCTGAATTTTGATCTGTACCGGGGCGAAGAAAAGATTACCAGTTTCCCCAATATTGCAAACGTGGGCAACTACACCATGACCATTCCTTCAACGGTTAAGCCGGGAAGTGGTTATCGGTTTAAAATCACCGACACAAAGAACAAGGACCAGATTGTGTACTCACCACCCTTTGCCGTCAAAAGGAAAGTGTCCCTGTTACTCAAGGCAGTTCCTGTTGCGCTCCTCGGAGGTGCTGTATTTGTTTTGACATCAGGCAACAAAGGTCCTCAGAACATCCCTGATCCGATTACCCCGTAGTTAGAATTTCAACCGAAATACGGTTCTTGATCCTGGTTCAGATTCAACGGAGAGTGATCCGTGGTGCATCTGCATGATCTGCCGCGACAAACTCAATCCGATACCAGAACCGGTTTTCTTGGTTGTGAAGAAGGGAACAAAAATGCGGTTGAGGGCCTCCTGGATTATTCCGGGCCCATTGTCGCTGACCTCAATGATTACCGCGCTGCCGGTATACCCGGCCCGCATCTCAACTTTGCCATCCGTTGTCTCAGACAACGCCTCGACTGAATTCTTGATAAGATTGATAAGCACCTGTTCAATCATTTCGGCATCGGCCTGAATACTCAGGTATTCAGATTCACACACCACGGAGAAACTTATTGTGGTCTTTTTTATTTCAGGCCGCATCAACTGTGCAACCTTGTCCAGCAGCTCCTTCAATACTACTGTTTTGATCTTGGGTTGTGGCAATGAAGTGTATTCGCGATAGGCGTCGATAAACTTGATCAACCCCTTGCTTCGGTTCTCGATGGTCTCTAATCCTTCCCTGAGGTCTTCGGCGCCTTCATTCTTCAAATGATAGTCGTCACCTGACCGTGTCATTTCGTGATCCAGAATTTCACGCAGGGTGGAGGTCAATGAGGAAATGGGGGTGATGGAGTTCATGATCTCATGCCGCAAAACGCGCGTCAGGTTCTGCCAAGCTTCGATCTCCTGTTGCTGCAATTCGGTCTGGATGTTCTGCATCGTAAGCAGTTTCATCGCATTGCCCCGGATACGCAACTCGGTGGCCTGAATGGTAATCTGAAAGTCCTGACCAGACTTGTACAGGGTGCTTTTGCCGGGTTCAACTTCCAGCAAAGCCGACCACAGGTCCGGATTGACCGGCTTTAACTCATTGATATTCTTTATAGTCTGCACCCCGATAAACTTCCGGGCATTAGCATTGATCAATTGTATATGACCATCGCCATCGAAGGAGAGAATGCCCGTACGTACTTGCTGCACGACGGTGTTGAGGTATTGCCAATGTTCTTCTTTTTCCGATCGCGCCTTGCGAAAGGCTTCGAGCACTTCATTGAACTCCATGTTGAGGTCGCGGAAGCTGGCACCCAGGGTATTGTCTGCCGTAAAGCCGGAGATAAAATCCGAATACTTCACAGATTCCAGGAAGCGGGTAAGCTTGCGGTTAGTCTGAGAGGTGAAGCGGTACAACTCCACCAATTGACCCAGGATGATCAAGGCGGTGAGACCCGCAGCAAAGACCATGTTGGGGTGGTTGATCATATACACCAACAGGCCCATAGTCAGCCCAATCAGCACTACCCGCCAGGCTATGCGCGCCCTGAAATCGCGGAAAAGTCTCATGAATTAAAGCCCGTGTTTTTCCAGCCTCCGGTAAAGCGAAGACCGGGTCAGTCCGAGTTCTGCGGCTGCCTGCGTGATGTTGCCGTTGTATTTCTTAAGCACTTTCCGGATAAGGAGTTTCTCCACTTCATCAAGGTTAAACTGATCGAGGTTGATGGGCTGCTCTGCCTCCTTTCCGGATACGGGATTGAAATTGAAATCTTCCGGCTGGAGCACGCTGTTGTTGGAAAGAATAACCGCCCGTTCAATGGCGTGCTGCAGTTCGCGGATGTTGCCCGGCCAGGGGTGTTTGGTCATGCGCGCCATGGCGCCATCGGATATGCGCGTGAGGTTCTTTTGGTATTTCTCCGCATAGTGCTTGAGAAAGTGCTGTGACAGCAGGGGAATATCTTCCATGCGGTCGCGCAATGCCGGAATCTCAATCTCTATGGTGTTTACCCGATACAGCAGATCCTGTCGGAAACGGTTTTCTTTCACCATGTCGTAGAGCGGCATGTTGGTGGCACAGATCAAACGGATGTTGATGGGGGTTTCTTTGTTGGCGCCCACCCGGCTCACGCGGCGGTTCTGCAACACCGTCAGCAGCTTTGCTTGTAGCGGCATCGACAAGTTCCCGATTTCGTCCAAAAACAAAGTCCCGTTGTTGGCAATTTCAAAACGCCCCGGACGATCCTCTTTGGCATCAGTAAATGATCCACGCTTGTGGCCGAAGAGCTCACTTTCAAATAAGGTTTCGGTGATGGAACCAAGGTCTACACCTACGAAGGATTCTTTACCGCGCGCCGAATTGCTGTGAATCGCCCGTGCGATCAACTCTTTACCGGTACCGTTTTCACCCAGGATCAGTACGTTGGCATCGGTGTGGGCAACGCGATCGATGGTTTGAAATATTCGCTGCATGGCAGCACTTTGCCCAATGATATCCTTGTATCGTTCATTGACCGCCTGATTGATTTCCTGATTTTTGATTTTCAGGGTGTGTACCTCATCGCGGGTTTCGCGCAGGCGCATGGAAGAGTATAAAGTCGCCAGGAGTTTCTCATTTTCCCATGGCTTCAATACAAAATCAGTTGCACCGGCTTTGATGGCCTTAACAGCCATCTGCACATCGCCGTAAGCCGTAATCAGCACCACAACGGCAGACGGATCAATCTGCAGGATTTTTTCCAACCAATAATAGCCTTCACTGCCACTGCTCACATCCTTGGTAAAGTTCATGTCCAGCAGGATCACATCGTAATCTTCGTTGTTCATGAGATTAGGAATGGCTTCTGGATTCTTCTCAATGTCAACCTGAGCAAAGTGTCGCTTCAGGTGCATCTTGGCAGCCTTAAGCAGGTCTTCGTTGTCGTCGACAATGAGAATCTTTCCGTGCTTTTGATCGGTCATGATCGATGGGTTTTAGGGTTCTGTTGGGCCATTTCACAAAGTTGATACCGCATTATTTAATCCCGTTTTGGGTGCTTTTTTTGGCTTTTTCCGATTCAATTACGAGCAAGTTGCGTCCGTTATCGGACATATCCGTTCACCTTTGAACGAAGAAAATCCAAAAAAGATAACTTTTTGTACGAATTCCCCGTTGGCACGGTAGTTGGCAATAGCCTACCGTCAATCCGACTGTTAACGTATCGCGCATGGATAAGAAAATTGAAAAGAAGAACTGGACGTTGAAGAAGATCGCTACCTATGGCGGTATTGCCTTGTTTGTTGGATTTGTGGCTTGGCAATTCATTTTTGCCGATCGTCGTCAAAAGCTTGTCATTGAAAAGGATAAAATCACGATCTCGGAAGTTCGCCGGGGTGAGTTCAAAGAATATATCCCACAAACAGGCACCGTAGCTCCACGACGGACGGTGTTTTTGGATGCCATCGAAGGTGGAAATATCAAGCGTATAGTACGGGAGAGTGGTGCCATGCTGAAGAGGGGCGACGTAATCATGGAAATATCCAACCTGAACCGGGAGATTGCCGTGCTGGACCAGGAATCGAACCTGACGCAGAGTATCAACCGTACCCGTGATACCCGCCTGACCATCAACCAGAATGCCTTGCGCCAGCAGGAGAGCCTGATCACCATCGACAATGCCCTGGCAACGCTGAAGCCTAAGTACGAGCGTCAAAAGCAGATGTATGAAAAGAAATTAATTGCCCGCCAGGAATTTGAGCAAACGGAAGCAGACTACTTTGCGAATCTCAAGCGCCGGGACATCACGTACCGTGCTTTTCAGATCGACTCCATCAGTCGCACCAATCAGATCCGTCAACTGGACGAGTCAGAGCGCAAGTTGTTGCTTAGCCTCGAGGGGGTAGGCAAGATCCTCGACAACCTGATCGTTCGCGCTCCCATCGATGGACAGTTGTCAACGCCACACTGGGAAGTAGGGCAGGCCGTGACCATGGGCCAACGGGTAGGTCAGGTGGACATTGTTGGAGAATATAAAGTGCGCGTACCCATTGATGAATTGTACCTGCCTCGGATTTCCATCGGACTGCACGCAACGACTGATTTTGCAGGCAAGACATATAACCTGGTAATCACTTATAACTACCCGACCATTACGGCGGGTCGCTTTGAAGTGGAAATGGAGTTTGTTGGCGAAACCCCTAAAGGCATCCGGCCTGGTCAATCGCTCCGGTTGCGGATCGAGTTGGGACAGTCTTCAGAGGAATTGTTGTTGCCGATGGGTGGTTTCTACAAGGATACAGGAGGCAATGAGATCTTTGTACTCGATGCAGAAAACCACGCTGTGCGCCGCAAAATCAAGTTGGGCCGCAAGATGGGCAGCGAGTTCTTTGAAGTGCTCGAAGGGCTGAAACCAGGCGACAAGGTGATCACTTCCTCCTATGAGAATTTCGGCCAAAGTGAAGTTTTACTCCTTAAATAGTGCAACCCTTTGACAATAAAAGCGTCTAATGTCTTGTAACCCTGAAAAGAAAAGCAAGTATTCATACAACTAATTCATCCATTCCCTCATCTAACCCTAACACGACAAATATGATCCGTTTAAAGAACCTGGAGAAAGTGTACACCACCGAAGAAGTGGAAACCACCGCCCTCAACAGCATCAACTTGGAGATCAAGGATGGTGAATTTGTGGCCATCATGGGCCCGTCAGGATGTGGTAAATCAACGTTGCTTAACATCCTTGGCTTGCTGGATAACCCCAGTGGCGGCGAGTATCACTTCGGTGAGCACGAAGTGGCCAAGTACAGCGAGCGCCAGCGCGCCCAGTTGCGCAAGGGATCAATCGGCTTTGTGTTTCAGAGCTTTAACCTGATTGATGAACTGACCGTGTTTGAAAATGTGGAGCTCCCCCTGTTGTACATGAAGGTGCCTGCCAACGAACGCAAACAGCGCGTTGAGGAGGTACTGGAGCGCATGAACATCATGCACCGCCGCAACCACTTCCCGCAGCAGTTGTCGGGTGGTCAGCAGCAGCGTGTGGCCATTTCCCGTGCCATTGTTGCCAAGCCCAAAGTAATCCTGGCGGATGAACCGACCGGTAACCTGGATTCGGCCAACGGTGAAGAAGTAATGAAACTATTGTCGCAATTGAATGAGGAAGGCACTACCATCGTGATGGTAACGCACTCCCCCTATGATGCCAATTATGCCCACCGCATCGTCAACTTGTTTGACGGCAAGGTGGTAACCGAGAATATCAAAGAGCATTTCCATATTTAGGAACCAGGAAGCACCTGGAAAGACTTCAAGGTCACGCACCTTGAATGCGTTCTTCATAGTTTAGGTTTAGGTTAGGTGTAAGGCCCGTTTGTTTCATGTGAAATAAGCGGGCTTTATTTTTTTGCTGACTGCGCACCAGCGTACAGGCTTGTGTCCGTGTATGAACAACGTCCGCTTCAAAAAGGCCGAAAGGACGCTGATTGTGCAAGGGCACATATTTTGTCGAGTCAACATGCAACCTCTGGCGAAGTAGCGCGTCTAATGTCAAACCCAATCCCCGCATGTTAAAGAATTACTTGTTAATCACGTTCCGCAGCCTGATGAAGAACAAGCTTTTCATCTTCATCAATGTATTCGGTATGGGTATCGCCATTGCCTGCTGCATTGTTGCCTACCTCAATTGGGAGTATGCCGACCAATGGGACAAGGTGCATGTTAACGCAGATAAGATTTACCGTGTACAGTTCTGGCGCGAGTTCCAGGGTAATCGGGACCGGTATGGCATGGCACCCATGCCCCTGGCCAACTACATCAGGCAAAATTTCAAGGAAGTAGACAAGACCGTCAGGGTCATGTCGGGCTATTCGGATATCCGGATCGGAGACGAAGTCTTTGGGGCTAACATTGCCTTTGTAGACTCAGCTTACTTTGACCTGTTCACGTATAAACTGAAGAGCGGCTCTTTTACAGAATTATACAATCCCGGAAAGATATTTATCAGTGACGAACTGGCCCGAAAGTATTTTAACTCCGAGGATGTAGTAGGAAAATCAATTACCCAGGTGGTGATGGAAAAGGATGGCGTCCGTCGCCCGAAAGAGTTCGAGATAGGTGGTGTATTTGAGTTGCCCCCCAACAATTCCAGTTTCCGGTATTTCGGTATGGTAACGTTACTGGAGAACTTCTGGGACATTAATCTCGACCCGGAACTGTCAGAGACCAACTGGAAGCGGTGGACCCACGTGCTCTTTCTCCAGATCAATGACCCTTCACGGGTTGCCTCCATTACGCAGCAGTTGCAGCAGTATGTGGAGCCGCAGAATAAAGTGCGCGAGGATTTTAAAGTGACCAGTTATTACCTCGAGAATTTTGACGGGATGATGCGCCGCAATAGGGCTAACCCACGCCTCGACAGCGATTACTTGGGTGGGGGCATTCCGAATGAAGCTGTAACAGCACCCTCTATTTTGGCATGCATGCTGTTGTTGTTGGCCTGTTTCAATTTTACCAACACTTCCATTGCTATTTCCAGCCGACGACTCAAGGAGATCGGGATCCGCAAGGTAATGGGCGGAATGCGGATGCAACTTATATTCCAGTTTCTCGGTGAGAACCTTGTACTGTGCTTTTTTGGCCTGGTGGCTGGATTGTTACTGGCGGAGATCCTGGTGCCAGCTTATGATTCACTTTGGACCTGGCTGGACCTTAACCTGACCTACGCCAACCACCTGGGATTTCTGGGTTTCCTGGCTGGACTTTTGGTGCTTACAGCGCTGATCGCAGGCTCGTACCCTTCTTTATATATCACCAGCTTTGAGCCCGTCAGCATCTTGAAAGGAAAAGCAAAGTTTGGAGGTACCAGCTGGTTTACCCGGTTTCTTTTGGGCGGACAATTCGTGATTTCTCTGATTATGATTATTACCGGTCTGGCCTTTTATCAGAATGGCGAGTACCAGCGCGACTATGACCTGGGGTACACCACACATGGCGTTATTTCAGTTCATGTCAATAACGAAGGAGCCTTTAATACGTATCGGGATGCGCTTGTCTCCAACAAAGACATAACCCTGATCGCCGGAACAAAAAATCAGGTCAACTTCAATTTCTATAATGATCCGGTGAAATTTGAGACACTCGAAAAAGAAGTGGATATCATGGACATCGGCGACGATTATCTCGAAGCCATGGATATGAAATTGGTGTCAGGCCGGAAATTTGAAAAGGATTCTGAAACAGACCGGAAAGAATCAGTGATAGTGACCGAACAATTTGTTCGCGAGTTTGGATGGAAGGACAACCCCATCGGAAAACGCATTGTCTGGATGGACACCGTGCAATTGTTTGTGGTCGGCGTGGCGCAGGATGTCTATGCCCGTGCGCTTTGGATGCCGGTGCGACCGATGATGTTCCGGTATGTCAAGCCCGAGAAGTATCAGTGGCTTGTGGCGAAGATGGATCCGGCTAACGTCAAATCAGTAAATACGTTCATGGAACACAAGTGGAAGGAGGTTTTTCCGCTTGCTCAATACAATGGGCAGTTGATGGATGAGGAGATGCACGAAACCAATGAGATCAATGCGAATGTGGTGACCATGTTCGGGTTTCTCGGCTTCTTTGGCGCCTTAATGACCGGCATCGGCCTTTACACCCTTGTGTCCCTCAATATTGTAAAACGAATGAAAGAGATTGGCGTTCGAAAGGTCCTTGGTGCTTCAGTTGGTAATATCGCGGGTGTGATCAATAGGGAATTTGTAATTAATATGGTGCTTTCGATGGTGATTGGAGGGGCATTCGGCTACGGGCTTACCTTCTGGCTGATGCAGTCCATCTGGGCATACTACCTGGCCATCAATGCAACCACTATTATCATTTCGGTAATAGCCATGGTATTCATTGCACTATCCGCGGTAGGGTATAAGACAGTGACCACCGCTTCCCTGAATCCTACGAAGACGCTTCGAGACGAATAGCCATTGCCGAACACGTGAGGATATCGAATCGAAGCCCTATGCTTCGGTTGTTATCCTTTTTTTGTGATGCTGGAAATTTGAAATAAAAAAAGTTTTTGAATGGGAGTAACTATTTGACAAGGCAGTTCGTCTTATCACCAACCCATCACATCTACCCATGTTCAAAAATTACTTTGTAGTTGCCCTGCGCAACATGCTCAAGTACAAGTTTTTTACGGCCATCAATATGATAGGCATGACAGTAGGGATTGCGTCCTGTCTGTTGTTAATGCTGTACGTTAGTAATGAGCTTACGTATGATAATTTTCATCCCGATGCGGACCGGCTCTATCAGGTTGATCTGCACGGAAAGATTGGTGGGCAAGACATCCGTGTGGCAAGTACCTGTCCGCCCATGGCCGCCGCATTGGTGTCGGATATGCCGGAAGTGGAAAGTTCAATGCGCATCGCTTCGATGGGAGACCCGGTATTCCGTTCTGGAGAAAACGTGTTTACGGAAGGGAAAGTCTTTTATGTGGACTCCAATTTCTTTCAGTTTTTCGGCTATCGGCTATTGCAAGGAGATGCCAATGCGGCATTGAAAGAACCCAATAGCATTGTGTTGGATGAACGCCTGGCCAAAAAGTACTTCGGCAACGAGGACCCCGTTGGAAAAATCATTCAGATCGGAGGAGAAAAGAAGTCGTACAAAGTGACTGGCGTGGTAGAGCAGGCACCTGCCAACTCGCACTTTGATTACCACGCCCTTGTTTCCGCTTCCAGCTCGGAACAGATGAAGTCCACCATCTGGCTCAATAATTTCATGTACACCTATTTCAAGTTGAAGCCGAATGCTTCCGTTGCGGGAGTTGAGGAAAAGTTTACGGGTATGGTAGAGAAATATGTGGGCCCGGAAATTGAAAAGTTTATGGGCACCACCTTGAAGCAAATGAAAGAGGCTGGAGGGGCCTTTGGCTACTATACCACACCTGTGCGCGACATCCATTTGCATTCCACTTCTCAGGGTGACCTGGAACCAGGTGGAAGCATGATGTATGTGTACTTCTTCGGAGGAATAGGAATTTTCATCTTGCTTATTGCCTGTATCAATTTTATGAACCTGGCCACAGCACGATCTGCAGGCCGGGCCAAAGAGGTGGGAATGCGCAAAGCACTGGGATCCCACCGGAGTCAGATGATAGGTCAGTTCTTATCTGAGTCGGTGCTTTACAGCCTGATGGCGGTAGTGTTGGCGATGGCAGCCACCTATTTTCTGTTACCCTACTTCAATGTACTGTCTGGAAAGGAACTTACCATCGCATTCCTGGGTGAACCGCTGGTACTTGTCGGGATAGCTGTCCTGGTCGTGGTGGTTGGATTGGTGGCGGGAAGCTATCCGGCTTTTTACCTGACGAGTTTCAGTTCGGTAGAAGTATTGAAAGGAAAAGTCCGCTCGGGACTCAAGAGTAAAGGCATTCGAAGTTTCCTCGTCGTGTTCCAGTTTGCCTTGTCCATCTTCCTCATCATTTTTACGGCAGTGGTCTTTCAGCAGTTAAACTTCATGCAGGAGAAGAACCTGGGAATTGACAAGAGTAATATTCTCATTCTGGATAATGCCTATCGTCTGGATAAGAACAGGGAAGCCTTCCGCAATGCCATCAATCAGGAAACGGGTGTAGTAAAGGCCAGCTATACGAATAATACGTTTCCGGGTATCAACAATACGACGGCGGTCAAGGGAGTAGGCAACGACCAGGATCATATCCTGGGTGTGTACTATGCAGACTATGATCATCAGGATGTAATGAAATTTGAAATAAAACTGGGCCGGTACTTCTCACGGGATTTTCCATCTGATTCAACCGGTATCCTGCTCAACGAAGCTGCGGCCAAGGAATTTGGTTGGGAAAATCCATTGGGGGAGGAGGTTCTTTACAATGATGGCACGCCCAGGAAGCTCAAGGTGATTGGTGTGTTTAAGAATTTCAATTTTGAATCGTTCAAGGATCAGGTCCGGCCAATTTCTATCATCCTCACGAAGAATTCAAACACGTTGCTGATCCGGTACGATGGAAAGTCTACGGATATCGTTGCTACAGCCGAGCGGTTGTGGAAACAATATGCGCCGAATGAGCCGTTTGAGTATTCCTTCATGGATCAGAACTTTGATCGCCTGTTCCGCAGCGAGCAGCGCATGGGACAGTTATTCAGCGTATTCTCCGGCCTTGCTATACTCATTGCATGTCTGGGTTTATTTGCCCTGGCAGCCTTCACGGCCGAGCAGCGCACCAAGGAAATGGGTATCCGCAAGTCGTTAGGCGCTTCTACGGTGAGCCTTAACTTACTGATGTCTGGCGAATTCATCCGGTTAGTTGTCATTGCTTTTGTGCCGGCTGCCTTGCTGGGTTGGTATGTATCTGATACCTGGCTTACCGGCTTTGTCTACCGGATTGAAATCAGCCCGCTGGTGTTTGTATTGAGCGGTGTAACTGCTGTGACTATTGCCTGGTTCACCGTGAGTGTGCAGTCCTTGAAAGCTGCGGCTGCAAATCCGGTAAAGTCTCTTCGTTACGAATAGGAAATGGCTAGAAAATCTGGAGCAGTGGTGCAACGCCTGCTCTGAATACTGCGTCTAAGTTCAAAAGATTAAAATAACCCCCGATATGCTGAAGAATTACCTACGCATCGCCGTCCGCAACATCCTTAAGCATAAGTTATTTTCCTTTATCAACATTACAGGCCTTGTTATAGGTATGACCTGCTGTTTGTTGATTGCGGTATATGTTATGGACGAACTTAGTTATGATCGTTTCCTTCATGGGCATGAGAATATATACCGCGTAGCCCTGGATGGACGCATGTCCGGTCAGGAGTTTCTTACGGCCAGTTCGTGTATGCCTTTGGGGCCGGCCATGAAGGCGGAGATTCCGGGCATTGAGTCTTTTGTTCGTTTATTGCCTACCAATGGGCCGCAGACTTTTCGATACGAAGACAAGGTCTTTGCCGAGCCTAAGGTATTTTGTGCCGACTCAAATTTCTTTGACTTCTTCAGCTTCAAGCTCTTGCAGGGCGATCGGAAGACCGCGTTGCGGGAGATTAATTCTATTGTGATTACGGAGGCACTCGCCACCAAATACTTTGGCGCCGAAGATCCGATGGGCAAAATCATCGTCATCGGGAACAGGAAATGGCCCTGCAAAGTTACCGGCATAGTCGAAAACGCGCCACGCAATTCGCACATGACCTACCAGGCGCTTATTTCATTCCTGACCGGAGAAAAGGACTTTTGGCCGGGATGGACAGGCAATAGTATTCAAACCTACGTAACCAAGACCCCTGCAACACGCCTGGAAGATATTAATCAGGGGCTGGAGAAACTGGTGATAAAGAACGTAGGTGACGAATTAAAGAACGGACTTGGCATCAGCTTTGAGCAATTCATTAAACAGGGTGGCAAGTACAGTTATTTCGCTTACCCGATTGCTGATTCGCACCTTTATGCCAGACTGCCCGACGACATTACGCCGTCTGGAGACATCCGGTATGTCTATATCTTTTCCGGCATTGGCATTTTCATCCTGTTACTCGCATGCATCAACTTCATGAACATGTCCACAGCGCAGTCGGCGGGCAGGGCCAAAGAAGTCGGATTGCGCAAGACCCTTGGATCCCAGCGGGGCCAGATGATCACCCAGTTCCTGGCGGAATCATTTCACTACAGTGCGTTGGCGGTGGTGTTGGCCGTTGCGCTTAGCTTTCTCTTGTTACCTTATTTTAATACCCTCGCCGGCAAGCAGCTTACCCTGGGGGCATTGTGGAGCCCGCTCTTTATGGGCGTTGTGTTGTTGATCGTGATACTCGTTGGATTCCTGGCCGGCAGCTATCCGGCCTTATACCTCACTTCTTTTAATGTGGTAGAGGTTCTAAAAGGAAAGGTGCGTGCTGGCATGAAGAGTCAGGGCGTACGCAGTTCGTTGGTGGTGGTTCAGTTTGCCGTTTCCACATTTCTGATTATTGCTACGCTCGTGGTGTATCAGCAATTGAATTATATGCAAAGTCGCAACATGGGCCTTGACAAGGAGCATGTGCTGGCCGTGTCTGCAGCCCGTCGCCTCGATAAGAATCGCGATGCATTTAAGGTAGCGGTAGATGCATTACCGGGCGTTGTAAAATCCAGTTACGCTACCTCCAGTTTCCCAGGCGTGGATAACATTACGGTGTTTCGTCAGGAAGGACTTGATGTAGATCATCTGGTGGCTAAATATGAAGCTGACTTCGATCACCTCGATGTGTTAAAACTGGAATTGAAGCAGGGTCGATGGTTCAGTCGTGATTTCAAAACCGATACAACCGCCTGCGTTATCAATGAAGCTGCCGTGCGTGAGTTTGGGTTGGAAGATCCGCTGAGCGAAGAGCTTACTGATTTCAACGGACCCGTGGCAATACCCGTGCGGATCGTGGGGGTAGTAAAGGATTTTAATTTCGAGTCCCTGAAGTCGAAAGTACGGCCGCTGGTAATTCGATTAACTGAGCGCGCCAGCAATCTGCAAATCCGGTATGAGGGCGATGCACAGGCCGTTGTCGCAGGTGTAGAACAACAATGGAAAAATCTCGCCCCTGGTGAACCATTAGATTACACGTTTATGGATCAGGATTTTGACGAGTTATTTCGCAGTGAAATGCGGTTGAAAAATATCTTCACCGTGTTCTCCAGCCTGGCGATTTTTATTGCCTGCCTTGGCCTCTTCGCACTGGCCGCGTTTACCACTGAACAACGTACCAAAGAGATCGGTGTTCGAAAGGCGCTCGGTGCTTCTTCAGCCAGTCTTACCCTATTGCTTTCCCGTGAGTTCACGATCCTGGTGGTGATCGCAATCGGTCCTGCGATGGGTCTAGGATGGTATGTTGCCGATTGGTGGTTAGCTGATTTTAGCTACCGCATTCAGTTGACTCCCTGGATATTTCTGGCTAGCGGTCTTGCTGCCTTGGTCATCGCCTGGCTTACGGTATCCTACCAATCCATTAAGGCGGCTGCCACTAATCCCGTAAACTCGTTGCGGTACGAATAGGGGTAGAGGAATCCTGATTTATCCACAGTATTTAATGTAAGTGGCTGTAAATTAGGATATTGAATTTGTGGATGGATTGTGCGTTTCGCGGGGAAAAGGAATTATCATTTCTGATTCGGGAGATTTAGATTTGACAAGAAACCACTCCCACCATGGAAACAAAAGACATCAAGAAAGTATCCAAGAAGGCCCTCCGCAGTCTGTTGAAGGATTCCGTTCAGCAATCCTTAGGTGCCCTGGAGTTGCCTAAGGCAAACAAACGGGTGAAGAAGATCATTGATCGCAGCACGCGTAAGTTGGCTGCTGAGTTTGCCACGTTGCTCAAGAAAGATTTCAAGCGTAGCCATCCCAAGAAAATGGCAGTTGCGCCTCCCGCCGTGCAGGTAGCCTAGTATCCACTCATCAAATCAGGTTGGGCCACGAGCTCACCGGATGATCAGGAGCGGTTCTTTTTCATAAATTTGGTTATATGAAAAAACTGCTCCTGATTTTTTTGGCTGCCTGTACGGTTCATTCGCTTCAGGCCCAAACCCCAGACCCAAAGACATTTTCTCAACTTCGCTTCAGGTTCATCGGACCGGATGGCAACCGCACCATTGCTGTTGCCGGTGAACCGGGCAATCCCAATGTAGCCTACGTTGGCGCTGCCTCAGGCGGGATTTGGAAGACAGATGATATGGGCTTCCATTGGCGCCCAATCTTCGATCAGATGGATGATTCGTCCATCGGAGCGCTGGCAGTAGCTCCCTCAAACCCAAAGCAAGTCTGGGCAGGAACCGGTGAGACTTTCCTCATCCGTCCGGCCCACGCCATTGGCAATGGTGTGTATAAATCATCCAATAGCGGACGTACCTGGAAGAAGATGGGACTTGAAAGTACCATGCGGATCAGCCGCGTGATTGTTCATCCTACGGACACCAATATTGTATATGTGGCTTCATTAGGTCATGCCTCTGGTCCGCAAAAAGAGCGGGGAGTTTATAAAACCGTCGATGGTGGAAAGACCTGGCAATTGGTGTTTCACCTCAACGAGAACACCGGCTGCTCCGATCTGGCATTGGATGCCAAGAACCCGGATGTGTTGTATGCTGCCATGTGGGAAGTAGAAATCAAGACCTGGAACCTGAAAAGCGGCGGCGCTTCCAGTGGTATCTATAGAACACGGGATGGTGGTAAGACGTGGACTCCGTTGCGGAACGGTTTAGAGAGCGGCCCTGCGCATCCGGTTGGAAAGACTTCTGTCGATGTGGCCTTTACCAATCCGAACGTAGTGTATGCATTAGTCGAAGACAAGGAACCCCGGCTCTATCGTTCTGAAGATGGCGGCGACAGCTGGAAGTTGATGCAGAAGAATCATTCAATGGGTCAGCGCGCCGGCTACTACACACGCCTGCGTGTCTCTACCCGCAATGAAAACGAATTGTATACCATCTGCGTGGGGATCATGAAATCGGTAGATGGCGGAAAGTCATTCGATACCACCTTTAACCCCTGGTCTGCCGGTGGTGACAACCACGACATGTGGTTTGATCCCAAGAACCCAGACCGCATACTTTGTGCTCACGACGGTTGTGTGAACTTCACCTACAATGGAGGCCGTAGTTGGAAGAATGTTAATCTGCCTATTGCGCAGATGTACCATATCGCGACCGACAACCAGATACCATATAATGTGTATTCCAACCGTCAGGATGGATATTCTTATAGAGGACCCAGTCGCAACCTGACAGGTTGGTCGATACCCCTCGGCTTATGGCGCGGTGTGGGCGGCTGCGAGAGCGGCTTTGCCCAACCAGATCCTTTTGACAACAATACCGTATGGTCCGGCTGTTATGATGGAGGTCTTGACGTGTACGACATCAATGCCATGCAACTTCGTGACGTGCGTCCCTGGCCTGAGACAGAAATTGGAAATACCCCGGCGCTGGCGAAGTATCGCTGGCACTGGAATTTCCCGATGGTGGTATCAAAACATGTTCCCGGTCGCGTTTGGGTAGGAAGCCAGTTTGTACATGAGACGTCGAACCGCGGACAGAGTTGGAAACTGATCAGCCCTGATCTGACTACCAATGATAAAAGCCACCAGCAGAATTCGGGTGGTATGGCCAGTGATAACCTCATGACGTGGGATGGTTGTACGTTGTATGCACTCGCGGAGTCACCTGTAACAGCAGGTGTTCTATGGGCTGGCAGCAATGATGGCATACTCAGTGTAACGCAGGACGGCGGGAAGAGCTGGAAGAATGTTTCTCCTAACATCCCCGGATTACCACAATGGGGAACCATCCGGCATATCGATGCGTCGCCATTTAGCGCAGGCGGATGTCTCATCGCCGTGGATGCTCACCACAATGGAGACTTCGGTTCTTATGTATTTCAGACAACCGATTTTGGGCAAACCTGGCGAAGATTGTCGCTGAATCTTCCCCCGTCAAATTCCAATTTTGTGCACCAGATCATTGAAGACCCAGGCAAGCAAGGGTTGTTGTTTATGGGCACAGACAATGGACTTTATTTTTCACCGGACAATGGTGGACAATGGGTGCGTCTGAAAAATAATCTGCCTCCTGTTCCTATTTATGGGATTACCATCCAGAAAAATTTCCGAGACCTTGCCATTGCCACCTATGGCCGTGGTATCTATATCCTGGATGATGTAACGCCTATTCGTGAATTCACCCGCGAAGTGCAGGGGAAATCTGCACACCTCTTTTCTAATCGGCCTACATATCGGTTTATTGTAAGGGATAACTCAAACACCAGCATCAAGACAGATGAGAGTTTCGTCAATGGATGGAATCCACCCTACGGTGCGGATATTAATTACTACCTGGGGTCCAAGAGTGCGGACAGTGTCTCTGTCGTGGTATTGAATGCAAAGGGAGAGACCGTTCAGACCATTTCTGCCCCCAATCGTCAGGGAATAAACCGGGTCTATTGGGATCTGCGTTTGCAGGATTATGTATTGCCCAGACTGAAAACCAAGCCGCGCGGCAAGGAGTGGGTGCAATTGGACAAGGACGGATCCCGCGCCATGTTTATTTATGATTTGGATATTGGTCCCGGCCTCACTGCGCCCATGGTGCCTCCTGGAGAATATACCGTTGTATTGAAGGCCCATGGCCAGGAACTGCGTCAATCCCTGACCATCCTGAAGGATCCAGGCAGCAAGTCAACGGATGAGGAGATCAATACCCAGTTTGCCTACGGTATTGGTTTGTATAATAGCATTAACACGACCTTGAAGTTGATTGAGGAGATGGAATCAGTGCGGTCGAGATTGTTGAAGCAATCGGAAGACAAGAAATCAGCTGCTGCGGCCCTCGCGCTGGAAGAGAAGATCTATCAGTTGGAAGCCCGGTTACATGATGTCAACCAGACAGGCGCACGGATGGATATTTTCCGGAACCCGCCTCAGGTCCTTGAGCGGCTGTCGGCGATCAGCAAACAGAGCGTGGTGTACAGTACCGACTATGCGCCAACCGATCAGGATAAAGAGGCGTATTCAGTCAATCAGCAGCGATTGAGTGATGTTGAAAAAGCCTATTTGTTGTTAAAGCAGAATGCCGATTGGAAGAAAATGAAAGTGAATTAATGATGACCAGGTTGCTTTTCGCAAAGCGGATTATTCGTCAAAGTCTTATCGTGCTGGTCCTCACCGCCAATATTGGCTGTGATCAGGTATCAAAACACGTGGTGCGTCAGCGGATGGACTATTTTGAAAAGATATACCTGATCGATCATCACTTCACCATTACCAAGGTAGAGAACACCGGGGCTTTTCTCAGCCTGGGAAATGGTATGGAACCGCAAGTCAAGATGTGGTTATTGACCATCCTGCCGCTGATAATTCTCGCGGGTGCTGTGGCCTTTGTTTTTGCACGAAAAGACTTATCGATTATTACCCTCATGGGCCTTTGCTTCTTTATTGGTGGTGGCGCAGGAAATGTTTTTGATCGGGTCTTATTTGGTTCGGTTACGGATTTCCTGCATATCGATTTTGGCCTTTTTCAAACCGGAGTTTTCAACATGGCCGATGTTTCGATCATGGTGGGCACTGGTTTGTTGTTGTGGGGTAAAGTAGATTCTAAGGTGGCGGACAGCACTAAATGAACTACCTTCGCAGGTAATCAGACTGTTTCATGTACACCAAATGTTGGCAGATCATCCGGGATGACCGCAAGAAGACGTACGAGATCTGCGGTCTTGAGACCAACCTCAACCACTTCACCAATATGGTGCATGGTATGCAGAAACTCGGCATGACCGTCAGTTGTCTAACGCCACCAGTTACGAATCACACGGCCAGCAAGGAGATGGTGAAGGTGCAAAGTTACATCCGCGAGGACGGGCTCTATGATCGGTTGGTGAAAGAGTACCGCGAGAAAACATCCAGGGATTTTGATGGATTTGATGATTTGTAAATTTGAAAATGGAGCTGTTCGCAGGGTTGGTTCATTCTTGGCTTGGTGCGATTCATCTGGTCTTTTCTTTACTTTCGTTGACGGGTGGTAGTTTTGTTTTACTCTTGCCTAAGGGCAACCGTCGGCATAAGAAAATGGGATACCTTTACCTATCCTCAATGGCCATCGTCAATGCGTCCTCTCTCGGAATCTATCGCTTGACGGGAACTTTTGGGGTGTTTCACGTTGCGGCCATTGTTGACTTTTTGACATTAATCGGGGGGATGATTCCACTGTTCTGGTCTGGCCTTGACCGTCGAACAAGGGGAATGCACCTTTGGTTTATGTACTACTCGGTTCTCGGTCTTTATGCCGCTTTCGTTGCTGAAATCAGCGTTCGGATACCGGGAGCCCCATTTTATCCCACGGTAGGCCTTGCAACTCTTGTTATTTTTGGGGTAGGCACGCTATTCATTATTAGAAAGGAAATGGAATGGCAGAAGTACTTTTTATAGCCTTGGTTTTTCGCTCTTGCTATCAGCCTGAACACAAAGATGTTGATGGTTTTAAAAAGAACTAACTTTTTTAGTATGAATGATTTGACCGACACGCCAGTGCACACCAGGTTCCGACTCTCTGCGTTGTGGACGTCCCTGATGCTATGCTACATTTATTGTGACTATTTCCACCTCTTTGTGCCGGGTCACATTGAGTCATTGATCCAGGGAAGATCAGTGGGAGGCCCCATTTCGCCGGCTAAGCTGTTAGCCTTTGCGGCCATGATGTCAATACCAGCGTTGATGGTTGCCCTCAGTCTGATCCTCTCAGCCCGGTGGAGCCGTATGACAAATATTACATTTGGGATTTTGTACACCCTGATCATGGTAGCTGTTGCTTCAATGTCTATCAGCGAATGGTATATATTCTACATTTATTTTGCAGTGATAGAAATAGCCGTATCCATCTCCATCACCATATTGGCTTGGCGGTGGCCCCGGACTGTCTGACTCCACTAAATCATACCTCATGCAGCCTTCATTTCCGGATAACTCACTTTTGAAGCAATACCCGCACCGTGTGGACTATGCGGATACCTATGAAGGCCTTCTGAAGGACCCGGAAAACCGCATTGACGCTACCGCATTGGGGCAGGCTTTCTTTCAGGCGGGCCCAAAATGGGTAGTGACCCTCTTTGGCGTCCGAAACAAGCTGGCGACTGTAGTGGGACTAAAATCTTCAGGGACCGTCAAAGAACGCCAATTGGAGCAAATACGGTTTCGTTGTGAACCCGGTGAGAAAATGGGACTGTTCAAGGTATATGATAAGAATGATTTTGAAGTGATTCTGGGTGAAGATGATAAGCACCTCGATTTTCGTGTTTCGTTGTTGCTTCTACCTGATCCGAAGAATCCTGGAATCAAGAAACTACTGATCACTACCCTTGTAAAATTTAATAATGCCTGGGGAAAGGTGTACTTTTTGCCAGTCCGGCCCTTTCACAAATTGATTGTTCCTTCTATGCTCAACAACATGATAAGGCAGTTGACAGGTGGGGTATAGTGAAATTTATGACCTCGTTCCATTCCCAGTGCGTAAGCCTGGTTGAACCCTAAACGCTACCGCTATGGCTAAGAATCAAAACAAGACAGTTGAAACATCCAAAAGCGTCTCTTCATTTCTGGACGGCGTGAAAGACGAATCGAGGAGGGATGATGCGTTCGAAGTGGTTTCTTTAATGAAAAAGGTTTTGCCTGTTGAACCCAAGATGTGGGGCCCGAGTATTGTTGGGTTCGGCTCCTATCACTACAAATACGATTCCGGAAGGGAAGGGGATAGCCCCTTGCTGGCATTTTCGCCCAGGGCCAACGCCTTAACAGTGTATTTGTCGGGAAATTTTGAGAAGCGCGATGAGCTACTTACAAAGCTGGGTAAGCACAAATCAGAGAAAGGGTGTATCTACATTAAAAAATTGGCGGACGTGGATTTGGTTGTTCTGGAGAAGATGATGGTGGCTCATGTAAAGCACATAAAAAAGATGTATCCATGAGATTTCTGCTTGCGATTTTCATGGCGCTGTTTGTCTTTTCCTGCCAAAAAAACAAACCGGTTGATCAACCAGAAAAGAAATCTGGCTTTGAACTTCCTGTCCCGCCTGACTGGACTACAGAATCGTTCCCGGTTCCTCCATCATTCGCGCCTGAGATTTCATTTCAGGGTGTGGAAGACATTCGATTTGCTCCCGGATGGTCAAAGCCCGGCAGTGAAGACTATTGGACGTATGCTTTTGTATGGAAGCTGGAGGGAACTCCGGTGATCGACTCGGTTGTGGTGGCGGGTTATTTGAAATCATATTATACCGGTCTTATTCATGCCAATGCAGTAGGAAAGGGTATCCCACCAGATAAAATACAAGAGGCAGAGGTAACCCTGAACCCATCAGATAGCCCAGTGGAATTCCGGGGTACTATTGATATGCTGGATTACATGACCCAACGGCCTATTAGGTTGCATTTTGTTATCAGGGTTGCCACTTGCCTAATGGAGAACCGGACATTTGTATATCATGAACTTTCGCCTAAACCGGAAACGGATGCCGTATGGCCGAGGTTGGATTCATTGTGGCATGGTTTTGCATGTGCCGACACTATAGTTTATCGAACGGAAAAATTGATTATAAAGAAATTGGCAAAGGCCACTTATCAGCATATTTCTTTTTTGAATTCGCATGACTTCGGACGCGTAGAATGTAACGGAATGATTGTCGTTGATAATAACGAGGCAATTCTGTTCGATACACCGGTTGACGATGGTGCTGCACTTGAGTTAATAAGATTTTTGTCAGACTCGATGAAGATGAAGTTAGTAGGAGTAGTGCCTACGCACTTTCATGAGGATTGCGTTGGCGGGATGGAGGCATTCAATCAACGAGGTATTGCTGGCTATGCTTCGAAGAGGACGATTGCACTATGGCAAAAGAAGGAACGAAGATTTTCAAAATCCTGGATTGAGTTTGCTGATACCCTCACGCTCAGAGTTGGTCGTGAAATAGTGCATATTAGTTATCCCGGAGCGGGGCACTCCGAAGACAATGTGGTGGGTTACTTTCCCGGCGACCACATCTTGTTTGGTGGCTGCCTGGTAAAAGCACTCGGTGCTTCAAAAGGCAACCTTGAAGATGCCAATGTCAATGCTTGGTCAGGGACAGTGAATGCTGTTAAGGAGAAATACCCTGACCTTCGGGTGGTAATTCCAGGTCACGGAAATGCAGGAACCACTGCTTTGCTGGAATACACCAGCAGGCTGTTTGATACGAATTGAAACCTGTGGGTAGAATAGCCTACTTCAACTTCACAAAATATCCTTCATCGATTTCTCCATTGTTCACCGTGTAAACAACAACACCGGAAGGAATCCTAAAGGCGCCTTCTGCACCAGGCCCCACCACCGCTGCAGTCTGCTCGAAACGGGTTTGCTGTCCTTCAGTCTCCAGAAAGTACCACTGCCGGGCATGATGGTGGCCAGCCAATGACAACGGGAATGGATGGGATTGTAGAATGGTGATGATCTCATGGGCATTGCCCACTACATGACGGAACTTCAGTTTGCCTTTCTCCTTTTCAAGCGTACGACCCAGGCCGGATTCGGTATATCCCGCCAAACTGATGCCACCCGAAAAGAAGGGTACATGTTGAAAGGTAACCACCGGCATCTTCGCGGGCTGCGCTGCCAGGTCCCTTTTTAACCATTCGCGTTGAACTGAATCTATCCCACCATAGTACCACATGTCATCATAGTCCAAGGAATTTAGTGCCACCCAATGTATACCGCCATAGTTGAATGAGTAGTAGTCGGGGCCGAAATAGGAGCGGTACATCTTACGTCCATATAACGGATGGTCAGCGCTCACTTTCGAAAGTTCGCGCTCGATACCAAATATTTCATGATTGCCCGGCACGTTCCATACCGTGGGTGCAACCTTTGACATTTCGTTCTTGTACAATTCATACAAGGTAGTTGCTTCTTTTTCTCCCACCCGCAAGGCATCCTTTACCAAGTCCCCGGTCACCAATACAAAATCGGGTTTTACACTGTCTATCACTGCGTGAAACTTGGCAATTCGGTCCAGGCTCTTGTCGGAGATGTGGGTATCAGAGGCGTGGATAAACTTGAATTGCACCGGTGTGTTCACTTTCACCAGTGCGAAATCAACATGTACCGCGCTGAGGCCTAGATCTACCTTCTGAAAGTATGACCGCTGTGCCTTGAAGCCGCTGGGCTGGGTAACAAACACAAATCCAAACCCCTTCGAGTTGGGTAGGTTATAAAAACCATTGGCATCGGTAACTACTACATTGACCTGATCCGAGACCGCAACACCTTTCATTCCGGTTTCGCCAGTGTCGCGAACACCATTGCCATTGGTGTCGTTATACACCATGCCTGAAATGCTACCTCCCCGTGCCAAAAGCGATGCGGCACAGAGTAATGCGACGAATAAATGTTTCATGATCTGTTGTTACTGCGTTGTTGCAGCAGCTCAAAAATACTCACATTCATGAGAATCAACAGCATGCCGTAAAAGGTGTCTTCTACCGGGATGGTGAGCATGCGCAAACCCAGGTTCTCCGAGTCGTTGTACCAGACGATGGGCTCTGGCAAGCCCGTACCTGTCAAAATGCCATTGACAATGAAGAATGGAATCAGGATGAAGAGAAAGGCAAAGTAAAAACGACTTAGAAAAACGGTATGTCTGAAGCTATACAAGATAATGAGGTAGCTGACTAATCCGATAAACGTTATGCTCGTGTACCAATGGTCAATATAAATACCGCCGGTGATGGCCAGGACAAGAGACATAAGACCTGTGATGGCGGTGGTTGATCTGCTTAATGGAGTTTTCAACAAATAATTGACCGCTTCGTAGGTAAAGACACAGGCATAGGGAATGCATACGAAAAATAATACTTCTTCTATGGGTAAGTTGCCCAGCCGCACACCTGTGAGGTACCGATCGTTAAAACCCCACACACCCATGCTGGTAAACCAACTGTCCCAGATGATAAACACAACAGCGGGAATGGCAATGGCCGGAACAAGAAATCTCCACTTTTTGGAAAAATCAGCTTTTGGATAAAAGCTGAACATCAATGGAAAAATGATGGAAAGAAAATCCAGGGACAGGTAGTAATACTTTTCCACCGGCAATCTTTATTGGGTTTCCTGCCTATCCTTCTTGAATGAGAAACTCCGGGGCTCGTATTTCTTTGGAGCAAACAGAAATCCAAAAGCCTCACAATCTTCCTTGGTGTGCTTGCTGTGGTGTACGTAATGAGCGTGAATCATGCGCTGCAGGTAGCGGCTGCGTTTTTCCGGGCGCCACTTCAGGCGCTGATGCACGATAATGTCATGAAAGGCAATGTAAAATATTCCATAACAAAGTATCCCCAGTCCCACCGAAAGTCCGTACGGGTTGTAATTGACCTGACTGAAATAGTAGAAAAGGGCAATCGAAGGAATACTGAACACAACGGCAAACCAGTCATTTCGCTCCAGGGCATGATCGTGTACCGTGTGGTGTGACTTATGCCATACCCAGAGAAAGCCATGCATGATGTATTTGTGTGTGAACCAGGCCACAAATTCCCAGAAGAGGAATGTGCCGATGGTGATGAGAGAACAAATGAAAATAACCGATGCGCTCATGGTTGGGGTGTGAAGTACTGTTCAAGTACCGCATAACGATGATCAAAAATACGGTTTACCGCCCGGCCTACAAAAATCCAGTGAGCCAGCCGACCCAGGAAACCCAGCGGTATCGCATAGTCCACTTCGTCGGTCATTTCGATGCCGCCTTCAGCGGATTTGAAATGGTGCTTGTGGTGCCATAGGGCATAGGGTCCAAATCGCTGTTCGTCGGCAAAATATTGTGGTTCCTGAACATGCGTGATTTCCGTGACCCAGCGCACCCTGATTCCAGGCATGACGGTCACCTTGTAGCTGATGACCTGTCCTGCATACATCCGGTCCCCACCCGACATGGTCAGAATCTCAAAGTTCATCTCCCGGGGTGTAATCTTTCCGAGATTCCGCGGTGACGAAAAGAAATCCCAAGCTGTTTCAATGGAGATGGGCAAAAATTGCTTTCTGACTAGCCTGTAGATCTTCATACCTTCATAACAACCGGACAACCTGAAAGTTTAGACTTTCCGGTTCAAATACGGCGGTGACCACGATTACCTTACTAATTTCAAAAATTCGACAAATTCACCAACTTTAGAGGTGCCTGTACTACGTTTTTCACCTCTGCTTGTATTATTGCTGCTCCTGCATGGCGGCTGTAGCCGGGAAACACCAACGGCGCAATTGCCAGATTCCGTTGATTATAACCTGCACATCCGCCCACTGTTGTCTGACCGGTGTTTTAAGTGTCATGGCCCAGATGCCAACAAACGCCAGGCAAACCTTAGGCTGGACACACGTGAAGGTGCCCTCGCGGCCCTGAAGGATGACCCTACCGGACATGCCCTGGTGCCAGGTAAAGCCGATCAGTCTGAGATATTCAAACGCATCTCCTCTTCAGACACATCCTATGTGATGCCGCCTCCTTCGTCAAACCTGGTGCTTTCATCAGATGAGGTCGAGCTGATCAGAAAATGGATTAGCCAAGGCGGAGAATACAAACCGCACTGGGCATTTATTCCGCCCAAGGCCATCGACCCACCGACCGTAGACAATGCCGGATGGCTACATAATGAAATCGACCGCTTTGTGCTGCGTGAAATGCGCACACACGGACTGGATCCAAATCCAAAGGCTGACCCGGCACGATTACTTAAGCGCGTTTGCCTGGATCTCACTGGGTTACCACCTTCCATTGAATTGCAAAACCGCTTTCTCGACAATCCATCGCCGGCTAACTATGAGCGCATTGTCGATGAACTGCTGGCCACTCCTCAGTATGGTGAAAAGATGGCAGTCTATTGGATGGATGTGGCAAGGTATGCCGACTCCCATGGCTATCAAGACGATGGCCTGAGGACCATGTGGCCGTGGCGTGACTGGGTGATTCATGCCTTCAATAAGAATTATCCATATGATCAATTCGTCACGTGGCAACTGGCTGGTGATTTGTTGCCCCAACCCACCAAAGAACAAATCCTGGCTACCGGGTTCAACCGCAATCACAAGATTACGCAAGAGGGTGGTGTGATTCAGGAAGAGTACCGGGTGGAGTACGTCACTGACCGCACCAACACCTTTGGTAAAGCATTTCTTGCACTTACATTTGAATGCGCCCACTGCCATGATCACAAGTATGATCCGATATCCCAAAAGCAATACTATGGCACTTTTGCGTTCTTCAACCAGGTGCCTGAGAAAGGCCTGGTAGGCGACATTCAACTGGCTTCACTTGCTGACCCACCAAAGATCAAATTCACCACCCAGGAGATTCAGGGAATTTATTCTTTTATCAACAAGCGCGATACAACGCCGGTAGAAGTGATGGTGATGAAAGACTCATCGCGAGTCCGGCCAACGTATATCCTTAAGCGCGGAGTCTATGACGCCCATGGCGACCTGGTATCCTTTGATGTGCCGGAGGCCATCCTTCCATTTGACTCTTCCCGCTATGGCAATAATCGCCTGGGCCTGGCTCGTTGGTTGTTTGATGAGGCAAACCCGCTAACGGCACGCGTGTTCGTAAACCGGATGTGGCAGGAAGTATTTGGCAGGGGATTGGTTAAAACAGCCGGTGATTTTGGCATGCAAGGGGATATGCCAAGTCACCCTGCGTTACTGGATTGGTTGGCTGTTGATTTTAAAACACATGGCTGGAATATTAAACGCCTGATGCGTCAGCTGGTTGTATCCGCCACGTACCAGCAGTCAGCACAGAGTACCAAAGAGAAACTTGCGATCGATCCCGAAAATATCTGGTTGTCTAGGGCGCCTCGCCTCCGGCTCTCCGCCGAAGGTGTACGCGATCTGACTTTGTCAAGCTGTGATCTGTTGAACAAAGAAATAGGCGGACCCAGTGTTAAAGGTTATCAACCAGTTGGCCTTTGGGAATCATCCACATCCGGACGCGGAGTACTGGCGCATTATATACAGGATCATGGGGAAAAGCTATACCGCCGGGGTCTGTATAACTTTATCAAGCGTACGGTGCCACCTCCGGGCATGCTTGTCTTTGATGCCAGTAACCGTGATCAGTGTGAAGTGCGGCGTTTGCGGACAAATACGCCCTTACAATCGCTACTAATCATGAATGACCCTGCCATTCTTGAGGCGTCCAGGGTATATGCTGAACGTCTGTCCCGACGCCCGCTGACAGACAAAGAAAGGATCGAAAGGGCCTTTCAAGGTATCCTGTGCCGAAAGCCTGAATCCGATGAACTGAACCAGTTGTTAGAATATTTTCAGTCGGAGCAGGCAAAGTTCACCGCCGCGCCGATGTTGGCTGAGGCGCGCCTACAGGTTGGGGAGTACCCGCGCAGTATAGGATTGGATGCAGCGTCAACTGCAGCTTTGATGCAGGTGATCCACACCTTGTACAATCTCGAAGAGACGATAACGAAGACGTGATATGAGCAAGGAATTCATTGATCATCGCTTTCACATCACCCGCAAGCACTTCCTGGGAAAATTGGGATTGGGTTTGGGGTCGGTGGCCCTTGGCTCCTTGTTGATCCCCCGACTTTTTGATGGAGAGGACGCTGGTCAGGAGTCTGGATTTGTCCCACTTCCACATTTCGCACCCAAGGCCAAGCGGGTCATCTATTTGTTTCAGAATGGGGCTCCATCGCAACTGGAAAGCTTTGATTACAAACCCATGCTCAATAAGATGCGTGGCGAGGAGTTGCCGGCATCCATCCGTATGGGCCAACGACTTACCGGAATGACGTCCGGACAGAAGAAGTTTCCATTGATAGGATCTCATTTTCAATTTGCCCAGCACGGTCAATCCGGTGCATGGGTGAGTGAATTATTTCCGCACATCGCAGGTCTGGTGGACGACATGTGTATTGTAAAGTCCATGCATACCGAAGCCATCAATCACGATCCGGCTTTGACGTTTATGCAGACCGGCGCACAGCAAGGCAACAGGCCAAGTATGGGGGCATGGCTGAGTTATGGCCTTGGGAGCGAGAACAAGAACCTGCCTGCGTTTTGTGTCCTGCTGTCGCGCGGACGGGGCAACGGACAGGGAGTGTATTCCAAATTGTGGACCAATGGCTTTCTGGACAGCATACACCAGGGCGTGCAGTTCAGCAGCAGCGAAGAACGCGTATTGTATCTGAAAGATCCGTCAGGCCGTGACCGGCAGGAGACCCGCACCATGCTTGATCAGTTGGCCAAGCTCAACGACAAGTCCTATGAGGAGTTTGGCGATCCTGAAATACAAACACGGATCCAGCAATATGAGATGGCCTATCGCATGCAGACTGCTGTGCCCGAACTCACTGACCTTACCAAAGAACCCGACAGCACCGTGAAAATGTATGGTGCCGATTGCCTGGTACCCGGAACCTACGCTGCCAATTGCTTGCTGGCCAGAAAGTTGTCGGAGTCTGGTGTTAGGTTTGTGCAATTGTATCATCAGGGCTGGGACCAGCACGGAAATCTGGTGGGAGAGATGCCGTTGCAGGCTCAGGATGTAGACCGACCAACGGCGGCCCTCATTCGCGACTTGAAACAGCGCGGATTATTGGATGAAACTCTGGTGATCTGGGGAGGCGAATTTGGTCGTACCAATTATTGCCAGGGCGATTTGTCTACCACAAATTATGGCCGTGATCATCATCCAAGGTGTTTCACGATCTGGATGGCGGGTGGAGGCGTTAAGCCGGGCACGGTCTACGGTGAATCCGATGAGTTTGGATATAATATTATCCGCGACCCGGTTCATGTCAATGACTTTCATGCTACCGCCTTACATCTCCTGGGTCTCAACCATGAACAGCTGAATTTTAAGCATCTCGGCCGACGCTATCGCCTGACCGATGTTGCTGGTAAAGTGATTCCCGGATTAATTGCCTGACGATGCTATTTGGTGTAGTCAAGGATATCGTCATTCGCTTCATCTTCTTCCTGCAGGCGCTGTTGCTATGTTTTTGGTGGTTTGAGGAGCATATCGATCTGCCCATATGGATCAGGGTTATTGGCCGACTGCATCCCGCCGTACTCCATTTGCCCATTGGCATACTCGTGTTTGCCATTTTTGTATTGTTGCTGCGGAGTGAACTGAAGAAAAGGGCTTTTCGAAATATCATGATGATGGTACTACTGTTTGCTTCACTGACTGCATCCATCACTGCCTTGCTCGGATTTTTTCTATCTCATCAATCTGACTACGGTGCTGATTGGTTACAACAACACCGACTCAGTGGTATTCTGCTCAGCATCTTATGCTATCTGCTCCTTATTGGTTTCGAACGCACCCAACGAACCGACACCTTTTTTTATGCAACAGGAGGGCTTGCCATAGTGACCGTGCTTTTTGCCGGCCACACCGGTGGCTATCTGACGCACGGACAGAACTTTATTTTTGCGCCTATTTCTGACCCCAGACTTCACACCGTTTCTAATGGCAGTGTCTATCAGGTAGCTATTCTGCCTCTCCTGGAACGCAAGTGCATTTCGTGTCATAATGAATCAAAGTCCAAAGGAAAGTTAATCATGACTGACCTGGACAAGTTCAGGCACGGAGGAAAGAAAGGGAAGGAGTGGGTGGAGGGTGCTCCAGATAAAAGCAGGATGGTGCGTTATCTCCACCTACCCATGAAGGATGAAGACCACATGCCACCGGAAGGCAAGCCACAACTTACCTCCAGCGAAATCAGGCTCATTGAACTCTGGATTCAGCGGGGACCGGATTTTTCAACTAAAGTAGATGACCTGAATGATGGCGATTCATTGAAAATACTTTCGAAGATGATTGGTGGCCAGGTTAGTGTTGCGCCGGTGATATTGTATAATGATATTCGGGGTGCCTCGGCTACGACCGTTGCGGAACTCAATACACCTTTCTGCTCTGTATTTCCCCTTTACCGCGATAGCCCGGCATTACAAGCTGATTTTTTTATTCAACAGTCTTATAGGCCTGAACAATTATCCCGCCTCAAGGCAGTCGCCGATCAATTGGTAGTGCTAAACATGAATCAAATGCCGGTATCGGATCAGGACCTGGAAACAATTGGGAACTTTCACCGGCTGGAGAAACTGAACCTCAGTTTCAGTAAAATCACCGGCAGCGGATTCAAGGGATGGAATGGTTTTGGGCATCTTCGCAGTGTGGCGCTGACGGGTACCGCAGTTACTGCCGAAAACATCAAGCCCTTGTTGGCGATGCCCGCACTCGAGGAGGTATTCATGGCCAATACGTCTATCAATGAAGCCCAACGAAAACAATTAGCAAAACTATATCCGAAGGTACGGCTGGTGGTGAATGACTTTGTCGACAACCAGACCCTCAAGTTGAGTGCGCCTGCTATCCTGGCAGAAGGGTTGGTATCTAAGGGACAATTGGTGCCCATCCGGAGTGCGATGCCTGGTGTTACAATCCGTTATACGCTGGATGGTTCAGCACCAGACAGCATAGGATCGGTCATCTATGATAAGCCACTATCGGTTTCCAGACCAACTTTTGTACGCGCCATAGCGTGTAAGCCGGGATGGTATTGCAGTGCGGTGACAGAAGCAACCATATTTCCGGAGGGCCTGCATCCTGTTTCGGCCACTTTGTTGAGTTCGCCAGACAAGCAATACCCGGGTGAAGGAGGAGCAACACTGATCAATGGTCGTAAAGGATTTCTTGATGTTTATCGCGAACCGTCATGGCTAGGATACCGTGAACAGCCTATGGAGGCATTATTTGATTTTGGCGAGAAGAGTAAGCCAGTCTCGTCGATGGTGGTGAGCTATGCCCACAACCTGGGATCGTACATCTTTCCTCCGGCTGAAATCGAAGTATACGCCGGCGCGTCAGTCGATAAGCTTGATCGGTTGGTCATCACAAAACCCAGGCAACCTCAAAAGAGTGAACCAACCCGAATGGGTATTCTGTCTGTTCCCTTGAAGAGCGCAAGCCACCGGTATTACAAACTGGTGCTCAAGCCGGTGGCAAAGTTGCCATTATGGCATTCGGGTAAGGGCAGCAAGGGTTGGGTGATGGTGGATGAGGTGTTTTTCTATTAGCCGTTGCCGATTGATCGATGGTCGGTCAAAGCGTACCCAGTGCATCTTTGTATACGGCCAATACCCGATCTCGGGCAAAGTGGTGATCAACTATTGGTTTGGGATAACCCGGTGATTCAAATTCAGGAACCCACTGTCGTATATACTTTCGGTCAGGATCAAATTTCTCGGTCTGAATGTATGGATTAAAGACCCTGAAGTAGGGCGCGGCATCACAACCGCAACCTGCTGCCCATTGCCAGCCACCATTGTTGGCCGCCAGGTCAAAGTCGAGCAACTTAGCAGCGAAATAGGCTTCACCCCACCGCCAGTCGATCAGCAAGTGCTTCGTTAAGAAACTCGCAACAATCATCCGCACCCGGTTGTGCATGTGCCCGGTAGCATTGAGTTCACGCATACCAGCGTCGACCATCGGGTAACCGGTTCGGCCCTCACACCAGGCTTTAAATTCTTTGGGATCATTCCGCCAGACTATACGATCATAAGCCGGTTTGAATGATTTGTCTGTCGCTGGGAAGTGCCACAGGATCATGTGATAGAATTCCCGCCAGATCAATTCATTGAGCCACGTCTCATTGGTGGTTAGCGCGACGCGCACCAGGTTTCGGATGCTCACTGTGCCAAACCTGAGATGAACACTGAGTTTGCTGGTGCCCTCAATGCCCGGGAAGTCGCGGTGTTCTTTATACTCCCGGATTGTGCTCTTTTTGATTACACGATCCGGAAACTGCACGTCAATAGTATCAAAACCCAGGTCTGTCAGCGTCGGAAAGGGCAATGGATCACAGCGCTTGAATTGTCTAAAATACTTTTCTGTTGGATATGCCTTGGTATGAAAATCAGTCAGGGCAAGCTTCCACCGTTTACTGTACGGGGTAAAGACCGTGTAGGGCGTGCCATCATCTTTGATCACCTCTTCGCATTCAAAAATCACCTGGTCTTTGAAAGTCTTAAATGGTATATCACGCGTTAGCAGTTCCTTTTCAACCGCTTCATCACGTGTTCGGGCATACGGCTCATAGTCCCGGTTCGAGTAGACTGCTAGTGGTGTTAGCTGCTTAAACAGGGCTATGGGGTCGCCATGGAGTACCAGTAATGAACTACCCATTTGTTCAAGTTCCGCCTTCAATATTTCCAGGGATTGTCGGATAAATACAAGCCTGCGGTCAGCCTTGTCTTCCAGGGGATCCAGAATGGTAGTGTCAAATATGAACAGCGGTACAACAGGTTTGCCGTGTCGCAAGGCAGCGTGCAACCCTGCATTATCGGTGAGCCTCAGGTCGCGGCGAAACCAGAAGATCACGGAGTCCGGCACAATACCCTCTGCCTGGGGGTTGATCCATCTTTTTATGCTGCCTTGTTTCATTCAGAGAATGTTCATTTTCAGTGACTTGCCAGAAGGCTGGAGCCAGGTGTTGTTGCCTGAAACCTTCAACACCACAAATTCAAAATTGTTCACTAATATTACCTGTGGGTTAATGCAATGTTAAGCACTTCACATGGCGTTAACACCTTAACCTCAAACCTGGCCGCAATGACCCTTCGCACTTCCGGAGTTCTTTTGGTGTTTTGTTGTTTGGTCTTCGATGCGCAGGCGCAATTTCCTAAGTCACTCAGGGACGGACTGAAGACATATCTAACCCCGGACAGCAGTGCATTCATCAAATTGAATTTCACGTCTCAGATCTGGGTGCGGTCCAACGACAACAACCCAGGCACGACAGTCAATGGTCAACCTGAGAGCAATACCTTCGATGTGGGTTTGCGACGAACACGCCTGGTGCTCAGCGGACAACTCACTGATCGGGTGTTTTTCTTCCTGCAATTCGGTCAAAACAACATTGGATATCTGTCACCCCGCAAAGTGGGGACCTTTTTCCATGATGTGGTGGGTGAATATGCCATTGTAAAAAAGAAATTGAATTTTGGAGTAGGGTTACATGGTTGGAATGGACCTGGACGATTCTCCAATTCTTCCATTAGCACGTTGCTGCTGCTTGATCCTCCTGTGTTTCAGGAGACCACCAACGATGCCAACGATCAGTTTGTTCGCAAGATGGGTGTTTATGCCAAGGGGAAACTTGGTCGCTTCGACTACCGTTTTTCGGTCAGCAAACCCTTTGTTACGCAAACCGCATCAATTCCTATCGACCCCCTGGGTACTAATTCAAGTTACTCCACCATGATTCCCCAACTAGCTTATCAGGGCTACTTCATGGTGCAACTCAAAGACATTGAAGGTAACGCAGGACCGGGAACCGTAGGATCATACCTCGGCAAAAAAAAGGTGTTCAATGTGGGCTTTGGTTTCGTCAACCAATCCAAAGCGATGTGGAACAAGACAGCTGCCAACGATACGGTCTATCATGCCATGAACCTCTGGGCCGTGGATGTATATTATGATGCTCCACTTAATTCAACAAAAGGAATAGCTATTTCGATTTATGGTGGCTACTTCCATTATGACTTTGGTCCGGGCTACTTGCGGAATGTAGGCCCCATGAATCCGGCCAACGGTGTAAAGAACGGAACCCTCAACGGAGCAGGCAATGCTGCACCCATCATTGGAACGGGCCCAAGTTTATTTCTTCAATCCGGATATAAGTTTCGTGACCGACTATTGGGCGACCAGGGTACCCTGCAGATTTATGCGGCCGTCCAACATGCAAACTTTGATCGGCTGAGCGACCCCATGACATTAATTGATTGCGGGGTGAACTGGCTCATCAATGGCCACAACAGTAAGTTCACATTGAACTACCAGAGCCGCCCTGTTTTTGCAGCCAGCGACAGTAAGCTCCAAACTCGTCGCGGAGAATGGGTGCTTCAATATCAGATTGCTTTTTGATTTACCGGGGTGTCCGGTGCTTCATGATCAGGTGAAACCAGAAAGAATACTGCTCTGGATGATTCAACAAGTCTTGTTGTAGTTCTGCCATTGAAATATACTTCCAGTCTTCTGCCTCAAGCGGGTTTAACACTGGCTGGGTATCGGTAGTGGCCGTAAATACATGATCAAGTTCATGCTCAATCAAACCACCGAAATTGACATGATAGATGAACGTATGTGAAAAGTGTATCTCGGCTTTCATGCCCATCTCCTGAAGGAGTTTGCGCTCCACGGCATCTTTTACGGTTTCCCCGGGACGGGGATGACTGCAACAGGCATTACTCCACAATCCCCCGCTGTGGTATTTGGAGACCGCGCGTTTCTGAAGCAGCATGTCGCCCTGGCTGTTGTAGATGAGCAATGAGAAGGCGCGGTGCAGCAGCCCTTGCCGATGGGCAGCCATCTTTTCCATCGTACCTACCTGCTGGTCGTGTTCGTTGACCAGAACTACTTCTTCCATATTAGATAAGATTCAACTGGTGCTTTACCAATGAATAGCCCAAGATAATCAACTTATATCTGTTGCGAATCCGGATTCTCGATTTCAAAACGGCGTGGGAGGGTAGGCGCCGTATCTTGCGGAACAGGGCGAGGTAGTATAGATAAGCAATGTAAACACCCAGTCTTGCTTTCCGGGGAAGTTGTTTGATGCCCAGGTAGCCCTGATGAAAGTCTTCAGCTATGCTGACTTCAATGGCCTGTTTATTCTTCTCGTCAAACTGGCTGAGGTCCAGGCCCGGGAAATAGGCCCTGCCCAGTCCGGCATAGTCAGCCTGCAGGTCACGGAGGAAATTTATTTTCTGGAAGGCCGATCCCAGCTTCATGGCAAATGGCTTGAGCCGTTGGTAGCTCGCTTCATCACCCTGTACAAAAACCCGCAGGCACATCAGGCCAACGACTTCTGCTGAACCGAGGATGTATGTTTCAAACCCTTCCTGATCGTATTTCTTTTTCACCAGGTCCATCTCCATGCTGTGCAGAAACTGTTCGATTAGCGAGCGTTCAATGCCAAATTGGTTGACGGTAATTTGAAAACTGTGGAGGATCGGATTGAGACTGATCTTTTCATCCAGGGCCCGCCATGTATCACTGGCGAATCGCTCCAGCAACTCCTTTTTAGGATGGTCATGCAGCGTATCAACAATCTCATCGGCAAACCGGACGAAGCCATAGATGGCGTAGATGGGGTCGCGGTACGACTTATCCAGACAACGGATGCCCAACGAGAAAGACGTGCTGTATTTCAGCGCGGTCAGTCGGCTGGTCCTGAAGCTTACAAGATCAAAGAGTTCACGCTGATTCATCCGTGGTTATTTTCTTGCCCGCTCAGACAGCACCCTGGCGACTACCTGCCCTGAAATCAAGGACGGAGGCACACCTGGGCCTGGTACGGTAAGCTGACCCGTATAAAACAGATTACTGATCTTTTTGTTTACCACCGACGGCTTCAAATTGGCGGTTTGCATCACCGTATTCGCCAGGCCGTACGCATTGCCTTTGTACGCGTGGTAATCCTGGATGAAATCACGGTGGGCATATGTCCGTTTGTAGACTACATGTTCCCTGATGGATTCTCCGGTGAGCCGCTCCAGGCGATCCATCGCAAGGCGGTAATAACGTTCGCGGACTTCGGGTGTGTCTTCCAGCCCGGGGGCCACAGGAATCAGAATAAATACATTTTCACATCCGGGCGGGGCGACCGTATCATCTGTGCGGGACGGGCAACTCAGATACAACAAGGGCTTGGTAGGCCAGGCCGGCCGATCATAAATTTCCTCGGCGTGCAAAGCGAAGTCTTCGTCGAAGCATAGGTTGTGATGCAGCAGGGATGGCAACCGTTTGTTGATGCCGAGGTAGTAAATGAGACTGGACGGTGCAAGGGTACGGCTTTCCCAGTAGGACTCCGTATAACGTCGATAACGGACCGGCAACAACGACTGCTCCACGTGGTGATAGTCGGCGCCCGCTACTACATGGTCGAACGATCGCGAAGTACCATTAACCACAACAGATTTAATTGACCTTCCCTCCACATTCAGGCCTGTTACTTCGCTGTCGAACTCAAAACGTACGCCTTGTTCTTCAGCTACTTTTACCAGGGCCTCAACTACTTTGTACATTCCTCCGCGTGGATACCAGGTACCCAGCGCCATGTCGGCATAATTCATCAGGCTGTACAGCGCTGGCGTATTACCTGGTGTGGCACCCAGAAATAGTACCGGGAACTCCAGCAATTGGATAAGCCCTGGATCGTTGAATTGACTCCGCACATAAGAGGCCAGTGATTGAAAAACCCGGAGTTTGAAAATACCGGTTAGTAGTTCAGGATCGAAGAGTTCGGTTATAGATAATCCTGGCTGAAAGACCAGCTTATTCACACCTACCTCGTACTTATACTTTGCTTCATCCAGAAATTTTCGAAGCTTTTCGCCACTGCCGGGTTCGCGCCGGTTGAACATGTGAACCAGGTGTTCGACGCCGGCTGGTACATCCAGGATATCCGATTGGGAAAAATAGATGCGGTAGGAGGGATCGAGCCGTTCCAACTCATAGAAATCCTTGCTGGTATGACCGAACCGCTGAAAGTACTTTTCAAAAACATCCGGCATCCAGTACCAACTGGGTCCCATGTCAAAAGTGAAACCTTGCTCTTTGAATTGTCGCGCCCTTCCTCCGGCCTGACTGTTCTTCTCCAGCACGGTAACCTTATGTCCGTCCTGAGCCAGACTGGCGGCCGCGGCGAGACCGGCAAAACCTGAACCAATTACCGCAACCGAACCCATATGTAAATCTACTTAACGATATCCGGTCAATTTCTTTTGGATTTCCTTCCGGGCATGAAATATGCGATTTTTTACCGTACCAATCGGCAGATTGAGGTGCTCAGCGATTTCATGGTATTTATAACCGGTAGTGTGCATCTTAAAAGGGATCAACAATTCATCCTTTACGGCGTTCATGTTTTTCCATACTTCCTTGAATTCCACACTGCCTTCCGGCTTATTAAAGGTGTGGGTGTCTTCTACATTGAGAAAATAGCTGCCTTCTGAATCATCGCGAACGGTACGTGCCCGCTGGGCCTTGCGGTAATTGTTGATGTAGGTGTTGCGCATGATGGTGAAAAGCCATCCCTTGAGGTTCGTGTCATCTTTGAACTTGTCGCGGTACAGCAATGCCTTGAGGATAGTCTCCTGAATCAGATCCTGCGATTCCTCTCGATCTGCCGTAAAACGGTAAGTAAATGTCCTAAGCGTGGGACGCAAAGTGGCAACCTGCTTGCTGAATTCGGCAATAGTCATTTTGTTCAACGTTTATTTCTGAATGATGAACAAAGATAACGTGATCAGGCTGATTGGACCTAATTTTGTTTAATATTTATTAAAAATTGTTAAACAGACTAATTAACCCCTAAAAAGGCCTTTAGCTCAGCAGAACGCGAGAAAATGTGGAGATTAGGAGGCATCTTAAGGGCTGTCTTACGAACGGCATACCCGGAAACAAGCACGCGGCTGTGGCGCATTTCGGTGCATAGCTTGTCGAGGTATGCCTGAAGTTCACCCGCACCCGTTGAACTCGTGATAGAGGTGATCAAATAGGTAGGCCGATGTGTATTGCAAATTTCGATAAGGTCGCGGTAAGGCACCATTTGGCCCAGGTAATAAGTGCGGAGGCCGGATTTCTTGGTTACGTAATAGTGAAACAACAGACCCAATTCATGCAGTTCATGATCAGGCAGGAATAGCAGCGCAACTGGCCTGCCACGTGGTGGCAAGGGTAGTGCGTCTATAGCAGCGATTAACTTCTGGCGGATCAGGTTTGAAATGAAATGCTCTTGGGCAGGGGTGATATTTCCAGTCTGCCACAACACCCCGATCTTGTCGAGAAAAGGGTAAATGATCTCCGTAATGGAATGTTCAAAGCCGTAGCGGAGGATAAATCCATTGAGGATGTGCTCGAAATTCTCTTCGTCGAGGTCGACCATGGCCACAACCAGCTGGTCGATGTGAATTTCAGGATCGGTCTGGGCATCGCTCAGTGCTTTGACCTGCTGGTTCAATTCGGCGTCTGTGAGATCAGCAATTTTGGATATTTTGAAGCCGTTGTTGTTGAGCAGGGAAACATTGATGATTTTTTTCAGATCATCGTCGGAGTAAAATCGGATATTGGTATCCGTTCGTTCCGGCAAAATGATCTTGTGACGTTTTTCCCAGATGCGAATAGTGTGGGCTTTAATTCCCGATAGCTTTTCAAGTTCCTTAATGGAATAACGGCCCATGGTAGTAGGGGTGTATTTGGGGTATTAACCGGTAGACTTGTGTTTTGTTTAATCCATGCCGAAAAATAATCAACTGGAATTGGAAAAGGGACATGCGTGGTTCAACAAACAGGGCTGGACCCCGTTTCCCTTTCAGGTTGAGGCCTGGCAATCATATACCGGGGGGGAGAGCGGCCTCGTCAATGCCCCGACTGGCAGTGGCAAGACATATTCAATGGTGGTCCCCATTATTCTTGATGGGATGCAATCCAAATCAAAAAAACTACAGGCTATCTGGATCGCACCCATACGCGCCTTGTCCAGGGAAATTCAGGATGCCACAGAGAAGGCCATCACAGGTATGGGTGCTTCGTGGAAGGTGGGCATTCGTTCAGGCGACACCTCTGCCGCACAAAAAGCAAAACAAAAAGAAAAACCACCCCAGTTTCTCATCACCACCCCCGAGAGCCTGCATCTGTTGCTCTCCCAGAAAGGGTATGAATCCTACTTCTCCGATCTGCGCGCAATTGTTGTAGATGAGTGGCATGAATTGATGGGCTCCAAAAGGGGAGTTCAGGTGGAACTCGCGCTGTCGAGGCTGAAGTCAATCGCACCAGGACTAAAGATCTGGGGCATTTCGGCCACCATTGGCAATATGGAGCAATCGCTTGACGTGCTGCTGGGGCCAGGCACACAGCCCAAACCCCGTATCATCCGTGCGAACATTGAAAAGCAGGTGGAGGTAGTATCGGTATTCCCTGACAAGCTGGATCGTATGCCCTGGGCAGGACACTTGGGCATTCACTTACTTCAAAAAGCGGTCGATATAGTTCGATCGGGAAAGAGTACGCTCATTTTTACGAATACAAGGTCCTTCGCTGAAATCTGGTACCAGAAGATGCTGGAAGTTGCACCGGAACTCTCCGGTCAGATTGCCCTTCATCATGGGTCCATCAGCCAGGACCTTCGGCATTGGGTAGAGGAGCAACTGCATGAAGGCAAACTCAAAGCCGTAGTGTGCACATCCAGTCTTGATCTGGGCGTGGACTTTCGACCTGTAGAAACCATCATCCAGGTCGGTAGCGCTAAGGGCGTGGCCCGGTTCCTTCAGCGTGCCGGCCGTAGCGGGCATCAACCGGGGGCTGTAAGCCGTATTCACTTTCTGCCTACCCATTCACTGGAACTTATCGAAGCGGCAGCCGTGCGCGATGCGATGCAGGCCCGCCTTGTCGAAGACCGCATTCCCTATGTGCGCTCATTTGATGTGCTGATACAATACCTGATCACCCTCGCAGTGTCTGACGGCTTCAAACCCGATGTGATCTGGCTTGAACTCAAAAGAACGTTTTCTTATCAGGATATCACTGAAGAAGAATTTCAATGGGTGTTGCGTTTCATCACGACCGGCGGTGAGTCGCTGACGGCCTACGACGAATACCGAAAAGTGGAGATCGAAGATGGAATTTACAAAGTAACCAACCGCCGGGTGGCGTTGCGCCACCGCCTGTCGATTGGTACGATTGTCGGCGACACTTCCCTGTTGGTCAAATTCCTGAGTGGCAAGTACCTGGGCTCGATCGAAGAAGGGTTTATTTCCCGATTATCCCCTGGCGATACATTTTGGTTTGCAGGCCGTGTTCTTGAGTTTATTAGAATCAAGGACATGGATGTACAGGTACGGAAATCGAAGAAGAAGTCAGGGCGAGTGCCTTCCTGGCAGGGTGGACGGATGCCCTTGTCATCGCAAATGAGTGAAATGATCCGACGCAAGGTACATGAAGCCGCTGAAGGGCAGGAGGGCGATGAAGAAATGAAGTTTCTGCGGCCATTGATGGATCTGCAAGCCCTGAGGTCGCACTTGCCGCGGATGAATGAACTGTTGATTGAGTACTTCCACACCGACGAGGGGTATCATGTCGTAATGTTTCCGTTTGAAGGGCGGCTGGTTCACGAAGGCCTCGCGTCGCTGGTAGCGTATCGCATCTCACAAATCAAACCCATTACTTTTTCGATGGCCATGAATGACTATGGCTTCGAGCTGTTGTCTGATCAGGAGATACCTTTGTATGAAGCCCTGGAAACCGATGTACTCGGAAGCGATAACCTGTTGAAAGACATTCAGGCCAGCATCAATGCCATTGAAATGGCGCGCCGTAAGTTCAGGGACATCGCCTCCATAGCGGGATTGGTGTTTAAGGGATTTCCCGGACAGCGTATCCGCGACCGGCATATTCAATCTTCAGCACAACTGTTCTTCAGCGTTTTCAATGACTACGATTCAGACAACCTGTTGCTTCACCAGGCCTATGAAGAGGTAATGGATTTTCAATTGGAAGAAGCACGTATGCGGCAGGCGTTGGAGCGCATACGCCATCAGAAAATCGTGGTGCGTGAGCCAGATCGGCCTACGCCATTTGCTTTTCCCATCATGGTAGACAGGCTATCACGTGACAAACTAACCTCTGAACGGCTGGAGGATCGTGTAAAGCGAATGGTGTTGACCTGGTCCGAGGACTAGAAAATAGCGCGGAAGAGCAGGAATAAAGATCCCGACATCAGGATCACAACCGGCAAGGTCAGGAACCAGGCAATCAGGATGTTGCGAACGGTATCCGGTTGCAGGTTCTTAACCCCTTTGTTAGCAACCATACTTCCTGCAATGCCCGATGACAGCACGTGGGTAGTGCTAACCGGCAGACCCAGGTAGCTGGACATTCCAATCGTGCTTGCTGCCACGAGTTCGGCGCTGGCACCCTGGGCATAGCTAAGGTGTTCTTTGCCAATCTTCTCGCCAATGGTTTTTACGATGCGCTTCCAACCAATCATGGTACCCAATCCCAGCGAAACTGAGATCAGGATAATGACCCAGCCTGGTGAGTAGTCGGTAAGTTTGCGTACACTCTTCAGGTTTTCTTTGAGGATCTTCTTGTCGCTTTCGCTTACCCGGGCTTCCTCTTTCTTCATTAATTCGCTGAGGTTGCGATCCATCACCAGGATGTCTTTGCGTACTTTAAATCTTGCTTCACGGGGCAGGGCGTTCACACTGCTGATCGAATCCAGTGTCATGTGCAGGTCAGCGTTCATTTCCTTGGCCGCGGCCAGTTTTTCCCGGTCGGGCGCCGACAGTGGCGTGGCATCAATCGTTGAAATAACCGATTCGATTTGACTGATGGGTTCTCGAAGTTTGGTGGTGTCAAAATTGGCATTGAGTGCAAAGAATCCCGGAACGATCCCGATGAGAATCAACATGATCAGGCCAACCCCTTTCTGGCCATCATTTTGTCCGTGGAAGAAACTAACACTCGTGCACGTGAGCAGCAATGTGCCGCGGATCCAGGGTGGAGGAGGTGTGTTTTTCTTAGGTTCTTTGAAAAGGTCTTCCCCATAAGGCTTGCCTTTGGTCGTAACACGAATCAAATACATCAGGATGATGGTTAGGGTGAAACCAACCATCGGCGAAATCAGCAAGGATATCCCGATCTCTTCTGCTTTGGTCCAGTTTACTGCTGTTGAAGCGGCATCGGGAAGGAAAGAGTAAGCAATACCAACACCGAGGATGGAGCCAATCAATGTATGCGAACTTGAGCAGGGAATCCCGAGATACCAGGTTAACAAGTTCCAGAAGATGGCACTCAAGAGAAGGGCGGCCACCATACAAATACTATGCGTGATGTTCTGATCCACCAGTGATTCCACCGGCAAAAGATTGACGATACCCATCGCTACAGCAATACCGCCATATAACACCCCCATGGAGTTCATGAATCCAGACCAGATTACGGCTACCCATGGCTTCAGTGAGTTGGTGTAGATCACCGTGGCTACGGCATTCGCTGTATCGTGGAAACCATTTACAAATTCAAAGGAGCAGGCTGCCAGAAGGCAAATGATGAGGAGTGCGGAATAGGCAAAGTCGAGTTCGAACATGGGGTCTTGGAATTACAGGATCAACAGGCTCCCCTGTAAATCCATTTTGGGTGAAAGGTAGTTGGGTGGACGTTATGCTAGGTTAAGCGAATGTTAAGAATTCAGTGGTGGAAAGATAGGACTTATTGCTGTTTTCGGGAAGCAAAATTCGATTGAAAAAGGGCCCAAAAAAGCCCTGAAAACTGTCTTATCTTTCGCTAACCGCATATTCCATTGAAGTCAGAAATTAACATCAACGGCCTCAGGCTTTTACCGGAAAAAGCAGCCTTTTTGGAGGCGGATAAGATGCTCATTATCGCTGACCTTCACTTCGGTAAGATCAATCATTTTCGTCAGGCGGGGATGCCGGTGCCGGCAGCGGCAAACCGACATAATGAAGAAACGCTAATCGATCTGATCAACCAAACCCGGCCTGACCGCGTGGTATTTCTGGGTGACCTCTTTCACAGCCATTACAATGACGAATGGGAAATTTTGGGCCAGATCATGACACACTTTGCCGCGGTTTCATTTGAATTGGTCCGGGGTAATCACGACATCATGAGTGAAACCCAATATGTCCGCAAAGGGCTCAAGGTGGTGGATGCCATTAATGCAGGCGTCTATCTGCTCAGCCACGAACCGATGCCCTACGACGAAATCCCCGACAACCGTATCAATATGGCGGGACACCTGCACCCCGGCGCCCGTCTTGAGGGACGCGGCCGCCAAGGAATCGTACTTCCCTGTTTTTGGCTTTCGCCAAATCAATTGATCCTCCCGGCGTTTGGTTCGTTTACCGGCCTGGCCACAATCCGTCCGCGTGCCCTGGACCGCGTTTGGATAATTGTAGAAAGTCAACTTATGGAAGTCACCCTGGAGGCACCAAAAAAACAAACCCGTTTGTCACGATGAAGCACATCCTCCTATTCCTGTTGCTAATCACCGCAAAGGCCACCATTGCCCAGGATACCCTTCGATTGTCCTTGCTCTTCACCGGCGACATCATGCAACATGAGACACAGATCAATTCTGCCTATGATCAGGCTGTCGGGCGATACAACTACTTCCCGGTGTTTCAATACATCAAACCCGTTTTATCATCGGCGGATCTCACCATAGGCAACCTGGAATTTACATTAGGGGGAAAGCCGTACAAAGGATATCCTCAGTTCAGTGCGCCTGATGAAATCCTTGAAGCCATAAAAGACGCCGGCTTTGATGCCCTGGTAACAGCCAACAACCACAGTGTCGATCGCTTTCGCAAAGGTTTGGAACGAACCATCGATCAACTGGACAGTGCAGGCATACCGCATACCGGCACGTTCAAGGATACCACAGACTGGCTTAATGACTATCCTATGCTGTTAGAAGCAAAGGGATTCAGGTTATCGCTGCTTAATTACACCTATGGCACGAATGGGATTCGGGTAAGTAAACCTAACATCGTTAACCTGATCGATACTGCACAGATTCGACGAGACCTGATCAAAGCCCGGCAACGGCAACCTGATGCCATTATCGTATTCCTGCACTGGGGGCTTGAGTACCAGCTGTTACCTTCGCCAGATCAAAAACGGGTAGCTGAGTTTTGTTTCCGTCATGGCGCCAAACTCGTAATTGGCTCTCATCCCCATGTGCTGCAACCTATGGAATGGCGCAAAGAGCAGGATCAGTTCCTGGTTTATTCGCTAGGCAATTTTGTTTCAGCCCAATGGGAGCGGTACCGTAATGGTGGTGCCATGGCCCATGTTAACCTGGAAAAAATAAAGCGGCCGGACGGGAGCACCATTGTGCATATTGCTGATGCCCGATATTCTTTGGAATGGGTGTATCGCGAACCATCGCAAGGTCGCCGATACTTCGTTGTTCCTGTCGGTGCCTATGAAAATGACCCGGCCATTCCTGCACCAGGCTATTCCAAGCAATTATTTCAGCAATTCATCCAGGACTCACGCGCCCATTACGGAAAGTACAATATCAACGTGCCCGAGTGGATACCTGTCAGGCCTTGATCAGCGTCGCCCTGTTTTGAACAGGATACCGATGGAAAATTCCATCCCGGTAAAATCAACCTTGGCGTTGGCGTAGTCCACGGGCACAGTGGTGATGGATCCACCAAGGGTACCTCCGGAATAGGACCCTGTCAATGGCAAGCTGGATTGTCCGGCAATGTAATTTGTTTCAAGTGACAGTCCCCATTGTCGTGTCACATCGAATGTCAATTCCATTCCCACTGTATATCCAAAGCCGGGGCTATTCTTGAATGCGAGCTGTGAGGTTGCTACATCCCACTTTTGATAGGCCATTACGGCACGGTCGAAGTTTCCGTAATTGAGGTGTTGGTCGAAGGCATAAAAAAAGAATCCACCGCCCTTGATATCGAATTCAACCCCTTTGCCTTTGAACTGAAACACCAACTCAGCGGGCACAAACAGCGTGAAGTTAGGTCCGGTCAATGCCGATTTGCTTTCAAACGGGAGGTCCGTCACATTGAGCCCGGACATCCGGTAGAGAGAAGCTCCCGTTTCAATGGCTATAAACCGATTCAGGTCCACACCTACACCACGGATTGAAAATGGACTGATGGGAGTGGAGAAGTACCCGTTACGGGGAACGAAGTAAGAAAATGATAATCCCACGCTTTGCGCAGACGCAGCGACCGTGGCGAGCGAAAAGAGAACACCCAGTGTCCATTGCTTCATAGCGTCAATTTTGCGCAAGATACCGGTTCTTTTTCCGTTGCAATAATTTGTCCGTCCCGGTTTGAAATCCGGTTTATATTTGTTGCTGAACCTTCACGACTATGAAAAACCTCTGGCTTTTTGGATTGCTGTTCATTGTTTCTTGTCAGACGCGAAACCTCCCGGCCGACATGATCATCAAAGGCGGTAAGATATACACCGTCAATGAAAAACAACCTGAGGTGGAAGCCGTTGCTGTGCGGGGAGACACCATAATTTTTGCAGGTGCAGCAGCAGATGCTGCGGTGTGGCAAGGAGATAAGACCGAAGTGATCGATCTGCAGGGTGCAACGATGACGCCCGGATTCATTGAATCGCATGGACACATCATGGGGTTGGGTTACTTTGAATTGAACCTGGACTTGTCCACGGTAAAAAGCTTTGATGAACTGGTTGAAAAGGTACGCGTGGCGGCGGCCCAGGCTCCTCCTGGCCAATGGATTCTGGGCAACGGTTGGCATCAGGATAAATGGGAGGTAAAACCTGAAAAAATGGTGAAGGGATTCCAGACCCATGAGTTACTGAGTGCAGTGTCTCCCAACAACCCCGTGTGGCTGCGACATGCCAGTGGTCATGCAGGATTTGCCAACGCCAAAGCCATGGAGTTGGCGGGAGTGAATCCGTTAAGCAAAGAAGGGCTGAATATTACCGTCGAGGGTGGGGAGATCATCAAAGACAAAATGGGTAACCCAACTGGCATCTTCAATGAGCGTGCCATGGGGCTGATAACAAAGCATATTCCGGAGAATACGCCTGAGCGGGATGCCCAGGCCCTTGATCTGGCTATGGAGACTTGCGCTCGAAATGGCATCACGAGTTTTCACGATGCCGGGGCATCACGTTCTGATATTGAGCTGTTTAATCAATTCAATAGGGACCAGAAGTTAAAGTCGAGATTATATGTTATGCTCACAGGCCGGGACCGTTCGTTGATTCATGAGTGGTACCGAAAGGGACCCGTTGTGGATCCACGAGGAGTGACGGTGCGGTCCATTAAACTCAACTGCGATGGTGCCCTGGGTTCACGAGGAGCATGGCTTTTGGAACCTTATAGTGACAGGCCTGAAACAACCGGGATGGCGACCTTATCGATGGACACGGTATTGGCAACTTCGCGTAGCGGACTTACCTATGGATTTCAAGTGTGCTCTCACGCCATTGGTGACCGGGCCAACCGGGAGATTCTGGATCGCTATGAAATAGCATTCAATGAGAATCCGGGACATGATCACCGCTATCGCATTGAACACGCACAACATTTGCATCCCAATGATATTCCGAGATTTGGCAAGTTGGGTGTAATACCAGCGATGCAGGCCATTCACCTCTCATCAGACCGGCCTTGGGCCATTGAGCGCCTGGGTGAAAAGCGCATCAAAGAAGGTGCTTACATGTGGCAGTCATTGCTGAAGAGCGGTGCCAGGGTAATTAATGGCACCGACGTTCCGGTGGAGCCCATTAGCCCGATTGCCAGTTATTTTGCTTCGGTAACGCGCCAGACGCTGAAAGGCGAGCCTTCCGGGGGCTATGAGCCAGAGGAAAAAATGACCCGCGCGCAAGCATTGAAGTCTTACACATTGGATGCTGCATATGGTGCATTCGAAGAGCAGATCAAAGGATCGATTGAGCCCGGCAAACTCGCTGACTTCACGGTGTTTTCTCAGGATATCATGCAAGTACCAGACAGTTCCTTATTGAGCACAGAAATTGTAATGACCATTTTGGGCGGAAAGAAAATCTATAGCAAAAAATAAGTCCTGCGGGTGGGCAGGACTTTGGGTAAAGACTAGGTTGGAAATTATTCCTACTTATTGAGGAATTTATGAGCCCGTGCCATCAGTGATTTACGGTCAGCGGTGATCGTGGGATCGCTGTAGATTTTGGCAGCCAGTTCAGCAACAACACCCTTGCGGTATCCGAGCTTCCCGGCAATTTCCTCGCAGAAAGACATTTCGCTCTTAAACACCTGTCCGTCGCTCTTCATCAATTGAATCAGGTGATACAGGTTTTCGAACTTCTCGTCTTCGGTAAAGCCCGAGAGATTGCCTATGGGCTTGGGTTTTTCGATCATCGCATTTACCTCTTCGCGCGAAAGTCCATGGGCCTTGCCAATCATGTGAATCGTCTTAGCCTCCTTTTCGCCAATATTATTGTCGCTGGCAGCCAGATTGATTAATACATTGATAGTCTCTTTAATCATATCGCTTATTTTTTCCGAAAATTAGGTCTAGAAACCTTCTAAATCTAAGCAAAAATAGGCTAAATCTTACAACGATTCAAAAAAATTGGTTACTTGAACCCGCTCCGTGCAACCTTGGGCGCATAGCACGGTCATTGACCCAAAACACGGAAAGAAATGAAAATTGCATGTATTATTCTGCTGGCTGGATTTGTTTCGCTGGCTGCGGTTGCACAGCAAAGTGAGGTGCGTACACCGGGCTCATTCCGGGGCGTGAAATCCTCCGAAGCCATCGACGTGTACCTGAAAAAGGGAGACAAGGAGAATGTGAAAGTTGAAATCACCGGAGGGCAGCTTTCGGAGGTGATCACAGAAATATCGGGTGGATACCTACGCATCCACATGCGCGAAAGCAGCGGTTGGGGACGTAGTAAGCGCGATGTAAAAGTCTATGTCACGTATGTGAATCTCGATAAGCTGTCAGCCAGTTCCGCATCCAACATTTTCTCAGATGGCCCCATCAAATTCACCAGTTTGGATATTCATGCATCGAGCGCAGCCAATATTGAAGTTTCAATTGACGGAAGTGACGTCACGGTACACGCTTCCAGCGCCGGGGATATTAGCCTGGAAGGAAAGGCAAAATCCCTCCGTGCTGATGCCAGCAGCGCTGGAGAAATCGACGCTTATAACCTCGCTGCGGAAGGGGCAGAAGCATCCGCCAGTAGCGCGGGAACCGTAAAACTGAATGTGTCCACGAGTCTCGAAGCCCATGCCAGCAGTGGTGGAAGTATACGGTATCGCGGTAATCCCGGCAAAACCAATACCGACTCAAGCAGCGGAGGTTCCGTGAAGCGGTCGAACTGACCGGAAAATTTCCGAAGTTTACAGGATGCTAGACTTCACCGGTAGTGGTGCCGATCGCTTCTTCGTCATCCTGGCAGTAATATTCATTCGTTACCTGCTTCTGGCTTCTGTTGCTTACGGAGTTTACTATGTACTTTTTAAAACCTCTTGGTCGTTTCGGAAGATTCAGTTAAAGTTTCCTGTCGGCGCTGATTACCGTCGTGAATTTCTTTACTCAGCAAGTACATCCCTCATTTTTGCAGGCCTCGGATACCTCTATTTCTTTGGTCCACTGGCTAAATACTCCATGTTATACCACGATATCCAGGCTTACGGTGCGGGGTACCTGTTGTTTACGGTCGTGCTCAGTTTGGTCGTGCACGATACCTATTTTTATTGGGTACACCGGTGGATGCACCGGCCGGGTGTCTACAAGTACCTGCATAAGGTGCATCACTTGTCTACCAATCCATCGCCTTGGGCCGCGATGGCATTTCACCCCCTGGAGGCCGTTATCGAGTTTGGGATCGTCGCGGTTTTGCCATTCCTGTTTCCGATCCACCCGCTGGCCATCGGACTGTTTCTGCTGATCATGATGGTGTATAATGTATATGGGCACCTGGGATATGAACTCTACCCAAAGGGATTTGCCTCAAGCCGGATTGGCAAGTGGATCAATACTTCCGTGAATCACAACCAGCACCACCAGTACTTCAATGGCAACTATGGGCTCTACTTCCTTTGGTGGGACCGGTGGATGGGCACATTGCGCGAAGACTACCTCAAAGAGTTTGATGCGGTAAAAACCAGAACAAGGACTCAGGATACTCGTTTGTCCTGACGTCGGGCGTCATAGCGCCTGAACCCTTCCTGAACAATCCAAAGTCCGATGCAGGCGGTGATAAATCCGCCCAGGATGTCCGTGAAGTTGTGCACACCAAGGACAATGCGTGATGACATCATCAGTAATGCCCAGAGAATGGATAGCAGGATAGCGGGTGGTGTTCTGAAAAGGATAAGGGAGAAACCCAGGGCGGCAGCAGATACTTCGGTGGTATGCCCGGATGGAAATGAATTGCTGCCGCCTTTACTCCATTGTGCAATCCGGCTGTCAACCTCATAGGGACGGGGCTCCTTAATGGTGCGCTTGATGACTGCCGAGATAGTGCCACCCAGTGCAATGCTGAGCAGGATGATCATTCCATTGCGGACGAATTCTTTGCGCTTCCGCGTAAGACCAATAACCACAAAGACCGCCGGGATGCCAAGGCTTATAAAACTGATGGTATCGGATATCCATTGAAAGAACCTGATCGAGTCGGTGGATTGGATGCCCTGCCAACGGGCAATCACGTCCTGCTCAACGAGTTTGAAAGGCGAAATGCGCACCCACGCCAGTGCGGCCAGCAAAAAAATAAGGAACAGTAGTGGGCAGATCGATTTCTTCACGAGGTTTCAAAAGTATGTAATCGATGGGAGGACAAAAAACGAGAGCAAGCCGGGTAAACCCGCAATTCGTGACCGTTCAGGTTGAAGTATAGGTTTAAGCAAACCCTTCGCGTGACAAAACTCATATGTTTTTCTAAGAATTAGGGTTAAAAAATACCCTGTCGATCAAAAAAATGATATACTTTTGGCGCGAATCTGTTAAAAACCACTACATCTATGGCCTATTTACGTTTTGAGGCACTGCGCAAGCTCAGCGAGCGCCCCTCGGT
>DAOMGC010000007.1:0-78058 GCA_035430125.1 Cyclobacteriaceae bacterium | reverse complement strand
CACACCTTCATTTTGAGTTGTGGTACAATGGCAATTCACTGAACCCGGAAGAATTTGTTACTTTTTAAAAGCCAAACAGCATGTTTACAACAAAAGAAGAGAAGAAGGCCGCTGAAGAAATCAGCAACTCCAGCAACGTAATTGGTAAGGGTACCGTCCTGGAAGGTAATATTGAAACATACGGTAATATTCGTATTGAAGGCCGCATTCATGGCAATGTTAAGTCCAAATCAAAAATTGCTTTGGGTCACTCAAGCCATATCGATGGAAATATTACAGCCCAAAATGCCGATGTTGAAGGCGGTGTAAAAGGCAAAATTGAAATCTCTGAGACCCTCGTTCTCAAGGCGACCGCTGTTGTACAGGGAGACATCATAACAGGTAAGCTGGTGGTTGAGCCTGGAGCCGTATTCAATGGCAGCTGCAAAATGGGTGCGGCCATAAAAGACATCATGTCTGCTGAAAATGGACAATCGCACGCCCTCCGGACCGCAGAAGCCGGATAACAATTACCTGCGGTACAGCAACTTTGCATTTCAATTGTTGGGTGGGATAAGCCTTGGCGGATGGATAGGCTATCGGCTGGACAAATACCTGAACCTGACATTCCCTGTGTTCCTGTTGTTGTTCGTTATGCTGGTACTGGGTGCAATGATTTTTCAGATGTATAAGCAATTGAACGAGAATAAATGATTCGGTTTGGATGGATGGCGGTGATCCTGGCTGCCCTGCTTGTGGCCGCAGTGTTGCTGGGCGTAACCCTGACCTGGTTTGAACGGCCAGGTTATTTTGAAGTAATTATTCTTTTTGTTGGACTTGCTACACTGATCACTTATGGATTCACCAGCCGTAAGGTGATTGAGGCTCCGGGGGATTTCATTAGAATATACATGACCGCTACGGTTGTCCGTATTCTGCTGTTTGGAGCCGGTGTCGGTTTGATGGTATACATGGACACGGATGGGGCTACGGCCAACGCCATTTTTTTCCTTGTTGCTTACTTGCTTTTCACCCTGCTGGAAGTCGTTATTCTCTGGCAAGAGGTAAATGCCAAAAAGTCCCCAGAAGAGGGTCAAAAAGATCGGTAATCATTTTTTTTTGGTCTATTTATCAATAGTTTTGCGGTCGATCTAGAAGACTGTGCAAACCTACCCTAAAAAGCGATTTTCATTGGCAAAAACCGCGTTTTTTGCCGTTATCCTTACCCTCATTTCTGCAGCATTTTTGCGAGCCCAGGCACAGGAGGAGCATGCTTCAGATTCCACCAAGACGGAAGCAAGCCATGGCGGTGAGTTAAACGTGAGCGAGGTGATTATCGAGCACGTGCTGGACAACCACACATGGCATTTTTTCGATGGTCACTATGGCACGCTGTTCCTGCCGGTAATCGTTCATTCAAAAGCTCGTGGATTTGAAATATTTTCTTCGAGCCGGTTCTTTGATGAGCACCACAACCCGGTAGCCTACAATGGATATACCTTGGAGCACAACCATATCTATCTGGAAGGGGAGCCTGTATTTGACTTGTCTATTACCAAGAACGTAGCGATGTTGTTTATCAATGCCATCCTGTTGCTGGTTGTCTTCACATCAGTGGCCCGTGCTTATAAGAGCAATCCTGGCAAAGCGCCTTCAGGCTTGCGCTCGTTTATTGAACCCATTGTTTTGTTTGTGCAGGATGAAATTGTTAAACCCAATGTTGGCGCAAAGTATGAGCGTTACCTTCCTTACCTGCTTACCCTTTTCTTCTTTATCTTGTTTGGCAACCTGCTCGGTTTGTTGCCAGGGGCGGCCAACCTGACAGGTAATATCGCGGTAACCCTGGTGTTGGCAGTACTCACCTTCCTGATCACCAACTTCAGTGGCAACAAAAACTACTGGTCGCATATTTTCTGGACGCCAGGGGTACCTTTACTGCTTCGCCCGTTGATTCTCCCTGTCGAGATCATCGGTATTTTCACCAAGCCCTTTGCTTTAACCATTCGTTTGTTTGTGGCGATCACAGCCGGTCACATTGTGATCCTCAGTCTGATTTGCCTCACGTTTATTTTCCACAGCTACTTTGTTGGTGTAGGGGCCTCATTCGTAGTACTATTTATTAACCTGATTGAGTTGCTGGTGGCTGGTATTCAGGCTTACGTTTTCACCCTCTTTACCTCGCTGTACATTGGTATGGCTACCGTAGAAGAGCACCACTAAAATGAATTTTGTTTCACTTTAACCTATAATTCTATGTTGTTTTCCATCCTTCTTGACATCAGCTACGCAATCATGGGTGCTGGCATTGGCGCAGGTCTCGCTGCAATTGGCGCGGGTATCGGTGTAGGCCGCATTGGTGGTTCAGCTATGGAAGCCATTGCACGTCAGCCGGAAGCTTCCGGCAAGATCCAAGGCGCCATGCTGGTTATCGCCGCCCTTGTGGAGGTAGCTGCTCTGTTCGCGTTGGTTATTTGCCTCTTGATTTCATTCAAAGGCTAAGCTTAAGTGAAGAACTTGCCAGACGATGGGTCTGGTGAGTTCTTTACTTTTAACAACAAGTACTATTAGTTAGCAAACAACAGTTACTATGGAACTACTTACCCCGGGCTCAGGACTCATCATTTGGCAACTCGTCATCTTCATCGGCTTGTTTCTGCTGCTGGCAAAATATGCCTGGTCGCCGATTCTGGGCTCCTTGAAGGAGCGTGAAACATCCATTCAACAGGCATTGGATGCAGCTGAAAAGGCAAAAGCAGAAATGGCCTCCCTTAAGTCTGACAACGAGAAGTTATTGAAGGAAGCCCGCCAGGAGCGAGATAAGATTCTGAAAGAAGCCCGTGAGGCTGGCAATCGCCTGCACGATCAGGCACAGGCCGATGCCAAGAAGACAGCAGACAAGATGATTGAAGATGCCAAAGCCATTATTCAATCTGAGAAGAACGCCGCACTCCGTGATGTACGTGAACAGGTCGCCTCGTTTTCACTGGAGATCGCTGAGAAATTGTTGAAGAAAAATCTGTCCAACGATAAGGCCCAGAAGGACCTGGTTGATGGATATGTGAAAGACCTCAAAATGAACTAAATCATGGCCGATTCGCGTGTTGCATCGAGGTATGTGAAGTCTTTGCTCGGCCTTGCGGTCGAAAAGGGCGTTTTGGAGGAAGTCCACAAGGACATGAACCTCTTCACCTCACTGTGCAGGGAGAACAGGGCCTTCACCATGATGCTGAGAAGCCCGGTAATCCGGCACGAAAAGAAAAAGGCGGTTCTGGATAAGATCTTTGCCGGCAAGGTGAATGCGTTGACATTGGCCATCATTGACATCATTACCCGCAAGAACAGGGAGCCCATACTGCCCGCGATTGCCGCTGAATTTCACAACGCCTACAATGAGTATAAAGGAATTGGTGAGGCTCAAGTAACCACAACCATCGCGATGGATAAGGAGTTGCGCGCCAGTCTCGAGTCCATTGTGAAAAAGCTCAGCAATAAACAGCAGGTTGAAATTAAGGAACAGATAGACCCTTCCCTGATTGGTGGATTTGTTCTCCATGTTGGAGACCGCCAGATCGACGCATCAGTGAAAGGAAAACTCAAGGTGTTGAGCCTGAAGTTTAACGAAAATTATTTTGCGAAATAACCACAGCATTTACCCACGAACCACGCGTAACGACTAAAGAATTATGGCAGAGATCAGACCCGAAGAAGTTTCCGCAATATTGCGTGAACAACTTTCACAATCCCGAACCGAAGCTGAACTGGAAGAAGTAGGCACCGTGCTTACCATCGGTGACGGTGTTGCCCGTATTTACGGCCTCACCAAGGCACAAGCCGGTGAATTGATCCAATTTGAAAACGGACTGCGTGCCCTTATCCTGAACCTTGAAGAGGACAACGTAGGAGCAGTATTGCTCGGGGATCCGCAGGGTATCAAAGAAGGTGCGATTGTGAAACGAACAGGCCAGATTGCCAACATCAAAGTTGGTGATGGGCTGCTCGGCCGCGTAGTTGATACACTCGCCAAGCCTATTGATGGCAAAGGCCCTGTAACCGGAGACCTCTATGAGATGCCCCTGGAGCGCAAAGCACCCGGTGTTATCTACCGCCAGCCGGTGAATGAGCCCCTTCAGACAGGGATTAAGGCAATTGACTCCATGATCCCTATTGGGCGTGGTCAGCGTGAATTGATAATCGGTGACCGCCAGACAGGCAAAACTGCGGTAGCAATCGATACGATCATCAATCAGAAGGAATTTTACGAAGCGGGTAAGCCGGTTTACTGTATCTATGTAGCCATCGGGCAGAAAGCATCTACTGTAGCTGTGGTTGCATCCACCTTGGAGAAGGCAGGTGCATTGCCGTACACAGTTATCGTTTCTGCATCGGCATCGGATCCGGCGCCTATGCAGTTCTTTGCTCCATTCACTGGCGCAGCTATTGGCGAATTCTTCCGCGATACTGGTCGTCCTGCCCTCGTCATCTATGATGACCTTTCGAAGCAGGCTGTATCATATCGTGAAGTGTCACTGTTGTTGCGCCGTCCTCCTGGCCGTGAAGCCTATCCAGGTGATGTATTCTATTTGCACTCCCGTTTGCTGGAACGTGCTGCCAAGGTGATCAATAACGATGAATTGGCGAAACAGATGAATGATCTTCCTCCATCCATTAAGCATTTGGTAAAAGGTGGTGGATCATTGACAGCCCTCCCTATTATCGAGACGCAGGCCAATGACGTATCTGCCTATATTCCAACCAACGTAATTTCAATTACTGATGGTCAGATATTCCTGGAAACGAACCTCTTCAACTCAGGTATCCGTCCGGCTATTAACGTGGGTATTTCGGTATCTCGTGTAGGTGGTTCTGCCCAGATCAAGTCCATGAAGAAAGTGGCCGGTACCCTCAAGCTGGATCAGGCCCAGTTCCGTGAATTGGAGGCCTTCTCCAAATTTGGATCTGACCTTGACGCCTCAACCAAATTGACCATCGAACGCGGTCGTCGTAATACTGAAGTGCTGAAGCAGCCGCAGTATCAGCCGGTACCGGTAGAAGAGCAGGTGGCTATCTTAACAGCGTCAACCCGTGGTTATTTAGATAAGGTGCCCGTTAATAAAGTGAAGGATTTTGAAAAGAACTTCCTTGAACTGATGCGCACCCAACACAAGGGTATCCTTAACAACTTCAAAGCGGGTAAACTGGACGATGCTGATCTCGAAACCTTGAAGAAGGTAGCACTAGATCTGGCTGGATCTTTCTAACGACAAACTGGAAAAGCAGCTATGGCGAGCTTAAAGGAAGTAAAGACGCGAATCAGTTCTGTGACAAGCACGCAACAGATTACCAAAGCCATGAAAATGGTGGCGGCTGCCAAGTTGCGCAGGTCACAGGAGCGTATCATGCAAATGCGCCCTTTTGCACAAAAAATGACGGCTGTTGTACAGAACCTTTCATCCGGACAGGATACTGAAAGTTGGTACAGCAAGGTGCGTAAGCAGGAGCGTGTTGCCGTTGTTGTGATAACCTCTGACCGCGGTCTTTGCGGATCATTCAATTCGACTGTGGTAAAGAGCGTGCTCCGTTTGGTCGAGGAAAAATATTCCGCAGCGTATGCGAATAAGAAAGTAACCATCATTCCCATCGGAAAGAAAGGCTTTGAGTTCTTTGGCAAACGGCAGTTGCCGGTGATTGCAGACTATGTGGAATTGTTTCATGGCTTGTCATATGAAAAGGCAAGCAAGGTAGGTGACCACCTAATTAATGCATTCCGCAAGGGTGAATTTGATCGCATTGACATTGTGTATAATCAGTTCAAGAATGTGGCTACCCAAATTCTTGTGACAGAACAATTTCTCCCCGTAGCCCCGCCAGCAAAAATCAAAAAGCAGGATACGGACTATATTTTCCAACCTAACCAGGCGGAGATCTTATCGGGCTTAATACCAAAAGCCTTGAAGGTACAGTTGTATAAAGCTGTACTGGACTCCAATGCTTCTGAGAACGGGGCCCGGATGACGGCCATGGACAAGGCAACGGAAAATGCCGGTGAGCTTATCAAAGACCTGAAGTTGATGTATAACCGGACACGCCAGGCAGCCATCACCAAGGAGATCCTTGAGATCGTGGCTGGGGCCGAAGCGCTTAAGGGTTCATAACAGGTAACAGCCGTTAACAGAAAGCCTGTTCTTGTGAGCAGGCTTTTTTATTTAGCTTCAAACCTATGAAGGGCGGGTATGCGTGGCGGGTGATATCCCTAACCAGTATTGATGTCGCAGTCGGCGCTGTTGTTTCTGCCACCGTCGCCATGCGTCTTAGGGGAGTTGTGCCTGACGGAGTAATCCTGACAGTTATGGGACTGACCGTTTGGATTATTTACGCGATTGACCATCTGATGGATATAAAGAAGCTGGTGAAGCCCGCCTCTTCGGAGCGCCATCTATTCTTTCAACAACATGCTACTGTGCTTACGCGATTAATGGCTTTCTTTCTGTTCGTGGACGGACTGCTGGTACTTTGGCTTCCGGTACGCGTTGTGATAATAGGTGCCATACTTGGCGCAATTTCGTTGCTGTACCTGCTTATGCAACATCGCCTGCGAGGGATAAAGGAGATCTTTGGCGCCATGCTATTTACAGCAGGTGCCTGGCTTCCGGCTATTGTACTGGGCTCTACCAGAATCCGGGTGCTGGACTATTTTGCAATGGTTATTTTTCTGTTGATCGCCCTATTAAACCTACTTGTTTTTTCGAGACATGACGAAGCAGAAGATCGCTCAGACCAGCGGACTTCGGCCGCAACTCAGCTTGGCAAAAAACGACTCGACAAGTGGATAAGGCTTGTGTGGATTTCACAGCTATTCATTTGTATGATTGCCTGGTATAATTTCAAGCATATTGAGGAACTGTGGGTTCTCTATTTGATGAACATACTGTTGTTATTGGTGGACATTTTTGAGCCGGTTTTGAGAAGATGGCAGATTTACCGTACAGCAGCTGATGCCGTATTTTGGTTACCTGGTGCTTTTTTTCTGCTTCTGGTGCGATAGTGGGTTTATTCTAGGTCATTGTATTGAATTTTGTCGTCTTTATTACATCCGCCCCGTAATGGGGTGGAGATCAGCTACTTTTACTATGAATATGAATGCTGGAGTCGTTGAGTCTCAACAGATAATCGACCATCTACCTGTCGTGGTATTTGAGTATACATTCTTTGGGGATGGAAGGCGCGACTTTACCTACCTAAGCCCCCGAAGTGAGGAATTGCTAGGTGTTGACCCACGAGTGCTCTTACGTGGAACCCTTTCAATGGAGAGTTTTATTCATCCGGATGATTGGCCTACTTTTCAACTGAATCTCGCAAATAGTATAGAGCGTATGACTGAATTCCGGTGGCGTGGTCGTTGTAAGGGCAAGCGAGGATATATCTGGATTGATGCTCAGGGATCTCCGGTGCAATTGGAAGGCCACCGCCTCGTATATCGGGGAATCTTTTCTGACATCACCGAGCAAAAATTGCTCGAGCAGCAGTACACCGAGTTGGTTAACCAAATGCCAGTTGGGGTTGCCATTCATGGTGATGGAGTACTCAAATTTGTCAATCCGGCAGCTAGCCGCATGGTTGGTGCGATGCGACCAGACGAGTTGATTGGCATGGATATCCGCAGGTTTGTGCATCCGTCGCATTGGGATATTGTATCCAGGCGTACCCGGAATGCGATGTCGGGCAAGAAAGAGGACGCCATTGAACTTAAATATGTTCGGTTGGATGGATCTCTGTTGGAAGTGGAAGCTGCAGCCCACCCTTATGTTTTTCAGGGAGCGCCAGCGGTGCAGATCATTTTCAATGACATTGGAGAGCGTAAGAAAGCTGAGGCTAGAATTCGTAACACAGAGACCCTCTTCTATCAATTGTTTAAGAATACGCCCATAGCGGTAGCACTTTTGAATGAGGATGGGAAAGTATCTCAAGTCAATCCTGGATTCACCGAGTTGTTCAACTTTGAGCAACACGAACTAGTGAATCACAGCCTGAATGAATTTATTGTTCCCGCCGATCGGATAGAAGAAGCTGAGCAAGTGAATACCCGGATTCGAAATAGTCAGGTGGTGCGACTCGAAACAAGGAGAAGAAGGAAAGACGGGAAATTGATACCGGTGATTATTTATGGTGTTTCCGTAATGCAGGAAGACAGAACCCTTGGTATTTTTGGAATGTATGTAGATATCTCCGAACGAAAGAAGGTGGAGGAGGAACTGGAGGTTCGCAATGTGGAGTTGGATAACTTTGTCTACAAGGTCTCCCACGACTTGCGGGCACCGCTCTCATCTGTGTTGGGACTGATACACCTGGCATCTATTCCGGGAAATGACGACAATTTAATGGAGTACATTTCCCTAATAGGACAAAAAGCCCAGCAACTGGACCGCTTCATCAGCGATGTGCTTAGCCACTCCAAAAATTTGAAGATGGCCCTCAAGGTTGAACCAGTTGATTTTGAAGGACTGATCACCCGGACTTTTTCAGATCTTCATTTTCTGAAAGGAGCTGAGACCGTTGAAAAGACGATCCGTATCTCTGGTGAAACATTCTTTAGTGACCCCTGGCGGATCGCTGAAATCTTCCGCAACCTGGTGTCAAATTCTATCAAGTACAGAAGACTGGACGACCCCATCACCCGCATTATGATTCACGTTGAAGTTATAGCGGGTGAATGCCACATCAACTTTGCAGACAGTGGTATTGGAATTCCCCCGGACCGGCAAGAGAAGATATTTGATATGTTTTACCGTGCCAGCGATCAGTCAGACGGAAGTGGCCTTGGATTGTACATTGTAAGGAATGCCATCGAAAAGTTGGGAGGCACTATCGTGGTAGAAAGTGAGGAAGGGAATGGCACCAGTTTTAAAATCCGCCTTCCGGACCAGCGCCTTTCGAAATAAGCCGTATCTTGGCGGGGTTGGATTATGCTGATTCGTGAAGTTCAAACCCAGGAAGACATAAGGGAATTTCTCTCCTTACCCATTCGGTTATATCGTGAAACACCACAATGGATCCGGCCGCTTGACGCAGATATTGAATCTGTATTTAATCCTGATAAGAATAAATCTTTTCGCGGTGGCACCTGCGCCCGTTGGATTTTGAAAAATGATCACGGCGTGACCATTGGTCGGGTAGCTGCCTTTGTACTGGATAAAACAGTACACAAGGGTAATGATCAGCCAACGGGCGGCATGGGTTTTTTTGAGTCCATCAATGATCAGTCTGCAGCATTCATGCTGTTTGATCAATGCAAGACCTGGCTATCTGCGCGCGGTATGGAAGCTATGGATGGCCCTATCAACTTTGGCAATCGAGACCGATGGTGGGGTTTGCTGGTGGAGGGCTATCAATATGAGCCGAACTATCAATGCAATTATAATTTTCCTTACTATCAGGCCTTGTTTGAAGCATATGGATTTAAGCTATATTTCAATCAGCTGACATACCTGAGAAAAACGCTTGACCCGTTGTCTGAGCGACTGGCAGTCAAGGCCAAACTTATTGCACAGGATACGCGCTATTCTTTCAGACACTTGGGCAAGAGCGAATTGCACAAACTGCCAGAATACCTACGCCTGGTCTATAACCGGGCGTGGGCTAACCGGGCTGAAAACCCGGAATTAACGCAGGCACAAGCATCCTTGATTGTGAAACAAATGAAGCCAATTCTGGATGTTCGTCTTTTGTGGTTTGGCTTCTATGACAAGGAACCAATAGCTTTTTTTATTTCCCTGCCTGAGATCAATCAGATTTTCAAGCATGTCAATGGAAAATTGAACTTATTGGGAAAGGCGAAATTCCTCTGGTATAAATTGACCGGTGCAAATAAGAAGGCATTTGGTATATTGTTCGGCGTTGTGCCGGATCATCAGGGCACGGGTGTAGATGGTGCGCTGATTATGGCCGCCCGCGAATTATATCAATCAGCCAATTTTCCGTATGAGGATTTTGAAATGAACTGGATAGGAGATTTTAATCCTAAGATGATTCAAGTAGTTGAACAGGTTGGCGGATTTGTGAGTAAGCGTCACATTACATATCGCAAACTTTTTGATGAGCAAAAGCCATTTACCCGTCACCCGATTTTACGCTAACGATGGAAACAGAAGAAACGCGATCAAGTTTTTTATGGAAGAACCTCCTGCGGGGTCTGATTTGGTTTGGTGTCATTCTTACCGCCTATATCCTGGCAAGCGAGGACATCAAGGTTTATCAGGAAGAAATCAATAGCATTGGCGACCGTTTACCATTGCTGTTAGGTATTTTCACCGTATCTGAAATTGTTTTTGGTATCCTGCCCCCTGAGCTATTTATGCTGATATGGCAATCTAAGGGAATCTTGTCTGAGTATGTCATTAATCTTACGTATCTCACCTTGATCTCCTATGCTGCCGGAGTTTTGGGTTATTACATCGGTCATTTCTTTTCGAAAACAGATGTCTATCGCAGGATTAATGATCGCTACCTAAAGCAATACGACTCTCAGCTCAAGAAATTTGGACTCTATATTGTCCTCGTCGGAGCAGTGACACCGGTACCATTTTCTGCTACCTGTATGCTGGCAGGATCGGTCAACCTGCCCATCCGAAGCTTCTTACTCATTTGTATTTCCAGGATTATCCGCTTTGCCGCCTATGGATGGGCAGTCTGGGCCGCGCCTTCTTATTTCAGTTAAATCATAAATTGTTGATGAAGGGCTAACACTTGTGGAATCACAAGGTGCTGCTCGTCATTTTGAATAATGAAATCAGCACGCTTGATTTTCTCTTCATCGCTTAGTTGATTGGCCATGATGGCGTCTATGTCTTTGCGTGAACGATGCGGGTCCCGATGCAGCACCCTCTGCATCCTCAGATCATAGGGTGATGTCACTACAATCATTTTTTGTACGGTGGCATATCCTCCAGATTCATAAAGTAGGGCCGCCTCCCGGAGTACATAGCGGGTTGATTGGGCACTTGACCAAGCCTCATAGTCTATCCGCACCCTTGGATGTACCAGCGCATTCAATTTGACCAGTGCTTCTTGATCACCAAAAACCGCATTGGCTAGAAATACGCGATCCAGCGATCCGTCTGTTTTGTATGAGGCAGGACCAAATGCTTGCTGAATTGAGTCGATCAGTTTCTGATCATGTTCCATCAATTCCCGTGCGCGGAAATCGGCGTCATATACAGGAACGCCAAGCACCTTAAATATCCTGCAGATGGTGCTTTTTCCGCTGCCAATTCCGCCTGTTATTCCAATTTGAAGCGGCTTATTCATTTTGGTTTCCTCGAAATTTGAACGGAGTCGAGGTGAATGAGCACGGCACCATCGGGCAGGCCAGAAAGCAAGGGCGTAACAAAACGTGTTTCGCCAGAAGTTAACCTGGGCAGCTCAATTCTGGCCTGAACCTGATTGGTTGTAGTGACTTGACTTGCTGGGACTTGCCAGATAACAGCAATGCTATCGCCAGCAATTGAATAGTCAGCTGGCACTCGCGGCAGGCGAAGCGGAACAGTGATCGAAACCTGCTCCACCCTATCCACGGGCAAACGAACCGCAAAGTGGGCTGGAAGAATAGATAATAGTGATTCCTGTGGTCCGGACCAGGATATGTCCTTTGCAAATGTCGAAGCCAGTGATTCGGCCTTTGGATGAAGCACAATGGAATCCCCCAGCGCGGCGACAATAGATGCAGGTCCGGTGACGCTTGCCGTATCAGGCATGACTAAAAGTTGTCCGATTGCGCCATACCCTTTCCGGAATGATATGCGATCTGTTGCAATCAGAACCCTGACCCGTCGCTTGGCGATGGGATCAATGTGGATATATAGGGTATCCGTCACCACATAGTTCAGCTTGAGGCCTTCCAGTTGACTTGCTAAAACAGGCAGCAGTGAAGGTGCAGGCATTTTGCGAACATCGGCTGGGCGTTCCAGAGAAATACTGATGTCGGGTACTTTTATTCCGTATTCATTGCGGATGATTCTCCAACCACTACCGCTGATATTGATGGAAATATCGGATGGAAGTGGCTCCACGGCCTGAAAGCGGCTGCCATCAAATTCGAATCGCAGTGGCAGCCGGACTGTAGTGGCGTAATTTTTGTTCAGGGCATTGAACAACCAAAATGTACTTGCTGCAAGGACACACAACGCCAGAACTTTCCAATTGGTGCGATCAAATCGCAGGAGGTTGGATATGGCGTGAAACAAATTCAAGCGTCAGGCCGTCTTTTTGGCGTTGGCGGCTTTCGTAGAATCCATGGAAACGGATGTCTTCAGGAATTTTATCCGCGCACCACGTTCAAATTCGATAATGAAAGTATCATCTTCAATCTCAGCCACACGACCGTAGGCACCGCCAATGGTAACGACGAGATCTCCTTTCTTTATCTCCTCGATGAATACCTTTTGATCTTTGGCCTTTTTTTGTTGCGGACGAATCATGAAGAAGTAGAATACAGCAATGATGGCCCCAATGAAGATCATTTGCTGTACGATGCTATTTTGAGCCTGTAGGAGAATTGAATAAATCATGGTTAGATAATATTAAGTGGTCAAAGTTAGTGCATTTGGGTCAGTTGTTGGAAACAAAAAAGTCCCGGTTTTGCCGGGACTTTTGAGCCTGGGCAGGCTGAATTATTTTGTAGGACCTGTTGATTGAGCGCGTGGAATCACCATGGCTTTGAATCGCAGCGTGGTGGTGGTAGGCCACGTATTCGAAGTTACGGTAATGGTCTTGTTGTTGACACCCGGTTTGCCATTGGTATCAAATTCGGCGGTCACTTCACCAGTTCCACCCACTGGAATAGGTTCCTTGGTCCACTTGGGAACTGTGCAACCACAAGAAGGTTGTGCATTCTGGATAATGAGCGGGGCCTGACCAGTATTTTTTACACGATACGTGTAGCTTACTTTCTGACCTTCGTTCACACTACCGAAATCATGATCAACCACTTCAAAAGCCGCTGTTGGCAAGGGGCCCTCAGGCTTTACATCAGGCTGTGTAGCAGGTGCATTGGTGGTTGGTTGGGCAGTGGCGTTTGTCTTTCCGGCTTCAAGTTGAGACAGTCGGCTTTCCAGCTCAGCAATACGTTTCTCGGAGGCGCGGTCTTTACAGGAAGACACGAGCAAGGTGGTCCCGGCCACCAGCAGCATCAGATAAATGGTCTTTTTCATATTTATTTAATTAGCGCAGTTCAAAAATAGACAACTGTAAGATGGATTGGAGAGCTGTTAACAAAACATTAACTCTTCTGGTTTCCGCGAATCTGGGCTAGCAATTCATCAACATCTTCCAGAAGCCGCTCGGCCTTTCCTTTGGCCTCGGAAACTACTTTTTGGCCCTGTGACTTGGCCTCTGTGGTCAGGGGCGTGTCTTTACCAGAAACAAGGTCTTCCAAGAAATCTTCCAGGATTTTCTTGTATTTATCTAACCGGTACGAAAGTTTTTCGCGTGTGTTGGAACCTTTATCGGGTGCGTAGAGAACCCCCAAAATGGCTCCGGCAGCAGCGCCGGCCAGGAAGGCGATGAGGGTATTGCTGCTTTTTTTGCTCATGGTACTATTGGCTAGACGACAAAGATAAAATATTCGCGGGAGACTCGCATAGCGCTATTTATTGTCAATAAGCCCGCGACCGCTCTTCTTAATCCTGCCGGTAGCCTTCAGTTCTTTGGCGATGACGTCGAGGATACCGTTAATAAACTGCCTGCTCTTGGGTGTACTGTATTGCTTGGCAAGTTCGATGTATTCGTTGATGGTCACTTTCACCGGGATATTCGGGAAGGTGGTGAGTTCAGCCATAGCCATGAGCAGAATAATCTGATCGGTAAGGGGCAACCGGTCCACTTCCCAGTTTTTCGTATTGCTGGCTATGAGTTCGTGATAGTATGGTTCTAGCTTAGTGGTGGCTGCAAACAATTTCTCGATGAAATTCTTGTCTTCATCCCAGTCGAGCGAAAGTTTTTGCAACTCAACAATTTTCGCATCCTCATCCAGTGACTTAAGCGTCTTGTCAGCAAGGCTTTTTACGATTTCATGGTCTTCTGCCCAACGCAAGTCTTCTTCTTCAAAGAAGGAATTGATGGCAGTGTCACCCAAAAGGACCTTTCGAATCAGGTGCTTCATAAATCCTTTACCCGACTCAACATCCGGAGTTTCAAGCGCAAGGAATTTAAGTACTTCAGCATCGGTTTTCACGCAGTCTTTCCACCAACTCTTCACCATATCCATGCGTTGATCCCAGGAACCACCGCGACGCAGCGTTTCCTTGCGGAGTTCTTCATTATTTTGCAGGGCGGTCACAAACGGATGACTTGTAAAATGCGAAGTCTTAACTTTCTTATCCTGGGCAGCAATAGTTGCCAGTGCTGGGATAAGGTTTAAAAGGCTGTGGTAATAGCCGCTTATCTTCTCAACATCGCTTACAATGTTCTTGCGGAAGAAGTCAAAATCTTTCTTTGTATGTTTTTTGTATTGATCCAGGGATTCCTCCACGGCTTGGCCTACACGAGGATCTGAGGCTTCGGGAACAGCCTCTCCCTTAAATGCTTTTTCGAATCGTTGAAGAGCTGTGGAACGTTGACCTTTGAGCAGGCTTTTGTCTTGAACCTTCATGGAATTGAGGTCCGGTTGAAAAAACGTATCAATATAATCCTGGGATAACAGGTACTCGGCCTCTTTGCACTGTTCATAGGCAAACAGGCTTTGCATAATTTTGATGCGGAGTGTACGTCGGTTCAGCATGCCAAGGAACGATAAAAAAGAATGGGGCAAAGTTACATTTTGTGGGTGATATATGGTTGTTTTGAACTAAAATTCCGAAACCGCGTTCATACGGGGCATATCCATGAAAGAACTCTCCAGGCTCAATCCATATCTGTTCAGGTATAAATGGCACCTGTTCTGGGGACTCGTTTTTGTCATAATTTCCAACATATTCCAGATTGTACCCGCCCAATTGGTGCGGGAGTCCATTGACCTGGTGATTAATAATATTCAGGTGTACCGGTCCATGTCTGGTACTTCAGCACAAGCCGACTTTTTTGCAGTTTTTGCGCGAGGTATTGTACTCTATGCTATGTTGATTCTGGCCATGGCCCTACTTCGTGGACTCTTCCTGTATTTCGTCCGACAAACCCTCATTGTGATGAGCCGAAGGATTGAGTTTGATATGAAGAACGACATCTTTCAACACTACCAGTCATTGCCGTTGAGTTTCTATCGCCGTAATAATACAGGTGATTTGATGAATCGCATATCTGAAGATGTGGGTCGCGTGCGGATGTATCTGGGCCCCTCCATCATGTACGGGTTGCAGCTATTTACCCTGTTCTTCATGTTGATTCCGGTAATGTTCATGATCAGTGTTAAACTGACCTTATTTGCGCTCATCCCGCTGCCTTTGCTGTCGTTCAGCATTTACTATGTCAACAATATCATTGAGCGCCGTTCCGAGGAAATTCAAAAAAGCCAATCCAGGCTCAGTACGTTTGTGCAGGAAGCTTTCTCGGGTATACGGGTAATCAAATCATTTAACCGGGAGGAAGACTCTGCGCGACGGTTTTCAATGGAAAATGAACAATACAAGCGCGAATCCCTAAGACTCACCCGCGTTCAGGCTTTGTTTTTTCCGTTGATGCTAGGCCTGATCGGACTGAGCACAATCCTCACTGTATACGAAGGCAGTGTTGAGGTGATTAATGGTGCGTTGACCTTTGGTAACATTGCCGAGTTTATCATTTACGTAAACTTGCTCACCTGGCCGGTGGCATCGCTGGGCTGGACCAGCAGTCAGGTGCAGCGTGCGGAAGCATCACAGGGTCGTATTAATGAATTTATGCGCACCCAATCAGACTTGATATCAGGCGTCGAAACCAGAGATATCGCGGGAAAAATTGAATTTGAGGGTGTTTCCTTCACGTATCCGGACACTGGCATACAAGCTTTGAAAAAGGTATCATTCTCTATTGAACCGGGTGAATCGCTGGCCATTATCGGAAGCACTGGATCAGGTAAGAGTACGGTTTCGAATCTTATCACTCGCTTGTACGATGTATCTGAAGGTGAGATTCGCATTGATGAGTTGCCAATCAAAAAATTTGACCTCACGCATTTACGGAAACAAATTGGTTACGTGCCGCAGGATGTATTTCTTTTCAGCGACACCATCTATAACAACATCGCCTTTGGCCTGGAGACCATTGATGAAGAGAAGGTGTTTCAGGCGGCCCGTGCTGCCGATGTGTATCAAAACATCATAGACTTTCCCCAAGGTTTTGCTACCCGGGTAGGAGAGCGCGGAATTACTTTGTCAGGGGGCCAGAAACAGCGTATTTCCATGGCGCGCGCGATTGTTCGGGAGCCCAAGATTCTCATGTTGGATGACGCCCTGTCGGCTGTAGATACCAGAACCGAAAACACGATTTTGAATAGCCTTAAATCTGTTATGAAGGGCCGGACAACTTTAATTATTTCCCACCGGGTTTCTTCAGCGAAACTGGCAAACAAGATTCTGGTTCTCAACGATGGTGTAGTAGCGGAGCAGGGAACCCACGATGAGTTGCTTTCATTGGGGGGTGTGTATAGCGACTTGTATGAAAAGCAAATGGTGGCGGACGAAGCTGACCGCTAGTTCTTGGGATAAACTTTGACGTACGTCAGTTTATAGGTGACAGTCGTGTTTCCTTCCGTTTCTACACGAATGCCTTCCAGCATATCAGCATTGGCATCATAGGTGAAAGTGTACGAAGAACTTTTTTCATGTGCTTCAAGATGTTTGTACACCAAAATATTGCCACCGGAAGCACGCGTAAATTCCCCGATCACCGGATATCGTGGCAAATAGGTTTTGTTTAAAGAGACCTCAATGAAATCACGTCCCGTTTCACCGCCGTCGGCCAGAATTGCAACCTGTGCGTAGTTATCCTGACGATCTGTTACTTTTTCTTTTTCCGCACTTCCCAACAAGGCCTTTCCTTTTTTGGTGACTACACCTGAAACAGAATAAATCCCTTCCACCGGGCTGACTTTTTCTTTCTTCATATACCGCTGGGTCAGGGCATGAAAGTCCATGACTTCATAAGGAGCATGTGCCCGGGCTATTTGGGCTTGATACAACTTTTCAAATGAACAACTGGTCAACAGCCAGCAGGAGGCGAGGATACAAAGCGTTGTCTGGCGCATGAAGGGTAGCTCAATACACGTATCGAAGTCCGACACCGCCCTGGAACCGATGGTACCCTGGATCAATCAAGGCATCTGTGAATAACTCCACTTCGATAAATGCGGAAAGAGGCAATGAAAAATAGGAGTACTCGAAACCCAGCACAACAACCGGGCCATAGGTAAATCGGGTCTCGCGGAGCTTCCCGAATTTACCTTCGTCGAAATTTTTGGAACGATCGTCAAAGTTGTAATCGTATTCAATGGTCGTGTTTCGCCATTGCCACCCCAGACCAGCGTAAAGTTGCAAGCCCTTGGATATTTTGTCTGCATCCCATTGATAGAGGAATTTGGTCTCAATAAACCAATCAGATAGCGCCTTGTGGGTGAGATACGTAATGCTTTGTTTGGCCGAAAGGGTATCGGGCAGATACGATTTGAATGCACCCTTGTAGTATTGGTTGTAAAGGCCGCTGGCTGCTTTTCCCACGTCGGCAGCAAACGAGAAGTGTTTGTTTGCGTAGAACTTATAGGTCAGCGCAAATGGGTCACCCAGTTTCAAGCCTATTCCCTGATAAGGGTATCGTTCTGCTATAAAAATGGGACACAAAATCCTGCGTTTATTTCCGGTTACAATGGGAGCGCGAAAACCTGAGCTTTTAGGACTTTTTCGGACCTGAGCCAAAGCTTCGGGGCCTCCCAGCAGTAGAAAGGAGCCAACCAGACAGATGAAGAGAGCGCGCATTAAAGCAAATATAAGGGTTTTGGCCGTTTACGAACGGTTTCCCTTACACTACCTCCTTATACTGCAATTTGTGCAATTGGGCGTATAATCCCTCCTGACCCAATAGTTCGTCATGGCGTCCTGATTCCTTGATTTCACCCTTCTCCATCACGATTATCTTGTCTGCCTTTTGGATGGTGGACAACCTGTGAGCAATGACAATAGAAGTGCGATGACTCATCATCTTACCAATGGCCGCCTGGATGAGTTGCTCCGTTTCCGTGTCGACAGATGAGGTTGCTTCATCAAGGATCAGGATACGCGGATCGTATACCATTGCACGAATAAAGGAAAGCAATTGGCGCTGACCAACAGAAAGGGTAGCGCCACGCTCCATGACATTATAGTCAAGGCCCCCGGGCAGGCGCTCGATAAAAGTTCGGGCACCAACCAGATCGGCCGCATGCCAGATCATTTCGTCTGTAACATCAGGATTGCCTAGCGAGATGTTATTCCGTATGGAATCCGAAAATAAGAATACATCCTGCAATACGAGGCCAATGCTACGTCGGAGGGTTCCCAGGTCATAGTCTTTGCAGTCTACACCATCAACCCGTATGGCGCCACGGTTGATGTCATAGAATCGGTTGAGCAGGTTAATGATTGATGATTTCCCTGCGCCGGTAGCGCCGACAAGGGCCACAGTCTCACCCGGACTAATGTGGAGATTAATGTCGCGCAAGACATAGTCAGAATCTGTGTATGCGAACCACACGTGATCAAATTGTACATCACCATTGATCTGGTCAGGCACATGGGTTCCGTTTTCCATCAGGTGCTCTTTGCTGTCCAGCAGATTGATAATCCTTGAAGAACTCACAATGCCCATTTGCAGGGTATTATAACGGTCGGCAATCATCCGGATGGGCCTGAAGAACATCTGGATGTACATAATGAATGCGGTGAGCGTGCCAATGGTGATGCCGGTTTCTTCCATATTCAATACACTCTTGGCGCCATACCACATGATCAGGCCAATACCCATGGCCGCGATAATCTCAGCCACTGGAAAATAAATTGAGTAGTAAAGCACCGACCGCATGTTGGCGTCGAGGTGATCTTTGTTGATCTCCTTGAACTTGGCGTATTCCCGCTTTTCGCTTCCAAAGATCTGTACGATGTTCATTCCGGTGATGTGTTCCTGAACAAAGGAGTTAAGGTTTGACACTGCGTTGCGTACATCATTGAAAGCCACTTTGATTTTCTCCTTAAAGATATAAGTGGCCAGAAACATCAAGGGGATACAGGATAAGCTGACCAGCGACAATCTCCAGTTGGTATAGAACATGAATGCCAGAATAAACGTGATTTGCAGCAGGTCAGCCAGCATGGCGGCTAGCCCTTCACTGAATACATCAGCAAGGGTTTCCACGTCTGATATGGTGCGGGTTACGAGGCGACCGATGGGGGTCTTATCGAAAAACCGGAGCCGCAGACGAAGGATGTGCTGAAATAACTGAATCCGAATGTCGCGAATAACATATTGACCGATTCTTCCGGAGATGTATGTGTGTATATATTGTAATACAGACTGGAAGATCAGTAACCCCAGGAGAAGAAGGGTGAAGTTGAGCATCATGCGGTAGTTGCCCTGAGCAACAAAGTCGTCGAGAATGAGCTGGGTGATGGCCACCCGCACCGGAGAAAGAAATCCAAGGACTACGGTGAGTAAAATGACCGTGTAGAACCGCCCCTGATACGGTTTAATAAAACGCAGAATACGGCGGAGCACCTGAAAATCGATGATATTCCCGCTGCTTACTTTTTCTTGCTCCATGAATCCTGACTAAACAATTTACTTTATAAACACACCAGAGGGGTATTTCACCTTCATCAGGTACAAACCCTCGGGTGGAACATTCATTCCTGCTTTTCGGCGGTCTTTACTGCGCAAAATGCTGGCAAATTCGTCCACCGTTATCTTTCCCGTGCCCACATCCAGCAGAGTGCCCACCACGGCCCTCACCATTCCCCGCAAGAACCTGTTGGCGGTAATGGTAAAAACGAGTGAATCACCTTGTTGATTCCATGCCGCCTGACGAACCGTACAGGTAAAGTGATTTACGTCCGTTTTTACCTTGCTGAAACATTCAAAATCATGTGATCCCAGCAATAACGCAGTAGCATGGTCCAGGGTTCGCTTATCAATGGGTTTAAAAAAATGAAATGCCCGACCCACCCTGAGCGGATCTTTTACCCGTGTGATGTGATATTGGTAGGTCCGTTCCCGGGCGTCGTAACGGGCACTTGCGTTTGACTTAACTTTCCGAATGGTACGGATGGCAATGTCGCTGGGTAAGAAGGCATTTAGCCGTAGGACCAACTCATCTGCCATAAATGGCTTTTCAATATCGGCGTGAAAAAACTGCTGAACACAATGAACACCAGTGTCGGTGCGGCCACTGCCTACAATTTCAGTTTTTGTCCGAAGTAACTTGGTAAGGGCTTCCTCGACCACTTGCTGAACACCTATGGCATTGTGCTGACTTTGCCAACCATGGTAATTGCTGCCGCTGTATGTTATTTCGAAAAAGTAGCGCATAGGATATCAGCGCCGTAGGTTTTCATAAATCACGGCGACACCTTGACCTACACCCACGCACATGGTAGCCAGACCATACCGCCCTTTTCGACGAGCGAGTTCATGTAACAAGGTAGCCGTGATGCGAACACCGCTGCATCCCAGGGGATGTCCTATGGCGATCGCGCCACCGTTAACGTTAACTAACTCGGGATTAAGCTGAAGATCATGGATGCATGCCAGCGCCTGCGCAGCGAATGCTTCATTTAATTCTATCAGATCAATGTCTTTGAGGCTGAGACCAGCCCGCTGCAATGCCTTGCGCACCGCGGGCACAGGGCCGATGCCCATGAATGCTGGATTCACGCCGGCTGACGCACTAGCAACGACCCGGGCCATTGGCTTGAGGTTGAATTGTTTGATTATGTCCTCATTCACGATTAATGTCGCTGCCGCACCATCATTAATTCCAGAGGCATTGCCCGCAGTAACAGTGCCATCTGCTTTGAAGGCAGGTTTTAATGCGGCGAGTTTTTCCAGGGTCGTCTTGCGCGGATATTCATCACTATTGATGACAACCGGGTTCTTGCCTTGATGTACCGTAAGCGCAATCCGTTCGTCTTTGAAGAGTCCTGCTGACTCTGCTCGGAAGTATTTCTCCTGAGAGTCAAACCCGAAGTGATCTTGATCGGCTCTTGAAATATTCCACTTCGCAGCAACATTTTCGGCAGTTTCGCCCATGCTGTAAGGATAGTGCCGCCTGGACAATTCAGGATTGGTGAATCGCCAGCCGATGGTAGTGTCCGCCATTTCCTGATTTCGTGTGAATCCTTCTGTTGATTTGCTGATCACATACGGAGCCCGGCTCATGCTTTCTACGCCACCTGCAATGAAGGCTGCGCCATGATTGGTCTGAATGCCTTGAGCCGCCTGGGTTATAGCCTGTAGCCCTGAGGCACAAAGCCGATTGACCGTGACTCCGCCGATAGATTCGGGAAGATCTGCCAGCAGCAACGCCATTCGCGCTACGTTGCGGTTGTCTTCCCCTGCCTGATTGGCGGCACCGAAAATTACTTCTTCAATGACCTGAGGATCGATGGTCGTATTTCGCGCCATGAGCTCCCGGATCACGGTGGCGGCAAGATCATCTGGACGGATGGAGGCCAGGGCGCCACCATACTTTCCTATGGGCGTGCGCAATACGTCTACGATGTATGCGGTTTTCATGGTGGCGTGTTAAAAATTCCTACTTTTGACTTCTTATTAGGCGGACGAAGTTAGCGCAACCCTGTTATGTGGCAAAGAAAGCAGACAATATTCCTGGGTATTACGGCCGGGTGTTCAATCCTGATGATTTTCTTCCCTATCTGGACGGCAACTGACGATGGAACGTATAAGGTGTTTTATCCCCTGTATTTACTAACCCGTACCGGGAGCACTGATACAGCAACGTATCTCCCCTATGTATGGTGTGGTACCTTGGCCGTTGCGGCGGCCACATTAGCCATAATTGAGATTGGAAAATTTGAGAATCGCCTATTACAGTTGAAGATGGGTGCGCTGAATTCTCTGGTGATGACCGGCTCGTTAGGCGCTGCTGTATATTTTTCAAATGGCCTGATCACCAGCAACCCGACACCGGGTTCCTATGGACTTGGTCTTTATTTGCCTGCTGTTGCCATGGTCTCCAACCTGATTGCTAACCGGTTTATCCGACGCGATGAAAAATTAGTCCGCGACTCAGAAAGAATACGCTGATCTTTAGTTAAATCATTCAAACCCTATCAACCATGGCACAGACTAAACTTGGTGAACTTGTTGTAAATACCACCGGTAGCCTTCCGTCTATCGGAAGTGCGGCTCCTGATTTTCAACTGACCGGTAACGACCTGAAGGATGTATCACTAAAATCATTTTCCGGAAAGAATGTTGTACTCAACATATTCCCCAGCATTGATACGGGTGTGTGTGCAACTTCCGTGCGTGAATTCAACAAGCGCGCGAGTGCCCTGAGCAACACGGTTGTACTTTGCATATCCAAAGACCTGCCATTTGCCATGAAGCGCTTTTGTGGTGCTGAGGGGATCGACAAAGTGATCACTTTGTCTGATTTTCGAAGCCGCGGCTTTACGAATTCATACGGCGTTGAAATGACTAATGGTGCTTTGACGGGACTGATGGCGCGCTCTGTTGTTGTCATAGGGGGCGATGGTAAGGTAAAGTACCATGAATTGGTTCCTGCCATTGGGCAAGAACCAAACTATGATGCAGCACTTGCGGCGATCTGACCTAGTGCGGCGTTAACGTCTTCTTATCGGCCGCTGATGCAGCTACCTTTTCGGTTGTGAAGTATACCCGAAAATGCTGATCATTGGCCCAACGGTCAAATAAATTTCGGTAGTAAGGGCTTCGGGGATCACCGCTTTGCCCGGGTGTGTTGGTGAACATTGCCCCATCCCAGTCGGAAACATCCACAACCATTCTGAATGAAGCGCCTGCTGACTGATTATCGCTGTTGGTGGTCATGCCGGGTGTGGAGGCATTGCCAGCGCGGGGTGCAGGTCCAACATCAAGCAGTTTTCTGGCAGCATCGTTCACCGCATTACTCAAGGGATGTTTGATCAGCACGTGATGGTAATTTGCCTGTCCATACTTCCATTGATTGAGTTCAGCCCCGAGTTTTTCAGTAAGCTGCTTCACGGCTTCGTCCAGACTGCCAAGCAACAATTGATTACGTATTGTTGTTGAATTTTTTTTCCACCGCTTTTCCGGATGCTGAAGCCAGTCCAGCACCCTACTCAAGGCAACGGAGCGAATGTGCTTTCGGGTAGTTTCCGGTACAGCATCGAAATACAGGGATCGTGATAATTTTTTCTCCCAGGCCATATATATAGCCGCTGCTGGCGAGTTCTTGTCCATCACGAAATTCCATTGGAGCAGCAATTGGCGTGCCTGCTCAGAAGCCGGGTTATCAGATTTAAGGGTTGACAACAAGGGAACCAGTTCCCGGGCTGGCAAAGACAAATAGTCAAATTGAAGCTTCATCGATTCTTCCTGGGTCATGGATTGTGCAGCACTCAACACCTCATTGATGCGCGACACCCGAAAAGGATCTGCCCAACTCCAGCCAACTGCGTTGCGATGGTCATAGCCAGTTGGGATGTTGTTTTCATTGGCGGTAGCCCAAAATCCTTTTTCAGGATTGGCAATGTTTGGCAAATTGCTGATGGGTAAGTACCCCTTCCATTCGTGGGTACCGTCACCGGGTACGGGCACCAATCCGGACCAGTGGCGTACGGGAGCAATGCCCACGGCTTGCCAGCCAATTGTTCCGGAGGTATCAGCCCATATCATATTTTCGCCCGGGATATGACTGTACACACATGCCTCCCGGAATTCTTTCCAGTTAGTAGCCTGATCAATCCGCAGGCTGGCGAGGTAAGGAGCGCCACCTGGTTCAAGCCATGCGCAACGAACAGCGTAGGCTACCGCATTTTTTTCGTCAATCAATGTTACTGGTCCGTGGCGGGTAAATCGGTGAGTGACAATCATTGGTTCGGCCCCTTTGATCCGAATGGTGTCCTGCTCTGTCCTCATATTTTCCCACATACCGTTATACCAATACTGACTGGTATTGGCCGGATTGAGTTTATATACCATAAGATCCTCCCCATCGATGGCAAAAATGGTGAGGCCCCAGGCGCCAGACTCATTGTGACCGATGGAGATACCGGGAATGGTTGGCTCACCGCCGCCTACCACATTCCACCCCGGTGCCTTCAGATGTACCATATAGCGTAGTGATGGTGCAACGATGGTGCGGTGTGGATCATTGGCCAGGATGGGGTGACCTGACTTTGTCAGTTTACCACTCACCACCCAGTTGTTGCTTCCGATTGTTTCCTTCGGCAAAGCCAGTAACTCATCTTCCTGTATCGCATCTTCCCGATTCAACCTGGCAACTTGTGTTTGGTCCGGATTGGCAGAAGCGATGAGGTCTTCTGGCAGAAATCGAAGGGGACGCCGATAGGTATTATATATTGAGATGATGCTGTCTTTAAGCGCTTCTTTATTAATGGAGGGATGCAGCGCGATATCGGGTTCATTTGGTTCAAATACGACAACTTCTTTCACCTTTTCTGCTCCTAGCAGGGCCACCGCACGACCCAGATTAACTTCATCGGGAAGATTTCCCAGCAGGCCCTGATGTCGTGAGATCACTACTTCCGGTGTCCATTTCTGCGGTACAATGCCTAACCATTTGAACTCGAGAGGAAGGAGCGAAGTATCGGCCATTACCTCATCAATGCGGGCATTTACTCCGTCAGTAAATGCCGTAATGATATCTTTTCCATGGGGATGATAATGATTAAGTTCAAGATTCATGTCGCCGCGAAAGCGGAATAGACGTGCACCGATATCGCGTTTGGCCTCGCGGGGTCCTAAAATTTCAGCTACAGTGCCGGTGGCCTGTCTGCGCCACACTTCAAATTGAAATAGCCGGTCAGTAGCGGCCGCATAGCCTTGTGCGAAGAAAAGGTCATGTTCGTTTTGGGCTACGATGTGATTAATGCCATTGACATCGCGTGTAATTTCTACTGGTTGTTGAAGTCCCGAAATGGAGTTGCCGGACTTTTGTGCACAGCCGGCTATTATCAGAAGGGTCGCAAAGAGTATGTATCGCATAGGCATAGTTTGGCTAGGGTGTAGGAAGATAAACACTCCAGTCCAAACCTGCTTCCCTCCGGGAGAGATTGTGATGAATGGTCAGGAGGCCGCGATCTTGGCGACAGCCTCAATCAAACGGTCCAGGTCTTTGGTGGTGGTATACACATGAGGAGTCACACGCACAGCACTGACGTTTTCCCAATTGATGGTGGTGGTGTGAATACTGTAATCGGTCATGAGCTTTGATCCAACGTCATTGGATGTCATGCCATCAATGCTAAAGGTGCCGAGTGCACAGGAGTATTCGGGTTTAAGCGAAATGTGCAACTTGACACGCGGGTTGCGTGTTACAGCCGTGCACCAATACATTTTGAGGTAGTGTAGCCGCTCCTGTTTTCGCTGGGCGCCAATGGCGAGGTGAAAGTCGATGGCTTGTCCTATGGCCTGCTCGGGCGCGAAGGAACGGGTACCCAGGCCCTCAAACTTCCTGATATCCGTGCTTTGGGGCTTGTCGGTGGAAAACAGTGGCCATGTTTTTTCAATCCGGTCTTTGCGAATGTACATCATTCCCGTTCCAAAAGGGGCGCACAACCATTTATGCAGGGATGTGCCGAAATAGTCGCATTGAAAATCGGAAATTTTGTAGTTGATATGGGCAAAGGAATGAGCCGCATCTACGATGCTGATGATCCCGCGCTTGCGGGCCTCTGCACATAGTTTGGCTGCTGGCAGTATTTGCCCTGTCCAGGTCATGAGGTGGGTGATGTGCCAGATTTTTGTTTTGGGCGTAGTCGCATCGATATAAGCCTTCAGTACCACCTCGTCGTTGTCAACGGGCAAGGCCAGGTTGATCCAATTGATTTTTATGCCTTCCCGAACTTCACGCTGCTTCCACGCATGAATCATATTGGGATAATCTTGTCGGGTCATGACAATCTCGTCGCCACGATTCAGGTCAATTCCATAGGTGAATGTACCCAATGCCTCGGTTGTGTTGCGGTTGATGGCAATTTCGTCGGCGGAAACTCCTGCCAGGTCGGCGAGTTTGTGGCGGAGGGGCTCACGACCACGGTCCAGAATTTGCCACATATAGTAGGTTGGGGCTTCGTTGCTCAGGTGATAATATCTGTCAACGGCATCCTGTACTACCTTAGGCTGTGGGCTCACACCACCATTGTTGAGGTTGAGGATATTTGGGGTCACCGTATAGGCCTGGGCCATACGCGACCACAGGTCATCGTCGCTGGCAGCGTCGGTAGGAGACAATGAGTTAAGTGATGTTAGCGCATCGGAGACATCTTCTGCCAGGGCTTGGGTGGACAATGAGGCAAGGGAAGCTGCAGTAGCCATCCCGATGGATTTACGAAAGAAAGAGCGGCGTGTTGACATGGGATTTTCTTTTCTCCACGGAAGGTAGGAAAATCCCAGCAAGGGAAGTGCGTTATTCCATGTCTTTGAGTTCGATCTCCAGCGCGCGTGTGCTGAGGTAAATTTCGCTGAGGGAGAGCCCAAGGGAAAGGAGCAAGACCAGAAGACTCATGGCAAACAATGCATAAGAAAGTCCTTCCTGCTCGAAGTATACGGCCAACATACACAACACACAGAGAAACAAGGCAAAGATGCCGCTGGCCTGCATTTGCTTTACCAGGTTAAGCCGGCGGCGAAGGTTTACAATTTGTTCCTTCACCAACTCCTTATCGGCATTCGATTCTTTGTATTGCTGATGTAGCTTTCTGACCAGTGTTGCCAATCCAAGAAAGCGATTGGTATAAGCCAGCATCATTAAGGTGATGGCCGGAAAAAGTAATGCGGGGGTATTGATGGAGATTTGCATACTGGGTTAATGTACTTTTTGAAGTTTGCGCAAAGTGGGCGCTTTCCATGCCGTGAATCCAACCACCACCAGGGTCATTAACCCACCAAAAATCACAGATGGTACCACACCCAGCAAACGAGCGGCGACGCCGGATTCAAACATGCCAATTTCATTGGAAGATCCGATGAAGATATTATTAACGGCGGACACCCGGCCCTTCATATTTTCGGGCGTTAGGGTTTGCAGCAAGGTGCCCCGTACAATTACACTAATACAATCAAACCCGCCACTGAGGATGAGCAAGGCCATAGATAACCAGAATTCGCGAGAGAGGGCGAAGCCGATCATGCATAAGCCGAATCCGGCTACGGCATACAAAAGAATTTTGCCCATGCTTTTGCGAATGGGATTATGTGTCAGATAAATGGCCATTACCAATGCGCCAATGCCAGGGGCTGAACGCAGAAATCCTAATCCAACGGATCCAACATGCAGGATCTGATCGCTGAAGATCGGGAGCAAAGCCACCGCTCCACCAAAAAGTACAGCAAAGAGATCGAGGCTTATTGCATTTAATATGAGCTTATTCGCAAACACAAATTTCAATCCTGCTTTTATTTTCTCGACAATTCCTTGTTCATCGCTGACCTCCGGCAATGGCCGGGAGGCTACCATAGAGGCGAGGATGAGTCCGGTGACCATTAATGAAGCATCGATGGCGTATGCAGCGGTAACGCCAAACACGCCATAGATGAGACCGCCGATGGGTGGCCCGCCAATGGATGCCATTTCCCAAAGGGTGCTGTTCCACGAGATGGCATTTTGGAATAGTTCACGAGGTACCAACTGTGGCATGAAAGAGAAAATTGCCGGAGTTATAAATCCCCGGGCGATACCACTTATAAAGATGACCGCATAGATCGGATAGACACCTTCCGCCAGTAGAAATGCCCCCACATCCAGGGTAAAGAACAGCAAGCCGACAGAACAAAATACCAGGGTGGCCAGCGTGATAACTATAATGCGCTTGCGCTGGACCACGTCAGCAAGGTGCCCAGCATAGAGAGATACAACAATAGAGGGCAGGGCTTCAGCCAAACCAATCAATCCAAGCGAGAGTGCATCCTTCGTAATCTCATACACCTGCCAGCCGACGACCAGGGCTTGCATTTGAATAGCCAACGTCACGCAAAACCGTGCACTGATAAAAAGCCGGAAGTCCCGAATCTGCAATACAGCGTAAGGGCTGCTCATTGATTACAATTTCTTTTGAAAGATTTTGTCGATGGCTTGTACGGCAGTCCGTTGTCGTTGTTCGCGCGGTCCTGAAATTTCGACGGTTGGCACCCTGGTTCTTGCGGTTTCTTCGCGATAGCGGTTCCAGAAATAGTCGCGTCGGGTAGGATGTTCCCGTTGCGGATCGTTTTCCCAGGGAATATCAACGTTGGTTAACAGTTGTAGGTCATAGTGACGGCTATTCATCGCATGGATGATCTCTTCAGGACAGTGCCCGAATTTTTCTTCACTCCAAACTTTGATAACCATCAGATTCGTATCGCAAACCAGTAATTGATTCGCGTTTTGGATCCATTCTTCTTCCAGCCGAATCTGTCCATGCGCAATTTTTATTAAGTCGGATAGTTCATATGGTCGGTTGAGTTTGTTTAGAAAAGCCCGCGCATACTCGGGCACCCAACTGGTGTTGTAGTGATTGGCCAGAAAATTTGAGAGATCAGTTTTACCCGTACATTCCGGCCCCAGAATGACCACTTTGAGGGGTTGAGGAGTGATGTGATCTGTGGCTTGCATACCTGCAAGATACCAGAAATAGCGTCATTCTGACCCAATAAAGGGCACTCCAGGCTAATCTGGATTTTCATTCCCGCCGGGTCCTGCGTATCTTTCCCCGCTAATTTTATACTGTGAAGCGCAGGGAAGTAATTGAACGTTTGGGTTGGGGGTTAACCGGAAGCATGCTTATGCCTTCCCTGATTTCTTCATGCAGCCCTAAAGACCCAGGTCCCGAAGTTGCATACAGTGGCACCGTTGCTGTAATTGGCGCTGGTGCGGCAGGATTGTACGTGGCCGATATACTCCGGTCCAAGGGTATTAAGGTGACTATCTTCGAAGCCCGCGATCAGTTGGGTGGGCGGGTGCGCTCCTTGCGAAATCAATCGGTAGACCAATACCCGCGGTTACAAGACATGAGCTCTGACTTTCCGGTAGAGCTTGGTGCACAAACCATCGTGGGTAGCGATTCCATCATGGGCAAAGTCTACACGGCCTATGGTTTGGTTACCCTTGACAATACGGCCCTTCCCAATAACTATGTAATTGATAATCTGTCAAAGTTGGAAACGGACTGGGCTGGTGATGCGGATTTTGTTGCCGCCAAGAACTTTGCAACCAACCTGCGCAGCTTTGCCAACAACACGGGCACCGTTCAGCAGGCGATTACTGCTTCGGGCATCAACCCGCGTGTGAATGGTATGCTCAACGCGCTCGTGGGCAACAGGCGGGGGGCAACCAATGAACAAGGGGGCGTGGGAGAATGGGCCCAGGAAGCTGCATTAATCCAGAATGATGGAAAAGTAATGGTATTGAAGGCCAATCCGATGCATGATGTGTTGATATCCCGTTTCAGCAATGTTCAATCATTGGTGAACATCAATACGCCGATTGTATCGATTAACTACAGCGCTGATCCCATCGTATTGACGGCCAAAGACGGATCAACCTATCAGGCTAATAAAGTAATTGTTACGGTACCCATCTCTCAATTGAAGTCGAATGCCATAGCATTTACACCCGGATTGCCGGGTGGAATTACAGGTTCATTGTCCAAATTTGAAATGGGTGGCTCTTATCGCGCTGTCATTGAATTCAAGAAGAACTTTTGGGGTGATACCATTGGCTATATACTCGGCTCTGGCGATGTTCCTGAATACTTTAGCATGGGTGTGGGTCGCAGTCAGTTTAACGCGACCTTATCGGTAACGGTCAATGGTAGCAAAGCGGCCAAGTATTCGGCCATGAAGAATGATGACGCCATTTTGGCCATCCTAGCTGACCTGGATGTTTTATATGCCGGCCAAGCCACCAAATATGTTCGGCAAGTGCTTAATACCACTACCAATATTTACGTTGTGGAGGACTGGAGCAAAATTGCTTATATCGGTGGTGGATATGCCTATCCATTACCCGGAGCAACTAATACCGACCGCAAGAACATGAGTGCACCGGTCAATAATGTGTTGTTTTTCGCAGGTGAGGCTACTGATGTTAGCGGACAAGCAGGTACCGTCAATGGCGCCTTGGCCTCAGCCGAGCGCTGTGCTCAGGAGGTTATTACAGCGATCACCAAAGCCTAAACCGGAATTCCCTTAGCAGCGAGTTGCTCCCGCAATCCGGCTGGATGCTGAAAATGAATCGTGTCTATTCCCAGTTTTACCGCAGCATCTACGTTGTGCATATTGTCATCAATAAATATGGCCTTTGCGGGATCAATCTGGTATCGGTTGAGCAGAATGTGATAGAATTCAGGAAATGGCTTTCTGGTTTTTTCCACACCACTGACAACGATTCCATCGAACCAATGCAGAAAATCAAATCGCTCCAGTGCCCAGGGAAAAGTTTCGGCAGACCAATTGGTTAGTGCATAGAGCCGGTGCGACCGTGCATTGCGAATGGCCTGCAGAATGTCAACGGTTCCTTGTATCGGTCCCTGGATTGTTTCTTTCCAGCGGTCATACCAAGCCCGGATTGGTACCTCATGTTCCGGAAATTTCTTTAACAATTCTCGGGTGGCCTCTTCAAAGGTGCGGCCGCCGTCCTGCTTTTCATTCCATTCGTTGGTGCAGACATGCTGTAGGAACCAGTCAATTTCCTGCTCGGTCTTGAAAATCTTCCGGTACAAGTAGCGTGGGTTCCAATCGATGAGTACGCCGCCCAGGTCAAAAATGATCGTATCTTTCATATGCTGTCTAATGAGTGCCAAATGCCCAGGCCAGCAGGTGGGGAAATGCCCCCGCCCACGTTTCCTGATTGTGTTTTCCGTCTTTTATTTCAAGGTATTGTATATCATGAAATGGCCTATAGCCTTTGCGTGTCAATTCCGTGATCAGATCCATGGTATCATCAATTGAATCGATAACACCATTCTTGTTGCGGTCGCTGTATTCATCCTGCGTGCCGGTTTGAAACCAGAATTTTAGTCCGGACTTAAACTTGCCCCGCCTTACCTGCAGGTGCATCAGACGATCGCGATAGTCGGAATAGAAAATACTTTGTGCATCACGTCGTCGCCACCAAAATGACCCACTGAATACTCCTGTTTTTCCAAAAACCTCCGGGTGGTTCCATGCGATGTCCATGGCCGATAAGCCACCCAAGGAGTAACCGGCCATAACCCGCTCCTCCGATTTTTGGGTAATGGGATATTTGTATTGGATGTAGGGGAACAACTCAGCAATTACATACTGCGCATAGGCCCGGGCCATCTTGCCGCGCCCATGATAGTCGGTGCGCAGGCAAACACCGTATTCCTGTAGCCGGTCAGCTGCTACGATGCCCACCACGATGATTGGCGGTATAAGGTTCTCGGCCACCATGCGCTCTACAGTTTCCTTTACTTTCACGGCCGCCATGTCTTGACCATCGTTCAGCACCAGCAGTGGGTAAGTCTTGCTGCGGTCCATATCCGGCGGAGTGAGAATTTCAACAGCTACATTTCTATTGAGCAACGATGTGAAGATGTTGTCCAATACCTCCGATCGGTAGGCCGGAATAGTGATTTCAGGCGTCAGGGGGATAATGGGCTTTTCGTTCTCTTCCATGTTACAAAGGCTTGCAAAAATAGAATAACGGGGGTTAACTTACCTGTGAATTTTTTAGACCCCTGCATGTACGAGCACTATCATCGGTGGTATTCCCCCAGCCTCAGCCGCGACATGGAAGTACTTGCTTTTGGCACGCGCGGGTATCCAGTGATTTTGTTCCCAACGTCAATGGGGCATTTTTACGAGAACAAGGACTTTAAGCTGCTGGATAGTGTGGCCTGGTTTGTCGACGAAGGCTTGGTGAAAATTTATTGCCCGGATGGTATCGATGAAATGAGTTGGTATAACAAAGGCATTCATCCGGCTCAGCGGGTAATGAACCACATCTGGTATGACCAATTTCTGCTAACCGAGTTGGTACCCCTCGCCCAGCGCGAAACGGGTGTTGGTCGGGTTGCCACCGCAGGTTGTAGTTTTGGTGGATACCATGCTACCAACTTTGCGTTCAAACACCCTGAGGTTGCCAAGTATGTGTTCAGCATGGGAGGAGCATTTGATATCCGGGATCAATTGGACGGATATTATGATGACAATGTATATTTCAATAATCCTCCAGACTTCATTCCACAGGCCCAGCATCCCTTATTCGGTGATATGTTTGTTGTTTTGGGTACTGGCACCAACGACATGTGTTGGGACGCCAATGAAAAGATGGCATCCATATTCCGAAATAAGGGTATTCATCATTGGCTGGATGTGCGTCACGGGGCGCCTCACGATTGGCCAGCCTGGCGAGAGATGTTCCCGCATTACTTGTCACTGATCAGGGGATAACCTAACGGTCGCCACCAACAGCCTGCATGAAAATTTTATCCTTGCTTTGGCTGTGTTTATGCTTCGGCCTGTATGGATGGGCTGCTCCGATTGATGTCCGCCAATCGGTGATGATCAACGGCATTCATCAGTGGATTCACATCAAGGGGAGTGACAGCACAATGCCCGTGTTGCTTTATTTGCACGGAGGTCCCGGTAATTCCGCCATGGGCTACGCCGACAAGTTTACGCGCGAATTACAACACCATTTTGTTGTAGTGATGTGGGACCAACGTGAAAGCGGAAGAACAGCAACCCTCAATGCTACCCAGGTATCTCTGACAGTAGATCTTGTGATGAAAGATGCCTATGCCATGATTAACTACCTCCGTGAACGTTTTGCGCAGCATAGAATCTATCTCATGGGTCATTCCTGGGGTGGATTTCTTGCACTGTATGTTGCGGCCAACCACCCAGAGACCTTACAGGGGTGCTTTGCGCTGGCCCCCATGGTTCATCAGCAGCGCTCTGAGCAGGAAATGCTACAGATGATGTTGAGTGAGGCAGGAGACCGTAATGATACTGAAGCGATGAAGGAGTTGGCTTCGGTCCACATCCCGTTTGAAAATGGTGAGCAATTGTATTTTCACAGAAAATGGTTGTCGAGGAAAATGGGGACACCATCATCCGGGAAGTCGTTTGTGTTGAAGTGGTCTGTTAAATGGCTCGCGTTGTTTAATGAAGGATCGGCCATCAATTTGTTCGAGGCCGCTCCTGAGATCAGGTGTCCGGTGTATTTTTTTGTTGGCTCCCGCGACTATCAAACCTCCTCTAAATTGACAGAAGCCTATTTTCGGGTCGTGAAAGCTGAAAAAAAGGACCTATTTTGGTTTACTAATTCGGCCCATAGTCTTAACCTTACTGAACCAACCAAACTTCAGGATTTGGTGATTTCCCTGAAGGACAAACCCTAACCACTTACCGCATGAAAAAGATAGGAATACTTCACGGCATGGAACGTTCATTTCCACAAGCCTTTGTCGAGCGCATCAACAAAATGGATATTGCCGGGATCAGCGCAGAACCTGTGTTGGTAGATCAGGTGAGACAGGGTGAGCCGAGCGGTTATGCTGTAATTATCGATCGGATATCCCAGGACGTTCCTTTTTACCGGGCATTTCTAAAAAATGCGGCTATTTCGGGTACCGCGGTACTCAACAATCCATTTTGGTGGAGTGCAGACGAGAAATTTTTCAACAATGCGCTGGCCGTAAAGCTGGGCGTGCCAGTGCCCAAGACGGTGATCCTTCCGTCTTACGAGCGACCGACCGATACCAGTGAGACATCATTCGCGAATCTGAAATTTCCGTTGAGCTGGGATCAGATATTTGATCACATTGGCTGGCCTGCCTACATGAAACCGCATGCAGGAGGCGGGTGGAAGAGTGTATATAAATTGCGTGGCCCCGATGATTTCTTTGAGTCGTACCGCCAGACCGGTCAACTGGTAATGATGCTTCAGGAGGAAATTGTTTTCGACGATTATTTCCGCTGCTATTGTCTGGGCGGAAAATATGTGCGCATCATGCAGTATGAGCCACGCAATCCGCATCACCTGAGATATGTGGTGGAGAAAGGTCCTGCATCAGAAAAGCTATTGAAGACGGTTCATGACCACGTGCTCACGCTGAACCATGCCTTGGGTTATGATTTTAATACCGTGGAGATGGCGGTTCGTGACGGAATTCCGTATGCAATTGACTTCTGTAATCCTGCACCGGATGCCGATGTTGCATCGGTTGGACAGGAGAACTTTGATTGGGTGGTAGAACATGCCGCAAAAATGGCCATCGAGCGGGCCCAGCTGCAGAAGGATGGAAAGGATAACCTCACATGGGGAACGTTTGTCACGCAAGGCGTAACACCCGCACCCAGGAAGGCTACCGCAGCCAAGACACCGACAAAGAAGGCAAGGAAATAACCGTATGGAAAAATTTACACTCGGCATTGAAGAGGAGTACATGGTGATAGATCCCGTCACACGGGAATTGAAATCGCATGACCAGAAAATCGTGGAACTTGCCGCCTCAGTATTTCACGAGCAGGTGAAAGCGGAAATGCACCAGGCGGTGGTGGAGGTAGGCACGTCAATTTGCAGTAATGTAGACCAAGCGGGCGCGGAGATTCGCCAATTGAGAAAGCATGTCGCGCAGATTGCAGGGAGTCTTAACCTCAAGATCGGTGCATCCGGCACACACCCATTTTCGCATTGGAGCACCCAGTTGATTACACCCAACCCCCGTTATGACGCTATTGTGAATGAAATGCAGGAAGCTGCCCGGTCGAACTTGATTTTCGGATTGCATGTCCATGTAGGTATTGCCGACAAAGACATGGCCATTCACATCATGAACACGGTGCGTTATTTCCTGCCACACGTGTATGCACTGTCTTCCAACTCTCCCTTTTGGGAGGGGCGCAATACCGGATTCAGGTCTTTCCGAACGAAAGTGTTTGATAAATTTCCGCGCACGGGAATTCCAGATGATTTTGCCAGCTGGGATGCATTCAAGAATTACATCAACTTGCTGATCAAGACCAATTGTATTGACAATGCCAAGAAGATTTGGTGGGATGTGCGCGTACACCCCTTCTTTGACACGATTGAGTTTCGCATCTGTGATGTGCCTATGCGGGTGGAGGAGACCCTCGCCATCACGGCACTTTTTCAGGCACTCGTTGTGAAATTGTACAAACTCCGTCTGCAAAATCAGAGTTTTATCATGTACAGCCGTGCATTGATCAATGAGAATAAATGGCGCGCTTCCCGATATGGATTGGATGGCCGGCTGATTGACTTTGGCAAACAGCAAGAATTGGATACCCGTATGTTGATCAGGGAATTGCTTGAATTTATTGACGACGTGGTCGATGAGTTGGGGAGCCGTAACGCCATTCAATATGTGTACACCATCCTCGAGCATGGTACTGGCGCCGACCGACAGTTGGCCGTGTTTAACAAAACAGGCAGCCTGGAAAAAGTGGTTGACTTTATCACCGATGAGACCCTTACGGGTGTCTAGACTGCAATCCTTACCTTTACCCTGTGTTTACGTCTTCTGATTCCGGCCCCATCCGCGTAGCTGTTCTTGATTTATATGAAGGCACGGCCAATGTGGGCATGCAGAATATCCTCGACCTTATCGCCTACGTTTCACGGGAATATCAGCAACCTATCGAATACAAAATATTTGATATCCGCGCCAAGTGTGAGTCGCCTGGATTAGACTATGATGCCTATATCTCCAGTGGCGGTCCCGGCAGTCCGATTGATAGCGCTGGTGCTGAGTGGGAATCCGTATACTTTGGTTTAATGGAAGACATTCAACACTACAATGAGCTACATCCGGACCAGAAGAAACATGTATTGCTGATTTGTCATTCATTTCAGATTTATTGCAGGTATTATGGCTATGGCCATGTTTCAAAGCGCCGGTCGACCTCTTTTGGCGTTATGCCAGTGCATAAGACGCATGAAGGGGCTCATGATCCTTTGTTGAACTCCCTCGCCGATCCGTTTTGGGCTGTGGATTCACGGGATTATCAAATTACCCAGCCTGATGATGAAAAAATTCACGAACGTGGAGGTGCCGTGTTGTGTGTTGAAAAATACAGACCGCATGTGGTTTTGGAACGTGCGGTGATGGCCATCCGCTTTGATGAAGCTTTTGTAGGTATGCAGTTTCATCCGGAAGCCGAATCACAGGGCATGCGCATGTATCTGCTCAGCGATGAAAAGAAAAACCTGGTTATCGGCAAGTACGGCGAAGCAAAATATCAGGACATGCTCAATCAATTGACCGATCCGGATAAAATCAGCCTGACCAATCACACGGTCGTTCCTCGTTTTCTTGCATTGGCACTCCGTCACCGGCTTCAGGCTGTTAGTTTATGATTGAAGAGGTCCGTCGCCAATTCAATAAACAATTCAGCGTACAGAAATACGATGCGTTTCTGAATGACCTGAATGAAGCCTATCATTATAAGATTCCCTTCCGTGTGGCGGAGACTCCGGTATTTGTGGATAAGCGCTTTGCCCGGAAATTATTTGCATCGGCAGAACACATTATCGACTTTATCGTCCGGCCCGACTTTCGCGAGCGGATGGCAGGAGCGTTGCCTATTCATCTGCGGGTGCCACACGAAACACCTACCAGTCTCTTCATCGCGTTAGACTATGCTGTTTGTACTGAGGGCAACTATGAATTGGTACCCCGCCTGATTGAGATGCAGGGTTTCCCTTCGCTGTTTGGCTATCAGGATTTTCTGGGATCAAAAATACGAGAACATTATACTCTGCCAGATTCCCTGCACTACCATTTTGGTGTGGACTCCCAGGCCTACTGGGAGAAACTGCGCAGCGCAATAGTGGGGAAGCACAACCCCGAAGAGGTGGTCCTGCTTGAGATAGACCCCTTAAAGCAAAACACAGCTATCGATTTTCTGATTATGCAGGAGAGACTGGGTATCACCGTGCTTCATTTGGGTGATGTGCGGGTGCGTGGTCGGGCATTGTACTATGTGAAGCAGGGAAAAGAAGTCCGTATCCAGCGAATTTATAACCGGGTAATTTTTGATGAACTGGTTCAACGCGAAGACCTGACTACTGAGTTTCACCTCACCGAAGATGTTGATGTTGAATGGGCTGGACATCCAAACTGGTTTTTTTATATCAGTAAATACACAATGCCATTTCTGACCGATCCTGCAGTGCCTCAAAGTCGATTCCTGCATACGGTGGATCAGTTGCCTGAAGACCTCGAAAACTATGTTTTGAAGCCATTGTTTTCATTTTCTGGCAGTGGTGTCATTTTTCATGTAACACAGGAAGCTATTGACCGCATTCCAATGGCTGACCGAAAGAACTTCATGCTTCAGAAAAAAGTGCACTACGAACCAGTGGTTCAGGCTCCGGATGGATTGGTAAAAGCGGAGATCAGGTTACTCTACCTCTGGGAGCCTGGCTCAGGTCGCCCCACCTTGCTTACCAACCTGGCCCGGTTGAGCAGGGGTGAAATGATTGGCGTGAAGTACAACAAAGACAAAACCTGGGTCGGGGGCACGGTGTGCTTTTTTGAAGCCTGACCGGGTTAATTTTTACAAGAATCAGAACCCATGCCTCTCGCACTCATTCGTTCAATGTTGCGTTTAACCCGGTTCTGGAACCTTTGCATTATTGCGCTTACCCAGTACGTAACAGCTTATTGTCTGGTTGATCCCTCAACCCTGATTGATCCTCGTCTGTTCACCCTTACCCTCGCTACCGTGCTGATCGCGGCAGCCGGTTACATCATCAACGATTATTACGACGTAAAAATCGATCTCATCAACAAGCCTGATCGTGTGGTGATTGGTAAAGAGGTACCCAGGCGTCATGCCATGATCTATCACACCATCCTTTCATTAGCCGGTGCGTTGCTTGGGCTATGGCTCTCGTGGAAAATTGCCGTTGTAAATATCACGAGTTCATTTCTGCTATGGCTTTACTCCAATGCGCTCAAACGCCTGCCGTTTGTAGGTAATGTGTCTGTATCCTTGCTGACAGGCCTGGGGGTTTACATGATCAACATATTATATCCACCTTTTCGTCTCCTGATATTGGTATATGCCTTGTTTGCCTTTTTCATTACGTTGGTAAGGGAGATTATCAAAGACCTCGAAGACCTGAGAGGCGATGATACCTTTGGATGTAAGACCCTGCCTGTTATCTGGGGCGTTCGCCGTACCCGAAACTTCGCCATCTTTCTGCTGGTGGTGTTCTTTGCATTGATTTTGTTCATCAATGCGCTGGTGTCGCCACTACCCATGTTTTTTTTTGCAGGGTTCCTGTTGTTCCCGCTCCTCGTTCTCGTGGTCTGGTTGAGTCGCGCCGATACCCGCAGGGACTTCTACCGGCTCAGTCAGTTTTGTAAACTAATTATGCTCGCGGGAATTCTCAGCATGGCATTTCTTTGACTACGTTTGCCAGATGGAAAGAGCCCGGATCGCAATTTTAGCCTCTGGCAATGGCACCAATGCCGAGGCCATCATGAAGCATTTTGCGAAGAGCAACGACATTTCAATTGTGTTGCTTCTTTCCAATAATCCTAATGCCTATGCCCTTGAACGAGCACGGAAGTTTGGCGTAGCTACCCAGGTATTTTCCCGTGAAGAATTCCGGTCCGCCAGCAGCGTGTTGCAGACGCTGGAGCAGTATGGGGTGACTCATATCGTATTGGCCGGGTTCTTACTGCTCGTACCGCCATCTATCATCAAAGTTTTTCCGGATCGGATTGTGAACATTCATCCGGCATTATTGCCAAGATACGGGGGTAAGGGCATGTACGGCGAGCGGGTGCATCAGGCGGTGAAGGCCGCTGGCGATCAGGTCACAGGTATCACAATTCACCTGGTCAACGAAAAATTTGATGATGGAAAAATCCTCTTTCAGGCTTCCTGCCCTGTATTGGTGACAGATACGCCGGAACAAATAGCAGAAAAAGTGCATCGATTGGAGCACCAGCATTTCCCCGGAATGATCGAAAAGTGGGTATTAGATCAGGCCTAAATCCAGTGGAAATCCGCTGATTTGGGGAATGCGTCAAACACCGAATGTACAAAAGAATCGGGCGTAGTCAGTTTCCGTAAGGAGAGATTCATCCAGGCGCCGTCCATGTTAATTACGGCAGCAATGACTCCGTCTTCTCTTACCAGGTGGTGGCGTATGCTCCAGCGCGAAAAGTCTTTTTTTGCTTTTGTAACCTCCATATCCACCGTGATTCGGTCTTCAAACTTTATTTCCTTACGGAAAATTGCCTCTTCCCGGAAAAGTATAGGACCTACACCGAGTTCTTCAAGCTTCATGTTGGTGAGGCCTTTAAGAGAAAAGAAGGTAACGCGCACAGTCGTACCAAAATCGTAGTAGGCTGAATGTCTCAGGTGCCGGTTTTGATCGATATCAGACCACCGTACCTGGATGGGCATTGAGAATTTTTCCATGGTGGCTACGGCGTGTTTATTTCGTTGAATCCATCCTGTGTATCGGTCCAGCTCATGGGATAATTCTTATCGATAAAAGGAACGGCATCTGTAGTGAGGTGGAGCGGTCTGAAGGTATCCACCATGACAGCCAGTTCTTTGGTCTCTTTGGCGCCAATACTTTTTTCTACGGTTCCTGGATGAGGTCCATGGGGTAGCCCGCCCGGATGTAAGGTAAATGAACCGCGCGAAATCCCCCGACGGCTCATGAAATTTCCTTCTGCATAGTACAGTACCTCGTCGCTATCGATGTTGCTGTGGTTGTAAGGGGCAGGGATTGCCAAAGGGTGATAGTCGAATAGCCTGGGTACAAATGAACAGATTACAAAGTTGTGTGCCTGGAATGTCTGGTGTACGGGTGGTGGCTGATGTACCCGGCCGGTAATGGGTTCAAAATCATGAATCGAAAAGGCATAAGGCCACAGAAATCCATCCCAACCCTTTACAGCCAGCGGACTGTGCTCATAGGTGTATTGGTGAAGGTGACCTTGTTTCTTGATTTTAATCAGGTACTCTTTTTGATGAGGTACGTTGGCCAGCTCATGGGGAGGTCGAATGTCGCGTTCACAATACGGGGAATGTTCCAACAACTGTCCCAGTTGATTGCGATAACGCTTGACCGTTTCAACCGGAGAAGCAGATTCAATGATCAGGAGTCGCAGGGGACCTTCATTGAACTGAATAGAATAGATTACGGTTCGTGGGATAACGACGTAGTCACCAGAATGAAATTCCAACTTGCCAAATTGACTGAATAAGATTCCGCTTCCTTCGTGAACAAACAGCACTTCATCCCCTTCAGCATTCTTGTAGAAATAATCCATGTTTCGCTTAACCGGCGAACAAATTGCGAGAGAGCAGTCGCCATTCATCAAGAGCACTTTTCTGGCGTCAAGATAATCCTGGCCTGTGCTGCCAACTGCCGAAGTGTTGAGGTGCGTCTGCTTTAGTCCATAACCTTCAAGTAGCCTGGGTCCATATGGAACAGGTTCACCCACCGACTTGACTTGGGTGGGTGCGTGTTCGTGGTAGAGGATAGAATATATCCCGGAGAAGCCTTCAGAACTAACCACTTCTTCATGGTATAACGAGCCATCCGGTTTTCGGAATTGTGTATGACGTTTGGGCGGAATCTGCCCCAGTCGGTGGTAAAACATGCGCTGGAAAATTGAGAAACGAAGTTAGCGAATGCAACCCACTTTATGGGCTTTCTAATTTACATCTTACCACGACTCAGTGTCGGGATTCGATCAAACAACTTCATGGCTTGTTGCAGCACCTCGTTATTTTCGTTGTACACCGGATAGAATCCGTCGTTGCCCCAGATCTTGCGTGCCACCTGAGCCTTTACGTTTACCTGAAAGTCTCTTTTGTGACGGGTGAGATCAGCCCGATCGGCTTTTACTTTATTGCCCTCACCGGTACGCACCAATTGTTCAAGCATGACATCACTCACCACGAACTGCAGATAATACTTCTCAAAACCCATAGCGTTGAGTTCCTGCTTGTGTTGTTCAGCATACTTAAAGGTGTATTCCTGCATCGAATTGGAGATGTATAACTCGTTGAGGTAACGGCTGTTTTGGGTGGTGTCAAGCGGGACGAAGTAATCCGGCATAATCCCCCCGCCACCATACACCGTACGGCCATTCAGGGTATGGTATTTAAGGGAATCGTTGAACTTAATGCTGTCGGCATTGAAAAACTCACCATGCCTGTAACGCTTGAGCATGTCTTTCGAATATTCTTCCATGTCGCCGTATGGTTTTTGAATGGAGCGACCGCTGGGAGTATAATAGCGCGAGATGGTAAGTCGTAGTTCGGAACCATCGCTGAGGTCAAAGGGCGACTGTACCAGGCCTTTGCCAAATGAGCGACGCCCCACAACCAGTGCTCGGTCATTATCCTGTAAGGCGCCTGCCAGAATTTCTGAAGCCGAAGCGCTGCCTTCATTCACCAATACAATCAGATCACCGGTTTCAAATCCCCCCTTTTCAGTGGACATGGCATCTGAGTTAAACTTTTTGTCTTTGCCATTGGTGAATACAATCTTCTTTCCCTGCGACAAGAATTCGTCCGCCAGGTCGATAGCCTGGTTCATATAACCACCAGGATTTCCCTGCAAGTCCAGTACGAGCCGGGACATGCCTAGTTTCTTGAGCTTGACCATGGCCTCCTGGTATTCGTCAAAGGTGGTTTGAGAAAACCGGTTGATCTTTACGTAGCCGGTGCTGGCATCCAGCATATATGCTACGTCGAGTGAATGTTGGGGAATCCGGTCCCGGATGATAGAGTACTTAAGCCTGTCGCGGTGATTTTTTCTGATCACCTCAATCTTGGCTTCTGTTCCTTTGGGTCCTTTGAGCAGCTTCATCACCTGGGTGTTGGTAAGGCCGACGTTAGCAATTTCTTTATCGCCTACCTTGACAATTTTATCACCGGGTTGCAGGCCCACAGCCTCTGAGGGTCCACCGCTCAGGGCCGTAACGACCACCAGTGTATCGTGAAAGATGTTGAATTCGATACCGATGCCTTCAAAGTTACCCTGCAGGTCTTCGTTTGCTTCTGTACGCTGACTGATTGGAATGTAGGACGAGTGCGGATCGAGTTTTTCCAGCATGTGTTGGATAGCTTCGTCAACAAGCACATCGGTTTTGGTGGTGTCCACATATTCTTCCCGGATCAGGCCCAACACTTCTTTCAGCTTTTGGACATCGTCGCCAGCCGAATAGCCAGGAACGGATGACGAATTGAAACTAACCCCGATCAGCACACCGGCGGCCAAACCAATGGCCAATACGAGGGGCAGGCTGATTTGGCGTGGCGTGTTTTGTTGTTCGCTCATAGGTAAATTCTTCCGTTCTAAACGGCAAAGATGGGGCAAAGTTCAGACAGCACGAAACAGATTTAGGCCAAATCCGGCGTCCTATTGTGTACCTTGCCAAATAGTGGGACGAATTTTAGCTATTGACTATGGAATGAAACGCACCGGGTTGGCTGTTACCGACCCGATGCGGATTATTGCCACAGCCCTTACCACTGTGGAGAGCCATCACTTGATGGTATTTCTGGACGACTATTTTCGCAAAGAAGTTGTAGACGAGCTGGTACTTGGCTTTCCGCGAAGACTCAACACCCAGGATACCGACATGACCCCCCTGGTGCGGACGCTGGCCGACCAGCTCAAAGCCCGATTTCCAGACAAACCCCTGACGTTGGTCGATGAGCGATTCACCAGTTCAATGGCACAACGGGCGATGATTGATGGCGGTATGAAGAAGAAAGACCGGCGCATAAAGAGTAATGTAGATCAGATCAGCGCTACCATCATTCTACAGTCTTACCTCACTTCAAAGGGTTAACACAAAAATCATTGCCCTTGTTTACCTTTGTTGCCTAATTGTCTTTTCTCATGGTTTATCCCATTGTTGTATACGGCGACCCGGTACTTCGCAAGCGTGCCAAAGAAGTGGAGCAGGGTTCAATAGACATCAAGGCCTTTGTACAGGACATGTTTGACACAATGTATGCGGCCAATGGCGTAGGATTGGCAGCGCCGCAGATTGGCAAGAGCATTCGCGTATTTGTGGTGGATGGCACAGGATTCACCGATGAGAAGGAAGACCTTTCAGACTTTAAAAAAGCGTTTATCAATCCGGAGATTTTATCCGAAGAAGGCGATAAATGGGAATATGAGGAAGGATGTCTCAGTATACCCAATATTCATGAAAGCATCTCACGTCCACCAAGGCTTACCATCCGTTACGAGGATGAAATGGGTGTAGTGCACGAAGAGAAGTATGCCGGTATGAAGGCCAGGATTATTCAGCATGAGTATGATCACCTGGATGGCAAACTATTCCTCGATTACCTGAGTCCATTGCGCAAGCGGCTCCTCAAAGGTAAGTTGGCCGACATTAGCAAGGGTGACGTAAGAACGGAATACCGAATTCTCGCCCCCAAGCGATAAGTCCCTCCATCATGCATGAGATGCTCCTCAACAGTATCCGAAGTAAGATTGTCATCTCAGACGAAGAGCTGAAAAAACTGAGCACTTTTTTCTTTCCCAGAAAGATCAGAAAACGACAATATGTGCTGAATGCCGGCGACGTCTGCCAGCACATCACCTTTGTCGAAAGCGGGCTGTTGCGGTCATTCTATGCAGACGATAAGGCCAATGAGCATGTTGTGCAGTTCGCTTCCGAGGGCTGGTGGATCACGGACATGGGTAGCTTTTTTTCAGGTGAAGCAGCAATGTATAATATCGAAGCATTAGAAGATACCGAAATGCTTCTATTGCCCAGAACTTCTCACGATATGATGATGGACGCAATACCGGCGATGGAGCGATATTTTCGTCTGCTCCTTCAAAACAGCCTGGTGGCATCCCAGAAGCGTGTTATACGCTCCATGAAAGATACCGCGGAGTCGCGTTACCTCACCCTGATCAAGGACTACCACGATATCGCCAACCGGGCCCCCCTCCATGACATTGCTTCCTACCTGGGCATAACACCCGAAACCCTTAGCCGCATCCGGCGCCAGCTGAGTCAACGGAAAAGTTGATGTAGATCAAGTTCTTTTTTATCCCACGTCAAGGATAATCCACGGCCACACCCTGAGCTTTGTTTCACCAATCGGGATAAACCTGATGGACGAAAAGAAACAAAACACAAATAAAATGGCTACCAAACAAAACTGGGTACTGGACCCCACCCACAGCGAACTGTTGTTCAAAGTGAAGCACCTGATGATCACCAACGTGAAAGGGGAATTCAGAAAATTTCAAGCCAGCGTTACGGCCGACGGACAGGATTTCAGCAACGCGATCGTCAACGTAACCATTGAATCAGCATCTGTTTTTACCAACGAAGATCAACGCGACGGTCACCTGAAGAGCGCTGACTTTTTTGACGTCGAAAAGTATCCGCACCTGACTTTCCAGGGTACCACGGTGAAGAAGGCCAATGGCGATTATCAACTGAAAGGTCCCATGACGATTAAAGGCATTAGCAAAGAAGTTGTACTGGACGTTGAGTTTGGAGGTGTCAACAAAGACCCTTGGGGAAACGAAAAGGCAGGTTTTTCGTTGAGCGGAAAAATTAATCGCAAGGATTGGGGCCTGAACTGGAATGCAGCCCTTGAGACAGGCGGTGTACTCGTAAGTGAGGAAGTCAGCCTCATGGCTGAAGTGCAATTTGTGAAATCAAAGTAGCCCGGACTAGCTGGGTTGTTTAAAATCCCGGGCGTCGAACGCTCCGGGATTTTTTTTGCTTTGATAGCGTCGCTTTATGCTGATACGCTGGGGTATGAAGGCAGAGCTATTGCGCCATTATATGTTCCAATATTGTTTGCGTTGATTTGGATTCTATTGGCGACTGTAAGCCTCATTCCGTAGGCAAGTCGTTATATGTAAGGTGAGTCAGTTTACTTTGGTCAGGTACTGCAATCTTCAATGCGCCGGTAGTTTTAGCCTGGCACGCCAGCCGTTGTGGGTGTGGGAGTAAGCCGGCCTTTCTGTAGCGTAACTCTGCCTCAGTGGGCGAGGTAAGATTCTTAGTGCCCTCCAAAACGATCATTTTGCACGTTGTACAACGGCCTTTTGCGCCACAGGCATGCATCCAATCTACGCCTGACGCATGGATGTGGTGCAATATCGACCGGGTCGGGTCTGTGACGGGAACCACTTTTTGTGCTAGATTTTCTATGATTATATTTACCATCGTACCTGCCCCCTTTCGGCCATGGATGAAAAAATCAGTTTCAAAGCACTGGATGATTACAGTGATGATTATGCCTCCAAGGTAACGGCTTCTTTTTTCTCCACGAAAGACAAGATCACGGGTCCTGAAATTCTTAAGCTTTGCGACATTCATCAGATCAATTTGTTTGTACTGAGTGAACTTTTGCATGCCTGGAAGCTGGAAAGCCAGCGACTCCGTAGTCCATTCTTTGACTATAGCAATCCTGAAGTAGCAGAGGCCCTCTCCAAGTTTTTGAACCTGCTCTCGAACCATATTGCCATATCGAAGGAATCGTTTCAGCCTTTATTGAAGAAGGCGGTGAGACAAACACTGTACTTGCTACTGGACCCGTATGATTTCTATGCCGACAAACTAGACAACGGAGCTGGGGGAGCGGTGCGGGCGGAAGAGCTTAAGGCAGACATCAAATACATTAAAATTAATCGTGTTCCTCTAGAGCGACTGTTGGCTGCCATGGAGGAGAAGAAGATGACGTCTATCAGCGGGAATGAAGCATTCGCTTTGCTCGATCGAATTCTAGAAGAAGTGAACTTTACGCCGGAGGATTTGGAACATTATGTAGATGCTTTTTCTGCCGTAGTGCCAGTGGATCCGCATGCTTTTTACGAAAGTAAATCAGAACCGGTGAACGCACCCAAACAACAGCCGGTGAATAAGCTGGTAGAGACTGCTGTTCCGAAACCAGAGCCAATCAAGACCCCTGCTCCGGCCGTCAAGGCACCTGAACCGCAAAAGCCAGAACCTCCCAAACCAGCCGTGGTGCAGACAACCCTTTACGATCAGTTGCAGAAGGGAGCCCAGACCACCGTGGCCGATAATTTTCAAATCAGAAAGAAGATTAAGGAGTCTCTGACCATAAATCAGAAATTCATGTTCACCAAAATCCTTTTCAATGGGGATTTTGAATTGTTCTCTGCTGCAATAGAGCGCCTCGATGAATTGGACAACCTGGCGCAGGCAAAAACATACCTCCAAAATAATTACGGGGAATGGGATACAGCGGGTGAAGAGTATCAGGAGTTTATGGAAATCCTGGAACGCCGGTTTGCTTCCTGATCAGATTCGCTGAAGTACCTGTCCGCGGTGCGCATCCAGCTTCAGCAGAATAAATAACAAAATCGTAAATCCCCACAGGGATGATCCGCCATGGCTGAAGAATGGCAGGGGGATGCCAATCACCGGAAACAGACCTATGGTCATGCCAATGTTTACGGCGAAGTGAAAAAAGAAAATGCTCACCACACTGTACCCATAAACACGGGCGAAGCGATTCTTTTGTCGCTCTGCAATGTATATCACCCTGAGCAGCAAAGTTACGAACAGGGTAATGACCACCAAACTACCCATCCAGCCATGCTCTTCACCAATGGTACAGAAAATAAAATCAGTGCTTTGTTCTGGAACGAAATCATATTTTGTTTGGGTGCCTTTCAGGAAACCCTTGCCAATAAGACCGCCGCTGCCTATCGCGATTTTAGATTGGGTAACATTCCATCCAAATCCCAATGGATCCGCATCGGGATTGATCAGGGCTTTGACACGATTTTGCTGGTGTGGTTTGAGTACGTCTGTAATTACATAGTCCACACTTTCGATAACACCCATAATCAACATGGCGCCTACGCTCAGCAGCACAATCCGCTTAGCTTTTTTACGGCCAAAAGCGATAAGCAACGCGAGCACCACGACGATCGCACCATGCAAATACAATTGATTGGGAATTAGAAGTGTAAGAACAAATATTGCGGCAGCACAAATTCCTACAATCATGAGAAAAGGCGACATGCCTTCACGAAAGAACACCAGAATAAACGATGTAAACACCAGGGCTGTTCCTGTATCTTTTTGCAACAGGATAAGCGCCATAGGCAGGCCGATCAGGCCAAACATGACTGCCTGATTCCTAAGATTATCCATACGAAAGCCTACAGAGCCGGCGTATTTGGCAACGGCAAGTGCAGTGACAAACTTGGCCAATTCGCTGGGTTGCCCTCCGAAAGAACCAATGCCGATCCAGGCTTTGTTTCCGCCAACTTCTTTGCCAAGGAAAGGGATCAGCAAGAGCGTGAACATTAACAATGCATACAAGACATAAGCAAAGGCTTCATAGAATCGCATGTCGAGTATGACGATACTGGCAATGATGAAGAGGGAGACGATGATGAAAAGCAATTGACGCCCGGAATTCAAAGACAGACTGAAGATGCTCTGTTGCACACTTTCATCGTACACTACCGCATAGATGTTTAGCCATCCAAAGAGTACCAGCGCGAGGTACAACCCAATGGTTGCCCAATCCAAGCTACCTGATATGTTATCTTCGCGATTCAATTTGGTTTAACGTCAAGAAATTTTCCAGCCAGTACGTATTGTTCGATATAGGGTCGTTCCGTATGACCCAGCAGGTATTTTTCAATCATCAGGGAGGCAATAGATGCTGCTGCCCGGCCTCCCTGTCCACTGTTTTCCACATACACAGAGATGGCAATCTTAGGATTGTCCCGTGGAGCAAAAGCAATAAATACGGAATGGTCTGGGCGAGGCTCATTTTGCACGGTACCCGTTTTGCCGCACACGATAATATCCTTCAGTTTGGCGCGCATACCGGTGCCGGCAGCGACCACTTGCTCCATGGCATCAATGGCAATTTTGAAGTTGGCAGAATCGATGGTGGTATAATGACGCTCCTGGTATTTAGGTAAGGATTTACCGTCGGTTCCGATGGCACGGACAATATGCGGCGTGTAATAATAGCCACGATTGGCAATGGTGGCAACGAAATTGGCCATCTGCAGAGGCACCACCAGATTTTCTCCTTCACCAATGGCAATGGAATAGATATTAGAAAATTTCCAGGGTTTATTGTGATATGCGGCATCATACGTTGCCGGCGTAGGTACCAATCCACGTTTTTCATTGGGAAGGTCAATGCCCAATGGGCGGCCGAACCCAAAGCTCATGATGTGCTTGTTCCACTCTTCCAGACCAATGCGGGTGTCTTTGTAAGGGTCGTTGATTACACCTTTGTTGATCATGCGGCGAAGTACACCAAGAAAATACGGGTTACAGGAATTGGTGATTGCCCCACGCAAGTCTTCGTAGGAGTGTCCACCATGACAATCAATGAGTGTCCTGTCGCATCGGATCCGTGTTTCGGGGGTGATGACTCTCTCTTGCAAGGCTGTCATGGCCTGAGCAATTTTGAAAATGGATCCAGGCCTGTATTGGGCCATCAAGGGCCGGTTAAAAAGCGGTTTATTGGTATCGCTGCTGATTAGTTTGAAATTGGTGGAGTATTCCTTGCCGGTAAGCAGGTTGGGGTTGTAGGAAGGTCCGGATACCAGGGCGAGGATCTCACCGGTGGCAGGGTCAATCGCAGCGATACTTCCGGCTTTGCCATTCATCAGAAACTCCCCGTATTGTTGAAGGTCAAGGTCAATGCCTGTAATCAGGTCTTCTCCGGGGACAGATAGGGTATCATAGGCACCGTCTTTAAAGGATCCCTTAACGATGCCTTTTACGTTGCGCAGTTTAAAGCTCACGCCCCGTTTACCCCGAAGACGTTCTTCATAAAAAGCTTCAATACCACTTTGCCCGATATAGTCGCCTTGTTTATAAGTGCCTGACTTATCTTCTGCCAGTTGTGTCTTGCTGATTTCACTCACATACCCCAAAGCATTTGCTAAGGCTGGTGTTGTGTAAGCCCGTGTGGTACGGGCCTGAACGTAAAATCCGGGGAACTCGTCCAGATAATCCTGAATTTTTGCGAAGTCAGTAGTTGAGAGTTGATTGAGGAAAAGTGTTGGTTTATAAGGCGAGTATTCCTTCCGGGCTTTCATTTCCCGGAATTTTTTTCTCAACTCCTCGCGGGTGAGCCCGAAAACTGAGCAGAACCTTGCAGAATCAAAGTTCTTCACATCTTTCAGGAGGACTTCCAGTTTAAACTCGGGTGTATTGTAAACAATCAACTTTCCGTTCCGGTCACGTATCAATCCCCTAACCGGATAGTCTACCTGGCGAAGGATGGCGTTGCTGTCGGCCATGTCTGCATAGCGATCGTCTACAACCTGGATGAAAAAGAGCTTCACCAGGAAGATGATTGCGACCACGATAATCGCCAATTGAAATATTTCTTTTCTTCCTTCGTTCATCGTCTTCTGTCAAATGACAGGTACTGGAGGAACAGAATCACTGATATGGTGAAAAGGAGGCTGGTAACAATCTTCTGCATCGTAAACCAGAATGTGCCAAACCCGCCGGCTTCTACGAAAAATAATACAGCGTGGTGGACAAAAGCCAGCGGAATGGTGTAAACCAAAAACCATTGAAGTCCATTGGATGCCAAGGTAGGTCCTTCGCCGGTGTCATAGCCACCCTGGGGTGTAATGGCGGCCAACAGGTAGTTGCGCAGATAAGACACCAGCACCAGGCTCATGGCATGCAGGCCCAGGCTGTCGTAGAAGATATCGATTGAAAACCCGAGCAGGAACCCAACAAGCATAAGCACCAACGGGTTGGTTTCTATGGGCAATAACAGGATGAAAGCAATGTAGAGAAAGCAAAAAGCGGTATCAAAGAACACCACTTGCTTAAAAAGCATCACCTGCACCAGCAGGTAGGCAATGAAATAGAACACCGGTAAGATGCCAGATCGGTTCATTTGGGTATTCCGATGGTTTTGATTTCAAGAGAATCCTGTTCCTTGCGAAAACGACTCTTTACCAGCTTAACAAATGACAATTGTCTGAAATCCTGTGCGAGTTCTACGCGGATGTCATAGAACAATGCCTCGTCCTTCAGCGATACCTCTTTGACTAACCCAACCATAATTCCGGGCGGGAACACGGCGTTATACCCTGAGGTCAGGATGGTGTCGCCCGGTTGAGGCGTGACATGGCGCGGCACATACCGCATGTTCACTATGCGGGGGTCGGTGCCATCCCATTGTATCGTTCCAAAATTGCCTGTTCGGCTCAATATGCAAGATATTTGTTCGTCGATATTGAGTACGGAAGTGAGCACAGCATAGTGATCGGATACAGACTTTACCTTACCCACCGCACCGAATGTGCTGACTGCGGCCATACCAGGTTCTAGCCCATCGAGGCTGCCGCGATCTACCGTAATATAGTTTTTGAATTGAGCCACCGAATTATTTACCACGCGTGCACTGACATAATCATACCGGCGCAGGGTATCAAGTCCATGGCTTTCCTTTGCCTGAAGGCTTAGCTCCAATGCGGTGCGTAGCTGGGCATTTTCGCGTGCGATCTCTTCATTTATTTGTCGCAGGGAAAAATACTCCCTGCTGCTTTGTGAAAATGCAAGGATGCCAGCAGCAAGTCGGTTGGAAGAGTTGAAAAACTGGGTGCTTTGATATTGGTTATTTTCTACCAGCAACCAGGCACAGAGAAGTTCAAGGAGCAAAAAGGTGAAGAACGCCCGATAGATGTATAGAAAATTGAAAAGACGCTGCATCGCATCAGATCATCAACACCTTCCGATAGTGGTTCAGGTTCTTGAGCGCCGCGCCAGTTCCCCGCACCACAGCCCGCAGCGGATCTTCAGCAACGTGAATGGGCAATTTGGTCTTTAGTGACAGCCTTCTGTCCAGGCCACGCAACAATGCTCCGCCGCCGGTGAGGTAGATTCCCCGCTCATAGATGTCTGCAGACAATTCGGGTGGTGAGAGCTCCAGGGCTTTGAGCACAGCTTCTTCGAGTTTGGAAATGGACTTATCCAGGGCGAAGGCGACCTCACTGTACGAAATCTTAATTGTCTTCGGAATGCCGGTCATCAGATCACGTCCACGAATCTCGTAATCATCCGGGCCGTCGTCCAGCTCGGTGAGGGCTGATCCGACTTCGATTTTCACACGTTCAGCAGTGCGTTCACCAATCAGCAGATTGTGCTGACGGCGCATGTAGTCGAGAATATCACGGTTAAAGGTATCTCCGGCAATGCGTATGGACTGATCGCAGACAATACCCGAGAGGGCGATCACAGCAATGTCTGTTGTTCCTCCACCAATATCTACAATCATATTGCCGACAGGCTGTTCGATATCAATACCAATGCCGATGGCCGCGGCAATGGGTTCATGAATCATGTAAACTTCTTTTGCATTGGCATGTTCGGCCGAATCGCGCACGGCGCGCTTTTCAACTTCGGTGATGGCAGAAGGAATGCAAATCACCATACGTAGTGATGGTGGGAAGAATCGTTTGCCTGTGTCAATCATTTTAATCAACCCACGAATCATCATTTCAGCGGCGTGAAAGTCGGCAATCACACCTTCCTTAAGCGGGCGGATGGTTTTGATGTTGTCGTGGGTTTTTTCGTGCATCTGCATAGCCTCACGACCGATGGCCAGCACTTTGCCAGAAAGCTTGTCAAGGGCAATGATGGATGGCTCGTCGACAACCACTTTGTCCTTGTGAATGATCAGTGTATTGGCTGTGCCAAGGTCAATGGCGATGTCGCTCGTAAAAAAATCAAATAGTCCCATGGGTTGGTTTTCTCCTCAAGTTGTAATGAAAATCGAGCGAAATTACAGAAATAATCAAGTGATTTAATGGCGGTTAGCCCAAACCTGCCAGTTTTTTTGGCAGGCGGGTCACACGGTCGCCGGATGTGCCCGAATGCTTAGTGCTTAAAGTGACGGAAGCCGGTAAAGACCATCGCCATGTCATGGCCATCGCAGAAGGCAATTGAATCCTGATCTTTGATGGAACCGCCGGGTTGAATCACGGCCCGAATTCCGGCGTCATGAGCGATTTCTACGCAATCGGGGAATGGGAAAAATGCATCTGATGCCATGGCTGCACCATGCAGACTGAATCCAAACACCTTGGCCTTTTCAATAGCCTGGCGCAGGGCATCCACACGACTGGTTTGACCTACGCCACTCGCCAGCAGTTGGCTGTCAGAGGTCAGTACAATGGTATTTGATTTCGTATGCTTACAGATCTTGCTCGCAAAAAGGAGCCCGCGTACCTCGGCCGCGGTTGGCGACCGACGCGTTACCACTTTGAGATCCGCAGCAGTGTCAGTTTTCCAATCGCTGTCCTGTACCAAATACCCATTGAGCAGACTTTTCACCTGCTTCGGGTTGCCAATGGCCTTCTTTTGCAACAGCAGGATGCGGTTCTTTTTTGTCTTGAGCAGGGCAAGTGCCTCTTCTGAAAATCCAGGTGCAATTAGAATTTCGAAGAACAGGCTGTTCATGGCTTCAGCTGCCGCCAGATCGATGGATTGACTGGAGGCAAGCACACCACCGAAGGCAGACAACGTGTCAGCCGCGAAAGCCTTTAGATAAGCTTCTTTGACGGTTGCAGCAGTAGCGACGCCACAGGCATTCGTGTGTTTGATAATAACAAAGGCTGTCTCCCCATTGAACTCCTGCACGAGACTCACCGCAGCATCAACGTCCACAAGATTATTGTACGATAGTTCCTTTCCATGGAGCTGATCAAAAATCTCTTCCAGTGCACCAAAGAACACCCCTTGTTGGTGCGGGTTCTCGCCATACCGAAGCACCTTGCCATCCTGAACGCTGGCTTTAAAGCGAGGCACCGGATCTGTTTGCTGAAAGTAACTGAAGATCGCCGTGTCATAGTGTGACGTAGTATCAAAGGCGAGCGCAGCAAAGTGCTTTCGGTCAGCAAGATCAGAGCCCCCTGACTTCGAAGCTAACAATTGTAACAATGCATCGTATTGATTTCGGGACGAGATGATTAGCACATCAGCAAAGTTCTTGGCGGCACCGCGGATAAGGGAAATACCACCGATGTCGATTTTCTCAATGATCTCGTCTGCTGTTCCTCCTTGGTTTACTGTTTCTTCAAACGGATAAAGGTCGACGATCACCAGATCAATGGCGCCAATCTTGAATTCATCGGCCTGACGCAGGTCTCCGGCGTCGTCACGACGATACAGGATGCCGCCAAACACGGCGGGGTGCAGCGTTTTTACGCGACCGCCAAAGATCGAAGGGTAGCCGGTTAAACTTTCTACGGGCACCACACGGTATCCAAGCTTTTCAATGAATTCCTGTGTTCCTCCTGTTGAAACGAATTCCACCCCGTTTTTTGCAAGCTCATGGATAATGGGCTCAAGGTGGTCTTTATAATAGACAGAAATGAGAGCACGGTTGATGGGGCGGTGTGACATGCCGCAAAAGTAGCCAGTATTTTTCAGCCTTACCGCTGTTCACTAGAGAATCGTGAAATCATCTGCATCACGCCATGCCGGAAACCGATTGCGGTGGGTTGTAAGTTGATCGGCACTGAGGGTAATACTAACAATTCGTTCACCGTCGGCGCCGGAAACGACGACTTCACCGGCCGGACCAAACACGGCGGATTGCCCATTGTGAAATATGCCAGACCCATCATTGCCGATCCGGTTAACACCTGCTACATAGGCCAGGTTTTCAATTGCCCTGGCCCGAAGGAGGGTATTCCATGCCTGAATGCGGACTTTGGGCCAATTGGCGACGTAGAGCAACAGGTCATAATCCATCCTATCGGTACCCATTCGGTTCCGGCTCCAGACCGGAAACCGCAGGTCATAACAAATCATCGGACAGATGTTCCAGCCTTTATAATTCACGATCAATCGCTCTTGGCCAGGAGCGTAGGCCTTGTGCTCATCGGCCATCCGGAAAAGGTGCCTTTTGTTATACACCTGGTGGTCACCAACAGGCGGCATCCAAATCAACCGGTTGAAGTATTGCTGATTTTCCTCAACAATCAGACTTCCGGTAATCACCGCTTTGGTTTGCTCGGCCATTTGGCGCATCCATCGCAGCGTCAGCAAGCCCATTCGTTCGGCCAAGTCGACAGGGTCCATGGAGAAGCCGGTGGTGAACATTTCCGGAAGCACAATCACATCCGTGGGCTGATCGATCTTCCAGATCTTTTCCTCAAACATGGCCCGGTTAGCTGTGCTGTCCTCCCAATGAAGGTCTGATTGAATCAAGCTGATGCGCAGGTCGTTCATGATTTTATAATTTTCGGAGAATAGCGCCAGCCTTTTGGAGGGTGGCCTCGCTCTTTGCGAAGCAAAAGCGAAGCAGTTTGTTGTCTGTTTTGTCGCGATAAAAAGCAGATACAGGAATGGATGCCAGCTTGTGTTCTCGGGTCATCCAGGCGGCCATGTCCGCCTCAGACAGGTCTGACACGCCCTGATAGGATAGCAATTGGAAATAGCTGCCAAAACATGGGAGTGGCGCAAAGGAGGAGCCTTTGATCTGTTCCAGGAAATAGTTTCTCTTTTGTTCGTAAAAATTGCCAAGATGCAGGTAATGATCAGGGTCCTTCATGTGTTCGGCCAATGCGTGTTGAACAGGAGTATTCACACTAAAGGTGATAAACTGATGGGTCTTTCTAATTTCTTTGGTAATTGACTCATCGGCGACTGTGTATCCTACTTTCCATCCAGTAGCGTGAAATGTTTTTCCAAATGAGAAAACAGCAATGCTTTGTCGGGCGAGAGAAGGATAACGCAGGACGCTCTGATGGGGGATTCGTTCAAAAATAATCCGCTCATACACTTCATCACTCAACACCAGGAGTCCGTAGCGATTTGCCAATTCTTCGAGCGTCTTCATATCAGACTCAGTCAATACGGCACCGCTGGGATTATGCGGCGTGTTAATGATTATCATCCGGGTCCGGTTGTTGATGCGTTGTTTCGCCTGATCCCAGTCAATACCAAAACCCGGAGGGAGCAGATTGATATGAATGGGTATACCACCATTCAGCCGGATGGCTGGTGCATAAGAATCATATGAAGGATCGAATACGATGACTTCATCGTTGGCCTGAACCAGTGCGGAAATCGTGGAGAACAGGGCCTCAGTGCCACCTGCGGTAATGGTAATTTCTGTTTCCGGGTTGGTGGGCCGCTGGTAGGTTGACACGATCACCTCGGCGAGCACCTCCCGAAGGCTTTGGACGCCTGGCATTGGTGCGTACTGATTGCGCCCGGCCTTCATTTGCTGGGTAATGAGGTCAATCAGCGTTTCCGATACCGGAAAATCGGGAAATCCCTGTGAAAGGTTGATAGCACCCTGTTCCAGGGCCATGCGCGACATGACTGTGAAAATGGAGGTTCCGGTATCCGGGAGGCGGGAGGTAATATTCACACCAGAGAATTTGTCGCCAAAGGTATTGAAACCCCTGTAACCAAAGGGTATTTGATGCCGGACGCTTAACTTGCCTTTATGTTCATCGAACCTCACCTGGGCAAACAGAAATCCGACAATCGTGCAGGCTGGATTGAGGTGGTGTGTGGATGCATGTTTAGCGGCAAGACCGAGGAGTTGATCCGCCGCCTGAACCGCGCCCTGATTGCGCGTCAGCGCGTGGAGATTTTCAAGCCCGCTATTGATAAGCGCTACCACAGCGAAAACATCGTGTCGCATGCAGAGCGAACTATTCGTTCCACACCAGTTCAATTTGCCAATGATATTTTGTTGCTGGCGGGTGATTGCGATGTGATTGGCATCGATGAAGCCCAGTTTTTTGATGAGAGTATCGTTGACGTTTGTAATCGGTTGGCCAATGCGGGCAAGCGCGTGATTGTGGCTGGATTGGATATGGACTATGAAGGCAAACCCTTTGGTCCTATGCCCAACCTGTTGGCGGTTGCCGAATTTGTTACCAAAGTACATGCCATTTGCAGTGAGACCGGAGAGCTGGCCTCATTCTCCTTTCGGCTCAATGAAGAAAATGCCCAGGTTGTATTGGGTGAGAAGGATAAGTATGAAGCGCGCAGTCGCAAGGCATTTAATGAGGGGATGAGCAAGCGGAGCAAGTCGTAGTTTCCGAAACCATGCCGGCCTTACAGAAAACACGGGGAATTGTTTTTCGCTTTACGCGTTATGGAGAAACCTCTATCATTGTCACCATTTTCACTGAACAGTTTGGCCTGCAGAGTTATATAGTAAATGGTGTGTGGGGTCGTTCATCGCGAAAGCAGCTCGCTCTTTTTCAACCTTTGACACTGCTGGATTTGGTGGTGTATTATCGAGAAAATGCGCCAATTCTCAGGATCAAGGAAGTTAAATGCATTCACGCCTATCAGACATTGGATCGCGACATCCGCAAGTCTGCCATTGCAATGTTCCTTACGGAAATAATCAACCGCACGGTCAAGGATCAAAGTCAGGCCGAAGAACTCGGATGCTTTTTGATTGACTCACTGATAGCCCTTGATGAAAGTTCCAAGCCAGAAAATTTCCATCTCATATTTTTGTTGAAGTTGAGCCGGTACCTCGGCTTTGGTGCGCAGTCCAATGACGAGGTGTTGGACGGCTGGCCACTGGATGATGGGCACACCCGCTCGCTACAAGCGCTTCTCGGCGCAGATTATTCAACGGTGGTGCCCCTGAGTGGAACTTCACGACGCATTTTGCTCGATTCTATATTGCATTTCTATGCAATCCATACGGATAATTTCGGCGAAATCAAGTCCGTGTCCGTGCTGAAGGAAATGTTTAATTAGTTTCCTTTGTCGCCGTGAAACCATTTCAAGAGGCGAGTACCCTCGTCATTACATGTAATAAACGCCTGGCCCCGTTTCTCCGCATGGAGGTAGAGGCCCAGGGATTTGCTGTGGACCGTCAGTTTTCTACCGGAGTCGAACTCAAAGGTACAATGACGGATTGTATACGACTCAACCTTACGTTGCGATGTGCGAGTCAGGTGCTATACTCCCTAAAGAAATTCAAGGCCAACAGCCCGGAAGACATGTATGATGTTCTTATCCGCATGCCATGGGAAAAGATGATTCCCGCGGAGGGATATGTTTCAGTTACCAGCACGGTCGATCACTTTACCGTGAACAATAATTTGTTTGTCAACGTCAAGGTAAAGGATGCCATTGCAGACCGATTCAGGCGGGAGATGGGTAAGCGACCCAACTCAGGACCTTCTTTGGACCAGGCCGTTGTACACCTGTTCTGGAAAGAAGAGGATGCTGAAATTTTTATTGATACATCTGGTCACACGTTAGCCAAACACGGTTACCGGAAGATTCCGGGAAAAGCGCCCATGCTTGAAGCGTTGGCAGCAGCTACCGTGTTGGCCACGAAGTGGGATCGGAAGTCACCATTTGTCAATCCCATGTGCGGATCATCTACGGTTGCGATTGAAGCACTGATGCTGGCCACTAACCGATATCCTGGCTTATTCCGATCCAACTATGCGTTTATGCATTTTCTGGGATATGACCCGGGGGTATATGCCGCAGAGCGAATGCGCCTGGAAAGTTTAGTCACTGATGTACCCGGTTTGCGGGTGATAGCAACGGACATTAGTGAGGATGCCATTCAGATTTCAAAAGTCAATGCAGGTGTGGCGGGCGTTGAGTCACTTATGGAATTTGCGGTGTGTGATTTTGTGGATACCGTAATGCCCGAGACTCCTGGCATAATCTACTTCAACCCGGAATATGGAGAGCGATTAGGGGATGCGATTGCACTGGAGACAACCTATGCCAAGCTCGGCGATTTCCTGAAGAAAAAATGCGCTGGCTACACGGGCTATGTATTCACCGGCAATCTGGAACTGGCCAAGAAAATTGGCTTGAAAGCCAGTCGCCGTGTTGAGTTTTATACCAGTCAGATAGATTGCCGATTGCTCGAGTATGAATTATATGCTGGCACCCGCCGGGCAGCGCGGGAAGGCAATTAGCCCCTTTTTGGCCAAAAAACTGCTTTTCTCATGCATTTCCATGACAAATGTCACAGAGGGAATTTAAGGTATCTGCTAAGTTGGTGGTGAGTTATGTTGCATCACCATCATGATCATTGAATCTGAAGTCGAGCCCGAACTGAGCGCAGAAGTAAGGGCACTTCTCGACCACACCCCTGGAGGAATATATAGTGTACTGCGACACCCAAATGGTACGCGCGAGGTCAAATTCGTTAGCGACAAGTTTCTCGAGATTACGGAGTTCACCCGCGAAGAACTGATGGGAGGCGTTGACCCGATTCCATCGCGCATTCATCCCGATGATTTGCCGAAGGTTGTCAGGTTGAACCAGGCGGCGGCAAGGAGCTTTGAGGAGATACATAGTCAATTCAGGCTGCTGTGTCCATCAGGCAATACGAAGCATATTGAGGGCATTGCCCGCTGTCAGCAGTTAGACAATGGCAGCATGCTTTGGTATGGTGTCTTTCTCGACGTCAGCCAACGATTCAAATTTGAACAGGTCTTTCAAGAACGGGAGCAGCTCAATCGGCGTGTGAACATGATGGTAAGGCTGTCGCCAGGTGGTTTATACAATGTAATCACGCACCTCGATGGGACCAGCCGCTTGATTTTCGGCAGTCCCAAATTTTACGAGATGACCGGTTTGACCGAAGACGAAGTGATCGCCAATCCGTATGTAATAGATGAGCTGCTTCATCCAGACACGAAGGCCAAAGTGTTTGAGGCCAACGCGACGGCATTGGAAACCATGTCGCATTGGCACGAAGAGTTTATGATCCTTCGTAAAGATGGAAGAACGCTGCATGTGGAAGGCTTTAGCTACCCAAATCTGGAACCGGATGGATCTGTTTTGTGGTATGGACTAATCATTGACATTACCGAACGTAAGAAAGCACAACAGGTCCAATTGGAAAAACTTTCACTTGAACGTGACTTGTATAATCTTTCTGAATTATCTCCAGCGGCTCAGCTCATCATCAGGCAAGAGGTAAATGGATCAATGCATGCAATATTCTTCAGTCGCAAAATGCGGGACATCCTTGGTGATGATATCAATAAATTGAATAGTGATCTGACGGTTATATTTAGCCATGTTCATCCGGAGGATTTGACCAACCTCAAGCAGGTAATGAAGGGTGCCATTCAAAAATGCGAACCCCTTCAGGCCGAATTCCGAATCGAAAGTGTGAATAGTATTGAGGTATGGTATGAATTGCGGATACGTCCAGTGCAGCAGGAAGATGGCTCTGTACTATGGTATGGCATGTTTACCAATATTGATCAGCGTAAGAATCTGGAGGAGGCGCGACGAATGGCGTATGACCGGCTCAAAGAGGGCGAAACCAAGTATAGGGCGCTGGCTGAAAATATAGAAGTTCCCATTACCCTGGTGAACCCTGACGGATTGATTCTGTATGCGAACAAGTGCGTCGCTCAGCTGTACCGACGCGAAATTGCCCAAATGATAGGGCAACGATGGAGTGTCGTTTCACCAGAAACCTGGGAGGACAAGAAACTGCTTATTGACCTGGCTATTTCCAGTAACCAAAAGCAAATTGATATTCTCCGGCTGGAAGACGGTGATCGAGAGCGCTTTTTCAGGCGTTCTTTCCTCCCCCTCCGCATAGATGGAAGAATTAATCAGGTGCTCATTTCCGGATTTGAAATATTTGAAAAGGAATTCAGGGAAGTTCAGTATTTGACCACCTAAGCGGTCGCAACAGTAGTTGATCAAGGCATGAGGATGGAAAGCGGCGTTACAAATAGAAGTATCGGACATGAGGTTCTTCAAGACCATGCTGGTGGACTGCTAATAACAACCTGGCCTTCCACCGATCAATGTAGAGTCTGTTACGCCAGTCTGTTCTTTTCCGGTTTGCCTGAAGTTAAGGTCGACCAGGTTGTTGAGTCTACCGACCCGCTGTTTTCTTTACTTCATCCGGATGATCTTGGGAAAATGACCAAAATTGATGGTGCGGCAAGACAATCGAGAACAGAGTGGCATCAACAATTCAGGTTGATGCTTCCCATGGGATTAAGGATGGTTAAGGGGCATGCGTTCTATTTTGAAGGCGTGGAAGCACCCCTTACGCGGTATTTGTTCATTCTGTACATAGCCTGCGACAAAGCTGACCTCGAGGGAATTGTGGAATTGTCGCCCGGTGGCCACTATGCCATACGCATTGAGCCTGGAGGAAATTCGAAATTGATTTATGCGAGCAGAAAAGTCCAGCAGATTATCGGATTGGAAATGGATGAATTTATGCTCGATGCAAGGAAAATGTTTGCACATATCCACCCGGATGATAAGTCAAGGTTTCAGGCAGGTCGGGCCGAAGCCCTCAGCAAATGTGAGTTTTGGCAGGTAGAATTCCGGATCATGAAAGACCATGGAACAGAATCCTGGATTGAACTTGCCATTCAGCCATTTAAACAGAGCGATGGTACTGTAATCTGGTATGGCATTTTACTCAATATTGACCAGCGCAAAAATCTCGAGTTGGCCAGACAGCTTGCTTACGATCAATTAAAGGAAAGTGAGTATAAGCATCGCATGCTCGTCGAAAACCTTGAATCACCGGTAATTATTATTGATGAAGAAGGGACTTTTCATTATGCCAATCATGCCGCTGAGTATTTCTTTGGTGTGGCCCGCGTAGACCTCATTGGCCGAAAGTGGCCGGATACCATAACGCCTTTAGAGTGGGAGTCTCGAAGGTGCATTATCGCACGGGTATTAGGCGATGGCAAAAAACATACTGATGTGTGGTGTGTTGCGCCTGATGGCCGGAAGCGCTACATCAAGAGGTTATTTATCCCTTTGAATCATATGGGAAAAACTACGCGTGTGCTCATTACAATTACGGACATATCGAGTGAGGTACTCTTGGAGAAATTGTTGGCAGAAAGAGCTGATACTTAAATGAGATACTTCACGTCATTGAAAGGATGGATCCGGTACATTAATAAAATTTGATGATCGGCTTAGGATCAGCCAACCAAATTATCATTGTTATTCCATGATCATCGGGGCAATTCCTGTTGGCCTGCGATGAGGTGGACACTCCAGGTTTGGATCGCTTCGCAGGCTCGCGATGACGGGCAAAGTTGGGGTTTAGTGGTTTGGAGGATTGCTTCGCTCCGCTCGCAATTTATCTCCATTATTTTCCTGTCTTATACAGATCCAGCCATAACGGGTTATTTGATTATTCAGGTGATAGCGAGTGGAAAAGCTATTTGGATGTGTTAGTTTTTTGTTTCCAGCTTGAACCCGACACCATGAAAATTGGTGATTTCGACACTTGGATCCACTTGAAGATATTTGCGGAGCTTTGAAAGAAATACATCCAGGCTTCTTCCCATAAAGTAGTCATCATCTCCCCATACCGCTTTTAATATCTCTTCGCGCTTCAATACGCGGTCTCTGTGTACGCAAAGCAGCCGGAGAACATCTGCTTCCTTTTGAGTGAGGGTCTTGACCTGATTGGGATGCCGAAGGGTAAGGTTCTTATAATCGAATGTACACTCACCAAGCGCAAAGTACGACGATTCACCGGCGCCACCGGACCGCCGCAGAAAGACCTCCATTCGCAGGCAAAGCTCTTCCATGCTGAAGGGTTTGACAATATAGTCATCACCACCGGCCCGAAATCCTTCTACCTTATCGGCTACCATAGACCTGGCTGTGAGGAACAGGATAGGTACATCAGTGTTCTTTTCGCGAATGCTACGGGCTACAGAAAAGCCGTCCTGTCGGGGCATCATGACGTCAAGGATACACAGATCAAAACTGCCCTGGTGAAAAGTTTTTATTCCCTCTTCTCCATCGCGACAAAGCGTGACCAAATAACCTTTGGCGGATAAGTTATCCTTCACCACAAAGCCCAGGCTGGGGTCATCCTCAACAATCAAAACGCGCGTTCCCATCATTTTTAGTTTAACGGAATCAGAATGGAGAAGGTGCTGCCTGCGCCAGGTTTGCTCTCCACCGTGATGGTTCCCCGGTGATGCCCAATGACCGTTTTGACATAATGAAGACCCAGTCCAAAGCCCTTTACATCATGAACGTTTCCGGTTGGGACGCGATAGAAACGTTCAAATATTCGTTTCTGCTCCTCGACGGGTATGCCTATTCCGTTGTCGGTGACATGGATGCGCAGTCCGCCTGGTGAATCGGATGTAGTGATGGCCACAAGTGGGGGACGGTGGTTGTATTTTATCGCATTGTCGATCAGGTTATTGATCACATTCGACAGGTGCATTTTGTCGCCTAATACGGTGCTGTGTTTAGCGTTGGCATATATTTCTATTGCTCCGCCCTTGGCCTCCAGCGCCACCGTGTGGTGAGATGCGGCATCCTGGATCAACTCATGGACGTGACAGTATGCTTTGTCCAGGCCCAGATCTTTTTTCTCCAGTTGAGCCATTTGTAGCACACGATCAACTTGTTCGCGGAGGCGATTGTTTTCGGTCTCAATCAGGGAAGCGTAGTTCAACAGACGGTCAGGTTGCGATACGATGGATGGATCCTTTAGCACCTGGGAAGAGATGGCAATAGTTGAAATTGGCGTCTTGAATTCATGGGTCATGTTGTTGATGAAGTCATTTTGCACTTCGGATAGTCGTTTTTGTTTCAGCATGACAAACAACGAGTAGACAAAGAATAAAATCACAACAAGCATAACAATAGATGAAAAGCCCCAAATGCCCATTTGACTCAGGATGTTCGCTTCCACCATTGGAAATTGAACTGCAAAATAGTAACCATCATTATTGAGTCGCGGAGTTTCGGGGAATGTGGTTTTCTGCACGGTCCTGGCTGGGGTGATATAGTTACCGCCACGCATGCATTTATCAACGCAGTCGTAAATGCCATATTCATAATGAGTAATGCTGCGCTTTTGGAATTCGGTAGATAAAAGAAAATCCAGCAGTGAAGCATCTATAGGGCCATTGACCAGCACAACGAAGTAGTTGGTGGAGACCTGACTCACCAGCGAACTGGAAGGGACTGTGCCACGGTTGTATTCAATCAACTTAAGCGCCACATTATTGAGAGAAGTTGTAACATCCCTGTTGAATTGATTGGCCCGAAGGTCAAAAGCCTTTCGGAACCAATACACTTGCGTAACAGAGATGCCGACAATGCTGATGGCGGCAAGGAGGATTACGATGCGGAGGGTATTCCGGCTCATGCACCAAAGGTAATGCAGCATCTGGCGAAATCAGGGTGATTAACAAGTCATTAACATCAATTAAGCGTTTCTTAACAGCATGGCGCGCATTTTGATACAATGTTTGTATCGTTGAATCCAACACAGTATTTTTAACCCTAAATCAATTATCCCTATGAAAAAAGTAGTGTTTTTCGCAGCTCTGGTGCTGGTTGCCCAGGTCGCCCTGGGTCAGGGAGCCACAACGGCAAAACCAAAGACAGATGTTGCTGTTGTAACCGTAGATAACCAGAATTTCGATTTTGGTAAGATCAAACAGGGTGTGCCTGCTACCCATCGCTTTATGTTTACCAACACAGGCAAAGTACCCGTTGTTATCACCAATGCTCAGCCTTCCTGTGGTTGCACTACGCCTAACTGGACCAAGGAGCCCATCCTTCCGGGCGGTCAAGGCTTTGTTGATGCAACCTACAGCGCAGCTTCGGCTGGAGCGTTTACCAAAAGCATCACCGTAACCGCAAATACAGAGACCGGTACTATTGTACTTATCATTAAAGGCGAAGTCGTCGCTGAGCCAGTCAATAATTAAACAGGAAATAAGATTCACCAAAAAAGGTCGGGCGATGTGCCTGACCTTTTTTATTGAATGAGAGCTGATACTAGAGTTCCCGCACCCAGATATTCCTGTAGCTGACAGGATTGCCATGATCTTGTAAACGGATGGAACCCTTGCCGTGTGATTGATATACCGGCAAGCCTCGAAATTCGGAGGGCCCCTGTATCTGGGTGTGATGCTGGATCAATACACCATTGTGCACCACGGTGATGTACGCCGGTACGATCACCCGGCCATTGTCACTGAACCGGGGTGCCGTATAATAGATATCATAAGTTTGCCACTCGCCGGGTTTGCGACAGGCATTAACCAGGGGAATTGATTGTTTATAAATCGAGCCAGCCTGCCCGTTTGAATAGGTGACACTCTCGTAGCTGTCTAATACCTGTAGCTCATAACGTTCTTGCAAGAAGATGCCGCTGTTGCCGCGTCCCTGACCTTCGCCCACGATTTCTTCCGGAGCGCGCCATTCGATATGTAACTGAATGTCTCCAAAAATCTGTTTGGTATTAATATCTCCTGTTCCCTTTGCAACGGTCATGGCTCCTTCTTTCACCGTCCATTTTGCTTCACTCCCATTGTTGGCTACCCACTGACTTAAGTCTTTTCCGTCGAACAGAACGATAGCGTCTGAAGGAGCGTCAGCCGGTGTGGTACCCGGGTTAATTTTTTTTGGCTTTAAATCCCAGACCTCAGTAACGGTAAAGTCCATTTGGTCGCGAGTCTTAGTCTGTGCAATCGCACCGGCCGCCACCAGGCAGCCAAAAACCAGCATGATAGCTTTCATAAATCGGATGTTTTGATTAGACATAATGATTTCCGGGCTCATTAAATGTTTTAAGATTCCATCAGCAACGGATCAAAGCTACTTATGGATTTTTTATTTGACCTTTCAAATTGTTTGAACGGATGTCTTAGCCTTTGTCGTGACGGTCAATGATATGTTGACTCACGATTTTGTAGATCTCGGCAACCGCCGGGTTATCAGACAAAGCCTCCAGGTGCCGATCCAGGGTTTGGAGATCACCGCTATGAGCCGGGCCCGTCTGCGCATTTTCCGGCCCAAGTCCTATGCCTTTGTTAATCGTTTCTGTGATGAGCGGTTTAATGAGATCAAAGTTCATCTTATGCTGCTTCAATAGATCACTCGCGATCGTCATCATGTGATTGGTAAAATCAGCGGCGATGCATGCAGCCAGGTGAAGGGCCTTTCTTTCTTCCTCTGAAGTACGGGTGACTTTGTTGCTGATGGCCCTGGCCAGGGTAAGCATTATTTTTTCGGTGCCAGTCTGGCCACTTTCTACAAAGAGCGGGACCGTTCTAAAGTCAATCTTTTTGTTCTTGCTGAAGGTTTGAAGCGGGTACAGCGCCCCGATGTTGTCAATGGCTGCAAACTGCAGTACCGACAGGGGTTGACTTCCGGAGGTGTGGATAAGATGGGCATCGTCAGGAAGCACAATCTCGGTGGCCACTTCGGTAATGGCTTCGTCGCTGACCGCGATGATGAATATTCGGGATGGACTGTCGGAAAAGTCAAGTGATGTTTTTACCTCGGCCTGATACAACCGCGAGGTCAATTTTTCAGCATGCCTGGTGTTTCGGCTGTATACTTCCTTAACAACATAACCGGCGTTGTCGAGTGCAGGAGCTAGGTGCCAGGCGAGGTTGCCGGAGCCTATTATTGATACATTCTGATGTTCTGTCACAGTGCGAAAAGTAGCGAAATTATCATGAACCCAGGTCGCTAATCGGTAACTTGAGCAGAGTTTCCTGCTTATGTCACCTGCCTATGTTTCTGCCAGCGAAGCCGTTCAGATTGTTCAGTCCGGCGATCGCGTATTTATACACGGAAGTGCATCAACCCCTACGACGTTGTTGCAAGCCCTCGTGCAACGTGCTCCTGAATTGCGTGGTGTTGAATTAATTGCAATAAGCACATTGGGTGATTTACCAATCACCGATGCCCGGTGGAGAGACAGTTTCTATTTTAACTCACTCTTCGTGTCCGCAAACCTGCGCGACGTCGTACGGGAGGGGCGCGGCGATTATATTCCAATTTTCCTGAGTGATATTTCCAGGTTGTTTGATGAAGGCCTTATGCCGTTGGATGTTGCGATGTTGCATGTATCTCCACCCGACCGACATGGTTATTGTTCATTAGGAACCTCGGTGGATGTGGCCAAGTCAGCATCGCGCTGTGCCAAGAAGATTGTTCTGCAGGTTAATCCCAATATGCCCCGGACACACGGTGATGGATTCATTCACATTAGTGAAGCCCATCGCGTAGTGCAGTGTCAGGATGTATTACCCGAGGTAGCATACGGCGCGCAACTTTCCAAAGAAGACCATGCCATAGGTAAGTTAATTGCTGAGTTGGTGGAGGACAGATCCACACTTCAACTGGGTATAGGCACAATACCAGACGCGGCGCTGTCGTGTATGGGCCATTGCCGTGACCTGGGTATTCACACGGAAATGTTCTCTGATGGCGTGCTGCAATTAATTAGGTCGGGCGTAATCACCAATGCCTATAAAAAGAAACACCCGGGTAAGGTAGTATCCGGATTTACGGTGGGCTCTCGTGCGTTGTATGATTTCATAGACGATAATCCGTTGTTTGCCTTTCTTGAAACGGCCTATGTCAATGAAACACGTGTTATCCGGCAGAATCCCCGGGTAGTGGCCATCAACAGTGCTATTGAGGTGGACCTTACGGGTCAGGTTTGTGCAGATTCCATTGGCACCTATCAATACTCCGGGGTTGGCGGTCAGATGGATTTTATTCGGGGCGCTGCATTATCCGATGGAGGCAAGCCAATTATAGCGTTGGGATCAGTTACCAAAAAAGGAGAGTCCAAGATTGTGCCGGTAATCCGGTCAGGGGCTGGTATTGTCACCAGTCGTGCCCATATGCATTGGCTCATCACGGAATATGGAGCCGTCAATTTATTTGGCAAGAACCTACGCCAGCGGGCGTATGAGATAATGCGCATCGCACACCCCGATCATCGGGAGAAGCTCGAGCAGGAGATTATAAAACGATTTGGCAGCAATACATATCCAGTACACTAAGCATGAACCCGGTATAGCTCAGCCAATTTTTCAGTCGCGAAATCAATATCTGCCACGGTATTGTATTTACTAAATGAGAAGCGAACAGCACCGCGTTTAGATTCAGGATACAAGGCGCCCAGCACATGCGACCCGGTAGATGCACCACTGCTACAGGCACTTCCTCCAGAAGCGGAAATACCCTGAAGATCGAGATTGAATAGCACCATGTCATTTTCTTCCGATGGCGGAAGACTTACGTTGAGTACGGTATACAAACTGCGCTCCAGATTTGCTGAGTCACCATGGAATGAAATACCTGGGATGGCCTGCTTCAGGTTGTTGATCATCCGGGCTTTCAATCCGGTGATGTGCTTTTGGTGCTCATCCATTTCCCGATAAGAGATTTCAAGGGCTTTGGCCATGCCAATGATTCCGTACACATTTTCGGTTCCCCCGCGCATGTTGCGTTCCTGAGAGCCACCGTGGATGAATTGGTGGATTTTTTTGTCTTTTCGGATATACATGAATCCCACACCCTTAGGGCCATGGAACTTATGTGCACCGGCTGTAAGTCCGCACACATAAAGCTCCTTCATGTTGTGACGATAATGCCCCATGGTCTGCACGGTATCGGAATGGAAAAATGCCTGATGCTTTTCGCAAAGCTCGCCTACCCGGTGTATGTCGAGTAAGTTTCCAATTTCATTGTTGGCGTGCATCAGCGAGACCAAGGCATTGGGATACAACTTCAGCAGTCGCTCGAGGTCAGTAAGTTTCACATGACCGTTTTCATCCAGGGCCACATAGTGCAATTCGATTTCGCCGTCTTTTGCCATTACCTCCAGCGTGTGGGTAACTGCATGGTGTTCGATGGGGGTTGAGATGGCATGCTTGATGCCGTAGGTCTGAATTCCGCTTATGATCAGGGTATTGTCTGCTTCTGTGCCGCCGGAGGTAAAGATGATTTCACCGGGTGTGCACTGCAGCAATTCAGCAATTTTCTTTCGGGATGATTCGATGGCGGCCCGCACTTTGCGTCCATGGGCGTGGGTAGAGGACGGATTGCCGAAGTCTTCCAGCATAAAAGGTTTCATGGCTTCGAAAACTTCCGGATCCAAAGGGGTGGTTGCGGCATTGTCAAGATACACACGCATAGAAATCTGAATTGGGTGGCTGCAAAGTTAAACTTTCACAATGGCTTTTATATCAGCAATCATGCGTTGTGCCAGGGCGTCTGCTTTTTCTGCGTCGCGCGACTCGGCATAGATGCGAATGATGGGTTCCGTGTTGGACTTGCGCAGGTGCACCCATTCTCTTTCCTTTTCAAAGTCAATTTTAACCCCATCAATGGTAGTCACCTTTTCTTTTTTGTATTTGACCTGAACTTGGGACAACACCTCGTCTACATTAATAGCAGGTGTTAATTCAATTTTATTCTTGGAAATAAAATAAGGCGGATAACCAGCCCGAAGTCTGGAGGCTTTCTTTTTTTCTTTTGCGAGGTGGGTCAGAAACAAGGCGATTCCGATCAGGGCATCACGCCCATAGTGAAAATCAGGTACGATAATTCCGCCATTACCCTCGCCACCGATGACAGCCTTAGAAGACTTCATGGCATTGACCACGTTTACTTCGCCCACGGCAGCAGCGGTGTACCGACCACCGGCTTTTTCGGTAACATCGCGCAGCGCCCGCGATGAAGAAAGATTTGATACGGTATTGCCTTTACGCTTGCCAAGGACATAGTCGGCAACGGCTACGAGCGTATATTCTTCGCCAAATGGCTTTCCATCCTCCTGAATCAGGGCCAGACGATCTACGTCCGGATCAACCACGATTCCGAGGTCACAATTTTCATTGCGCACCAGGTTGCTGATTTCGGTCAGGTGTTCTGGCAAGGGTTCAGGATTGTGGGGGAAGTGCCCGGTAGGTTCGCAATAGAGCTTCTTGATTTTCTTTACACCCAATGCTTTGAGGAGCATGGGTACGGCCAAACCACCCGTTGAATTAACGGCATCTACAGCAATCCTGAACTTAGCTTTCCGGATTGCCTTCATGTCAACGAGCGGATAGTCCAGAATCATCCGGATGTGTTTACGGATGTAGTCTTTTTTCTTTTTATATCGGCCCAACTTTAACACTTCAGCAAACTGGAAAGCTTCGGATTCGGCGAGATGAAGAATGGCGGCGCCATCATCGGCAGAAACAAATTCTCCATTTTGGTTGAGCAGCTTCAATGCGTTCCATTGAATTGGGTTGTGACTTGCTGTCAGGATAATGCCGCCGTCCGCCTTTTCACGCGCCACCGCAACCTCAACGGTAGGTGTGGTGGAAAGTCCGAGGTCGATAACATCAAGCCCGAGCCCAATCAAAGTGGAACTTACCAATTGCGACACCATCTCGCCGGAAATACGCGCATCACGGCCAATGACAACTTTCTTGCCCTGCCGCGACAATATCCAGGTGCCATAGGCAGCTGCAAACTTGGCGCAATCAACAGGGGTTAGGGACTCTCCGGGATGGCCACCGATGGTACCACGAATGCCGGAAATGGATTTTATGAGGGTCACGGTATGCTGGAAAAAGATGACCCAAAAGTACGGGTTATCTCACCGATTTCTTACATCCGGAAGTGGTGCAAGTGCAGGTTCCTTTTCATCGGCATTAGGGCATGACTCGCCAGCGCCAATGGTTTTTCCGCAATAGCCACAGGTGATACCCTCTTTCGCCAGGTATGGACTTTGGGTCGCACAGGTGCCCCGAAATTCACCGTTTTTAATAAAGATCAGGCGTACGGACATCAGGGCAAAAAACAGCCCGAAAATGGCAAGGGTAAGCAGGAAAACGGCCATGACAAACAGTGATTTGGCTAACTTGGTGCGAAGTTATTGTGAAAACACGAGGATTCTGAATAAAGTTTATCCGAAATGAAAAAGCCGCTTTCTGCCCCTGACCCCAAACGAGAAGCAAAACTCAAGGCCTTTGATCGTATGCTTACGGTTATGGACGAATTGCGGGAAAATTGTCCGTGGGACAAGAAACAGACCATTGAATCCCTGCGACACCTGACCATCGAAGAAACTTATGAGCTTTCGGATGCCATTCTGGAGGGGAATTTGGACGAGGTGAAAAAGGAGTTGGGGGACATCATGTTGCACCTGGTATTCTATTCACGAATTGGAAGTGAACAGCAAGCATTTGATGTTGCCGATGTGCTCAACAGTATTTGTGATAAGTTGATTGCCCGGCATCCCCATGTATATGGTGATGTGGTGGCTGATGATGAGGAGACGGTAAAAGCCAATTGGGAAAAATTAAAACTGAAGGCAGGAAACAAATCTGTATTGGCCGGTGTGCCTAAAGGTTTACCTGCCTTGGTGAAGGCCATTCGTATTCAAGACAAAGCGCGTGGTATTGGATTTGATTGGGAACGCAAAGAACAAGTTTGGGAGAAAGTGGAGGAGGAGATGGGTGAATTCAAAAGGGAGTTCAATGCCGAATCCAATCAGCCGATAAACACAGAACGGGCCGTGGCGGAGTTTGGTGACCTACTGTTTTCACTGGTCAACTATGCCCGCTTTATTCAGATTGATCCGGAAGAAGCGCTGGAACGAACCAATAAGAAGTTTATCAAGCGATTTCAATACCTCGAAACTGAATCGGCCAACGATGGCAAGAAAATGGGTGAGATGACACTGGCTGAGATGGATGCATATTGGGAGCGCGCCAAGAAATTGTAAATTTATTGGGTATGAACAAACCTGAGTTTCCTTCGGCGGCCTTCTGGAACCATGTCGTGGGCTTTGCGTTGGTTGGTGCTGCGCTAAGCGTTTATTTTCAGGAAAGCCTCGGTGGATGTGGAGACTATCCCGAGCATTTTGTGTTGCTCTATAAGGGCATGGCGTTGGGCGCAGTTGCAGGATTGATTTTTAATCTTGTTTGGGCTAAGATCCCCAATACGTTTATTGTGCAGCCCACGCTGGTAGTCCTCATCCGCTACTATCTGGCGTTCATCATATTTAGTTATGGATTTGCGAAAGTATTTGCGGGTCAGTTTCCACATACGATGGCGAATATGGATGCCCGCTTTGCAGAGTTATCACCCATGCGCGTGGCGTGGGCCTTTTTTGGTTATTCACGGGGATATCAGGAGTTTCTGGGTTGGGGTGAGGTGGTACCGGCACTTCTGCTGTTGTTCAGAAGAACGGCCTTGCTCGGTGCTTTGATGATGTTTATCGTGATGCTGAATGTTTTTCTCATCAACATTTTCTTTGATGTATGTGTGAAAATCAATTCAGGAATTTACACGGCTCTTTCCTTTTATTTGCTGCTGCAGGAATTTCCAAGGCTATGGAGCTTTTTTATTGGCAATACATCCACACCGGCAAGGGTGGACGTTAAGTTGGAGAACCCGCGATGGCTGTGGATCACGGGACGGGTGCTGAATTATCTATTGTTAGGCTATGTTATCTATACAACCGGGGAGGGTGCATATAACTATTACAAATACTCGCAAGTGCAAGTGACAGAAACCCCCTTGCAGGGCGCATGGAAGACGGTTAAGACGGTTTCCCTTGTCGACTCGGTGGAGGTTAATCTCGAACCTGCAGACTCATTATTAGCCACCCGATTATTTTTTGATGGCAACAATGGGGTGATTCGAAGCGATTTTATCAGGGACCGGTTCCGTTTCTCCCTGGACAGCATTCCAGGTCATATTACAGTTCGGTTTACCAATCCCCGTAATGAGTGGAACATTCCACCCGTGACCTGGCAATTTATACGACCACACCCGGATACGTTGCTGGTGACCGGACCATGGAAAGGCAAAACGCTAAGGATGACCAATGTGTTGCGTAAGGAAAAGTTGACTCGTTATTAGACCGGGGTGCTTAGTTCTCCCAGTCGAAATACTCGTCTTTTTTGAGTTCCAGTTCTTTCTTTTTCTTCTGTCCTTTCAATTTGAAGGCATCCTTTAGTTCCTGGACTTCTTTTTTAAGGTCACTGGCAATTTTCTTTTTTACCGCTTCTTTATCGTAAGTCACTTCGTAGTTATCAGTGGTTCCTATGATTTTGAGAAAAAGCCTGGATTGACCTTTACTGTCCTGTTCAATGGCGCCGAATGCCTCATCCGGATCGATTTTTTTTCGGGTACGGAGCGGTGCCACCACACGATAGTTAATGTGTTGATCGAATGTATGGGTGCCGCTGATCTGGATGTTGGTCAAATTACTTCGCACCTCCATTTGGGGAATGTAGACCGTTTTCTTTTCTATGTGGATGTCGTTCTTTAATTCACCGAAGCGCAGTTTGCTCAATCCTTGGTCGTCGAGGTATTTGTTCAGGTTTTGCATGGGCGCGAAGTTGTTGAGTTCCCCATTTCGGATGACCGCACTTACATCAGCGATGAGGGTCTCGGGTACTATGGAGAGTCCGCTGGTCAATGTGGTCTCCAGAGAAATATCCGCATCGGCCTGGCCACGAAGGTTCTTGTAGTTGATGAATTCCTGCTGAAAATCTTCAAATACATAGAACAAGGAATCGATTTGAATTCCTTTGAGCTTCGATGATGCGATGAGGTCAATGGCTTTGGGATTCTTGGCATCAATAATGCCTGACAGGTCAACCGTACCGCCCATTCCGCTGAGGTGGATAGCCCGGGCAACAGCTACCTGACCTTTTACCAGCAAATCCCCCTTTACCCGGTTAGGATGGAATCGCCGGAACCTGAGTTGGTTGATGTTGTAGGTAAAGTTGAGATGAAGATTGGGAGAGATGCTGAATTGATAAGGCCCCTGATCCTGGGAACCGAAGCCAATGGAAAAGAGCTGATCGATGTCAAGGAATTCGGACTTCAGGTCGGCTTCTACGCCAATGGGCTGGTTCGGGAAGAGCAGAAAGGTCACCACGTTCTTAAAAAACCCGTTGAGCACAAAGTCACTGTTCTCAAAACTTCCCCTGAGGTTGCTCATCGCCAGGTCATTGTTATTGAATTGCAGTACGCCATTCATGCCGGTGAACGCATGTTGATTTTCGCCTATGCGGAAATTGAGATTATGCAATTCAATGTTTCCTTCGGTCCGTACCTGCTGAGCGGTGGATTTATTTTTGAGCAATGCGATTCTGCCCTGCAGGGATACGTCTGCGTTGATGCGACCGGTGAGTTCGTGCAGGTCTTCAAATCGGTAGAAGTTGAGGAGCTCATCGGCATTCACTTCGCCACTAAAATCAGCCGTGACATAGGGATCGTCAAAATTTTTCATTTCGAAGTTGCCGGTAAACGTATCGCCATTGAGCGATGCGCGGATATTGCGAAGGGAAAGGAATGCATCGCTGCTGTTTGCCAGGGAGGGTGTTTTAAACTGACCTTCAACGGTTGCGTTCTCGATCCGTGATTGATAGTCGGGATGAAATACGGTGGCCTCCTTCATGCCAAAATGAACATCAAGCCCAGGTTTATGATTGGCCGACAATTCACCTTTCATCTTCAGGTCAAAGTAGACATCGCCCTTGCTTTGATATTGTTTCAGGTGCGCGACAGATGATTCCGGCAGGAGGGTAAATAGCAGCTGGATATTGGCGTTCTTGCCTTTGGTTTGAAGGTCAATAAGGTTCTTTTCTTTGAAGCGGTATGAGCCGCTCACCTCAAAGTCGGCACCATCAAGTGAAAGGGTGGAGGGCTTAATGTCAAGAATCTTGTTTTTGTCGTCGTAGACCAGTTGAACATCGGTGTCAAACCTCTTTTTCTGAAACCAAAGTGAGGAACCAATTCCGATTTGTTCGGTTAAGATATCCCCGTGGGTATTTATTAGGTATTGATTGTCGCTCGCCGTGACGGTTGCCACGAGTGACGAGCTGGAAAATTCATGATGTAGATTGGCGGCCTGATCGATATACGTGACCAGGGTATTGCGGAGTCCTACATTTTGCAGATCAAAGGAAATGGAACCTGACCCATCCCCCTTTTTTATCACGGTATAATTATTAATGCCCGCCTTGTTGATTCGGAGGTTTGTTTCGCTGTCGTTGATCTGCAGTCCGCGGATGGTATAGTTGCCCTTCCATACCTCCATGGGGTTCAGGATAAATGAGACTTTCTTGGCGGTCAGGAGTGGATATTCTCCAGGGTGGCTGTCTTCTACATATACGTCACTGAGTTCGATGGTGAGCTGTGGAAAATCAGAAAGGGCTGAGATTTCAATTTTTGCGATGCGCACGGGCGTGCCAAGGTTCTTGTTTGCTTCCCGGATGAATTGCTGTAGAATGCGGTCTTTGAAGATGAAAACGGAAGCCGTGAGCCCTGCCATCACCACGAGGAGGGTCAGCAGGATAACCATGGCAATTTTTCGCAGACGTTTCACAGGATCGGGTCCAATTACAAAAGTAGCAGGAATAAAAACGATGCCAATTGATTAAAAATGTGACCAAATCATCAATTTGTTATCAATAGGCCTGGACACCGGCTGGAAGATTGATAGATTGATCTTAAATCTCATGAAGGTTGCAATTTTAATGCTTGTTGCGTTTCTACATGCGGTTGGTGCGGAGGCGCAGCAGGACAAGGTTAGTCTCCTGGTGTATGGACGACTGATTTCTGACGCTTCAGGCCAATGGCGGGTAGATGAAAATATTGTACTGAACGCGCAACTGAACAAGTGGTTGCGGGGAGAGTTTGGAATTCGGCAGGGCGAGCGGCCTCAACAATTCGATTCCTATTATCATTATAAGATTGAACTCCAAACAAAGAACTTCTGGAAGCGCGTGCGGTTTATAGCACGCCTCTCGGACAATGTCATCAAGTATCCCTCACCCATTTTTTCGCGGAGCAATTTCCTGCTTTTTGCAGAGGGTCGTTTGCCGCTGACGGATAACCTCTCGCTGATGACCGCCTATGGGTTTGTTTCATCATATACGCGTAACGGATCACAGGAAGCTATTCCGTCAACAGGCGGATCCGGGAATTTTTATAGTACCTGGAAGCTTGCCTTGCGATATGCATTTAGTCATAAGGGTCATGCGCAGGCCGTGTGGGGTGCTTATGACGTCTTTAATCCGTATGTGTTGCAGAGTCCTTTTCTTCAGGTAGACCTGGAACATGATTTAACGGAGCGACTGGCATTGTATAGCTACCTAAGGTATCAATATGATCATCAAGTGAGCGTTCCGCTCAACAACTTCCTGGGTTTGGGAGTAAGGGTTCATGTGGTGAAGTGATTGGCTCTGGGGGTACCTTACTTGAGGTGATGTCTTTAACACCCGGAGATGAGTACTTTTACAGGTCACTCTGCAATACCCTTGAAGCGCATTATATTTTTCCCCGTTCTTTGGCTTGTCATAGACGGGTGTATTGACAGAATCAATTTTAGTACACCGCCTGTTCCGCTTACGGAGATAGTCATAGAGGGATCCATTACCAATGCACCCGGTCCGTATACGGTAAAGCTCAGTAATGTCATCAAGAGTGATGCCACCCTTCCTCTCGGTGTACCCGTGAATGCGAATCGGGTATTCCTGGCAGATGATGCGGGTACTACGGAAGAATTGACACTGGTTTCGGCAGGAGTTTATCAGTCGAATCCTTCCGGTATCAGGGGTACCATTGGACGATCCTATCATGTTCGAGTTGAAATGAACAATGGGAATATTTTTGAGTCGATACCTGACAAGATGACGCCGGTGGGCCGCATTGATTCCCTCTACTATGAATGGGAAGAGCTTATTCGATCAGATAAAGCCGAATATGGTTACCGCATTTATGTTGATTCGCACACGGTTCCCGGCGAGGAGTACCTGCGATGGAAATTTGTCGGGACCTATGTGGTGGAAACGCTTCCTCAGTATAATTTGTGTCCGGGCTCTTGTCGGCCTGACGGCGGAGGAGAGACGCCTGGAAATTATTGCCCGCTTCCCTGCAGTGGATACATGTGGGTTGATGGGGAACTAAAAATGGGTTATGTGCTTAATCCAAGGACCCAGGAGCCGGAGTATGTTCCTGGATTGGCGTGTACCTGTTGCCGCTGCTGGGTGACGCCACGGGAAGACAAGCCGAAGGTAAATGACGGCGCATTGTCCGCGGAAGGCAAATTCAACAACGTGGAGGTAGGGTATGTGCCGATCAATTATTATACTTTTTTTGAGCGCTACCGGGTTGAGGTATATCAGATGAGTTTATCACGCAACTCGTATGAATACTGGAGGGCTATTCAGAAGCAGAAGGAGGGGATAGGAAGTTTGTTCCAGCCGGTTGGCGGACGTATCCCCACTAATATTTTTGAAATAAATGGAGCGACTCCCGTACAAGGTATCTTTTATGCTGCAGCGATTCACAAGCGGGAGGTATATCTGGACAAGAACACACACAAGACATTTATTGAAGCGCCGGAGGATTGTGTGAATCCGCCGCGAAAGGGAGCGGCTGGGGTAAGTTGTTTATTGGGATTTCCGGGTTCGGAGAGCACGACGGTGAGGCCAGTGGATTGGAAGGATTAGATAATAAGATGATTAGGTGTCCTACACCTATTAGGTGTAGGACACTGTTACTTCATCAGGATAACCGGACATGGTAGGATGCATGCCTGAAATTCCAGAACGCTACATTGTGACCATGAAGCTTATCGAGGGTGGTATATATCACATCTTCAATCGTGGTAATAACCGGGAGGTTATTTTCCCAGCACCTCACAACTATCCGTACTTCATGAATAAAATCGGTCGGTATGTAGCGCCTACGTGTGACATTCTGGCTTATTGCCTCATGCCAACTCACTTTCATTTTCTCATTCACGCGAATCACCGCTCTACGTATCCTGTTCGGGATCTTGGACTTCCCAGACAGCGTTTTTCGCAGGCGATAAAGCAATTATTGAGCTCTTACGCCAAAGGAATTAACAAGCAGGAAGGAAGGAAAGGAAGCTTATTTCAGCAGGGTACTAAATCTATTTTGGTCAATGATGTCACCAACGACTATGCGAAGACTGTTTTGCATTATATCCATCAGAATCCACTTAAAGCTGGCCTGGTTTCTAAAATGGAATATTGGTCACATAGTTCTTTTGTTGAATACACGTCACCTTCGCGTCACACCACGAGGCTATGCAAAAAGGATCTCGCTCTCGAGTTGCTTGACATTAACCCAGACACTTTTTACTCGGATTCATACTCAGTCATCCCTGAAGCTAAGGTGTCCTACACCTATTAGGTGTAGGACACCTGGAACATTTATTCCATCACTGAACCGAGTTTTGATTCTGTCTTTTCAAAAAACGTAAAATCAAGCCCCGCGAAATTATTCCGGTAAGCAGCTTCAAACATTAAATACACGAAACGCTTGTTAAGGCCATTGAGGGGATTACCCTGCTGATACAATTCCGCATTCAAGAATCCCTCGGTCAGTGACCGGGCCCTGGATACATAAATTCGATACTGTGCATCCGTTAGTTTTTCTGACCGAAGCTTGACGGGATAGGAGGCCTCAGCGAATTTTCTGGCGAATGGCATAAACTCGGTCTCAAACATCTTACCCATTGAAGTGATCAGCGTTGAATCATTTTTGGATAAGCCCTGATTCTCACGGCCAAATGATGTCGGGGACAGGGCAATCAAGGCGAACAACAGAAGGCAAATTTTCATAATGGACGTTTATGAAGAGAAGTTCGGAATTTATTCGCATCCATTAAATGCAAAAGCCCGGAAGTTTCTGGGTTTTGTGTGAGCTGAGTCCCTAAAGCCTTCGGAAGTACCCCGACCATTCCGATTAGAAGTAGGGTTACTCTGAACGAGCAATCAAGGCCTCAATCATCTTTCGACTTTTCCTACGTTTGATTTCGCGCTCACGAGCATAAGCCAAAGCTTTGGAGGTAAGTTTCTCTGTAAAAACGACCCTCCAATCGCTATACTTTCCGGTAAAGCCGTCGTGATCTGAATTGTGTTTGCGTAGGCGTTCTTCTATTGGTTCGGTCGTATGGCCGATGTAGTACTTCCCGGCAGCGGCGGAATGAAGGATGTAAACCAATGCATCCATAAACGCAAAACCCCGGGAGTCCGGGGTTTGGTGGGAGCTGAGGGGTTCGAACCCCCGACCCTCTGCTTGTAAGGCAGATGCTC
>DAOMGC010000006.1:42051-81726 GCA_035430125.1 Cyclobacteriaceae bacterium | reverse complement strand
TCAGTGCTCAGGTCGGCATAGAAAATGTCCGTCTTCAGTCCAAATTCACGGGTCAAGGCGGACTTCACTTTGCCAACCCGACCTACCTCCAGACCACCGCGGAGCAGCCGCAATCCATAGTCAAACAGGGGGTCATTCAATGGCTCATGCTCATCGCCGGAAATCGCACAGCGCTCCAGCACCTGCGCCACCGCCTGGGCAATATCATGATAGCTCACTGGTTTTGGCTGCTCCCGCCAGGTCTCAGTTACCTGGTTTCCGCCTATGAACAATGCTAGCCGCTCTTCCTCATGATAGCCTGCGCCCGATTTGCTGTAAATCTTGCCAAACTCGAAGAACTTCATGTCTTTCTGCTTCCGGTTAAAATTGTAAGCACAAACTTCAAGGCCCGTAAACAGCATAGTCTGCCTCAAAATGCCCAGCTCCTCGCTCAATTTGTTGAGTACCTCCACCGGCACACCGCCAAATGTCAATTTGTGTTTCTGCTGATAGGATGCGTTGGTAAGTGAATTGGTAAGTATCTCATAATAGCCGTTGGCCACCAGTAGTCCGCCTATGTTCTTCTTGAACTTGTTCAGGTCCTTGACGGGGAAATGGGCCAGGAAATCGGTGCCGGCCTCTTCTTTCAGCTCAATGTTATTGAAGCCATAGATGCGCAGGATTTCCTCTACCACATCAGCTTCCTGCAGCACATCCACGCGGTAAGGTGGAACTGAAACGGTAAATCCGGCACCTGTCTTATCGCTGACTTCAATATCCAGCAGGCCCAGAATTCGATAAATCTCCTCCTGGGGCAGAGCCTTGCCAATCAACCTCGCCACATTTTTGTCCTTGATCGATATCCGACGATTTTCAATTGGCTTCGGGTAAACATCCATGATATCCGATGAGATGGTGCCGCCGGCCAATTCTTTGATCAGCAGCGCCGCCCGCTTCAGGGCGTAAACGGTAAGCAAAGGGTCTGTCCCCCGCGAAAAACGGAACGAGGCGTCGGTCTTCAGTTGATGGAAGTTGCTGGTTCTGCGCACAAACTCAGGTGAGAAGGTGGCACTTTCGAGAAACAAGTTGGTGGTGGTTGCACTAATGCCGCTCTTGGCACCACCAAATACGCCGGCAATGCACATGCCCTGCTGGGAATTGCAGATCATCAGGTCTTTGGCAGCCAGCGATCGCTCTTTGTTGTCGAGGGTAATAAACTTTGTCCCCTCGGCCAGGGTCTTCACAACCACTTGTCCACCCGTAATGGCATCGGCATCAAAGGCGTGCATGGGTTGGCCCATTTCGTGACACACATAATTCGTGATATCCACCACATTGTTAATGGGAGTCAGGCCAATGGAAATAAGTCGCTGCTTTAACCAGGCCGGAGATTCTTTGATCGTAATTCCCGTAAGGGTAACGCCCGAATAACGGGGACATGCCTCTGTATTTTCTACGATTACTTTAATCGGCAGGGCTTGATTGTCAGGTTTGAATGCCTCAACCGAAGGCCACTGGATGTTTCTGCCTTTGGCGGCACGAATATCGCGGGCCACGCCGATGTGTGAAGCGGCATCCGCCCGGTTGGGCGTCAACCCAATTTCCAGGATATAGTCCGTTTCAATCTTGAAGAAGTCTGATGCGAGCGTGCCATTGGGTACCTGGGTGTCCAGCACCATGATGCCGGCGTGGCTCTTGCCGAGGCCTACTTCATCTTCCGCGCAGATCATGCCTTCGCTTTTCTCACCCCGGATCTTGGTAGCTTTGATGGCAAAAGGCTCACCTTCGGTAGGGTGCACGGTGGTACCCGGTACGGCTACCACTACCTTCTGCCCAGGGGCAACGTTGGGCGCACCACAAACAATAGCGAGGGGCGTTGGGCCACCCACATCCACCGTGGTCACAGATAATTTATCAGCGTTGGGGTGTTTGACACAGGTCAATACCTGCCCGATGACGAGGCCCTTCAATCCGCCCTTCACGGTTTCCAAGGGGTGAACACTTTCTACTTCCAGTCCGGTGGAGGTAAGAACCCTGGCAATTTCTTCTGGTGACTCTGGCAGGTCGATGTATTGTTTAAGCCAGTTGTACGAAATGGTCATGCATGAAAAATGACCCCAAATATACGGTTTCGTGTTGGATTGGCTTAGAAATCCCAGTCCAGCCCGAGCCGCTCTTTGAGTGTAAGGATATGGGGATTTTTACTGGCGAGATGATCGAATTTATCCTTGGCCGTGTAAATCACTTTTTGGCCGGAAACATCCTGCATTACCGTGACGATAGTCAGGTTACTGTTCTGCAGTTGATCGCGCAGGTACTGGGTAAAATCGCGCCGGAAATTATCCAGTAAATGTTCCTCCACAGGATTGGAGATGCTGATCTGAATGTTCGGATACTGAAAGTCGATTTCCCGCTTTAGAAACTGATATTCTGCAACCTGGTCTTTCCTGCTTTCTGCGTAAGCATTCCAAACGGTGATTAGGTCCTCATTTTTTACTGGTTTATTGAGGACCGCAGCAGTCACTTCCACTTCTTTCGCTAGTGGTGCGTTCCCTTTTAAAAGGCTTTGCAGGCTGGGGGTTGATTTCGACTTGGTTGGGGTTGACTTTACTGAAGGTGCCGCCACCTTTTCAGCAGGCGCTGAGAGAGTCGGTGTGGGCGGTAAGGGCGCAGGTTCAGGCGGTGCAACCGAAGTGGATGGCTTTTCCCCGTTCGTTAATTCAATTTTTTTTTTAATGCCGCCGGGTCGGCGGGTTCCGCGGGGGCTGTTCCCTGAAATACGGATTTCAGATGGGCCATTTTCATCAACGCCAACTCTACCGTGAGGCGCTGATTCTTGCTCATCTTATAATTGATGTCCGCCTGGTTGGCGATGCTCAACCATGAGAGGAGGAGTGAGTAGGGGGCCGCCTTGGACTGTTGTTCGTATTGCTTACGGATAGCGTCTGGCACCTCCATCAGTTGAATGGTTCTTGCATCCTGTGCCACCATGAGGTTTCGCAGGTGCTCGCTAAGGCCAACGATAAAGTTTTGCCCTTCAAAACCCTTGCGCAAGATCTCATCGAATAGGAGCAGGGGTGTGGTTGGATTTTGGGCTAGCAACCCATCAACGACTTTGAAGTAATATTCATAGTCGAGGATATGCAGGTTGTCGATGACATTCTTGAAGGTGACACCTTTTCCGGAGGAGAAGGTGACCATCAGATCGAAAATGGAGAGCGCGTCGCGCAAAGCCCCATCTGCTTTTTGTGCAATCAGGTGCAGGGCAGCTTCTTCAGCTTTGATTTTTTCGCGGTCTGCAATTTTCTTTAGTTGACGTGAGATGTCAGAAATCTGAATCCGGTTAAAATCAAAAATCTGGCACCGCGAAAGGATGGTTGGAATCACCTTGTGCTTTTCAGTGGTGGCCAGGATAAATATGGCGTAAGCAGGTGGCTCTTCCAGTGTTTTCAGGAATGCGTTGAATGCCGCATTGGAAAGCATATGCACCTCGTCGATGATATACACTTTGTACTTTCCATACTGTGGTGGGTAGCGTACCTGGTCGATCAGGTTTCTAATGTCTTCCACCGAGTTGTTGGAAGCTGCATCCAGTTCGAAGATGTTGAGGGAATTGACTTCGGCCTTTTCTTCGAAGCCATTGATCATGCGGGCGACAATCCGGGCGCAGGTTGTTTTACCTACACCGCGTGGGCCACAGAACAGGAGCGCCTGGGCCAGCTTGCTGTTGTCTATGGCATTCTTGAGGGTGGTAGTAATATGTTCCTGGCCCACCACTTCCTCGAAGCCGAGGGGGCGGTATTTGCGGGCAGAAACAACGAAATTATCCATCAGCCCGAAAGATAGTTTTTTGAGGCAAACGAAGCGCGCGAGCCGTGAAAATTGTCTGAAAAACTGATCGATTTTTGGGCGGCATCGTTTTGTTACTTTTGTCCACTGTGCCGCCTTATCCAAAATATTCTGTTGTGGTGCCGGTCTTCAACCGTCCGGATGAATTGGCAGAATTGCTCCACAGCCTCACGCAGCAAACCATCAGGGACTTTGAAGTCATCGTCGTGGAGGATGGATCTGACATTTCATCAAAGGCGGTGTGTGATCAGTTTAAGGACAAGCTGGAACTGCACTACTACACCAAGACCAACACCGGACCGGGTCCTAGCCGGAATTTTGGCGTGGAGAAAGCCCGGGGAGAGTACGTTGTTTTTTTTGATTCGGATTGTATCCTTACACCTGCCTATTTCGCCAGCGTAGAATCTTTCATGCAGGCGACACCCGTTGATGCGTGGGGTGGACCCGATCGTGGTCATGAAAACTTTACACCCTTGCAACAAGCCATGGCCTATACCATGTCCTCCTGGCTTACGACGGGGGGTATACGTGGTGGTAACCCGGAGAATTTTCAGCCACGAAGTTTTAATATGGGTATTCGCCGCACCATGGCGATCCAGCTGGGTGGTTTTGCCTTCGACCGATTGGCCGAGGATATTGAGTTGAGCATTCGGATGCGAAAGGCGGGTATGAAAGTAGCATTGATACCCAATGCTTTTGTTTACCACAAACGACGAACTGACCTGATTCAGTTTTTTCATCAGGTTTCGGGCTTTGGTCGCGGGCGAGTTCGGGTGGGGAAGGTGCACACCGGGTATGTGAAACTTACCCACTGGTTCCCTTTTGTTTTTATGGTTGGATTGGTTGCGATTCCCGTCCTGATATACCTCAGCTTGTTCTGGGGTACGCTATTGTTAGTCTGGTATAAACTTTATTCCATAGCCATTTTCGTTTCCGCGTGGAGGGCTACCAGTTCGGCCTGGGTAGCCTTGCTAAGTGTTCCATCCGCAGTGGTGCAGCTGTGCGGCTATGGCTGGGGGTTTATTATGGAGATGTTTGGTATTTCCTAAACCAGCGACAATAATACATCTTCCCGGACCTCATGTTTGCCCTGGAAGACAATCTTCTCGGGTGCGATACCAAGTTTTCGGGCCAATGCATCAAACTCCACCATGCGCTCTGGTGTGAGAAACGGATCCTGATCACCAACCACGAGAATGGTTTTTTTGTTTTGCAAGAGTTTTCCGGCAGATGAAAAATTGATGTCAGGCGGGAATATTCCGGCCCAGAGTATAAGCCGGTCAAAGTTCACGGTACCCTCTGCTACCCACCGGCAGGCAGTGGCGCAACCTTGCGAAAATGCGAGTATGGTTACCGGTATATGTTCAAATTCTTTTAGTTCCTGATGTGCCATCTCATTCAGGTACATGAGATAGTTGGTGATGTCCATCTCCCGGTTTTCGCGGGTCATCCAGGTAGCGCCAACTTTATTGTCTTGGCGGCCAACATCGGTTAGTTCCGACAGGTAGAAACGCGAAAGTCCTTCGGGGGCCAGGAGAAACGTGCGGTCGTTTTCCAGCACCTGGAATTTGCGGATAAAGTATTGTGCTAGTTGCCCATATCCATGGAGGAGTATCCAGACCTGCCTGGTTTGCGCATTCAGGTTGCCAGCCCTGAAGTAGCGCGCCTGGAATTTGAAATGCAAATCCCGTTGTTCGGCAGCCATCAATCGAGCAGGCTGGAAGGATCAAAACTCATCGGAAGCAACACGGTAGCGGAGGCACACGTGATCCATTGATCCTGATCTAACATGACAATTTGAATGGGACTTTTCTGTCGTTGTTCAAACTCCAGCATCACCTGCCGGCAGGCACCGCAAGCAGTTGCATTCACCAGTTCCTTATGGTTTTTTTTATGCGCCACTACGGCGAGTTTGGTGATCTTCTTGCCGGGATGTTGGATGGCCGCAGTGTATAGTGCAACTCGTTCCGCACACATACACAGCGGATAAGAAGCGTTTTCCTGATTGGCGCCCTGGATTAATGTACCATCATCCAGCAAAAGCGCGGCTCCAACATGAAACCGAGAGTATGGGGCATAGGACAAGTGGGTGGCATCTTTTGCTTTGTGCACCAGGTACTTGGATTCTGAATCCAGGTCATCAAGGTGCTTGACAGAGGTAACATCTTTCATAAAAAACATCGTGGGATATGAAAGTTAAGGCATTATGTTGAGAATGGAAAATCAATCCAAAAATCCCGATAACTTTCGATAAAATTATACGACATGAACGCCATTCTGGTTTTGGGCGCGGGCCGGTCTTCTTCGGCATTGATTCACCACCTGTTGAATCAAGCTTTGCAGTACCAATGGTCATTGACTGTTGGTGATGTATCACCGGAGGCAGCGGAACAGCGGATCAGGGGAGCATCACATGCCCGCGCCATTGCATTTGATATTCACCAACCTGAAGCAACGGAAATCATCCGCGCCCACGACGTTGTGGTTTCGCTCATGCCAGCTCACCTGCACATTCTCGTGGCGAGAATATGTCTGCAGTTGGGTAAGCACCTGCTCACGGCATCCTATGTATCTCCTGAAATGAAAGCGCTTGATGCGGAGGCCCGTAACAAGAAATTGTTATTTCTGAATGAATGTGGATTGGATCCGGGCATCGATCACATGAGTGCGATGCAGGTAATTGATCGCATCCGTCAGGCAGGCGGGGATCTGTATTCATTTGAATCCTTTACCGGTGGGCTGATTGCTCCCGATACCGATCCGGAAAACCCCTGGCGATATAAGTTTACCTGGAACCCACGCAATGTGGTGATGGCCGGTCAGGGCACTGCGCGTTTTTTACAGGAGGGTCAGTTCAAGTACATTCCCTATCAGCAGTTATTCAGACGGACCACGCCGGTGACAGTGCCGGGTTACGGTGCCTATGAAGGTTATGCCAACCGGGATTCGTTGCAATACCGCGACGTATACGGCCTGCAGTCGATCAAGACCATGCTGCGGGGCACCCTGCGCAACGAAGGGTTCTGCGATGCCTGGGATATCTTCGTTCAGTTGGGATGTTGCGATGACACATACACCATGGAGGCTGTTGCGTCCATGACTCACCAGGATTTTATCAATTCATTTCTTGACTATCATCCTGAATGGAGCGTGGAAGAAAAAATTGCTCACCGCTTCAGGCTTGCCATCGATGGGCCACAGCTTCGAAAACTCAACTGGTCTGGTTTGTTTGATGCCACTCCCGTAGGCCTCAAGTCCGGCACACCGGCCCAGATTCTGGAACATATTCTCAACAAGCGTTGGAAACTGGATCCGCATGACCGCGACCTGATTGTTATGTGGCACCGCTTTCGTTATCGCCTCGACGGTAAGAGTCGTGAGATACAAGCTTCACTCATTGCGACCGGTGAAGATGGAACCCAAACGGCGATGGCCAAGACAGTGGGCTGGCCGTTGGCCATTGCGGCAGGCCTGCTAATGAATGGAAGGATTAAGGCACGCGGCGTAGTCATCCCGGTGACACCGGAATTTTACGAACCGATCTTGTCGAGCTTAAAAGACCTGGGTATTGCGCTTAGCGAACAGGAGTATTAGGCTTTGTCGCGGAGACTTTCTTCATAGCCCTCGTCAACCAGGAGATCAAAATCCTGTGCGGCTGCTACGGCTAGTTGATCGCATCTTTCGTTTTGGGGATGTCCTGCGTGCCCCTTCACCCAAACAAATTCCGGACGGAATTTTTTATGAAGGACGATATATCGTTTCCATAAATCAGGATTAGCTTTTTTGGCGAAGTCCTTTTTTTCCCATCCCCACACCCAACCTTGTCGGATCGCTTCAACCACATACTTTGAGTCTGAATAAATGGTAACGGGTATACCATGCTTTTTGATGGCCTCAAGCCCCGCGATGACGGCCATTAATTCCATGCGATTATTGGTGGTGAGCCGATATCCCTGGCTGAGTTCTTTGTTATGCCCCTGAAAGGAGAGGATCGTGCCATATCCTCCCGGTCCCGGATTGCCCTGCGCGGCGCCGTCGGTGTACATCCGGATCATGACACAGTAAAGTTATTCTTAACAATTTTTACGGCGATTGCGAGGAGGATCACACCAAACACGCGACGCAGCACAGCAAAGCCTGGCTTTCCGATCTTTTGTTCCAGCCAGGTGCTAAGGCGCAACACGATATAGACAATAATCAGATTAAGCGTAATGCCGATAAGTATATTGACTTCTTCATATACGGCCCGCAATGAAAGAATGGTACTCAACGTACCGGCCCCAGCGATAATAGGAAACGCAAGCGGCACAATGGAGCCAGTGCCTTTGGCATCCGGGTCATCTTTGATAAGTGTGATGCCCAGAATCATTTCCATGGCGATGATAAAAATGATAATTGCACCTGCCAATGCAAATGAGGCCACATCCAGTCCAAACAGATGCAAGATGAACTGTCCGAGATACAGAAAACTGACCATCAGCACCGCCGAGATTACAGTGGCCGTTTCGGCATGAATTCTTCCTTCACGCTGTCGAATCTGTATGATAACTGGGATGGCCCCCAGAATATCAATCACGGAAAATAGGATCAGGGTAACAGAGAAAATTTCGGTGTAATTGAATTGCATAATTGCAAAGTTAGGCAAATTCGATTCAGCGCCCTGATTGGTTTGCATAACAAAAAAGCCGGTGGTGCACCGGCTCATTCATTCGGCTTCAGATGTCTTAGAAAAAGATCTGGTATTGAAGTGTCAATTGACCTTTGCGATCAGATCGAATAAGGTCGGTACCCTGGAGGGAATATACCGGCCGGCTTTGATAATCGAGGGTAAGCTTGCTGGTGTGCCCCTTAATGAACCAGTTCACCCCCACATCATACACATTCATTTGCTTGTCCAATCGGTCCAGCTTTGCATTTTGCAAAGTCACATACGGCATCAGGGTTCCGTTGCCTTCGCCGAACAGGTCTTTACGCATCAGATAACCGGCCTGCGCATAGACCTGGGTTCCGGTACCGAACATCGGGAAAGAATTGCCCTGTGTTCCTGCGAGATACGGGCCGGTGATAGACGTACCCGGATTCATGGCGTTGTTATAACGCAGGTAGCCCGGTCCATAGTTGGTAATGAAGTATCCCAAATAGGCGCTAACTGCGGTACCTTTTTCCTTGTTTACAGGGGCATCATAAAAAACAGCCACCGACCAAAGGTTCATGTCATGAAATGTGTTCGTTATACCATCACCGGTCCAGAGTGCATTTTTTTGCTGGATGAATCCGGCTTCGAGGTTCAATACCTTTTTCTTTCCGAGGTAGGTACCTGTCATGTAGGGCGTGGTGTGGGCTTCTTTGTCAAAGAAGTTCCACATGAAGAACCCCTGGTACTGCTTGTGGTGCCCTACTTGCGCAAAGGTGGCGTTGTTGCTGGTGGCGATTGTGATAGGTGATGTAATGGTTCCATTGGTTGTAATGGGAAAGGGGTCACTCATCACCACGCGGTAGTCAAACCGCCCCAACTGTCCGCGGGCATACACGCTAAGTTTTCTTGAGAACTCGTCAGTCTGGTCAACGGTAGCCTGGGCGAAGACGGGTACATCCATGCTCATGATGGTGCCAATGCTGGGTTGGCTGAACCGGGAAAGACCATTGGCAATCGTCAATCCACCACCCAGCACCAGTTTGTTGTTGGTTTTTGAAGTTTTGTATTCGGTGAGGGCATCATGGAAAAATACCTGCACCTTTCGATTGCCTGCATTCTGCGCGAGGAAGTTGAAGTTGTTTTGTCCAAACTGGAAGTAGAAGAAGACATGATCCGTCAATTGTCCATACAGCTGCATGCGGGTGCGACGGAGGCCAATGTCCATGGTCTGGGATGTCGGTTCACCGAGAACCTGAGTGCCCGGGTTACTATCGTTAAACCTAACCCATACCTGGTTGAGGAAGGTAGCTTTGAGGTAGTGGCTTCCACTTTCATTGAGTTTGAAGCGCAACTCATCTACTTCCCTGGGAGCTTCCTGTGCCAATACACCGAAGGGTATAAGCATGACGAACCAGGCAAGAAATACTGATTTCATGTTATAGGAGGTTGGAAAGTTTGCGGATGCCTAATTTTTCTGAAGTGCTTCTACAAACTCTTCTGCGTAACGTTCCAGAAAATCGATCTCTGACGGGTCAAGCAGATCAAGTCTTTTGTACAATAACAGCCGATGCTTGTGGCATTCGATGTGGATTTCTTCCCGGTTCTCCAGGAATCGAATCACCGGCTCCTTGAAGAACTTACGTACGGCATCTTCGTCACCGCGCAGGTAGTATTTTCTGGAAAATTGCGGGTAGTTCGCAAAGTCAATGTCTTTGCCTCCAACCAGCTCTGAGAATTTCGTACCAAAACTCTCCGGCTCCAACGCAAAGTCAGGAATTGGAAGGTTGATTTCGGAAAGGTGAACCACCGTAACATGGATTTCTTGTCCGGCTTGTCGAACGCCCTGCGTGATGTTGAGGTCAGCAATTTCTATTTTGCCGATATCGGCATATTTGGACAGGATGTTTTCTTCAAATCGAATGGTGTTTCCGCTCTGGATAGGAAAGTTCTTGTACTTGCTTCCCACACGCACATGTTGTGGGTTGAAATCATAGTCTTTGTCTACAGCAAATTTGCGTAGTTCAACCTGTCTTGCGGAAAGGCGAATCTCAATCTTGTCAGCCACCATCTTGGATAATTTACGGGCTGCCAGCGGGTGGCCGGAAAGGGGATTGAGGTGCTCAATGTTGGTGATGCTAACATGGCCCCCGGTTTGGTGATAGGAGTCCTCGAAATGATGCAATTGGTCCATGAATGAGTGGTCAACAAATTTTGCCATCTCAAAGTCAAGGGTTACGCGCTTACCGGGCTTCAACGAAGCCCACAGTTTCTTGTGTCCCAGAAAATTTGAAAAAGTAGCTACGCCTTTCACGCCAATGTGGATCGTCTTGTCATCCTCATTTACGATGTAGTCAGCCTTGAAAAGCTGGCTTACCGGAGCTCCGTTGATGATATGGAAAATGAATTTGGTGAGGATGCCAGCCGCCACACCCAGCAGGAGGTCTTCAGCCACTGTGACAATAATGGTGACAATAAAGATAACCAGCTGCTCTGGTCCGATTTTGTAGGTTCCAATGAACTCCTTCGGTGATGCCAGGCGATAGGCCACGGCGATCAACATGGCAGCCAGCGCAGCGGTTGGGATCATTTCGATGACGGGGATCAGCAACAGCATCGCAATGAACAGAAAAAGGCCATGGAAAACGTTGGCCCACCGTGTGGTTCCACCATAGCCAACATTGGCTGAGCTACGGGCCACTTCCGAGATCATAGGCAAACCTCCAAGCAACCCGGCAACACCGTTACCAACTGATACTGCGCGCAGGTCTTTGTTGAAATCTGATTGACGCTTCCAGGGATCAAGACCATCAATGGCTTTTACGGTTAGCAACGATTCGAGACTGTTGACGAAAAGGAACATGAAGACGTACTTCCAGAAAACACCAGTACCTACAGCGGCGAAACTGGCATTTAAGCCAATGTTTCCCCAGAAGTCACCGATCGTTACGAGTGATGCAGGGCGGGAAGTCTTGAAATCAAGAAAAGCAGCAACCGGTACCATGACAACGAGCACCACCATGGGGGCAGGAATCTTCTTGAAAATGCCACCGAGCATCGGCAAGGCAAAGATAATCACCAGGCTTAGCAAGCCGATCATTGCAATCTGTGGATCGGCGTTTTGAATAAACTTCGGTATATGCGTATACAATTCAATTGGGCTAAGGCCTTTGGTCAGGTCAGAAGAAACTCCGAGTAGAATCGGAAACTGTTTTGCAAAGATGAGCACGCCAATTGCGGCGAGCATTCCATGAACGGCTGAGTGAGGAAAAAAATCACTGAACGACCCAAACTTCAGTAATCCGAAAACGAACTGAATTATTGCCATGACCACTACGGCTCCGCAGGCGAGTTGGACTGCTGTAGCCCCTTCGATGTTCAGGTTGCCGAGATCAGTAACAGCACCTGCGCATACGGTAATGAGTCCTGCCGCAGGTCCCTTGATCGTAAGTCGTCCGCCCTGAATCACCCCCACAACAAGGCCCCCCACCATGGCGGTGAGTACACCCATGGCAGCGGGGAAGCCTGAAGCTTTGGCAATGCCAAGACTTAATGGAAGCGCTAAGAGGAATACAAGGAAGCCGGAAAGTGCATCGGCGGTGAGGTTTTGCTTGAGGCCTTCAAGCCCGTCTTTGGGGATTTCTAGTGTTTTCATAGGTTTGGTAGGTAGGCTTTAGAGGCCAGGTCACCGGCCTGGTCACCTTGAAAGGAGTAAAAATAGCGCTGTAAGTCGACGTGGCCTTAAGAATTAGCGCTTGGATTTTCTTTTCCTGACCAAATCAAGGATACCATTTACAAATGTCAGTGGATGGGGCGGATTTCCGGGTACATAAAGATCAACGGGATATTTTTCCAGGAAGGTCCTGTTGAGCGCCGCGCTGCCAGCAAAGATGCCACCGCTGATAGCGTCGGTGCCTGCCAGAATAATCAATTTGGGGTTTGGCACAGCATCGTAACAGATCTGTACGGCTTCAGCCATGTTATCGCTGATGGGTCCGGTAATAACAATGCCATCCGTGTGGCGCGGGCTCGCCAGAAATTCAATTCCAAAACGCCCCATGTCAAAATTGGGATTGCCCACGGCGTTGAGTTCGGCTTCGTCGGCATTTGAACCGGCTGCTGAGATTTCCCGCAGTTTCAGTGACCGTCCAAACAATGAACGGATTTCCTGTCGGACCCTAGACTCATCCAGAACGATTGGTTCAGTAGCTCCTTCGGTGATGATTAGTCGTTCCCGCACATTAGTGGCAATTCTATAATCTGTAGTAAAGTGGATTTTGTTCGGGAACGCAAAGGAACATTCCCCGCACATCACGCATTTTCCGAGGTCAATCCGCATGGGTGCTTTTTGAATGGCCTGGGTGGGGCAACAGGCCACCAGTGCATCTTCATCTACCACCGCACGGCTGATCTCAGGGCGCCCTTTGAAAGGGCCGGGTACTTTGGGTTTACTGACATCCGGGATGAATTGTTTCCCGAGTTGGTGCAATATTTTGATGTCTTCCAGGATCATACAGCAAATATTATTGTGGCAACACGAGGATAGCCTGTTGAATAATGCGGATCAGAAAATCAGGGCTGAAGACGCCGGCGATCAGCACTCCACCAATTAACAGCAGTGGCGAAAGTGACTCAAGTGGATTTACCTGCTCCATAACCCGTGCATTGGGGTTGGCAATAAATATCATGGTAAAGAACTTCCTTATGATTGAATAGACAAAGAAGCACAGCAGGAACATCACCACAAATACGATCCACCATTGCCCCGAAATCATAAGGGATTTAAACAATAAAAATTCGGTCATGAACAACCCTGATGGTGGCATCGCTACAATGGCCAATAATCCGGCCAGCAGTGCCATGCTGCCGACAGGGCTTACTTTAAAATAATCGCCGCACTCCTCTTCAATCTTGCTTTGATACGTGCGGTGCACCTGACCGATCTGAAAAAACAAACCAGCCTTGGCAAAGGCGTGGAGGGTTAGGTGAAGAATGGCAACGAGATAGCCGTTCACACCCGTTGAGAAAGCAATCAGGATCAGACCCGCATGCTCCATGCTTGAGTAGGCGAGGAGTCGCTTGAAATTATTTGTCTTGAGGATAAATACAGCTGCGAGAAAGAGACTGAGCACACCGGTAAGCAGGAGCACATGATTCATCCAGGCCAGTATGCTGGTATGGGCATAGATTTGATAGAATCGGTAAATCGCCATGAAGCCAACGCTCATGAGAGGACCCGAGAACATTGCGCCTACCGGCGAAGGTGAACTGTCCTTAGCATCGATGTCGATGGTGAACAAGGGAACAATGCCCATCTTCACAGAAAATCCTGCGAGCACGAAAATGAATGAGGTCTTGATCCAGCCGAGGTTCATGTCGGGAGCAACCCGAACGAGGTCATTGATATAGTTGGGGGTATTATGGGCGGCAATACTAAGGAACATGATCCCCGCAAAGCCGAGTGTGACACCGATAGAGCTGACAAAGAGGTACTTCCAGGTGGCTTCCAGCGAAAGCTTGTCACGGTCGTGGTAAATCAATGCCGCGCCACTCAGGGTGGAAGCTTCCAGAAAGGCCCACAGCATGCCGATGTGGGTTGAGATGAACACACCCGAAATAGCAGTGGCAAACACAACAAAAGAAGCATTGTGGACAGCAACAATCCCGGACGCCTGTAACCGCTTTTGGGCATAGACGGCGTAGTGGATGGCGGAGAAAAAACTGATGATGAATGTGACAAAAAGGAAAAGAACCCCCAAGGCATCTGCTTTAAAGAAATCACCAGCCGGGTTGTCGTAGTGGGACGACTCAGACATACACAATGCGCCGAGAAACCCAAGGTAAACAAATACGAGGGCATGGCTGACCACCGGCTTGCGGATCAATAGAATCAGCAGGATGATGACGCTGGAAGCGATAAAATAGGCGGTCACCATATCAGGAGTCTTTTAGGTCTTTGAGTTGATCTACATCAAGAGAACTAAAGGTTTCCAGTCGGTTGATGAACAACCCCAGGATCAGCACGGAAGAAAAGACATCCAGCAGCACCGCCAAGTTTACCGTCAGGGGCATTTCGTTGCCAATAGCGAGTGATAACAGGAAGATGCCATTTTCAATCGTAAGGTATCCCATCATGTGGGTAAATACCTGTTTGTGCACAATGATGAGGTACAAGCCCGTGAAGATGGCTGCAATCGCGCCGGTAAAATACTTCACCTGAATCTGATCATCATGAAGGAGGTAGGAAACAAGGAAACTGAGAAAGAAGATCACGGACACCACCACCAGTGATACGTAGCCGGGTACGACCAGGGCAACTGGCTTATCGCCATTTCGGCGGATCAGTAGCCGGTGGATAAAGTAGGGAAGAACGATCACTTTTACGATCAGCGTCTCCAGCAGAATGAGTAGCAGGTGGATGGCATCGATGTTCTTGAGTTCAATGTAGGTGATGAAAAAGAGCATTAAGCCCTGTAGGGCGATGAGGGTGTTGTACGTCCGCATTCGCTCCGCTACCGACAGGTAGATGAGGGTCACTCCGAAGGAGATGATGAGCAAACTGATCATAAAAGCTTATTGGTTATGATGAGCGCCACCAGGAATGCGATGGTGGCTACGGACGATAGGGTGAGAATGAACTGTGGATTCTTCTCCATCTTGAAGCGCGCCCGGAAGGACTCCATCAATCCCACCACCACAGCAAAAATCAGAATGACAAGCACAAAGATGCCGGCGCGGACGGCCAGCGACTGATGTTCGGGCAAAATGAAATTGGCCATTAGCGCGCCGAAAATCCCAAACTTGAATGCGTTGGCCAGTTGGGTAAGCCCCAGGTCAAACCCACTGTTGTCGAGCAGAATTACTTCGTGCACCATGGTCAGTTCGAGGTGTGTCTTCGGATCATCGACAGGTAGCCGGCTGTTTTCAATCATGGCTACCTGCAGGAGAATATAGGTGGCAAGTGCCGACAGTACCAGCGTGCTTCCTGTGGTAAGGTGCCAATGCGCGTAGATGGCCCAGAATGAATCGTAGCCGGCCATGAGCGCAAACGTGCCAAACAATACCACGAAGGCAGGTTCAGCAAGCAGTGAGTACAGGGCTTCCCGGTTGGAGCCCATGCCCTCAAAACCGGAACCGGCATCAAGTCCGTTGAGGATCAGGAAAAATTTTCCGAGACCCATCAGGTAGATAAAGACAATCAGATCACCCTGGAAGGAGATCAATCCTTCCGCATTCCCGAAAGGGATGAAGCATACCCCAAACAACACCGTACAGAAATAAATGACAGGGGCTATTTGAAAGATCACACTTGTAGTAGAACTGTAAACATTGCCTTTTCGCAACAGGCGAATGATATCATACATGGGCTGCCACAGGCCGGGACCTTTGCGGCCGCTCATCAACGCTTTCGTTTTTACTACAATACCTGGAAAAAGCAGGGAAGTAAGCAGGATTAACAGGGCGCTGATCATAGCATATTGGTTACGGTGAGCAGTGCAATGAGAATAATGAATCCCAATCCATACAGAATATAGTGCTGAATCTTTCCGCTGCGAAGTCCGGTAAACCGCATCATAATGTCCAGAAAGAAATGTGAAGGGCGCAGGATCAACATCTTTTCCAATTCATCTTCCTGATGGGTTTCATATTTTCTTTTATCCGAAGGAAAGATGTCAGCCTTATCAATAGGTTGATAGTGTGTCTTTACGCCGGTAAATACCGATGTCATCCGACCCAGGTTGTCTGCGAAGGTGGTGGAGGTGTACTGATGCTCGGGGGTCAATGATGAATAACCACAGCCCCAGGTGGGGCCATAGGTTATGACTTTATTTGATTGCTGTACACGACGGATAAACCACACTACCACAACCAGTGCTACAAATGCGCCCAGGGCGAGACTCACCGATTGTAGCATCGGGCCGGCCATCTGTACGGGATTGGAGACAGGCTCAGTCAGGTACATGGATGCAATAGGCTGCAGCCAGGGCATCAGTAGATAAGACCCCAATCCGATGCCTATGATGGGCACAGCAATCAGGAATTTTGGGATTCGCATCCCGATGGATACTTCATGGGCTTCTTCGGTATGGTGCGTACGTGACGCGCCCAGAAATACCACTCCGAAGGCCTTGGTAAAGCAAAATACTGCAAGACCTCCGGTAAGCGTGAGCCCAATAAGGGCGGCCAGAAAAAGTACTGACGTGTAAATGTCGTGACCGAGTCCGGTGAAGAAGGCTTTGTAGATCAGAAACTCTGAGATAAAACCATTGAGTGGTGGAAGTCCGCAAATGGCCGTCGAGGCCAGCAGGAATAGCAATGCGGTCTGGGGCATTTTCTTAATCAGTCCGCCCAATTCATTCACATCCCGTGTGTGACATTGCTGGTACACAGACCCAGCACAATAAAATAACAGTGACTTGAACAAACTATGGTTCGCCACGTGCAAGAGGGCGCCGCTGAAACCGAGTACGGTGAGGACCGGCATGTGCATGGCGGTGCCGATTAACCCGGTGCCAATGCCGATACCGATGATGCCGATATTCTCAATGCTGTGGAAGGCCAGCATTTTTTTCAGATCGTGTTGAAATATGGCAAAGAATACACCGAACACCGACGACACCATGGACACCAGCAATACGATTGTTCCGATCTCCATCCACTGATCGGTCAGGTGCAAGCTCACCCGCATGATGCCATAGATTCCCATTTTGATCATTGTACCCGACATCACGCCAGACACATGCGAAGGTGCTGCGGGATGAGCATGGGGAAGCCAACTGTGTAAGGGTATGAATCCTGCCTTGATGCCAAAGCCTGCGAAAAACAACAGGAACATCGGCAGGGCATCGTGGGTTTGAAAGTAGGGCGTCAATCCGTTAAACCCGGAAATGCCCGTCTTCGCTTCGATCAACGTAAACCCTGCGAGCACAAAGAAGAGTGCCACGTGCATCTGAATCAGGTAGTAAATGCCGGTAGATAAAATTTCCTTTTTCTCTGCTTCGAAAATCACCAACATAAAGGAACTGATGGACATGATCTCCCAGGCGACCAAAAATGGAAGCCCTTCCTGGAGGGTAACAACCAGAATCATGGCCAACTGGAGCCACAACAAAAAGAAGTAATGCAAGGCAAACTCCTGAGGTCGTTTGGTGGCAGCATACATGGAAAGGTATCCACGGCTATACAACAGGCTGGTGAGGCAGCCAAAGTCAATGACAAGTATGAAGAAGGCGGAAAGTTTGTCGATATGTAGTACGGATGAATTAAACCAGAATGGCATATTCATGGTTTGATCGATCACCTGATCATAGGCCAGCACCTGAATGGCCCAGTATCCGGTCACCACCGCGATTCCGAGCGAGAGCAGCACGGCGAATGGTTGTTTCCATGCCACGGGAACGAAATAGATGCCGAGGGTCAGCAGGGTAATACCTTCTAGTAGTTCAATATTCATCCTGGCGAGGTTAAAGGTCGTGTCCGCAATAGCTCAGGTTATAACTCTTGTTGTTGATCGGAAAATCAGAGATCTCCAGATCGCGCAGCGACAGGGCGAGGGCCAACCAATTATGCATCGATGGATCTTTGATTTTGTAGTGCGCCACCTTTCCCAACCCATCCGTCACACAACAATGACAGATTTCACCTCGCCAGCCTTCTGTCAACGAAACGACAAACGAGGCGGGCTTGAGATGCAGATCCTGGGAAGAGATTGGCTTCAGAGCAGGTACCTTTGAGTCGGCCAGGCGATGGGCCAAAGACCGCAGGTACCCAATGGATGTTTCAACTTCTTGCCGACGAAGTTGGGCACGGGCCAGGACATCACCGCTTTCAACCGTCTGCATTTCAATGGGTAACCTGGCAAATGCATCGAACGGGTGTGTGATGCGTATATCCCTTGGAATATTGACCATACGCGCCGCCATACCCACGGCCCCAATCGTTCGCATTTGACTTTCAGTAACCTGTCCGATATTTTCCATACGCATTAGTACGGTAGGCAACGCAAACAGGCGGTTTGCCATCGGGGTAAACCGGTTTTCGACATCAATCAATAAGTGATCGAGTTTTTCGGTAAGTTCTTCGGTAAATGGGTAGTGACTTCCACCTACGCGGATCAGCCCTTTTCCAAAACGGTTGCCACACCAGGATTGTGTATAGTTAATCACCGGCGTTCGCAGGGTGCCGAATACCGATGCAGCGAGCTGATATGCTAACCCAATATTCATGTTACTCAGGTCCCCGATGTGCATGGCGATACGCTCCAGTTCAAGGGCCATGGTCCGTTCCATGGCCAACCGTTCCGAAGTTTCAATACCTGCCAACGCTTCCTGGGTATGGGCAAAAGCAAGGGCATGGCCGATGGCCGTGTCTCCGGCGATGGATTCTGCCAGGATAGTACGCTGTATGAGTGAAGGCTTGCTAAGGAATAGCTTCTCGATACCGCGGTGCTGCCATCCCAGCTGAATCTCCAGGTGCAGTACCGTTTCTCCATTGCACAAGAACCGGAAATGCCCGGGTTCAATCACTCCCGCATGAATCGGGCCAACACCCACCTGATGCAGTTCCTGCGACTCGATTTGATAGAATGGATAATTCGCAATGGTTTTTGAACGGTCGGCGCGATCAAAAGCGTACCGCACCGGTTTGAGCCACGGGTGACCAATAAAGTCAACGCCAAAATTTTCATGTATCTCCCGCTCGTAAATATGCAACCCATAGATTTCACGGGTCAGGCTTCTTAATTTTGCTTCCCGTTGCGGAAGGGTGTGCCGAAGTACCGATAACGTACCCTGATGATCATGGGCAACCACCGCGATAAATTGCAGGCCATTTCCTTCGGGGTATGCAAAATAGTTGACGCAATGTGCCATGGGGTCTTGCAATAAGTCCACCATCGTTTCAAAGAATGCGGGATATGGCAATACCGGAATATTGCTGAGCGAGATCGATTGGTTGTTGCTTACATTGATATAATGGAGTCCGCTCATAGAGGCATCAAGGTCTCGTTTGAATCACCGGCAGGCACAATCGGTGGTGCAACGCATCGATTGTTGAGAAAGATAGAAAAATCCGAATGTCGTCCAAATGACGTTGGCTACCCGCTGCCCTGATGTTTGGGCCACTGGTGTGGTGCGGTCAATGGGTTCGACTAAAGATAAGTGGTCAGAAACCTTTCAAGTTTGGCAATTTCTTTTTTGTGTATAGCAGGAAAGTTGGCAATCCGGAAGGAAGTTGCCTGCAGTGAACCATACCCTTCACCCAGCAGGAGCCCGCGTCGACGAGCCTTGCGCTTTACCAAAGCAATGAGGTGCTCATCGCCAGATACTGCAATTACAGTACGTGATTGAACCGATGGATTTTGAATGAGCAAGGATAGATTTTTAGACGAGCGGAAAAAACGAATCCAGCGGACCTGGCGCTTTCGAATTTTGGTTTCGGTAACGGAAATTTTTTTCATGATGCGGGCAACACGACCCAGCAGATATATGCCCAATACATTAGGGGTGCATACTGTTTGCCACTTTTTCATCATCTCATCAACGACAGCGAGGCTGTTGTAATGGTTACGTTCGTTGAGCTCGTGGATACGCGCCACTGCTCGTGGAGAGCAGATCATAATACCCAGTCCAGCGGGTAAGCCGAAGCACTTTTGTACCGAAGCAAACCAGCAATCTGCGGCACTGAAATCCAGGTACACACCTGCCATGGAGGAGGTGGCGTCTATTGCAATGAGGTGCTTCGGATTATTGAGCCTGACACGTGCAATGATTTTGTTGGATACATAGGTGCCATTTGATGTTTCGTTCTGCGTGAGGCAAATCAAATCGCCTTCGCGGAATATCATCAAGCCAGGATCAAGTTCCTGCTCCGGCCCGTACGGCATTGCAACCGCTTCGGGCTTCAACCGAAGGGTGTATGCATGCCATTTTTCTCCAAAGGCTCCATTAAATAGGTGTATGCTTTTCTCACGGATTAATGATTGGGCGATCATCTCCCAACACTCTGTAGCTGAGTTAGTGAAGTAAACATGGTACGCCTTAGGGATGCGGAGTTTTTTCCGGAGGCAAGCGACGGTTTCTTCGGACATTTGCATAAACTCCGGACTCCGGTGGTTCATGCTGAGGATACCTTTTTTTTGAGCCTGGCGCACCCAAATCGAAACCTTATCATGAACACGTGAGGGCCCCGGGTAAAAGGAAATCATGGCGTCAGACTTTGGGCCGGTTCATCAGGTAGATCAGGGCCAGGGCATAGCTTTGCAGACCGAAGCCTGTGATAAGCCCTGCACACTTGGATGTAATGATACTGTAGTGACGAAATTCTTCGCGCGCATACACATTGGAGATATGCACTTCTACAACGGGCACCTGGATGGCGCCAATGGCATCGTGAATGGCAACAGAGGTGTGTGTATATCCACCTGCATTCAGGATAATCCCGTCGCAGGAAAATCCAACCTCATGCAATTTGTTCACCAATTCGCCTTCGATGTTACTTTGGTAATAGTGAAGGTCAACTGTGGGAAAACTATTAATGAGCGTTTGAAAAAATATTTCAAATGACTGAGCCCCGTAAACTTCAGGTTCACGCTTGCCCAGCAAATTGAGGTTGGGTCCGTTGATGATTTGGATTTTCATGCTTCGGTGTTTTGTTGCTATTCCGGTAGCCGGCGATTTGCAAGGAATAACGATCTTTACAAATAACGGGAAATAAACAGGATAAAACCATGGCAGGCCACGGGTGGGATCGGTACCGCAAGGAATTTTCAAACTACCTCACCCTGGAACGCAGCCTTTCTAAAAATTCAATCGAGGCCTACATCCACGACGTAACACTGCTCCAGCAGTACCTGGAGATTTCACGCCTGAATCTGGCACCGGGCGCCATCTCCACCAAACACTTGCAAGGTTTTTTACAATACATTAATGAATTGGGGATGAGTGCGCACAGCCAGGCGCGCATTCTTTCGGGTATCAAAGGATTCTTTAAATACCTCATGGCCGAAGAACTCATTGACAAGGACCCCACTACGTTGATCGAAGGCCCCCGGCTGGGACGCAAACTTCCCGACACACTAAGCTATGAAGAGATTGTCCAGTTGTTGGATGCCATCGACTTGTCTACCCCCGAAGGTGGTCGCAACCGGGCTATGCTGGAAATACTGTACAGCTCCGGGCTACGGGTGTCGGAGTTGGTGGAATTGAAAAGGGCCAATGTCTACTTCGACCTGGGTTTCCTGCGCGTGGTGGGAAAGGGCAATAAGGAACGGTTGGTCCCCATCGGAAAAGATGCCATGAAGTTCCTGCGGATTTACCTTGAGGAAATCAGAGTCCATGTGCCCGTACAAAAGGACTTTGAACACTTTGTGTTTCTCAATAAAGCCGGTAAGAAATTATCACGGGTGTCTGTCTTTCTTTTGGTAAAGTCACTGGCGTCCAGGATAGGCCTTCATAAGTCCATCAGCCCCCACACATTCAGGCATTCTTTTGCTACGCACCTTATCGAAGGCGGCGCCGACCTGCGGGCGGTTCAAGAAATGCTGGGGCATGAGTCCATCACTACCACAGAAATTTATACCCACCTGGACCGCGATTATCTGCGTCAGGTCATTCGGGAATTTCACCCCCGCAAATAACGGTTGGGGTACGGTCATACTTGATTACCTTTGTTCCATGCGCGCGTTAACCCTGATCTTGTTGCTGATGGCAATGGTCTCCCAGGCCCAGGAGATGAAAGTTACATTTGACAAAAATCGGGACATGACCGGGTATAAGACGTTCCGCCTTGGAGAATCTGAAGTGACCACACCGGTTGAGATGAGGAACTTCGATGAAAAGGTACTCCGTGAAAAAGTGTATGAGATCATCGCCAAGGAATTGACCGAAAAGGGACTCCACCAAAGCGACTCCAATGCACAACTGGTAATTTCATTTATAATCGGATATGTCGAACGCGCTGACATGTATAATGCCGGACCATTTGGGGGTACGCCGGGTTCGGTTACTTCAGGTCCTTCTGTACAAGACTCTAAAATAGGAACCCTGGTGATTGATCTCGATGATCGCAGCGATAATCCCATATGGCGGATTAGCGCCAATGTGCGATATGTCGCCAATGATATCCTCGGACAGATCGAAAGTGCCGTGGAGCAGGGATTCCGGAAATTCCCGCACAAGGTTAAAACCAAGAAGAAATAGCCGGCATGTACGCCCACCTCATTCGTCCGCTGCTGTTTCTTTTTGATCCGGAAAAAATTCATCACGTTGTTTTCAACTTGCTCCGGTGGTCTGCGTACATACCCGGTGTTCAATCGGTCCTGCGTTGGAGATTCACCTTCGCACATACATCGCTTGAAAGGAAAATTCTGGGTTTGACCTTTCCCAACCCGGTAGGTCTAGCAGCCGGCTTTGACAAGAATGCAGTAGCCATTGATGCCCTCGCTTGTTTTGGATTCGGGTTTATTGAAATTGGTACACTCACGCCAAGGGCTCAGCCCGGAAACGATAAGCCCAGAATGTTTCGGTTGCCCAAGGATAGGGCAATCATTAACCGGATGGGTTTTAACAATGAAGGCGCTTTGGCTGCAGTACCCCGGCTTCGCCGCAGAAAGTCCAGGATTATCGTCGGCGGGAACATCGGGAAGAACAAGTCGACTCCCAATGAACAGGCTGTCGCAGACTATCAAAAGGCCTTTGAAGACTTATTTCCTTACGTGGATTATTTTGTAATCAATGTAAGTTCACCCAACACGCCGGGTTTGCGCGCCCTGCAGGAAAAGGAGCCGTTGAAGGAATTGTTGGGCGTTGTCAAGTCGCTTAGCCTTTCAAAAGGCTCACCCAAACCGGTACTGTTGAAAATTGCACCTGATCTAACCGAAGAACAGTTACAGGATGTGGTAGAAATTCTCTTGGAAACCAAGACTGACGGGGTGATTGCCACCAATACAACGTTGTCACGTGATGGCCTTCTTACCCCTGCTGATCAGGTATCGAGCTTAGGAGCGGGAGGCGTTAGCGGTGCTCCGCTGAATGAGCGGGCCCGTACCGTGATTCGTTTCCTGCGCCATCGACTGGGCAATGACTTTCCGATTATTGGCGTGGGTGGAATTATGTCACCTGAAGATGCAATCCAACACCTGGAAGCAGGTGCTGACCTGATTCAGGTATATACGGGATTTGTGTACGAGGGCCCCGGCCTCGTCAGCAGAATATGCCGGAGATTGAAGAAGTAACTTGGCTTTATTCAGTCTGGGGGAGGAAACTAATGTCCACGTAGTAGCGCTTCGGGTCATTATCATCAATGTACACATCGATTTTTTTTCGGCCTTCAATCATCGAGGTAGGATCAAACCAAATATAGTCGCTGTTGAACAAGTACATATGGTTGGTCGAGGCATCCAACCATTGCGCCGAGATCACATAGGGGCTTCGGCCATTAACCCGATACGACATGTCCAGACCGGCGCCCGTCAGATCGGCAGCGATTTTCTTTCCCCGACCTTCATCAAAAAGTTCTTTCTTCAGACTTGATTTTTTCAGTTGGAAATAGATGCCTCCACCGCCAACGCCACCGAACACAAGGCCAAACAATCCCAGAAACAGCGGTAGAAACCAATCGGTGAAAAAGTCTTTGATTGAAGCATCATTCGGGTTTCCGGGGGGAAATGATACAGTAACCTCATCGCCCGTTTGCATGTCGGAACTCTGGTAGTTCGAGTGAAATGAGTAAGTCTGGCCGTGGTAGGTGAAACTTACATTCGGATAGCTGCTTCCATTAAAATCAGTAATGGTGCCTTGTGCCTGTTCGTAAGTGGCGTTGTCACGCACCGTGCTGTACGTGAAGTACAAAGCGAGGATGAGGCAGGGCAAGCCAATCAGGGCGAAAATGCCATAGAAAAAGATGGGATTTCTCATGGTGGGGTGGTTGACACCATCAAGATACAAAGAATGTGTTACTGGATTGAGAACCAGTTTTGTTCGTGGAGTGCATTGGGATTTGCCACCACCATACTTTGAAGCAATTTCCGGTAGCGGTCAGGCCAAATGCCGACCTTTTCCAGAAATTCTTTTTCCAGCAAATCCGGGTCTTGGTGCAGCAGGCGGGCAGCTTCCTGGAAGCTGGTTTCGCCCAGAGAATCTTCGAATAAATCCAGTAAGCGGTTAACGGAAGATATGCGTGCATTGGCCCTGGTGAAATGCGATGAGGCAAAATGCTCAAGTACCTTGATTCGGCCCACATCGTTGTTCTGACTCTCGATGGACTTGAACATATAGTCTGCCGCCGAGCCCAGAATGTCTGTTAACGGAATCCAATGGTCGACAAGTTCTGGCATATTCCATTCGAAGAAGTTATGCAAGGCTGAAGCACGCAGGGCCATACCCGCTACTGCCGATCGCTTGGAGAAATAGAACTCATGATTTCGGGTGAAAAGCCCGCAGGCCATGGCACGCGGAACGGGTTTTAATTGCCCATCAGCTTCACTTTCAAACGAAGGTTCACCATAATTAAACGCGAGAATGGTGAAGCAATTGGGAGGGCTGATTACTTTATGCCTTTCGGGCTCATCGCTTTCGCAAATGAAGTAATACTTCACAAAGGCTTCTAAGCCGGATGATGCCGGAAATTTCTGGTATCGCACAACAATTGGGGATTGTCAGTATATAATTTAACATGTTTTGCAGGGCTTCGTTGTACCCCGGCTGGGGTAAATTTTCAATCGACGCCAAATGATTGATTTTTTGAGACTAAAATACCCGAAGTCTCAAAAATAGGGCGCTATATCTACTACTAATGATGTAGTTGGCTCAAAAGCCGGAATCGGCTGCATCATGAAATCTAAGTGCACTCAATCGCAGGCTGAGCATGATTTCGTTGGTGACAAAACGAGTACCCACGGATTTGTTGGTGGGTACCTCCAGGGCATAGGCCAATTTGTATTTGTCGAGAAAGGTTACCTGAGCAAGAACACCGAAGGCACTAAAGTTACGGGTATATACCCCTGCGGCATATTTCCGGTCAATGATAAAATTGAGATTAAGGTCGGTTGACAAGGGTGATCCCTGTACTGCTTTCAACAAGGTAGTTGGCTTGAAGAGAATTCTTTCGGAGAGAAAGAATAAATAAGAGCCCATGATGTAATAATGCTGTTGATACACTTTTATCGGTTGTCCGCCCAGGTCGAGAGTTCCGTTGAGCATGCGGGGAACAGAAATTCCAACCAGAAATTTATCTGACTTCACCATCACACCAGCACCGAGGGATGGAGTCATTTGATTCAGCGGCGTAAATACTGGGTCAGTTAAGTCCTGAAGGTTCAGGAGGGAAGGATCGACCTTGTAATTGAGAAATCCGGCCTGCATGCCAAAGGCAACGGTGGTGCCGGCGTTTAGCCTGATCTTATAAGCATAACTTGCCGTGACTTGTGTATTGGTATTCTCACCCAATCGGTCGCTTACAATTACCAGCCCGGCTGCCATTTTGTTTTGAAACAAAGAAATATGCCCGCCTGCATTTAATGTAGTGGGGTTTCCATCAAAACCGGCCCATTGATTGCGGTAACCGGCGAATACGGTCAGGTTATTATTGATGCCGGTATAGGCCGGGTTAATCAGCAGGGGGTTGTTGAGGTAAAGGGCATACAGCGGATCTTGTTGCGACCAGCCAAGGGATGTGCTTAACAAGAGGATCAACAGGGTACCCTGAGTAAGAACAACAAACCGATGGATGGCATGCTTCATGGTCTTATCGCTTCAAGGAGAGGTATCCGGTTAATGTCTTCCTGCCTGAACTGAACTCAATTTTATAGAAGTAGGTGCCAGTACCCAACTCACTTCCGTTTTTGCCAACCCCAGCGAATACCCGACTGGTGTTGTTGTAATTATCCACTTCAAATACAGCATCCCCCCAGCGATTGTACACCGTAACGTGATTCTCTTTGGTGTCGGGCAGCAGATCAATATACTTGATGATCCAATTATCATTTTTACCATTTCCGTCAGGTGAAATGCCTGTATAGACAATGATTTCCCCGGCAACTTCGATGGTGATCTTTTGCTGGATGCAAGCTCCGGCCAGGTCGCAAACCGAAATGGTTATTTCATCGGTTCCCGCAAATGAAATACCGGTATAGTCAATGGACAATATACCCGCACTAATGCTGGCCTTGGCTCCGCTCAGTGGAGGAGCAACAATCGTAAAAGTGTTCAGATCAAGATTGTTGTCAGGATCCTTGAACAAGTTGAGGAGATCGGTTGACACCGGCACATCAATGGTGGTGGTCAGTGAGGTGGTGGTACCCTGTGGGGATTGGTTGCAAAAAGCGGCTGTAAATGTCATCGCATCAGAAACCGGACTTGAACATCCATTGCCATTCTTAACTACCAGCGTGTAACTACCGGCACTGGAAACAGAGATCGATTGCCCGCTGCCTCCAGTAGACCAGATATAAGACGAGAATCCGGCGGGGCCATTCAGTGTGGCGCCACTTGCCGTGCAATTTGTAGTAGCAATGGTGGGTTTGGCTACCTGATCGATGGTTGCGCTCACAGCTTGGCGGGTACTTTCGCAGGTTCCATTGGTAAGAGAAACAAACCAATTGGTGGTAGCTGCTACAACAGGAGTCACATACTGACTGTTGACTTCACCTGGAATAGCTGTGCCTCCGGTGGAGACGGCATACCAGCGATAATTGCCGTTAGTACTGCCTGAAGCAGTTAAGGTCATGCTTGATGCTACGCAGGAAATGGCACCAGTGGTAGAAGGTGGAGCAGGCAAGGGTAAAATAGTGGCTGTTACGGCTGTTCGCGAACTCTCACAGGACCCATTATCGATCGAGGCGTAGTAGTCTGTAGTGGTAGCTAATGCCGGTGTGGTGTATTGGCTATTGACTTCACCCGGGATGGCCGTTCCGCCGCTGGCGATTGTATACCATCGATATTGGCCATTGGATGCACCGGAGGCTCCGATGGTTACGCTGGTTGAGACACAGCCCGAGTTGGGATTGCCTGCCGGGGCAGCAGGGGGTGCATTAATGAAAAGTCCTTCATTATTCGTAATAACTTCAACCGCGAAATCTCCATTAATTCGGCAACGGTAGCGTCCTGCTCCTGTAGTGCCGGCGGTATTCACGGTAAGCGTATTGGTTGTAGCTCCTGCATATGGTCCGCCATTGGCAATGTCAGTGAACACCTTGGGGTTAATATTGGGACTGAATTGCCATTGATAAGTAATATTAGTTGTGCCCGTTGCCAACGCGTTAAAGGTGGCTGTGGATCCATCGCAGACTATGGCATCTGACGGTTGTTGCGTTATGGTGAGCGTGTTGGTTGTGGAGTTCTTCACCCGGGCAAAGCCGTATCGTGTCGTACCGTCATAGATGGTAAAGTCACCCACGATTAAGATGTCACCATCAGTTTGTTGAGCCACATCATAAATAGAAGTATCAGGACCCGTTCCTGTGTCGAAAGTGCAGTCGACTGAGCCATCGGTATTTAGACGCACCATGCTGATTTTGTTGGCATGATTCACATCGGCGAAATACCCAGCGATTACAATTTTGCCATCGGGCTGAACGAAACCTTTATTGGGCTGTATGCCCAGGCCGGCTGCCGAGCCAACCTGGCTAATGCCGTAAGGATTGAAACTGGTGTCTATGGTACCGTCCGGATTGAGACGCACGATACCCCGATAAGGAACGTCGTTATAATGAGTAAATAATCCGATCACAATAATTTTGCCATCTGACTGAAGAAGAATGTCAGTCACCATATCATCAGCCCCTTCGACGATCTGAAAGCTTGCATCGGTGGCTCCGGTTGGATCAAGGCGCGTTACCCCACCGAGAAAAGATCCGCCGACCAATATATAACCATCCGACTGAGCTTTCATGACGGTCGCTGGCAGGTCGGCAGTTACGTTAAATGAAATATCCTCTGTACCATCAGCATTGAGGCGGACCTTAAAATTACCGAGGGCATAAGGATCAAAGGCTGAAACCAGGATTTTGCCATCCGATTGAAGTTCAAGAGCTGTTATTTCCGAATTATAATATTGCGGTACGTTTGAATTAAAAGCGACATCATTGGTACCGTCTGCATTGAGACGTATTGGATACGAATACGTTCCACTGTAAACGCCTAAGATCTTATCATCAGGCTGCACGATTAGTTGCCGGTCATTGGGGTAGTAGGTGCCGATGGTAAATGTGTTATCAAGCGTGCCATCCGAATTGAATCTTGCTATGCCACTTACGTCAACCGAGTTGAAGGTCCCAAAAGTGGTTGATATGATGCTCTTGCCTGTGCTCTGGGTGGCGACGGCCATCACGGGCGTAGGGTCTGTGTTTTTTGAGTCAAAGGTGAGGTCCAGTGCACCTCCGGTCCTTGGGCCAGGTGGACAAGGATTTTCAAACAAGAGATATGGCATGGAGGTCAGGGTTAGACCGGGTACTACTGAACTGGTCACCTGAACGGTATATGAATCAACGTCGGCACTTGTTGGTGCCGCCAGGGTGAGTGAAGCTGAGGTTGCCCCCACAACAGGAGTAGTGGACGCCCGATACCATTGGTAGCTGTTACTTGAACCCGATGTACTGAATGGAACGGTAATGGAGTTACCTGTATTGAAATTGAAAATTCCGCCGGGAGGTAAGGGAGCCTGGGGAACATACGTAATTCCGGCAATGTTGATGTTAGGCTCCAGGTCGCCAAAGTCCAGTGAATTATACTCTACGGAAAGGGTGGTAATTTTCGCAGGATCAAAGACTGGTATCGAAGTAAAAAAATTGCCCCAGAGTTTTACTACGGACAGGTTGGGTAAGGAGGTCAATGACTCAGGCACGTCGCCATCCAATTGGTTACTGGCGAGGGACAATGTGTTCAGTTGTACCAGGCTTCCCAAAGAAGTGGTGACTTGGCCCGAAAGTGCATTTACTTCAAGGTTAAGTGTTTGGAGACTTGTCAGGTTGGCAATTTGATCGGGGATTCCTCCTTGGATATTGTTTCTGGATAGGTTGAGTGTTACCAGCGCTGGCAGATCGCCAAGCTCGGGCGGGAAGAATCCGTTTAACTGATTATTGGGTAAGGATAATCCGGTGACGTGACAACCTGATATAGTTACACCGAACCAGGTTGATTCATCCTGGCTCAACCAATTGGTGGAATTTGTCCAGGCAGCCCCATTCATAGCGTAGTAAATTGCAAAAAGGGCATTGCGCTCGGCAGGCGGCAGACAGGTTCCTACATAAAAGCTCGTTGAGCTCGTTGCAGCAGGGCATCCAACAGCCACCCGAATGAGGCCGGTGTTTGCCCCGGCGGGAACAGAAGTGGTTATGCTGGTGGAGGTACTGGCGGTTACCTCAGCTGGTGTGCCATTGAATGTAACCGTGTTTGCCGCCGGCGTGGTACTGAAGTTAGTTCCCGTAATGGTAACCACCGTTCCAGGCAGACCAAAGGCAGGCGAAAATGAAGTAATTGTGGGAACCGGATTTACGCCTGTAGTATTGAGAAAGACAGATGCTTTGTCGTTGGTCAAAACGAGGTCAGGACGCCCATCGTTGTCAATATCTCCAGCAGCAATGTCGTATGTTGCAGTAAGCGCGGGCCCCGAATTGAATTCTACTTTTGATGCCAACGACCCGGCATTAATTACCCCCACCGTGGAAATATTTCGGAATATGGTAACGAAAGCTGACTGACTCCTGGCAATGGCGATATCTGGTTTCCCATCACCGTCATAATCATTAATGGCGAGATTGTTTGGAGCGATTCCCCCTAGGGAATAGTCGACCCGGGTAGCAAAGGAGGATGCATTAATTATTCCCAGGGTACTGGTATTCCTGAAGACGGAGATTGATCCACTGCTTAGGTTGGCCGTAATTATTTCGGCCTTTTGATCGCCATCAATGTCTGCAATTTCAACATCGTAAGGATTCGAACCAGTAATAAACTGAACGAATCCGGCAAAGGAAGCAGCATTGATCACACCGGGGGTTGTGGTGTTGCGCAGAATGGATACCCGGTTCCCGCTGCTGATAAGACTCACCACTATTTCAGGTTTGTTATCACCATCAAGGTCGCCCACCGTAGTATTCCACGGTAAGGTACTTGCCCCGTGAATGGCAAAATCAACTTTAGCAGCAGATGAGATATTTCCCGGCGTACTCTGATTTTTGAATACGGAGACTTTATTGAAGTTATTGGGTACGATAAGATCCAACTTTCCGTCGATATCCAGATCGCCCGCGGTTATTCGTCTGCCATTGGTAAGCAGACCCGCCGCAATATCTACCCGTGTAGCAAATGAAATGGCACCGGGTGTGCTTGTATTTCTGAAAATGGAGACACCATTGTTATTCATAATGGCTATATCCTGTTTGCCATCACCATCAAGATCACCGAAGGTGAGCCCATCGGGTCCAGCCAAAGGAATAAAATCAGTCGTGGCTGCAAAACTTACTACACCTGCTCCGGTGCTGGTATTGCGAGCAACCGATAGGGTATTGCTGGTGGTATTGGTAAATACCATATCTGATTTCCCATCACCATCAATGTCAATCAATTGCGTTCCATTTGGACTGACTCCAGTTGGGAAATCCACTTTGGCTGCAAACGAACATGCATCCAATGTGCCACCACCAGGAAAGGTGACCTGGAATGGAGCTGTGGAGTTGGAAACAATACCGCCCACCGTGACAGAAATAGGTTTGTAGGTGGCGCCATAGGGTACAGTCACCGTAAGTTGATTGGAGGTGGCATTGGTTACGGTGGCCTGCGTGGCGCCAAAGAACACTACGTTGTTGGATGGCGTAGTACTAAAGCCACCTCCGTCAATCAACACCGTTGTGCCTACGGGTCCCGATGCTGGTGAAAATCCGGAAATACCAATCGCGGTTGTGAAGGTGCCTGAGCTGGTTGCCGTATTGCATCCGGTCGAGACGGAAATGGTTCCGTTTGTGGCACCGGATGGCACAGTAACATTGATCGTGGTGGATGTACTGGATACGACGGTTGCTGTAGTACCATTGAACTTCACGGTATTCTGAGCGGCAATCGTACTGAAGTTGGTTCCGGTAATAGTAACCAATGTACCAGGTGGTCCCTGAGCCGGTGTAAACGACGTAAGCGTTGGTGCGGCCAGGGTTGATACGGTATTGCGCAACACGCCGACGGCATTGGCGCTTGATCCGGCCATGACGAGTTCTGGTCGTCCGTCACCATCAAGGTCACCCATGGTGAGTGTTCGCGGATTACCGCTGGAAGGAAAGTCAACGTTGGTCGCAAAAGAAGTGAGGTCGAGGGTTCCCGCTGTGGCCACATTCTTGAATACGGATACTTTGTTTGCGATCTGCCCTGCAACTGCGATCTCTAATGCTCCGTCACCATCCAGATCGCCAACCGCTACCCCGCGCGGCTCGGAAAATGTAGCGATATCAAACTTGGCCGCAAATGAACCGGTAGAAATGGACCCCGGAGCGCTGATGTTCTTGAGCACGGAGATATTACCATTACTCCAGTTGCTCACCACAATATCAGGCTTACCATCATTATCCAGGTCGCCGGTTGCGGCATAATTGGGGAAAGAACCCGTAACAAAGTTGACCTTTGCATCGAAAGAAGTGCCCGTAATGGCGCCACGGTTCGCGTTGTTTCTCAGGATCTCAACCCCATTGCCTACGGTCACCAATATGTCGGGCTTACCATCCACGTCCAGGTCTTCCACAATAAGTCCTTGTCCGAAGGCGCCAATGGCAAAGTCAACTTTAGGAGAGAGGGAGCTGGCATTGATGGTGCCTGGAGAACCAATATTTCGGAACACAGACACATTGTTACTGCCTGTATTTAACACGGCAATGTCTGATTTGCCATCCAGATCGAAGTCCCGAATTCCAATATATAAGGGGAATCCCCCCGCTGTAAACTGAACGGCTGCTGCAAAGGAAGAGGAGGTGAGTGAACCGGGTGATGCCGTGTTTCGGAACACCGAGATGGTTCCGCTGAAATAGTTCGAAGCAACAATATCCAGTTTTCCGTCACCGTCCACATCGCCAACGGCGGCAGCATAGGAGTTAGAACTCAATGCAAAATCTACTTTGGGTGCAAAGGACGTTGCTGTGATGCTTCCGGTGCTGCTTGTATTTCGATAAACCGAAATATTGCTGGTGCCATAGTTGGTGACAACCATGTCTACCTTGCCATCGCCATCCAAGTCGCCGAGAGCAACATCCTGGGTATTGGTTCCCGCTGTATATTCGATGAGCGCACTAAATGAACAAGCATCGATTACGCCGCCATTGGCGAATGTGGTAATGAATGGCACCTGTGAAAATCCGGTGAGCCCACTGCGGGTTACCGTGATGGGTTGGAAGGTAGCTCCAGCGGGTACAACAACAGTAAGTGAGGTGGATGATGCAGAGGTTACGGTTGCACGCCGCGCACCGAAGTAAACAATGTTGTTGCTGATGGTGGTTCCAAAATCAGTGCCGGTGAGCGTCACGGTGGTTCCAATGGGACCGCTCACCGGACTAAACGCAGTGATCACCGGAGGCGGAATAAGTACGGTGAAGTTTCCTGGGGCCGTCGCGGTTTGACAAGCTATCTCTACAGTGACAGGGCCGGTTGTTGCACCTGCAGGAACCGTGGTGGTTATTGAAGTGGCCGTTGATGCGGTAACAATGGACTGAACCCCATTGAAGCGGACTACATTGATGCCAGGCACGGTGCTGAAGTTTGTGCCCGTCAGCGTCACGGTGGCGCCCGGATAGCCGGAAGTTGGTGTAAAGGAGCTGAACGTGGGAGGTGGGCCAACAATTCCGGTACTCATCTTCTGAAGAAACAGGTCGGCCCCTCCGGCAGCCGTAAAACTATTGACACATGCCCCGGGATTAAAATTGGCTGTCGTTTCATAGCTGCCCGTGGTATAGATATTGTCAAATGGATCAATGGTTATTGCGTTGCCATCTTCCCGGTTTGGTCCGCCAAAGGAGGTGGCCCAAACAAAATTTCCAGCGCTGGTGAGTTTAGAAACAAAAACATCATAGCTATTGGGAACAATGGTAAAGGTGCCGGGTCCTGGGTCAAAGTCTGCACTACCCAGAAAGTAGCCGGTTGTGTACACATCTCCGGAAGTATCTAAGGCAATTGAATTGATGGTAAACCATCCTCCACTGCCCTGCGCAGTTGCCCAAACGAAGTTGCCGTTGTTGTCCAGTTTGGAAACGAACCCTCCGAGTGCTGTCGACAATGTGAAGACACCGGGTCCCGGATCAAAGTCAGCCGGTCCTCCAAACTGTCCGGCGGTATACACATTACCTAACTGATCTACTGTTATACTGTTGCCGTAGTCCCATCCAGATCCGCCGAATGATTTTGCCCAAGAGAAAATTCCGTTGGCAGTAAGTTTTGCTACAAATACATTACTGTATGTAAGTGCTGTCATGGTGAATGTCCCGGGGCCTGGATCAAAATCGGAGGTGCCGGTAAATAACCCGGTGACGTAGACATTGCCCACCCCATCTGTTGTTACTGCACGGGCTGCATCAATATTGCTGGATCCTGAGAAGGTAATTCCCCAGACGAAATTACCATTGGTATCCAGTTTTTGTACAAATGCCCCGTATCCGGTCGGCGTTACCATGGAAACTCCGGGGCCCGGATCTAAATCGGCGAGGCCCGCGATTTGTCCGGATGTGATTACGTTTCCGGAAGGATCAACCGCAATTGAATAACCGAAATCATTTGGATTGGTGGTTCCAAAACTCTTTGCCCATATATAGTTCCCGTCGTTATCAAGCTTGAGCACAAAAGCGTCATTGTAACCTAGTGATGTCAGATTGCTTACGCCCGGGCCCGGGTCAAAATCAATGGTACTTGAAAATCCTCCAGTGAGAAAAATATTTCCTGAATCATCCAGCGCAATATCTTGAGCAGTTGCCGAATTAATGGTCTTAATCCATACGGTGTTGCCCGATGGGTCGATCTTAACAAGAATCAAATCGGTGCCCGTTGCCGTCTTTGTAACCACTGCCGGACCAGGATCGATGTCTCCGGTGCCTCTGAATTCACTAACCAGATAAACATATCCACCGGCATCGGTGATCACTGATTTCCCACGATCTGTATTCGGATTTCCACCCGCAACCCGGGCATATTGAAAGATCGGTACTTCTTGCGCGAACAGAGACTGAACAATGAAAACAAACAGACCCGTTAGCAGAATACCAACGTATGAGGGTCGCAGCAATTTGCCAGGCCGGTTGTTGTTGGTAAGCATATGGTTGAAGGACAAAGTCCTTCATCAGGGGTTTGGTGGTCCGGCCGAATTTCTCCAGTCAGATTAGAAAGCTAAGCCTGTTTTTACACTCCTCCTAGTGAATTCAGAACAACCAATCTCACCCCCAGAAACAAAAAGACCAGCGCATGAGCCCTGGTCTTCTATACTGTAAATTGGGGTATGTTATTCTTTTATTCCAAGCAGATCAAACATAAACGCCTGTCTCATGGCTTCTTCTTTCAGTGCCAGGAAGCGGCCGGATTGGCCCCCATGACCAGCAGACATATTAATATACATCAGTAACAAGTTATTGTCGGTCTTCATCGCACGCAGCTTGGCCACCCATTTGGCCGGCTCCCAGTATTGCACCTGGCTATCGTGGAGGCTGGTGGTGACCAATAGATTGGGGTAGTCTTTCTTCTCTACCTGATCATACGGAGAATAGGATAACATGTATTCATATTGTTCTTGAATGTTTGGATTACCCCACTCGCGCCACTCGAAGGTTGTCAACGGTATGCTTTCGTCCATCATAGTCGTTATCACGTCAACAAATGGCACAGCCGCAATAACTCCTTTGTAGAGTTCGGGACGCATGTTAGTAATGGCACCCATCAACAGTCCGCCGGCACTGCCGCCATAAGCGAAGAGTTTGTCTTTGGCCGCATAATTGTTGGCGATAAGAAAATCCGAACAATCGGTAAAGTCAGTGAACGTATTCTTCTTATGCATCATCTTGCCATCTTCATACCATTGACCTCCCATTTCCTGTCCGCCGCGAACATGCGAGAGGGCATACACGAATCCGCGATCGAGTAAACTCAACCGGTTCGAACTAAAGGTGGCGTACGAACTGGACCCGTATGAACCATAGGAATACTGCAAGCATGGGTTGGTACCATCTTTCTTAAACTTGTCTTTGCGATAGACAATAGAAATGGGTACCAGTTTTCCATCTTTGGCCGGGGCCATGATGCGTTCGGTTTGGTAGTTTGTAGGGGAGAAGCCACCCAATACTTCCCGTTGCTTCAATAACTTCTTTTCTTTGGTATCAATCGCATAGTCATAGGTGGAAGGGGGCGTGGTCATTGACTGGTAGCTGTACCGGATTACTTTAGAATCGTATTCCCGGTTATTGTCAATTCCTGCAATGTAGGCAGGCTCGCCAAAATCAATCGATGTCTCGGATTTGTCCGACCATTTGATTAAGCGGATTTTGGTAAGGCCTTCGCTTTCATCTTCAACAGCCAGATAGTCTTTGAATAACTCAAATCCGCGGAAGAAGACTTTTTCGCGATGCGGGATTACGTCTTTCCAGTTTTCAGCGCCAGTCTTCGTGTCGGCCACTTCTACCAGGCGGTAGTTGGGTGCCTGCAGATTCGTACGGATGTAGAATTTTCCCGCAGCATGATCCACTTCGTATTCTACATCATTTTGCAACGGTTGAATGAGCACCGGTTTAACATCAATCTTATCTGCCGGGATGAATTGCGCATAGGACGCATCCGTTCGTCCGGATTGAATCAGAATGAATTTCTTCGATTTGGCCAGCCCCACATAGCATGACAAGGTTTGGTCCTTCTCCTCAAAAATCAATTTATCAGTTCCGGTTTCCCCCAGGCTATGACGACGAATTTCATTGGCCCGAAGTGTGGTGGGGTCCTGCTTGCTGTAGAATATGGTCTTGTCATCTGCGGCCCACGCCAAATTACCGGTTGTACCCGGGATAACATCCGCGAGCAGGTTGCCGGTAGCCATATTCTTAAACTGTATTGTATAAAACCGCCGGCCTACGGTATCGATGGCGAGGGCCACCAGGTCATGCTTCGGACTTGCTGAAATCGAAAGGTTAAAGTACTTATGCCCTTTGCTCAATTCATTGCCATTGGCAATAATCTCTTCTGCTGCCTCCATGGATCCTTTCTTGCGGCAATAGATGGGATAATTTGCTCCTTCTTCAAAACGGGTGTAGTAATAATAGTCTCCGTCTTTATATGGCACAGACTCATCCTTTTCCTTGATGCGAGCCTTCATCTCATTGTACAATTTCTCGCGCAATGGTCGCGTATGGGCGGTCATCGTGTCGAGGTACTTATTTTCAGCCTTGAGGTAGTTAAGGACAGCCGTGTCCTCTCGTTCCTTAAGCCAGTAGTAGTTATCGATACGTTTGTGGCCGTGCTTGGCCACAATTTCAAATGGTACAATCTTGGCTACCGGAGCCTTAACATCCGGACGCTGGACAGTTTCTGTTCCAGGGGAGCAGGAAACGAGCAATGCAAAAAGACCTGACGCAATGAATGAAGATAATTTCATATCGGGGTTAAGATTTAGGTGGTGAAGTTTGGCAAAATTTGACCGAACTCCAAGATGAGGATACGACTGCTCGGCAAAGCGCCGGGGGAGGAGTCAGGTGACTTGGGGGTCTGTTCACCACGGTGTGAATTCGCCGGAGAATCATTAGTTTTACCATACTTTTTAAACTTCAATGGCAGAAAACACCTACAAGTCCAATACTTTCAAGAAGCCCGAAAAAGAGAAAAAGAGCAGGGGTAGTAAGTCGAAGTCAAGGTTTAATCTGGACTTCTTCAAAGATCCCCGGTTTCACCTTGCCCTCGGGTTCTTCCTGCTTATTACCTCCTTATTCTTGTTCGTTGCATTTGTTTCCTATCTGTTTACAGGCAAAGCAGATCAGAGCGTGGTGGAAGGCCTTACAGAAACGGGAGCCCTTGAATCCGGGCGGGATACGGACAACTGGCTGGGCCTGGCTGGTGCAGTCACCTCGCATTATTTCATGTTCCGCTGGTTTGGTCTCTCCGCTTTCTTTTTGCCGCCCCTGATTTTCCTGCTGGGATTCAGACTGGCTTTCAAGCGAGAACTGATGTCCTTCTTTACTGCTTTCACATTCTCCATTTTTGCAGGCCTCTGGTTGAGCTTATTGCTTGGGTACCTGACCCACAGTATCACAGGCGCTACCGAGATCAGTTTTCTCAGTGGAGGTCTGGGGTATGAGTTGGCCTATATCGCCGACAGCCTGCTGGGATGGGGGACATTTCTCTTTCTGGTACTCGCCCTCTTCATTTTTATAATTTACTTCTTTAATGTAACAGCCATTAATGCATTCCAGGTAAGGGACCCGAAGCCGATGGGTAATGAGGCCATTGTGGATGATGATACGCCGCCACCGGCCTATCTGGATGAGCGGGATAATTGGCCCGTGGAAGCAGAGCCGGTTCTGGTGGTAAAACCAACCGCCGTGCCTGAACCACCAATTTCCGAGGTGGCCTCCATACCGCTGGATATTGAACCGCCCAAAGCTGAAAAGAAAAAAGAAGAGCCGGTGTTTACCATTGAAGAGCCGCCCCTGGAGACCGATGTGGTTGCCGATCAACTGGTGGAGAAGCAGGGCGTCTATGATCCGACCCTGGACCTCAGCAGTTATAAGTTCCCACCCATTGACCTGCTCAATGAGTTTGAGGCCGGCAAAGTGCAAGTGACCCAGGAAGAGCTCAATGCCAATAAGGATCGTATCCTGGCTACCCTCACCAACTTTAAGATTGGCATTCAGAGTATCAAGGCTACTATCGGACCGACCGTGACCTTGTATGAAATTGTTCCGGAAGCAGGGATCAAGATTTCCAGAATCAAGAACCTGGAGGATGATATCGCCCTGAGCCTTTCGGCATTGGGTATAAGGATCATTGCACCTATTCCCGGAAAGGGCACCATTGGCATTGAAGTTCCCAATAAAAACCGTGAGATGGTCAGCATCCGGTCGGTTATTGCATCGGAACGTTTCCAAAAGACAGACAAGGATCTTCCAGTCGCCATCGGTAAGACCATTTCAAATGAATTACTGGTCATAGACCTCGCCAAGATGCCCCACTTACTCGTGGCGGGTGCCACCGGTCAGGGAAAATCAGTGGGGTTAAATGTTATTCTGACTTCCTTGCTATACAAGTTGCACCCGAGCCAGCTGAAGTTTGTATTGGTAGATCCGAAAAAGGTAGAGATGTCGCTCTTCAGCAAAATCGAGCGTCACTATCTCGCCAAGTTGCCCAATAGTGAGGAAGCCATCATCACCGATACCAAGAAAGTAGTGCATACCCTCAACTCGCTTTGCATCGAGATGGAGAACCGCTATGAGATCATGAAAGATGCCGGTGCACGCAACATCAAGGAATACAATGCGAAGTTTGTCGGTCGCAAGCTTAACCCGAAAGAAGGTCACCGATTCCTCCCATACATCGTACTTGTCATTGATGAGTTGGCCGACCTGATGATGACAGCCGGTAAGGAGGTAGAGACTCCGATTGCTCGCCTGGCCCAGTTGGCGCGGGCCATTGGTATTCACCTCGTCGTAGCCACGCAGCGTCCATCCGTAAACGTAATCACGGGTGTTATTAAAGCCAACTTCCCGGCACGCTTGTCCTTCCGGGTGACGGCTAAAGTAGATTCGCGTACCATCCTTGATACCGGTGGTGCGGACCAGTTGGTCGGTATGGGCGATATGTTGTTTTCGTCGGGCTCTGACCTTATTCGTTTGCAGAGCCCGTTTGTCGATACACCCGAAATTGATCGGCTCGTTGAATTTATTGGTTCACAGCGCGGCTATGATTCGGCCTACCTGCTTCCTGAATTTGAGGGTGAGGATGAAACAGGCGCCAGCGACGTTGACTTATCGGATCGCGATGCCCTCTTTGAGGATGCAGCCAGGCTGATTGTCATGCACCAGCAGGGAAGTACATCTTTGATTCAGCGGAAATTGAAACTGGGGTATAATCGGGCCGGCCGATTAATAGATCAGTTGGAGGCAGCCGGGATAGTTGGTCCGTTTGAAGGTTCCAAGGCCAGGGAGGTGCTTGTGAAGGACGAAATGAGTTTGGAACAATTATTGAGTGGTCTTAAGGAAAAACACGACAATAGTTAAATTTGCGTCCCAAACGCGT
>DAOMGC010000006.1:0-41951 GCA_035430125.1 Cyclobacteriaceae bacterium | reverse complement strand
TTGAGTGGTCTTAAGGAAAAACACGACAATAGTTAAATTTGCGTCCCAAACGCGTTCAAATCAGGTCTGGTAATGAAAAAGCTGTTTTTCCTCGCTGTATTTGCCCTGGTAGGACAGGGTGCATACGCACAATATGATCCTAAGGCCCTCGAAATTCTGGAGGCCATGGGCCGCAAGTATAAAGCCATTCCTTCCTTCGAAGCCACCTTCTCTTACACCTTGTCCAATGAGGTGGAGAAAATCAATGAGGAATTCAAAGGCAAAATGACCGTGAAAGGAGACAAGTACCGGCTTACCCTGCCAGAGCAGGAGGTGATCAATAACGGCACAACCCTCTGGACGTATTTGCCTGAAGCCAAAGAGGTAAACATTGATAATTACGATCCGAACTCCAATGACCTGAACCCCTCCAAATTCTACGAGATATACAAGAAGGGGTACAAATACCTGTTTATCGAAGAAAAGATGGAAGGTGGCGTATTGTGTGAAGTGGTGGACCTGATCCCGGAGAAGCGCGATGCCCAGTACTTCAAGGTGAAGATGAATATTGTAAAGAAAGATAAAAGTATTCAGAGCTGGGTGATGTTTGATAAGGCAGGTAATCACTACAAATACCTGATCACCAAGTTTAATCCGGTTGCCAAGGTGGAGGACGTGTTCTTCAATTTTGATGTAAAGAAATATCCAGGGGTAGAAATTATTGATTTGCGATGAGCCCCCTTGTTCTGTCAGTTCAAAGCCATGCCCGCCGCATGGCTTTTTATTTTGGTAATTTGTTCTGAAAATCAGACAAGCTGCTATGAACACCCGACCTGCTGAAATGCCTAACTTTCAATCATGAATCGCGCCCACCTTACAGCCCAAATCAAAGCCAAGAACTCATACCTCTGCGTGGGGTTGGATACTGATATAACCAAATTGCCGGCTGCCGTTCGCAAGTCTGACGACCCGATCTTTGAATTCAACAAGAGAATCATTGATGCTACCCACCGCTATTGTGTTGCCTATAAACCGAATCTGGCATTTTATGAAGCCCTGGGTGCGCGGGGTTGGGAGAGCTTGCAAAAGACGATCGACTATATACCCAAGGATATTTTCACCATCGCCGATGCGAAACGGGGTGACATCGGAAATACATCTACACTATACGCCAGGGCTTTCTTTGAGCAACTGAAGGTAGATGCTGTGACCGTCGCTCCGTACATGGGCGAAGATTCAGTGAAGCCCTTCCTGCAGTTCCAGGATAAATGGGTTATCGTACTTGTGCATACGTCGAATCCAGGCAGCAGCGATTTTCAGCTCATTAAGAATGAAGCAACAGGACTCCCTTTGTATGAAGAGGTGATTCATAAGGTTACAGCCTGGGGTACTCCCGACAACCTGATGTTTGTAGTCGGGGCAACCCATCCGGACAAAATGAAGCGTATCCGTTCGCTCGCACCCCGGCATTTTTTTCTCGTACCCGGTGTTGGTGCACAAGGTGGTGATTTAGGAGAAATATCCAGGGCCGGATTCAATGCGGAAGCCGGATTGCTGGTGAACTCTTCAAGGAATATTCTATACGCCTCTTCTGCTGACGACTTTGCAGAGGCTGCCGCCCGGGAATGTGCCCGGATGCAGGAAGAGATGAAGCAATTGCTCCAAACTGCGCGCTGATGCGAACGACAATCTGCCATGAACGAGTCGTTTATACACTACCTGTGGCAGATGCAGTATTTCCGAAAGGAAAAACTTACGACCACTTCCGGTGAATCGATAGATATCCGATGGCCCGGGCAACTCAATGCCGATGCCGGACCTGATTTCACAGGAGCGCGCATTTGCATTGGTGGTCTAAACTGGGTGGGAAACGTTGAGATTCATGTTCTTTCTTCGAATTGGGTAACACATAACCATGATGCAGATCCTGCCTATGACAATGTTATTCTGCACGTCGTTTGGAAGTATGACCGGGATATTGTGCGGAAAGATTCCACGCTGATACCAACCCTCGAATTGGCAGGACGGGTAGATGAAAAGCTGATCCATACCTGGCGACAATTGGTTACCAGTGCCCTCGCTGTACCCTGCAAACGATCCTTTCCCCAGGTAGAGGAGGTCAGAAAACGATCCATGCTTGACCGGTCTTTATTTCAACGCCTCGAGCGGAAGGGGCGGGAGGTATTATCCCTCCTCACCATCAACAAAAACGATTGGGAAGAAACCAATTATCAGTGGATGGCGAGGAACTTTGGGTTTCATGTCAATGCAGAACCATTTTTTCAGTTGGCCCGTCAACTGCCCTTGGCAGTAATCCGGAAGCAAGCATCTCACCTGGAAGATGTAGAAGCTTTGTTGTTGGGGCAGGCCGGGTTTCTGGACGGAAATTTGAAGGATCCTTATTTTCAGGAACGGAAACGCGATCATCGGTTGCTCATGCATAAATATGAACTGGCTGCTGTCAAGATGAACCAGTCGCAGTGGAAGTTTCTTCGGATGCGACCTGCTAATTTTCCTACCCTGCGACTCGCACAATTCGGCGCACTGATTTACCATAGACAGCATCTTTTTTCGGAACTTGTGGAATTGCCGCCCAAAGCCTTGCCTCAATTCCTTGACATCGAGCCATCGCCCTACTGGGCAACCCACTATCGGTTTGCGCGTAGGTCACCGGCGCGAGCGCACAGAATGGGAACTGACAGTATTGGTAACCTCATCATGAACGCTGTAGTACCCATGCTCGCCGGGTATGCCCGCTTCACCGACCAACAAGCGCTGCTGGATAAAGCGGTGGCAATCCTTGAGCAGTTACCTCCGGAAGAAAACCGGATCACCCGACTGTGGACTGATCTGGGCCTTTCGCTTCGCTCTGCATTTGATTCGCAGGGAGCTATAGAATGGTACAACAATTCGTGCAAACCCCATGCATGTCTTACCTGTGTGATTGGATCATCCTTGGTTAATCCCGCCCGACTATGAATGGCATGACGTGGTTTTCATTGTTGACCCTGCTCGCTTTAACGTATTACCTGGTGAGCAAATTGAAGCCAGGCGACCGCAGCCTATTTATTGCCGGACTCACGGTGAAATGCCTGGCAGGTGTCACCCTCGGGTTGACCTACATGTACTATTATGATGGAATGGGTGATACGCTGCAATATTGGAACGAATCGTCCGCCATAGCTGCCCGGATGACGAGTCCTGCGCAGACCCTGGACATACTTTGGAGCGAACTTCCGGATTCAACATTGATGTCGTCAGGGGTTCATGGTGTTCCCCGTTCCTTCTTCTTTTCAAAGGTGGCCGCCATCATCTCCTGGTTTACGGGTGGCAACTATTGGATGATGGCTGTTGTGTTTTCATTCATCTCATTTTTGGCAGCCTGGAAACTTTTTCTGCAACTCCAAACATACCGGATACCGGCTGCAGTGGCTTTGTTTTTCTTTCCGTCCGTCGTATTCTGGTCGTCGGGGCTGATCAAAGAAAGTTTGGGATTGGCATCGATATATGTGCTGGTGTCATTGTTCCTTACCTGGTACAGACGGGGACATGTGGTAGGGTACAATTATATTCTTGGCGTGGTGGCTGTGTGGGTGGGATGGAACCTCAAATATTACTGGCTGGGAATACTGGCTCCAGTTTTATTAGCCACCATTTCTGTTGTTTACATAAAGCGACTTTGGCCTTCCTGGAAGTCGTTTGAGGTTGGACTCGCGGGAGTTCTGCTGGCCACTTTTCTATTGATTTCAACCGGGCTCCATCCTAATTTTTATCCGGAGCGAATTGCTGCCGTGATCGTGGAGAGTAACGCTGCGTTTGTCAGCCTCTCTGAGCCTGCAGGTATTATTCATTTTGATAACCTGCAGCCTCAAGTAGGTAGTCTGCTGTGGAATGCCCCATGGGCCTTGTTCTCCTGTTTGTTCCGACCCTGGATCGGCGAGGCCAGACAGTTAGTTTCTATGTTGGCTGCGTTGGAGAATACGGTCGTGCTGGTGTTGTTATTGCTGGCCTGTCGAAGTATCCGGTCAGCCTGGCATTCTCCAGATCGGCTACTGACGGGTGCCGTGATCACATACACCATCTTGTTGGCTGTTTTCCTTGCTTTGTCATCTCCGAACCTGGGTACCTTGTCCCGTTACAAAGTCGGGTTCCTGCCTTTTTTGGTAATGTTGTTGCTGGAGGCCACTCCAGAAGTACGCAGGTGGCTGGGCCGCCTGATTCCCGGTTAGCATTTTCATACCTTTGCCCCGCTATGGAAAACCCTGTAATAATTTTTGGTGCTAGTCACCTGGGCCGGATTGCCAAAGAAATTTTTGAGAGCAATGAAGTCGTGGTTTATGGATTTCTTGACGATAACAAGAAGTTGCACGGAACGGAACTGGATGAGGCAGTCGTGCTCGGAGGCACCGATGATGATGGATTTCTGAAACTGATCGGAAAGAAATGTGAGGCATTTGTTGCTGTTGACGACAACAAATTGAGACGAAGTATTGTGTCGATGTTGAAAGAGGTTCGCCATGTGCAGCCGGTCAATGCCACCCACAAACTGGCTGCCCTTTCACCCAAGACCGTGTTGGGCTATGGTAACTTTTTTGACACGGGATTCAGTACGGGGCCGGGCTGTACCCTGGGAAGTTATGGGCTTTTTCATGCCCACAGCCATGTAGGTGCTGAATGTACGATTGGTGATTTTGTTCAGCTCGGTTCGGGCAGTATCATCAACCCGGGTGCGGTGGTAGAAGATGAAGTATTCATCGGATCAGGTGTCACCATCATTTCCGGTGTTTCGATTGGCAAAGGTGCGCGCATTGGCGCCGGCTCCGTGGTGATTAGCAGCGTCAAGGCAGGTGCCACCATGTTCGGAAATCCGGCACAGGCAGTTGCTTCCTGAGATCAGGAAGTGGTCACACTTTCCATACCGATGATATGACGGGCGGCGCGAAAGGATTCGTTATTATAGAATCCTGAAAGAATGCGGTGCGCAATCTGCTCCATGATCAATTCCTCATCGGTTTTACCCTGTTTTCCTGTCCAATAGACACGCTGAGGATGCTTTTTCATATCCTCCACATAGGATTTTGAATGAAGATACTGTTCCTGGGTAAAGGTCAGCGTGAAGCAGGTTCGTACTTGTTGTGTTTCCATGGTGAGTTTGTTTACAAGAGCAATGCCAGAATATTACGTCATTTTACAACCTATTAAAGCCATTTGTCAAGCGTGGCGACCGGTTTCGGGCGATTTTGTTCGGCCTTGAGACAACCGCCATCTGATCTTACCTTGCAGTTGATTTATGCGTGAACACATTGTACATACCTTGAAAAACGGCATCCGTGTGGTGCATAACCGGGTGACCTCCACCAAAATTGTCCATTGCGGCATCATGCTCGACATTGGCAGTCGCGATGAGTCACCGGCCAATCAGGGCATCGCCCATTTCTGGGAACATATGGCCTTCAAAGGAACGATCAAGAGAAACTCTTTCCATATTCTCAACCGGCTGGAGTCCCTGGGCGGCGAACTAAATGCTTACACGGACAAAGAAAAAATCTTGTTTTTTGCCTCCCTCCGCGATGACTATTTCGAACGCGCCATTGAATTGCTTGCCGACATTACTTTTCATTCCGTTTTCCCTGCTACCCAGATTGAACGAGAACGTCAGGTAATTCTGGAAGAGATGTCGATGTACCACGATGATCCGGACGGATCCTTGCAAGATGAATTTGATGCGCTCATTTTTCAAAATCATTCGCTGGGCATGAATATCCTCGGCACGGAGCAGACCGTCCGACATTTTCATCGCCGGGATTTCAAGCGTTTTATTAAAAAGCACATGGACACGCGCAGGATTGTATTTTCCTGTGTGGGCAACTTACCCCCGGAGACCGTGATACGGTTGGCCGAAAAATATATGGGTTCGGTACCGCGTACCGTGACAAACAGCAGACGTAAGTCTTACAGTGGGTATAAGCCAACCGAGCGCATACTCCAGCGACCTGTGAAGCAGGCACGTTGTGCACTGGGACGTCCTGCATTTTCCTTGTCAGACCCGCGCCGCGGTTCGTTTTATTTGCTTACCAATATTCTCGGGGGTGCCGGTATGAACTCCAGGCTCAATATGTCATTGCGTGAAAAGCATGGATATGTTTATTCAATCGGTGCACAATTTATCCCGTTCACGGATACAGGCCTGCTGATGCTTTCCTTCGGCACAGAGCCTTCACAATTAAAAAAGAGCCTGCGGCTGGTACACGAAGAGTTGCGCCGGCTTCGTGAGGAAAAAATGGGCACCCGGCAACTGGCCTCTGCCAAGGAGCAGATGCTGGGACAAGTAGCTATGGCCGAAGAAAGTAATATCAGCTTTATGATGATGATGGCTCGCGGGCTGCTCGATGCAGGTCGTGTGCCTACCCTCGACGAAATCTTCTCGCGTGTGCGCGACACGTCTGCCATGGATATCCTTAACCTTTCACAGGAGATGTTTAACCCGAAGGACTTTAGCACATTAATTATGGAGCCGCTGTCGGCATAGCCTATGGATTTCCTGCCAAAAAAAATTAGCGCTTACGCGGAGACCCTTTCCTCGCCGGAGTCACCACTCTTGCAAAAAATCAATCGGGAGACGCACGTACTCGTGATGCGCCCGCGTATGCTATCTGGTCACTTGCAGGGTAGGTTTCTCGCCCTATGGAGCAAGGCGGTTCGTCCCAAACGCATTCTGGAGATTGGCACGTACACGGCCTACGCCACCATCTGTCTCGCGGAGGGACTACGGCCCGATGGTGACCTGATTACCATCGAAATTAACGAGGAACTTCAGGATCGCATCCAAGGCTACCTAGAAGAAGCGCAACTCTCCGAAAGGGTCAGTTGCCTCATTGGAGATGCGCTTGATATCATACCCACCCTTAACGGGTCGTTTGATTTGGTGTGGATGGATGCCGACAAGGAGAACTATAGCCGATATTTTGACTTGATCATTGATAAAGTTTCGCCTGGTGGATGGATTCTTGCTGATAATGTGTTATGGAGTGGCAAGGTGGTTGATGCCGCTGACGACAAGGACACCAAAGCACTTACAGCTTTCAACAATAAGATTCATCACGACAGCCGGGTAGAGCACCTGTTGTTACCCTTCCGTGATGGTATTATGATTATGCGAAAAATCTAAGAAACCGCTATCTTTGGAGCTACCGATGAAACTTCTAGCTCCTGCGCTTATTTTTTGCGGAGCCGCCTTCGGCCAATCACCGCAAGTCCCCCACAAAATGCAATTTGCGGGGATGACCCTCACCATCAGGGATGATGCACGCCGGGACATTCAGAAGGATGTGGATGCGCTCACCCAGCATCCCAGGTACTTTCTTGTAAAAGCCGAACGAGCCCGAACATATTTCCCCATCATTGAAAAAATCTTTGCTGAGGAGCGCCTTCCCGATGATTTCAAGTTCCTGGCTTTGCAGGAAAGTGCCCTCGTGGCAGACGCTGTTTCTTCATCCAATGCAGTGGGCTTTTGGCAATTCAAGGACTTTACCGCTCGTGAAATGGGACTGCGTGTAGATAACGAGGTCGACGAAAGAATGAATATTGTGAGTGCCAGCCGGGCTGCCGCGCGTTACATCAAGCAATGCAACCACTACTTCAATAACTGGATTTTTGCCCTGCAGTCATATCAGATGGGAGCTGGCGGTGTCATGCGGGCTGTTGGTGAGGGTGATCTGGGCACGCGCCATATGGAGATAACACCTGATACGTACTGGTACGTGCGTAAATACCTCGCGCACAAAATAGCTTTTGAAGGTGCGGTGTCGGCGAAGCCCACATTGCAGGTGAGTAAAATGGATGGAGGTGGTCGTACGCTGGCGGAAATAGCAAGGGAAACTTCCATGGATGAAAGCAAACTCCGGGAATTCAACAAGTGGCTAAAGGCTGACCGGATTCCGGCAGACCGTGAATATGCCGTGATCTTACCTACCGGCGATGTAGTTGCTGGCTTTGGCACCCTTTCAACAGCCGTCACCAAATCCGCACCATTGACAATGGCAAGCCAACCAGTGGCCGAAGAAGCACCAATTAACGGAATCCCCACTATTCGCGCACAGGCAGGAGAATCCATCCGGATGATTGCCGAACGAGGGGGAATTTCGGTTACTGATTTCTTGCATTACAACGAACTCACCAGTGATCAGACCATCGGAGCAGGCCAGATTTATTTTTTGGAGAGAAAGAAAAAGAAAGCCGAGGTGGAAACGTACACCGCGCGGGCAGGAGATAACCTTTGGCGTGTAGCCCATCGTTTTGGGGTGCAGCAAAAATCATTGCGGAAGTTTAATGACTTAAATGAATCTGATCTTGTAACCGTGGGCACTGTGATCTATCTGGCAGGTCGGAAGCCCGCTACGGTTGAAAGTGCTGGGCAAAATGGCGTCGCAACGCTAAATACTGAAGACTCATTTCGATGGGATAATCCGGAGCCTGAAACCCAGGTGCCAGTAATGGCACCTGATACCGAATCAGGAATCAAGTTAGAAGTGCCCGACACGGGACTTCATGAGGTTAAGGCATCGGATACTTTATATAGTGTAGCCAGGCAATATGGAGTCACCATCCGGGAGTTAATGGAATGGAATGGCAAGAAAGATTTCAGCCTTTCCGTGGGCGAAAAGCTCAAAGTACGTTCTCACTGATCTGATTTACCGGATTTTAGCCGTAAACCTTACACGGAACCGGTAATAATAGTTGTCGGCCTATAGTTTCTGTTGAAAAGGAATAAATTTGTTGAGGCCCTTAAGGCGGGCAATTCGTGCACATGGAAACTGTTGACCTGGTCATGTTGGTGGATGACAACGACACCGACAATTTTATTAGTAAACGTATCGTAGAAATAACGCATTTCGCCCGACGGGTTGAAGTAAAGAACTCCGGAAAAAGCGCCCTCGACTATTTGGCGGCCAACCAAAACAACCCGGAGAACCTGCCCACCATTATCTTTCTTGATATCAACATGCCCGTGGTAGACGGATTTGTTTTCCTGTATGAGTTTGAAAAGCTCAAGGAAGTCGTACGCACCAAATGCCGTGTAATTATTTTGTCCAGTTCAGATAACAAACGGGATATCGATCGAATTGTAAATAACAACTATGTAATCAAGTTCATCACCAAGCCCCTTACAGAAGCAGCACTGACTGATATCAAGCTCAGGAACCTGTAACGCCACGGTATGACGGATTTTGCTATTTTTGCGGCAAATCAAACACCGCATGAATCAAAAATTTACCCCAGTCTATTGTCTTATTATTGTTTTTGTACTGATTTTCGGATCAGCCTCAGCTCAAATTGTAAAAGAGGACACGCTCACGAACTGGAAAAAAGCTTTCAAAGCAGGCCTTAATCTTAACCAGGCAGCTTTTTCTTCCAACTGGAAGGCGGGTGGTGTCAATTCCTTCGGTTTTACAGCCCTGATGAATTACAAGGCTAACTACAAAAAGGGAAATACGTCGTGGGACAATGAGATCGATATGCTCTATGGTATGGTGAACAACCAGGGACAAGGGTATCGCAAGACCCTCGACCGGATATTCCTCGATACCAAAGTGGGTCATAGCATTAACAAGAAATGGGATTTCTTTTTCGCCATGAACGCCGTATCCCAGTTCGCCAAAGGATATAAGTATGTAAAGGATGTGAATGGTGTTGAACAACCCCAATTGATATCAGATGCATTGGCACCTGCATTCATCACCGCCACGATCGGTGCTGAATATCACCCAGCAGATTTCTTCAAAGTTCGATTTTCTCCCATAGCCCCCCGCGCGACGATCCTGGGCCATAACGATGGACGCTACAGCTCCGTAGACCCGTTGAAGCCCTATGGTGTGGAGGTGGGTTCTTCCACCCGTTTTGAGTGGTATGCCTTTCAGATGATGGCAGAGTTCAATAAGGACATCGCTACGAACATCAATTTGAAATGGCGCTATGTCATGTTTGCCAACTATGAGACCCTTGAGGCAAAGAAAATTGACCATCGTGTCGATTTGAACCTTACTGCCAAAGTGAACCGTTTTGTTAACGTTAGCCTTGGGGGCATTTTCCTGTACGACTACGATCAGGATGCCAGCGCACAATACAGCCAGGCTTTCTCGTTGGGCATTCTCTATACGATCCAGAACTTTGCTGAGAAGAAATAAGACAACGGCAGGCCGGTTATGATTGAAATTCGTCAGGCCCGGCCTGCTGATCTTGCTGAGCTCCGTCGGGTGGCCATCGAAACACAGGTCACCACCTTCGGTCCACAAAACTCGCCGGAAGTCATGGAGGCCTTTCTGAAGGAATCTTATAGTGTTTCTTCCTTTGAACAGGAGCTCCGGGAGACCCATGCGCCATATTACCTCGCCTGGGATGGTGAACACCTGGCCGGGTTTATCCGATTGCGGAATAACGATGAAGTCGCTCATCTGCTCGGCAACAAGACCATTGAAATCCAACGACTATACGTTGATGTGAACTACCAGGGCAAGAAAGTCGGGTCAGCCCTGATGCGCTTTGCCCTGGAATATGCCCGTGCCCGAAACCTTGAATGGATATGGCTGGGTGTTTGGGAAAAGAATCACCGGGCTCAGGAGTTTTATGCCAACTGGGGCTTTGAGCGTTTCTCCGAACATATCTTTATGATGGGCCCGGACCCCCAGACTGACTGGCTGATGAGATTTCGCCTTCAATAGGGTCCAATTTGACCCGATTCAAACGGATTCGGTAATAATTTGAGAGTAATTGGGTTATTTTTTACCCTGTTGTCGCGAAATTCATGCGATAATTTCACTGACAGCATCATGAGCAAACCCAAAACCCGCTGGATTGTTATTTTCATCGTTCTTGCTGCCTTGCAGTTGCTGGTCTTATCCAACAGCGAGAATCCAGAGTCAGCCACCGCAGATACAATCGATAAGGCGGATACAGCATGGATGATTGTGGCCACCGCGTTCGTCTTGTTCATGACTCCGGGCCTTTCCTTTTTTTACGGCGGCATGGTGAGCGTGAAGAACGTTATCTCCACCATGCTCCAAAGCTTCATTGCCCTGGGTGTCATCAGCCTGCTGTGGTACCTCGTTGGCTTTAGCCTGGCCTTCGGGGAGAGTTGGCATGGGTTGATCGGCAACCCCATGACCTATTTTGCCTTCAAGGACGTGGGCCTGAGCCCGCATCCTGCATTCTCACCCACATTTCCCTTTCTGCTCTTTGCTTTGTTCCAGCTCAAGTTTGCCATCATCACCCCAGCCCTGATTACCGGGTCATTTGCCGAACGGGTGAAATTTACCTCATACCTGATTTTCATCTGCCTCTTCTCCCTCATCATTTACAGTCCGCTGGCACATTGGACCTGGCACCCGGATGGATTCCTGCGGAAGCTTGGTGTACTCGACTTTGCCGGAGGAACGGTCGTTCATATGTCTGCAGGGTTTGCTGCGTTGGCGGGCGCCTACATGCTTGGGAAACGCGAGGAGAAATACCATCACCCGGCAAATATTCCCTTTATCATTCTCGGAACTGCCATGCTTTGGTTTGGTTGGTTTGGTTTTAATGCGGGCTCTGCACTTGCCGCCAGTGGTCAGGCGGTTCAGGCCTTTGCTACCACAGCTTTTGCATCTGCATCTGCCATGATGACCTGGGTACTTTTTGATGCCCTCGTGGGTCGCAAGATTTCTGCCGTCGGTGCTTGTATAGGCGCAGTGGTTGGCCTGGTGGCCATTACACCGGCAGCAGGATTTGTCAACCTCGGCCAAAGCATTTTCATCGGTTTCGTCGCTGCCATCATCAGCAACCTGGCGGTTTACTATAAGCAGAAAACATCACTCGATGATACGCTTGATGTTTTTCCCTGCCACGGTGTGGGTGGCATAGTAGGAATGATCCTCACCGGCGTATTCGCCAATGGCGTTGGACTGGTGTATGGACAAGTAGAAACGTTTAGTTACCACCTGCTGGCCCTGGTGCTGGTGGGCGTGTTCACATTTGGTGGCTCATTCCTGTTGTTCAAGATTACCGATTGGATAACTCCGCTGCGGGTGTCAGCTGACGAAGAAAGACTGGGACTCGACCTCAGTCAGCATTCAGAGACCCTGCAGGTGGAAGTAGCGACCGAAGCTGCCAAGCCGGGGATGGAAGTCGCCGCCTAATCAGGGGTCATCCCGCAGGTAAGGTTGTATCCGCTGAATCCACTCAGCCGAGATTCCGTGTATTTGCGCGAGATCAGCCAGGGTTCGTTTTCCTTGGTGCTGCATACACCACGCAGCAATGGCTTGCGCCTCTTTCCTTCGGATGTAAGGATGCTTTGACAACTCCTCCGCAGTAGCCTGCTGCCATGAAATTTTGACCGGACTGAAATCGGAGGACACAAAAAATCTTTTCATTAAGGTCTTTACCACCACCGAATCCAGTCCATAGACTTCATACAACTGTTCCATGCGTACAAAGCCCCCGAGGCGACTCCGGTAGTTTGTAATGCGACGTGCCAACGCTGGCCCAATGCCATAAACAGCATCCAGTTGAATGGTATCAGCCAGGTTGATGTCAACGGGCGATTCTTCTTTTTTCTTCCGGGCAAATTGATGGGACTTTGGTACCGGGAACCGCATAAACGGTATAGCCCGATTTACCCAGGATGAATCAATGCCATACAATTTGTTGACATCCTGCCAGGTTCTGAATTGTCCGCCTTTGTTTCTAAAGTTGATCCATCGCTCAGCCATGCGCGGGGAAACTCCCATCCGGACCAACATGCTGTCACTTACCTGATTCGGATCAAAGGTTATCATCGGCGGTGGCGTGGTATCTGGCGTTTCCCAAACTAGGGTCTTCAGCAAACTATCCAACCTATGCTGATCAGCTACTGGAAGTGGAGCTGGATAAAAAGCCTCGTAGAGTGGTGCTGAAAACAATACCACCGTGGTGAGGGGGAGCAAAATGAGAAACCCATTTGTTTCCGTACGAGAGAAACCAAAGAACACACTTACCCAATGGCGAAGCGCACGCATGAAGCCATAAACGCAACGACAGAAGCATGGGATAAACTTTCTGTGTAAGGATTACCTGATCGAATTATCGGGTGATGGTTGGTTCAATGAGGTCCCAGAGATTGCCGTACAAATCAGAAAAAACGGCTACGGTGCCATAGGCTTCCTGCACCGGAGGACGCGCGATGGTTATGCCTTCATCAATCAGATTTTGGTAGTCACGCTGAAAGTGATCGGTATAGAGAAAGAGAAATACCCGACCCCCACTTTGATTACCGATACTTTGCCGCTGTTGCTCATTGACGGCGCGGGCCAGTAGCAACGAAGTGCCGGTCGAACCGGGAGGCTTGACGAGTACCCACCGTTTGTCGTTTCCAAGCGAGGTGTCTTCTTCCAGGGTAAAATTGAGTTTGCCGCAGTAAAATGCGATGGCTTTATCATAGTCATCTACCAGCAAGGCGACATGGGCAATGGATTGTTTCATTACAGTAAAAGCATCTTGTTTTGCGCCAGACAATCCGAAAGCCGTCGATACACCTGATGCAATGAGGCAGTTGAAAAATCACCGTGTAAATGATACAGGATCCGATCGGCAAGTGTTCCTTCATTCAGGATAACTGCCAATTCCTTGTCCCAATGTGCCAGGCTGGCGTCTTTGGCCTGCAGGCGAGCATAAATATGTTTCCAGAGATCACCGGCGGTACAAGGAGAACGGAGCCCAAAGACGTTGGGAAATTCAGAAGATAGAATTTCTGCCTGCTGTCCCTGGTGGGCGGTGTCATCCAGAATGCCTGCCATAATTTCTGTCCGAACCCGCATTTGCTCTTCCAGGTTGCAGAATGATTCATCCACCAGGGATTTGATGGTTTCAATCACAAGGGCCTGGATGGCGAGATCTGCCGGCGGACATTCCTGTATGTCCATGATGCGAATTTCTATGGAGCCACGGTCGAATCGGGGAATAGCCCCACGCGAATTAACCCAAACGGGATCGAGTATGTGATCGTGATCGAATGGTGCGATGTCTGATTTAATCTTGTCGTAGACGGTATTCGTGTACTGCCGCTTGGAGAAAACTGCTTCAGGAATCACCTTGCCTGTGATGGAAGGAATGCGGGCCTGGTTGTTTTTGTAGAACAGCATTCGGGAATCAAGACTTCCGGTGGGCCTTCCTTCGAGTATCGGCGAACTGGCACAGAGGGCCGGGAGGATGGGAAGCACCAGGCGAACAGCGGCGTGAAGCTTAGCGAATTCTTCATCGTCGTAGAACGGCAGGTTGAGGTGGGTGGATTGCAGGTTTGACCAACCGTGGCCGCGGCAATCGAAAATGGTATTGTAAATGGCGTACACTTCATTGTTGTCGTGTGGCCACAAGCGGGTTTCCAGGTTTGGATTCATCCAGGGATGCGCTGCACCGGGCATCAGCATGGCATTGAATGGCAGCAGGAGTTCGTTGATGCGGGTGACATTATCGGCAAAAGCGGAGGCTACGGCCGACAGGTTGCTCTCTGGTTTGGTGGATTTGATTTCGATCACGTGGAGCACCAACTCATTAGACCAGGTAATCAGGTCGTTCTCATAGTCGCTGCCGATTACACCCAGGGCGGCACGCAGTAGTTCGTCAGCAATGGGCTTGACGTCGAGCGTTTCCCGGTCGACAATCATGTATTCCAGCTCGATGCCATAAGCCTGGAATATGTGGTACCGCGCAGGTTGTGTCATTTGCGGGATTTGATTTTGTTCAGCAGTGCCTCCATGATAATGTCGTACAGCTTGTCTTTTAGGATTTTGTCCTCCGTGCCGGCATCAATATTCGGGTTGTCATTCACTTCAATAATAACAAATTTCCCATCCACCTCTTTCATGTCTACCCCATAGAGTCCAGTGCCAATCAGGCCGGTGGCTTTCAGGGCAACTTTGAGCAGGCCTGGTGGGGCCTGGTCGACAGCAATGGATTCTACTTCGCCATCGCGGGAACCTTCTTTTTTGGCATTCCAGTTGACGATCTGCCAGTGTTTGCTGGCCATAAAATACTTACAGACATAAATCACCTGGTTGTTAATGATGCCCACTCGCCAGTCGAAGGGAGTTGGCAGGAATTCCTGTGCTATGAGCAGGTCCGATTTCTCGAACATACTTTTTCGTACCAACCTGAATTCTTCTTCATTGTGGACCTTGACCACGCCACGCGAAAAGGCACCATCAGGCTGCTTGAGGATAAATGGATAGGTGAGGTGCTCGGGCACCGCCTTGCAGATTTCTTCGGTGATGACAAATGACCGCGGGGTGAGTATTTTATTGGTGTTCAGGAGTTCATGCAGGTACACTTTGTTGGTACACTTGAGAATTGACTCAGGGTCGTCAATAACAGCCAGTCCCAGCGATTCGGCTTTCTTTGCAAAACGGAAGGTGTGGTGGTTGACGTTGGTTGTTTCGCGGATGAACAAGGCATCATATTGGATCAACTTGTCAATGTCATTCTTGGTAATGAATTCTGTATTAAACCCAGCCTCCAGCGATGCCTTATAAAAGCGCTTAAGGGCGCGGTCATCGGAGGGGGGATTGGGATCTTCGGGGTTGACTAAGATGGCCAGGTCATATTTTTTCTTGTCCGGCCGGTAGTCGCGCTTGCGTAGTAGGTATTTCTCCAACGCCGATTCCAGGATGGGCTGATCGGTGTCCGGCATTTCGTTCAGGGAGACCGGCCGTATGCTCTGCAGTATCCACTTGCTCTTCTTGGAAAAACTTACCCGTACCAGTGGCGCCTGGACCAGTTGAAATAGCTGCAGGGCGAGTTTATTCAGGTGCTCCGACTGGGCGGTGCCAAAATAGATGTTGAATTCAACCTTGTCGTAAGGCTCGTGTTTGAAAGTGTTTTGAATAAGTGCATCAAAGTCCTGTGAATCATCGCGCAGGATCGAAGGGAAGCGCAGGTCCTGTATGGTGCTTACTTCAGGCAGGACCTTGTGTCCGCGGGCCTCGGCCAGCATGGAGACGTAGTAGCCTTCGCTTTGGTATTGATACGACTTGCAAAGGTTAATGACTTTCAGGTGTTTGATGGTCTGATACAATGGCTCAGTAATGTATCGCGCCGGAGTAATCACCTCGACATCCTCCAGTTGGAGGTTCCAGAGTTTGGGCCGATCGACGATGATGAGTTTAGGCATGAGACAAGCAGTAAAGGGAGGTCTTAGAACTTAGACCTTAGGATGGCGTTCACTTTCGAATTTCCCCAATGAGTTAATGTATCCGTTAAGCATCCGACCGGTGTTGTTTAGTTGTTCTTGTAGCTCCTGATACTCCTTTTCGTTCATGATGTTGCGTTGATAGGCTTTGTCAATCCAGGAATTTGTTTCGAACAAAGAACCCCGGGCGTAAAAACAGAATTGCCTTGCTTCCTTGGTACTGTAGCGTCCCAGGCTTTCAGCTAAATTGGCTGCAATTGAATCTACCGCTGACACCAACTGAATTCCGATTGATCTTCGGGTAAACCAATCCCAACTAACAACCACTTTCCAAACACTCTCGCCAAGCCTCATAGCACCCTGATAAGTCTTGAATTCTTGCAATGATCCAATCATTCACCAAACTAGGAACTGATGATTATTTTGAAGACTAATTATACAACCATTTTCCTGATCAATTAGACTTCAGTAATTAACTGCGCCCTAAGCCCTAAGTCCAAACACCTAAGCCCTTCTTCCCCTATCCCGGCTCAATCACCAGCATATTCGCATCATATGTCACAATACCCAGCAGTATGCTGTTGATCAGGCGATCGAAGCCCACACTGTAATATTGACTCTTCAGCGGATTTGGATTCATCGGGTCAGCCAGGTAAACTTTTTTGGTAGCGTCGTCGAATCCATTGATGATCGCGAAGTGCCCCACGGGGTCACCTTTGATGCTGTCGTATTTGTTCGTGGCAGAAATTTCACGGGGGGTACCATAAAGATACGTGGCACTGAGTCCGGTCAAAACAGGAACCTTCTTTTGTAGATAGCCCTTGATCAGGGAATCATCCAATTCGTGGTATAACATATGACCGCCGGCCTCTATGAATTTAATGTAAGCCCGGCTGGCGACAATAAGTTTGCGGCGTTTGAATTTATGGCGCATCTGTCGCTTGAGGTGTTCTACAATCTTGCTCGAAGGTAATTTGAACCAGGTTGGGTCAAAGACGTTGAGGTTGTAAGTATAGATGGAGGCTTTGTAACCGCGGCGCAGGGCATGGTTGCCCATCATGACTGCGAGGGTACCTCCATTCTTAAGTTGCTTAACTTCCTTCACCACCTGTTGCAGGCTGATGGGGTCATTGTAGTATTGATACAGGGCATGGAGACAGGTAGGACCGCAGGTGACTTCGTCAGGTTGGGCTTCGATATCAAAATTCAGAAAAAGGGCCTGGCGTTTGTTCATGGTTCAGAAAAGTTTAGAGATGATCATGTCAATCACTTCTACGAAGATGAGGATGATCACTATCCACTCCAGCAGGCGGCTTTCGCGTTGATTGATGATTTCACGGAAAACACGGAGGTTGTCTTCGATAATCCGCAAGGTGTATTCAATTTCACTGAATCGCACCCTAAGGTCAAAGTGTTTCAGAAGACCCTTGTGGAGATCATCGAGGTATTGATCGTCCCAGACCAGATCGGGTGCATCAAAGATGTAAATATTGTCGGCTATGTCATTTTGGGTATTCAAGGCCTTGCCAATAAACTTGAGCATGTTGATCCGGCTGATCTTGAGTTTGCCGGTAAGTTCCAGGTTTCGCGTGAATCCGCGGATTTCCGTGAGCAGATTTTCCGAGACTGCGTGGTAGTGATCCAGCGCCACCGATTGGGCGAGATTGAACATCACAATACGGATAATTTGTGCATCGATGCGATCGACTATTAATTCACTGAACTCAAATTGCAAGGGTGCCCCGCTTACCACATGGACGCTATGTTCGTCGCGCAGCCAGGATTCGGGGTTGCGCTGATAGGACAGGAGACCGGATACGGTACGGCTGATTTCTTCTTCCGTGTAACCGGTGAATACCATTACGCCGTAGTTGAACAGGTACAGAAACTTTTCGCTGCCGAAGCCATAGAACAGCTCCGAAGAGCTGTCGGCCAGGGGCTTGACTTCGATGGTGCTCTTGATGCCTTTCAGATCGAGCTGATTGGCAACCCGGATCGCAGATAATTTAACCGTTTGTTCCATAGAAAACCGGCTATCAAAGATAACGCTAATATCACCGGGATACGATGCAGGTTGAAGCTGAAAAAGGTAATATTGTGAAGATAAAAAGTTTCGCCATGAAAAAGTCCCTGTCTGTTCTGCTGTTGGTATTATGGGTTTCTGCTGCCGCCTTCGCCTGGGGTCCTACGGGGCACAGGGCTATGGGCAAAGTGGCCGAGCAATACCTGAACCCCAAAGCCAAGAAACGCATAGCTGCCATTTTGCAACAGGAATCTCTCGCTATGGTAAGCACCTGGATGGATGAGATCAGGTCAGACTCAACCTACAACTACGCCACAGAGTGGCATTACACCACCGTACCCGATGGTAAGAAATATGAAGATGTAGAGACCAACCCGGATGGTAAGGTGGTTGCCATGATCGAAAAATTCATGAAGGAGCTGGGAACGGGTAAACTCAATGAGAAGCAGGAGCGGGAAATGCTGAAGATGCTCGTCCATTTGGTGGGTGATATCCATCAGCCCCTGCATGTTGGGCGCCCGGGGGACAAAGGCGGCAATGAGGTGAAGGTAAAATGGTTTCGTAATGACTCTAACCTGCACCGCGTATGGGACAGCGAAATGATCGATGATACGAAGTTGAGTTATACTGAATTGGCTGAGTCATTGATCAGGCCAGATGCCACCGTGATGAAGCAGTGGCAGACTGCCTCCGTGCGCGAATGGGCCATGGAGTCGATGAGCTATCGTCCGCAGGTGTACAGCATTGGCAATGGCACACTGGGTTTTCAGTATTCTTACAAATACCTCAACATAGTAAGGCTTCGGATTCTACAATCCGGAATCCGACTGGCCGCGGTGCTGAATCAGATTTATGGAAAATAGGTCAGCCTAATGGCACGCCTTATTGTACTTCTTCAGCTTATAATAGTTATACGGTAACGGAGCGAGAAAACCCGCTACCATCGCCACAATCAAAGCCGTCCAGTACATCGGATTTCCAAATGAGGCCTTGCCACCGGTGATCATAAAGTCGGTGGTGTTCATGACTAGTTCCATGGCAATCATGGAAATAAATGACATCGAAACGGCGGTTTGAAAAGCAAGTGCCCAGGCAAAACTTTCCCGGATGCGCAGCAGCACCGTTTCCATAGCCACGGAAGTCATCAACCCGGCTGTCGTGGCCAGCACCATTTGCACGGCCATGGAGGTATTCGGGTAGTAAGCCTGCAAAAAGATTACCATCATAAAATCACCGATCGAGCAGCCGATGAGGCAATTGAGGGTATTGAGGCCGGCACGTCGCCACACGGGCGCATCCTGCCAAAAACCGACCGGTGCCAGAGGTGCGTGTGTTTTGCCTTCTTCCGTGATCAGGTAATTGGGCCAGGGGCGCAAGGCCTCTTGAAGCTGCGTGAAGGGTACGGCATGTTCAGCGGTAACGTCTGCGGCAGCGGCTTCCAGCCGAACAGTTACACTTTGAATGCCGGTTACTTTTGAAAGCGCTTTTTCGACCGTGCTGGCACATCCACTACAGGTCATTCCTTGTATCGTATACGTTTGTTTCATGGTAGATTCGCGTTGAGGTATGTAAATCAATACTAAAACACAATTTGCCTCGTCAAAGTTGCACGGAAAAATAGGATAATCCGGCGGCCGGGAACCATGATTTGCATCAGGCTTTTATACCTTTGCCCTTCAATTTGTGCCATGGCAGACGACAAGAGCTTAAACTTCCTCGAAGAAATAGTTGAGGCCGATCTCAAGAGCGGCAAGTACCAGACCATCAGTACCCGTTTCCCCCCGGAGCCCAACGGTTATTTGCACCTGGGCCACGCCAAGAGCATATGTCTGAATTTCGGGCTGGCCCTTAAGTACGGCGGCAAGACCAACCTCCGGTTTGATGACACCAACCCCAGCACCGAGGAGACCGAATATGTGGAAAGCATCAAGGCCGATGTACAGTGGCTGGGCTTCCAGTGGGCCAATGAGTTTTATGCCTCTGACTACTTCCCCAAACTATATGAATTTGCGGTGAAGCTGATCCGGAAGGGCCTGGCCTATGTCGACGACAGCACCAGTGAGGAAATCGCTTCCCAAAAAGGAACACCCACCAAAGCGGGTACGCCCAGTGCGTATCGCGATCGGTCTGTCGAGGAGAATCTTCGGTTGTTTGAGGCCATGAAGGCAGGACAGTTCAAGGACGGTGAAAAAGTATTACGGGCTAAAGTAGACCTGGCCAGCCCGAACATGCACATGCGCGATCCGATCATTTACCGGATCAAAAAGGCCCACCACCACCGTACGGGTGACACCTGGTGTATTTATCCTATGTACGATTTTGCCCATGGCCAAAGCGACTCGATCGAGAATATCACCCACAGTATCTGTACGCTGGAATTCATTCCTCACCGCGAGTTGTACGATTGGTTTATCGCAAACCTGGAGATATACCCGTCGCACCAATATGAATTTGCACGCCTCAACATGACGTACACCATGATGAGCAAGCGCAAGCTACTGCAATTGGTGAATGAAAAACACGTAAGCGGATGGGATGACCCACGTATGCCCACACTCAGTGGTGTGCGTCGTCGTGGCTATACGCCGGAATCCATCCGGGAGTTCTGCGACAAGATTGGTGTGGCCAAACGCGAGAATCTCATTGACATCGGATTGTTGGAATTTTGTGTTCGCGAACACCTGAATAAAATCGCCTTGCGTCGCATGGTGGTGACCGATCCAGTGAAAGTGGTCATTACGAACTATCCGGAAGGCAAAACCGAAATGCTGCCTACCGAAAACAATACCGAAGATCCGAATGCCGGTATGCGTGAGATGCCCTTCAGCCGAGAGCTGTACATCGAGCGTGATGACTTCATGGAGGTACCTGCCAAGAAGTACTTCCGGCTGGCCCCCGGCCAACCCGTTCGGCTGAAGAGCGCTTACATCATCACTTGTTCTGAGGTGGTGAAAGACGATAAAGGTACTATTACCGAACTCCGCTGCACCTACCTCCCTGAAAGTAAGAGTGGCTCGGATACGTCCGGTGTAAACGTGAAAGGCGTTATCCATTGGGTGAGCGCACCGCACGCGGTTGAAGCTGAAGTGCGTTTGTATGACCGGTTGTTTCAGGTGGAGGATCTGAACCAGGCGGAAGAAGATTTTCGTACCCTGCTCAATCCAGGTTCACTGAAGGTGCTTTCCAAAGTGTATGCCGAGCCAGCCATGAAAGAGGCGAAGCCGGACGACCGTTTCCAGTTTATGCGTATCGGTTACTTCTGTCTTGATCCGGACTCCGCATCAGGTAAACTGGTCTTCAACCGTACGGTTACCCTCCGCGACATGTGGGCCAAGGAAACTAAAAAAGGTTAGTCAGTGCTGGTGTTCTTCACCAGTGCCCTTGCTTATTAAACAGCCATCGTGTTTTGGCAAGCCCATTTACTAAGGCCTAGTCCTTAATGAAACTTACTCCTTTGTTTCGGTAATTTCCTATCTGGGCCCGCATGGCCTTGAAGGTCTCATACGGTCCCTGCGCGGAAACCAGATTGGCCAGCCAGGGTGGCACAGCGCCCCCGATATCTACTTCGAGGGTATAGACTACGTCCAGCATTGACTTGCCAACGGGCTTAATAATCCAATGTGCCTTTGAATAGGGGATTCGAACAATATTTTCTTTGGCGGGGAGGTAGTTGGGCAGGCTGACAGCGTCAATGGTCATCACCTTGGTGACTGCGTCCTGATTAATCCTGAGTTGGATGATAAAGTCCCGGTTGCTGGTGAGCATGGGCGCCGCTACTTCGGAGTAGAAGATGACTTCACGTTCGCTGACCTTTTTGAGGGTCCGTGCATTGATTGTTTTGTATTCCCAGGTTACGTGACCCTCTACATCAAGAATCATGGCGGCCAGTTGAGATAATTTGCTATTCACCTGAAAGGTGGCTTCTATGGACTTGAATCTCGAATCAGTCAATTTGCATTGACGTATCCGGACACTGTCCTTGTTAATCCTGATTGTGCAGCCGTCTTGTGCCTTTGCGATAAAAGAAAGCGCTAACAGTAGTAACACGATTGACATTTTGATCATGGCACTGCAATCGAAATTGAATATCCGGGTTTGACGGCATCGAAGTTTTCTGACAGGTATCGGGATGTTACCCGTAGCAAGGTACCTTGCCGATCAATCGTGAGATAGTGAAATAGCGGCTTGTAGGTAGCAGCGAAGTCTTCCCGTTGGCCTAGCCCGGTGCGAAGCGGTTGATGCAATCCACCGCCGCCGCCGATGGTGAGAAAATTCTTTCCGTTCAACCTGAAGTGCTCAAAGGCATGTGCATGCCCCGTGATGAAAAGGACACCTTTTCTTGATTGATTAAAGGTGGAAACAAATTTTTCCTGAACCTGGGTATTTGGCTTTACGATGGTGCTGTTGGTGTAAGGCGCGTGATGACAGGTTACCACCACGGCTTTAACCGAGGGTTGTGTGTCCAAATGCACGAGGGTAGCCCGTAGCCAGGATTCTTCCTGTGCAATAGCATCAGCTCCCATTTTGCTGAAGTTGGAGTTGAGTAATACGACGGCGAGGGAATCTACAATGAGGTAATAACCGGTTCTCACATGATTGGGAAAGTGTTGTTGAAAAATGCGCTCACCCCGTGTAGCTTTCGTCATTACATCATGGTTGCCCAGGAGTGCTGATACCGGTATGCCTGCGTCACGGCATTGTTTCAGGTAGGTATCCATGGCGGCCCATTTTTTCTTTTTATATCCAAGCGATACCACATCACCGAGTATAAACAATTGACTGGGTTTGGTGGCAACAATCTCTTTGAACAGCAACGCGGTTGCTTTCTCGTTGTGGTGGGACTTGAGCCATAACTTCTCAACAGCCATTGGTGCTTGCGTATCGCTGATGAAGGCAATGGAGTTTGACTGCCCCTGACCTGACAAGGCTAACAGGCAACATACCATCCCAGCAATGAGATGTTTCACACGAATCAACTTATCCATTTTTTCCACCAATGTTGAAATACCACCAGGGCCCAGATCCGGGCATGAATATCCCCGGGGCTCAGCGAAAAGAGGTTTTTCTTCAACTTGCGAATTTCGGTGTAGTTAAATATCCCCTGTTCTCTGATCAGCTTCTCGGACAGCAGGTCGTTGTTGATCTCCGACTTCATTTCGGTGCGAAGCCATTGAAGCAAGGGTACTTCAAAACCTCTTTTTGGACGATTGTACAGTTCGGCGGGCAGTTCGTCGCGGAAGGCGTCCTGCAGGATTTTCTTGCGCATGCCTCCGTCAATTTTGTAGGAAGCGGGAAGGCTGAAAAGAAAATTAACTACTTCATAATCGAGGAAAGGAACGCGCACCTCCAGGCTGTTGGCCATGCTCATCAGATCCACCTTGGTCAGCATATCGTTGGGCAGCACCAGATGCATATCGGTCAGCAATACATCATTCATTCCACCACCTTTTGTCAGGGAAGAAAGACACGCCTGTTGTCTGCCAGCGAATTCATGTGCTTGGCTTTGTCGATCCGGGTTGAGTATGCGTAGGGCCTGTGCTTCGGTGGCAAAAGAAGCCCATTGCCAATACCGTTGGGCGAGGGGAAGGCGGGCACCAGCGGCATACCGGTTCAATTGCCGAATGGTGTTGGCCAAAGGTGCATGCCGCGATTGGGGAAGGATGCGCCAGGCTGGTGACAACGTAGTTGCGAGATGCTCTTTCCATCCCGGATGAAAGCTTCGGTAAAACGCCGCATGCTTATTGTATCCCCCCAGGAGTTCATCAGCACCGTCGCCGGAGAGTGCCACCGTAGCATGTTTACGGGTTTGTTTGCTCAGGATATACACGGCGATAGCCGAGGAGTCAGCGAATGGCTCATCGGTATAATCCAACACATCATGAACGTGTTCGTACAGGTCGCGGTTAGTGAGGCTGAATACAGTATGTTCCGTGTTGATTTTTTTGGCAACAAGCCTGGCATAGCTGGTCTCGTCGAAGTACGGCTCATCCTGATATCCAATTGAAAAAGTGTGCAGTCCGGATTGATGCCGACTGGCGATGGCCGCAATGACGGAAGAGTCTGTTCCACCACTCAGAAAGCAACCCAGCGGCACATCGGCCACGAGCCTGCGTTGCACGGATGCTTCGAGCAGTGATTTGAATCTGGCCTGTGCTTCAGGATAGGAAAGCGAAGCAGGAGAATCCTCAATACCTGGTTGTGGAATGCTGTAATACCTGCCGGTCTCTATCGACTGGTTTTTGATTTTCAACCAATGCCCTGGCATCAATTTCTTAACACCGGGAAAAATGGTGTGTGGTGCCGGGATATAGTTCAGCTGCAAATAGGCCAGCAGGGAATCGTAGTCAATGTCTTTCACGATCCCGTAAGCCAGGATTGACTTCATCTCAGACGAAAACAGGAACTTGTCCTGATCGAAGAGGTAGAGCAGGGGTTTGATTCCAAAGCGGTCTCGGGCCAAAAAGAGACTCTGTTCCTGGGTGTCGTAAATACAGAATGAGAAAAAACCATTCAGTTGATTGAGGCAATCGGCACCATAGCGGATATAGCTTTGGAGCAACACCTCAGTATCGGATTCGGTGTAGATGGTTAAGCCCTCAGCCCGAAGTTGCTGACGAAGCTCACGAAAATTGAAAATCTCGCCATTGAAAACGATGCACCATCGGCGGGAGCTGTCCCACATGGGCTGATGCGCCACCGCCCGTGTATCGATGATGGACAAGCGCCGGTGACCAAGGCACACCCATTCCTCAACGTGTATATCCTGAAAGTCAGGACCGCGGGATGAGAGTGCCTTGGTAGCGGCTGCTACATTAATTTTAGAAAATTTGCCAACGAGGTTAAACGCGAATACACCGGTGATGCCACACATGGTCGCGAATTAACCTTACGGTTTAGAGGGGTTTAACCATGATGTTACGGAACCACACTTCGCTGCCGTGGTCTTGCAAGTCGATGTAGCCTGACGCAGCTTGTCCGTAGCCAGGATATTCTTTCCATTTGCTGGCCGCCACCTTGGCTTTCCAGTCGTCGGAGGCAAATTCATATTCTACCACCTTGGTGCCATTGAGCCAATGCTCTACATGATTGCCGTTGACGACGAGTTTTCCGGTATTCCATTCTCCGGCCGGATTAAGTTTTTTGTTCTCAGCCACATGTACATCGTAGTTGGCTGCGGTCTTGTTTACGTCTTTCAACTCACCGGGGTAGCCGATGTCATCAATAATCTGATATTCCGGACCGCTGGCATAAGGAACCTCAAATTCTTCTGTTACGCGATAGATCAGTCCGCTGTTTCCTTCAGGAGCAATTTTGAAGTCGAACGACAATTCGAAGTTGCCATACATTTCGGTGGTCATGATATCTGCACGCTGGGTGGCGGTAGTGTCATTGCTCGACTTGCAGTGGAGCGTGCCATCTAGAACTTCCCACGTATTGTTTTCCTTGTTCTTAAAGGAACGCCAACCATTCATGGTTTGCCCGTCAAAGAGCAATTTCCAACCTGCTGCCTTTTGTTCTTCGGTCAGTTGGTTGGGGGTGGAAGATGCGTTTTCACTTTTTGGTGCTGAACATGCGGCTACGCCGAGGATCAACAGGAAGAGCAATTTTTTCATGATTTTCGGATTGGGCAGTAAATATAACAAATGGAATGAGGCCGTGAGCCACCAAGTGGTGAGTGGCCGACAATCCTTTTCGAGTGGCTACACGCCTAGAATATTTTCCCTGGATTCAGGATGCCCTGGGGATCAAACACCTGCTTGATGCCCCGCATGAGGTTCAGGTTAACATCGCTCATGGCGATGGGCATGTACGGACGCTTGGCAATGCCAATACCATGTTCACCCGAAAGGGTTCCGCCCAGGCTTACGGTAAGTTTGAATATTTCACCGATACCTTCGGGTATCTTCGTTTCCCAATCATGTTCGGAGATGTTCTCCTTAAGGATGTTTACATGCAGGTTGCCATCACCCAGGTGACCAAAGCAAACGGTGTTGAACCCATAGGCTTTTCCAATAGTCTTAATGCCGGCAATCAGCTTAGGCAGGTTGGCCCGTGGCACTACTACATCATCGGATTTGGTAAGGGTATACCAGTTTACGGCGGGGGAAATGTTCTTGCGAATTTTCCATAGCTCTTCCTTCTGTGCGTTGCTTTCGGCAAACAGCACTTCACCGCTTTGGAACTTCTCAACAACATGCATCACACGTTCTGCGTCTCGCATCAATACCTCTTCATCATTGCCATCCAACTCACACAACAGGTATGCTTCCATGCCTGGAGTGAGTTTGGTAGTGACGGGGCTGTTCAATACTTTTTCACAATAGTCAAAGGTCTTTGCGGCGGCTTCACGCTCAAAGAACTCCATTCCCGACGGGGTAATACCTGCCACGAAAATGGCCGCGATCGCTGAGCACGCTTCCTCATTGGTCACGAATGGGATCATCATCAACACGGTCTTCTGTGGCAGCCCGCGCAATTTGAATACGATCTTGGTTATGACACCGAGCGTACCCTCGCTGCCGCACATGAGTTGCGTAAGATTGTATCCGGTAGAGTTCTTCAATACATTGGCGGCTGTCCAAATAATCTCACCGGAGGGCAACACAACTTCCATGTTTATCACATAGTCACGGGTGACGCCATACTTTACAGCCTTGGGACCACCGGAATTGTTGGCCAGGTTACCGCCCAGAAAACAAGAGCCCTGGCTGGCCGGATCGGGCGGATAAAAAAGTCCTTTTTCTTTTACTGCGTTCTGGAATACCTCGGTGATCACGCCTGGCTCGACGGTGGCTTGCAGGTTAAGCTCGTCGATTTGGATGATTTTATTGAAACGCTCCATCGACAAGACCACCCCGTTTTTCACGGGGAGTGCCCCGCCACTGAGGCCGGTCCCGGCACCGCGCGGTGTTACCGGAATACGGTGCTGGTTACAGATTTGCAGAATTTTGCTCACTTCTGCTGTGGTGCCAGGCCTCACCACAGCATCTGGCATAAAGAAGTAGTCTTCGGTCTTGTCGTGTCCGTAATCTTCGAGCCGTGCAGCGTCTACTATTACATGATCCGACCCAACGACGCTGCGGAAATCATCCAGTATCATTTTGGCCAACGGGCGTTCCGTAACTTCCAGCACTTTAGCGTTTCCCATGAATCCTGTAAATTTGTCTATGTTCCAGCACGAATGAAAATACCGGGCAAAGTTACGCAAATCCGATTTTACAAAGCGTGCATTTACCTGACCCTTTTTGTTCTTTTGGCATCATGCGCCGGTGCTCGGAAGGCCCGGATACGCGATAAGAAAATCGATACCATTATCGAGACGGCCCGGACCTTTACAGGTACACCGTATAAATGGGGCGGCAACACCCGCACCGGACTGGATTGCTCCGGACTTACAACCAATGCCTACCGCGCAGTTAATATTACCTTGCCTCGTCAGGCGGCCGCCCAGGCGGAGGTGGGAGAGAAGGTAAAAATCAAAGAACTGCACGCCGGCGATTTATTATTTTTTGCCACGGGAAAAAAGAAGCGCGAGATCACCCACGTCGGTATTGTCACAGCCGTAAAAAGCAGTGATCATATCAAGTTCATACATGCCTCTACCTCGGTTGGGGTGGTTGAAAGCAATCTCTTTGAGGATTATTATATCAAGCGTTTTCGTTTGGCCCGCCGCATCATCACCAAGTAAGGATCAACTCACCCTAAGCTACACCTTATGTCAACCAGCCGAAGGAAATTTCTGAAAACCAGTGCCATGTTCTCTGCCGTGCTAAGTACACTGGGCCTGAAGCGGGCAGAGGCGGCAACACCTGCGCGAAAGCCGGTTGTGATTTCAACCTGGAACTTTGGCAAGGCAGCCAATGTCGAAGCTTGGAAAGTTTTGTCGGCCAATGGACGCGCCCTGGATGCCGTAGAGTTGGGCGTGCAGGTGCCTGAAGGAGATCCCAAAGAAACATCGGTGGGCCTTGGCGGTTTGCCCGACCGCGATGGCCGTGTGACCCTCGATGCCTGCATCATGGACGAACATTCAAATTGCGGCGCTGTTGCCTGTCTTGAACATATTCTTCATCCAATTTCGGTGGCCAGGAAAGTGATGGAAAAAACGCCCCACGTATTGTTGGTGGGCGAAGGTGCCCTGCAGTTTGCCCTGTCCCAGGGATTTAGACGTGAAAAATTACTAACCGCTGAATCTGAGAAAGCATGGAAGGAGTGGTTGAAGCAAGCGGAATACAAACCGATCGCCAACATTGAGAACCATGACACCATCGGCATGATTGCGTTGGATGGTCAGCAGAACCTGTCAGGAGCCTGTACCACCAGTGGCATGGCGTACAAGCTGAAAGGACGCGTGGGTGATTCACCCATCATCGGTGCTGGATTGTTCGTAGACAACGAAATTGGTGCCGCCACTTCCACCGGCGTTGGTGAAGAAGTGATCCGCATCTGTGGGTCACACCTGGTTGTGGAACTGATGCGTCAAGGCAATACACCACAACAAGCCTGCGAAAAAGCCGTGCTTCGCATTGTAAAGAACCAACCTGCCAAGTCAAAAGAAATGCAGGTGGGATTTCTGGCCGTCAACAAGCAAGGTGAATACGGTGCTTATGCACTACAACCCGGATTTACGTATGCGGTGTATTCAGAAGACATACCCAACGAGATTTTTTCTTCCAGGAGTTATTACCCGGGCAAATGATCTGCGAAGTTGTAGTATATAACATCGAGTCTGCCTTCAAGGCCCAGGAAGGCGGGGCAGACCGCATCGAACTGTGCGACAACCCCGCCGATGGTGGCACCACACCATCTGGTGGTGTGGTAGAGGTAGTCCGCAAGAACATGAATCTGGATGTGTTTGTAATGCTCCGACCCCGCGGTGGTGATTTCTGTTATTCGAGTTATGAATTTCACACCATGCGTCGTGATATGCTCCAGTTCCAAAAGATCAGTGTCGATGGATTCGTGCTAGGCATCCTGCTTCCAGATGGCTCGCTGGACAAGAAACGTTGTAAGGAATTGATTGACCTGGCCAAGCCGCTGCCAGTGACTTGCCACCGCGCCTTTGATATGTCGCGCGATCCCCTGCAGACACTGGAAGATTGTATCGAAGTTGGATTCGCGCGCATTCTGACTTCGGGAGGCAAAGCGAAAGCCGATCAGGGTGTTGGGCTGCTGGCCGAATTGGTCAAAGTGGCCAGGGGAAGGATTCATATTATGGCAGGCTCTGGCGTGAACGAACAAACTGTAGCGGACATCGTGAAGACCACCGGGGTTCAGGAAATTCATTTCTCAGCTACCGCTTCGCGACCCAGCGCGATGACCTATCAGAATCCAGCCATTGCCGCTATGGGCGAACAGGGTGTTAGTGAATATGCTGTTCGTACCGTAGATCCTGAACGCGTTCGGCGCATCCGTGCATTGGCAACGCAGGCAGGGAATTAGTGCATCCAGGTTCGCTTCATCCGCCAGCCCAACCGGTTAAATTCTGCACCCGTCTCACTGGTGGTATATACCGTGACATTTTCTGCCGGTGAAAATACCTGCTCGGTAAGAACGGTCAAACCGTCGTTCACGAATACTTCGATGATACTTTGGTCGATAAAAATATCAAAGGTCACAGCGCCGTTGATTGGAGCAACTTCGGTTTTTTCAATGCTCGCAAAATCCTTACTAAAGCCTACCTGTCCGGAGTGGGTGCGATCCAGCCCTACTACCTGACGGATAGGATCATAAGTAATCAGGGTTTCGCTGCTGTCGGACTTAACAATATGAATCGTAGCGTCTGAAGAGGCCCTTTGATACAATACAATCTGCAGGTGCGAGGTCTTCGGATGGGGCGAAGTGAAGTCGATGATCTCCTTTTGGTGCAATGCGTAAGTCGCTGCGATGGGTCGTTGTGCCAGACGAAGTCCGTCGGAAGTTTGCCTAAGCGATAACACGCGGGGAAGTGACATGGCACCGCGCCATGGATGGGTAGGTATATCGTTGGCGTATGTCCAGTTGTTGACCCACCCAATCATCACCGGATCTTGGCCTGGGTTGTTATTCACCACGATGCCGGCATAGAAATCTTTGCCATAGTCAACATAGCGGACGGGTTGTTTGGGATCATCGGCAACAAACGTTTTACCATTGAATTCCCCAACGAAATACTGCATACCGACAAAGGCGGGACCTGCTGGATGACCGCCAGATAAACTTAGCACCCACTTTTGTTTACCTGGTTGATTTTCAATTTGAACTGGATAAAGGTCAGGGCACTCCCAAATCCTTGTCGTGTCCCCGAGGGGTCCGAACTCACCGGTTTGGTTCCAGTTGATCAGGTTGGAAGAAGAATAGAATCTCACCTTGTACAAATCCGGTATCACCAACGCCATAATCCATTGCCTGGCGGGTTCATACCAGAATACTTTGGGGTCGCGAAAGTCTTTGCGCTGAATATCGAGTATGGGATTCTTTTCATACCGCGTCCAGGTTCTTCCTTTGTCATTGCTGTACGCGAGGCTCTGGTGTTGCAGGAGCCCTTTGTTGTCTTTATGTACGTTGGACGTATAAATGGCGACCAGGCAATCTTTGCCATCACAAAGTCCGCTTGTATTGTTTTTGTCTACCACCACGGTGCCTGAAAAAATCATCGTGCTGTCGTGAGCCGGGTTTTCATACTCGGCGATGGCCAGGGGAAGGTGTTCCCAGGCGAGCAGGTCTTTGCTAACGGCATGTCCCCAGCTCATGTGTCCCCACTTATCCCCGTAAGGGTTGTATTGATAGAAGAGGTGATACTCACCTTCGTAATACACCAAACCATTGGGATCATTGGTCCAGTTTTTTTCGGGACTGAAGTGAAACTGCGGCCTGTGGGGCTCAGCGTACCAGGTGCTGTCGTCGGCAGGACGCGCATAGCGTGGTCCTTTGACACAGGAAGCCAGAAAAAGGAAAGGGACAAGAAGCAAAAACCATTTCATAATGAAGGGACGCTTAGGAATTTTGCGCTAAAATAATGGATGCGGAATTAATGCAATACCGGAGACCTGAGGGTTTCGGGCCATCGGGAAAAACGTGGCCCAGGTGAGCGTCGCAGGCGTTGCATGTGACTTCTACACGTGTCATGCCGTAACTGGTGTCTTTGTGGTAAGCAATAGCGTTATCTGCCACCGGTTGCGTAAAGCTCGGCCAGCCGGTGCCGGATTCGAATTTTAATCCGGAGTCAAACAGGTGGGTGCCACAGCAGCGGCAAGCGTAAAGGCCTGGATCATGTGCCTCGCAGTAAGCACCGGTAAACGGGCGCTCTGTTCCTTTTTTGCGGGCGATGGAAAACTGCTCCGGCGTCAATTGCTGACGCCACTCTTCGTCGGATTTGGTGATTCGGCGGGCTGGTGCAGGACTTCCCTTGTCAGCAAACTGTAATACGTCTTTCCAGGTAATCATACATTAAAATTGGGTTGAAACAGGTATTAAACCGGCCATGACCACTTTTTGTTCCGGTCCATTCAAAAGAACCAAAGCTTGATGGCCATGGCGAGGATAGAAATAATCATCACACGCTTGATCCAGACTTCCCCCGCGGATACAGACCACCGACTGGCGTACCAGCCCCCCAGGGAATGCCCGATGGCCAGCACGAGCCCGGTAGACCAGATGATTTTTCCTTCGAAAGCAAATACGATCACTGACACACCCGTATAGACAATGGCTGCAAAGACTTTTACGTAATTACTTTTTACCAGGCTTAGATTATTCACCAGACTCAACACGGCAATTACCAGAAACCCGATACCGGCTTGAATAAACCCTCCGTAAATTCCAATGAAGAAAAATAGGATGGTGCCGATCACCTGGCTTTTAAAGTCAAGGCGTTCTTTCCCGGCTGACTTAAAAGGGTCGTAGACAATAAGGACTACGGCCAACACCATGACAATCACAAAGATTTTGGTGAAGACTGTATCAGGTACGCGCGATGCCACGAGGGAACCAATCAGTCCGCCGCCGAGGGAGGCAAGACCCAGGTACATGCTGTAGGGCCATGGCAACTCCACACCTTTGCTTTTGAAGCCGCGGACCGCAAAGAAATTCTGGAAGAGTAACGCCACTCGACTCGTTGCGTTGGCCATGGTGATCGGATATCCCAGAAAGGTCAGGATGGGCACCGAGAACAATGATCCGCCACCGCCCACTGTATTTAGAAAAGCGGCCCCGAAACCGACGATAATAATGATCAAATATTCGTACCAGGCGTGCATCCTATCTCACCCTGGCTTTGCGAACTACCCGTGCAAAGACACCCGGGAGGAATCGTTTGAGATAAACGGCGAAAACTTCTTTCAATCCACCGATATAAACTTCGTTTTTGCGTTGGGCGATTGCTTTGGTGATTCGTTTGGCAACTGTCCGGGGTTGTAGTCCATCTTCGGTCGTGGAGTCCATCTGGTTGAGTTTCGAACCATCGCCAATGAGTGCATTGTATGTGATGTTGGTATGAACCCACCCTGGACAGATAAGGGTTACAAAAATCTGCCTGGAGTCTTTCCAGAGTTCTGCACGCAGCGAATCAAAGAATCCATGCAGGGCATGTTTTGCTGCAGCGTATCCCGAACGGTAAGGTGTGCCGATCTTCCCCATTACACTGGTGACGGTGACAAAGTGACCAGTTTTTCTTTTCAGGAAATGGGGTAGGAGAAACTTGGTCAGGGCTATAGTGCCAAAATAATCCACCTCCATTAAACGCCGGTCGGCATCGAGCACCGTGTCTTTGGCAAGGCTGCGTTGGCTGATGCCTCCATTATTGATGAGGATATCAATATGGCCAAATAGCTGAATGGCCGCTTCAGTGATAAGTTTGAGGGTACTGCCTTGTGACAGATCCAGTGGTAATATTCGGATGTTTGATTGCGATGATGGATGACAGTTTCCCATCACCCTTTCCAGTTCCTCTTTACGACGGGCAGAGAGAATAAGCTTCACCTTATGCCGGGCCAATTCATACGCCAGTGCTTCGCCGATTCCGGAAGAAGCACCCGTAATCCAAATTACTTTACCCGTTACGTTCTTCATGACTGCGTTGTCGCCTGTTGTTGCCGGTGATTTTCAGCGTAGACCCAGATTGTATAAATGCCCAGGGCTGTACCGAAGGGAAAGGAGAATAACTTGAAGCATCCCATCACAAGGGCCAGGGTAAGTGCCCACGATTTGCGCATCAGTAAGCCTGCGCCTGCAATCATTGAGGGGATGGAAAAGAATACAATCGCGCAAATAGCTATTACTTGTATGAAAGGGATAAGCCATTCCAGAAGTGCCATTTCTTTGACCTCCGCTTCCTGTACTATAAAGGAAAGGAGGAAGGAGATGAAGGTAGTGACCAGAATTAAGACCACACAATTAAGGGTGGCCGTGACTATATAAAGTATACCCAGGATGCGTTTGTGCTGTTCCATGTCGCGGGGAGTTAATCCGGCCCGACGAGCAAGTTAATGAAAAGTCAATTCAGCGACGTTCGTAAACCACGAAATCAAACGAGTGGGCATGACGCGCATCGGCAGGATGATGAACACGGGAGATCTCCCGCCATTCGGCCACTTGCCAGGGGGGGAAATGGGTATCACCAGCCAGGATTACATCAATCTCTGTCAGGTACATGCGTTTCGCCAAGGGCAGGCCCAGTCGGTAAATTTCTGCACCGCCTATGACAAACACTTCTTCATCGCCTGACTGACGGGCAGCACTGAGTGCCTCTTCCATCGAATGTACGACCGTGCAGCCTGGTGCTTGAAAGCCTTGCTGCCGTGTCACCACCAGGTTGGTGCGGTTGGGCAGCGGGCGAAATTTTTCGGGAATGGAATCGTAGTTGCGTCGCCCCATAATCACGGTATGCCGGCTCGTGGTTTGCATAAAGTACTTCATGTCATCCGGAAGATGCCAGGGAAGGTCATTGTCTTTTCCGATGACCCGGTTGCGGGTAAGGGCTGCGATGAGGGAGATGGTCACGACGGATTGGTTTCTAATTTGTTGCCATTAAAGAATTCGGTGATGGTCATGCGTCGTTTTCCTTCGGGTTGCAACTCTTCAATAGATATCCACCCGTTGGCCGTACAAATACGAAGATAAGTCTTGTGATCTGTTTCCAAATGGCCCGGCGAGGCTGATTGGCCTGCGTACTCACTGACTTTAAGTATTTTGAATACTTTTCCTCCGACCGTGCACCATGCCGCCGGGTAAGGGCTCAATCCGCGAACAAAGTTCCGCACAGCAATGTTGGATTGATTCCAATTGATTTCACACGTCTCCTTGAAAATTTTTGGGGCGAGCCTGGGCTCCCCCTGAATTACCTGAGGTATCTGCGGATAGTTACCGGATTCAATAGCCTGAACTGTGCGGAGCACCAGATCGGCGCCCTTCACCATGAGGCGATCGTAAAGTGACCCCGCATTATCGTTATCAAGGATGGGTTCTTTCTCCTGAAAAATGATCTTGCCGGTATCTATCTCGTGTTGCAGAAAGAACGTGGTCGCTCCGGTTTCCCTTTCACCCCTGATGATGGCCCAATTGATGGGTGCGGCACCGCGATACTGCGGAAGCAGGGATGCATGAAGGTTGAAGGTGCCCAACGAGGGCATGGACCAGACTACCTCGGGTAGCATCCGAAAGGCCACGACAACCTGGAGGTTGGCTTTTAGACTGCGCAAAGTTTCTATGAAGTCGGGTGCTTTCAGGTTGGTAGGCTGTAGTACGTTCAGTCCATGTTTCAAAGCTGCCGCTTTTACCGGTGAAGGGGTCAGTTTCTGACCACGGCCTTGCGGCTTATCCGGTGCTGTAATTACACCGACCACCTCATACCCATTGGCTACCAGTTTTTCCAGGCTGGGCACGGCAAATTCTGGGGTACCCATAAATATGATGCGGAGGCTTCTCATTGTAAGGTTACTGGCTAACAACTAACCATCAAAAGTCGGCTAAAAACGGAAATTTCTATGCTGAAATTTTTGTTGTTATTTCTTCCTGCGGACCGCTGGCATATACTTCGAACAAATCGGGCACTTCTTCCAATCATGCCCACGCGCAGGGCAATGCTCGCGTCCGAAGTAAATGATTTGTAAGTGGGCCTTATTCCATTTTGACTCCGGAATGAGCCGCTTAAGGTCTTTCTCGGTTTGCTCCACATTCTTTCCGCTGCTCAAACCCCAGCGGTATGCAAGCCGATGAATGTGGGTATCGACCGGAAAGGCCGGAATGCCAAAGCCCTGGGTCATCACCACCGATGCGGTCTTATGTCCAACAGCTGGAAGTGCTTCGAGGGCTTCGAAATCAGCTGGTACTTGTCCGTCATAACGATCCACCAGAATCCTTGACAACCCAGCTATTCCTTTCGACTTCATCGGTGACAAGCCACAGGGTCTGATTATCTCCTTGATTTCCGCCTCGGAGAGTTTCACCATGTCATATGGGTTATCAGCACGGGCGAAGAGGAGGGGCGTGATCTTGTTCACGCGTTCGTCGGTACATTGTGCCGAAAGTAATACAGCAATCAACAACTGATAAGTACTGTGGTGCTGCAGGGGTACCTGCGGATCCGGATAGTAATGGTCCAGAATATGCAGAATGTCGTTAACTTTTTCCTGGCGGGTCATGGGTAGAGGAGGTACTTCTGGCGGGTAACCTTGAAGGCGTCCAGACCAGCCTTCCAAGTTTCACGAATGGCAGATGCACTCATGCCCTTCTTGATCTGTTCGCGTAACTCAGCAGTGCCAGCCAGCTTTTCAAAATAGGGGATAAAGAATTTCTCCTTGTCAGGGAACGCTTTGTACATGTCGAGGAGGTACTGCAGCATAATCCTCTTTTCAATCTTTGCCTTGCGAAGGTCAACACCGAAACACAATTTGTCCTGGAGGGGAGGTGTCTTGGCCATCGTGTCGATGCTCACCGGCGTGAATGAGAATTTATATTGACGAAGGTCCGGATGTCCGATCATCTCAAAGGGGTTGCGCGTTCCTCGGCCCAGGCTCAATACAGTGCCTTCGAAAAAACAAGTGGATGGATATAATAACACTCCATGGTTGTTGGGCAGGTTAGGCGATGGGTGAATGGGAAGTGAATAGGAATCGCTGTGCTTCCAGTTTCGCAGTTTAAGCACTTCCAGGGTGCACGTTACGCCGTCCTTCAGCCACCGTTCACCATTGATCATCTGTGCATATTCACCGATGGTCATGCCGTGTACCACCGGAATAGGATGCATCCCTACGAATGATTTGAAGGCAGGTTGGAGTATAGGCCCATCGATATAGCTACCGTTTGGATTGGGCCTATCCAGAACGAGAAGCGATACTTTATTTTCGCCGCAAGCTTCCATCAGGTAATGCAGGGAACTGATGTAGGTATAAAACCGTGTACCCACATCCTGAATATCAAAGACCACGAGGTCTACGTCGCTTAGCTGTTCGGGTGTGGCTTTATAGTTCTTGCCATACAGGGACACCACCTTCAGGCCGGATTTGGCATCTATACCATCAGAAACCGTTTCGCCGGCGTCAGCTTTTCCCCTAAATCCGTGCTCAGGTCCAAATACCTTCACAATATTTACACCCCGCGCTTTGAGCGTATCGGCCAAGTGCCGTTTTCCCACCACGGATGTCTGGTTCACCATCAAGGCTACCCGCTTACCCATTAGTTTGGGCAGCAGTACATCCATTTGATCGGCGCCAGTATGCAGGGCATTTGACTGGGCAGCTGCCGAAAAGGACAGGGACACGGTGATCAGGCAGATAAAAAGTCTTTTCATTTTGTTTTCTTTGCTGGAAGCTCCTCCAAAAATACACTTCCTTTGAACCTTTCCTACTTCCTCGCACAGCGGATCAGCCGCAGCCAGCAGGGCGGGTTTGCGTCTACCATTCATACCATTGCTATTGTTACCCTTTCAGTTGGGTTGGCGGCAACTTTGGTTGCTTTCCTCATCATGGAGGGATTTCAGACCACGGTTAAGGAGAGACTCTACAGCATCAGCGCTCACCTGGTGGTGAACAAACTCAGCCTGAGCAATTCTCTTGAAGAACAACCGTTTGATTTCCGGATAGATTTATACAACCACCCGGATACGTATCCCAACGTCAGGCATGTACAGGAGTTCAGCCACAAGGCCGGTCTGATCAAATCAGATGACGATGTGTTGGGTATTGTGTTTAAGGGCGTGGCGCGCAGCTTTGATGTGAATGAATTCGGTGATAACCTGGTGGAAGGATCGTTTATTCATTTCCCGGACTCTGGCTATTCACGGGAGATATTGGTCAGCCGAATCATTGCCGACAAAATCAAGGCTAAACCCGGCGATGAAATCATGGTGCATTTCTTTCAGAACCCGCCGAGGTTCAGACGGCTGTTGATCTCAGGGATTTATGAAACTAATTTGTCGGAGTACTTTGATAATAAAGTAATCGTCGGAGACCTGGCGTTGCTACAGCGGCTCAATGACTGGCCGGATAGTGTGGCGGGCGGACTGGAAATTTTTCTCACCGATGTAAGTCAGATGGAGAGCACGTTTCGTTCCATCAATGAAAGCATGGATTATGACTTATTAATTCAACCCGTAAGCGAAAAGTACAGCCAGGTGTTTGAATGGTTGGGGTTGGTCAGCCGCCAGGTGAAAATTCTGTTGTGGGTGATCCTTGTAGTCGTGTGTATGAATATGATTTCCGTAATACTGATCCTGGTGATGGAACGGACACAAATGATTGGTTTGTTAAAAGCGATGGGTGCCCGTGACCGGGTGGTGCGATCTGTATTTGTCTTTCAAGGCTTGCGACTTATGGCCAAGGGATTATTATTTGGCAACATGCTGGGACTTGGTTTGTGCTACCTGCAATACAAGTTTCGCATCATCAAACTCAATGCCCACGATTATTACATGAGTTACGTGCCGATTGACTGGAATTGGTCGGTGGTGGTACTGCTGAACCTCTTGCTGATTGCAGTCGTCAGTTTTGTGCTCTTGTTACCTACGGCGATTGTGTCGCGGGTAAATCCGATTAAAGCAATCCGCTTCGATTGATCAGCGCTGGTAGCGCTTGAACCAACTTTGAAGGGTAAGTTGAATCACGCCGAAAAATGCTTCTTTGAATATTCCAGCCGACAGTTTTGATTGTCCCCGAACGCGTTCAGTAAAGATGATTGGTACTTCCTGCAGCCGGTAACCGAATTTCCAGGTTTTGAATTTCATTTCAATCTGAAATCCATAACCGGTAAAGTGTATTCCCCCTTTGCTGAGTAACGTTTCGAGTACTGCCCGCTTGTAGCAAACAAAGCCAGCGGTGGTATCGTGAATGGGCATCCGTGTAATCAATTGTACATACTTGCTCGCAAACCAGGAGAGCAGCACACGGCTCATGGGCCAGTTCACCACATTAACCCCAGTGACATACCGGGAGCCGATCGACAACTCTGCACCCTGCTTTTCACAAGCCTCATATAGTCGGGTCAGGTCTTTGGGGTCATGGGAAAAGTCAGCATCCATTTCAAGCATGTATTCATAGCCATGGTCCATGCCAAACCTGAAACCTGCAATATAGGCTGTTCCCAATCCCAACTTGCCCGCCCGTTGCATGAGGTGCAGACGCCCTGGGTATTTCAGTTGAAGGTTAGTCACCAATCGGGATGTGCCATCAGGCGAATTGTCGTCTACAATGAGCAGGTGAAACCCTAATGGCAATTCCATCACCGCCTGAACGATCAGTTCAATATTGTCCTTTTCGTTATAGGTGGGGATGATGACGAGTGCTTTGCTCACAGCTACAAGATGAATCGGTAAAAGTAGAAATAAAGGCAAAGGTTTCAAATTCGTATGCGCCCGTACAGCCTTTGCATTAGTCTGCTAAATTCGCTGTGTGAAACTAAACCGACAAGCGTGGTTAACGGAGAATTATACCACAGTAATCGTGGTGTATGGGCTCGCAGTTTTTTTGGTGACTTTGCAATCATATGTATTACCCCTGCAATCATACGGGACGCAGGGGTTTATGTACACCCACTACAATAATTATATCATCTTTAAACAGTCTTTTTTTCATTTGATCCAACATAAGCGCCTGTACTTGTGGTATGAGCCAGAGCAGTGGGACTTATTCAAATACAGCCCGACTTTTGCATTGCTGTTTGGTGTCTTTGCCTATTTACCCGATCCGGTTGGCTTACTGATCTGGAATACTTTGAATGTGGGATGTCTGGTAGTTGCCCTGGTACAAGTACCGAGACTTCCTGACCGGGCACGGATAATCATGTTATTTTTTGTTCTGGTTGAAGCTATCATCTCCATACAAAGCACGCAGAGTAATGCACTGATAGCGGGTTTGCTTGTCCTGGCATTTATTGCTATGGAGCGCAACCGGCCCATTCTTGCTGCCGTCCTGATCACCAGTACGATATTTATCAAGTTATTTGGCCTGTTCGGGTTTGGATTGTTTTTATTCTATCCATGCCGTTGGAAGGGTGCGGTGGCAGCTGCAATGTCCATAGCAATTTTCGCATTCCTTCCCTTAATCGTACTTCCATGGAATGAATTGTTGATGCAATACCAGGGTTGGTACGATACCCTGGCAGAGGATCGTGTCGAGACCGGGCTTTCGGTGTTGGGCTTGATTCAAAGTTGGTTTGGGCTGAATGCCAATCCCAATATGGTGGTCCTGATGGGGTTGATAATGTTGACCGTTCCATTCCTGCGCTGGCGATGCTGGAGCCACTACGCGTACAGGATGATGGGCCTGGCAAGTGTGTTGATATGGGTGGTGATATTTAACCATATGGCCGAATCACCAACTTTTGTGATTGCGGTGGCAGGTGCCGGAATTTGGTTTTTTGCCCGAAGCAGACCTAGTTACCAACAGTCCTGGCTGTGGGTCATTTTGTTGTTTACGTCCCTTTCCACCACCGACGTTTTTCCAAAAGATTTCCAGCTCACGGTGGTCGAGCCATTTGTGTTGAAGGCTGTACCTTGCATCGCGCTTTGGGTGTGGATCACTATAGAAATGCTGATCTACCGGCCTGAGCGCAAAACTGAACCAACAACTGCATGAGCAACAAGGCTGTTTTTCTGGATCGCGACGGGGTAATCAATGAGGATAATCCGCAATACACCTTCACAGTGGAAAAATTTCACATCCTCCCAGGTGTGCTGGAAGCCCTCGCCAGACTGAAGTCTGCCGGATTCAAACTGATTGTTGTGACTAACCAATCAGGGATAGCCCAGGGTTTGTATACCCGTGAGGATGTTGGTAAGTGTCACCGTTATTTTCAGGAGCAATGCAAGAATGCCATTGATCATTATTATTATTCACCTTATCATCCATCGGTTACGCATTCCCTGGGACGAAAGCCAGGTACCCTGCTGTTTGAAAAGGCAATAGCCCGATTTGATATTGATCCTTCAAACTCATGGATGATTGGTGACCGCGGACGTGACATAATCCCGGCACGTCAGCTCGGGATGCGCACGATTCAAATCGGCCATGAAATCGAAAAGGAAAACCGGGCCGATCATGCCGTGATGTCATTGCTGGAGGCATCTCGGATAATTCTGGGGCTCTAACCACCTCAAGCGGGCATCGCTTCTTCCGCACTGAACTTTCTTGCTAACTTTTGTTGCAGTTCAATGGGCACGGGCTCGTAATTGTCCATCTGCTGGGTGAAAGTGCCACGGCCTTGTGACAACGAACGCAGTGTGGTGGAGTACCGATCAAGTTCTGCCAGCGGCGTTCTGGCTTTGATCACCTGATACCGACCCTTGGCGTCAATCCCCATGATCATCGAACGCCGGGTTTGCAGGTCACCCATTATGTCACCAACGCAATCTTCTGGCACGGTGATTTCTATTTCAGCAATGGGTTCCAGCAGCCGAGGCTCGGCCTTCAGAAAAGCGTCTTTGAATGCCATCATTCCGGCGATCTTAAAGGAAATATCATTGGAATCTACCGGATGCATTTTTCCATCATGAACCAACACACGAACATCCCGAACATAGGATCCGGTAATAGGCCCTTCCTCCATTCTTTCCATAATTCCTTTGAGGATCGATGGAATGAACCGTGCATCAATCACACCACCGACAATGCAATTGTAGAAAACGAGTTTTCCGCCCCAGGCCAGGTCTACGATTTCCTTGCCACGTACAGTAAACTCAGTTGGTTCTGGCATACCTTCCACGTAGGGTTCAATCTTAAGAAATACTTCACCGAACTGCCCGGCACCACCGGATTGCTTTTTGTGCCGGTAACTCGCACTAGCCGGCTTCCGGATGGTCTCCCGATAGGATATTCGCGGTGGAACGAAATCAACATGCAGGTTATACAGTTTTTCCAGGAACCAGCGACAAACGGTAAGGTGCAACTCGCCCTGACCGGAGATGATCAGTTGCCGGAGTTCGCGCACATATTCCACGTGCAGGGTTGGGTCTTCCTGATGAATGCGCTGCAACACTTCGCCTATCTTCTCGTCATCGTTTTTACTTTTCGCGATCACGGCGGTGCGGATACGAGCCGCAGGAAATTTGATGGGTGTGATGGAAACTTCAGCGCCTTTGCTGCAAAGGGTTTGGTTGGTGTACGTATCCTTTAACTTCAGGGTGGCTCCGATATCGCCAGCAACGAGCCTTTCCACGGGCTGACGTGTTTTCCCATCCATGATAAATAATTGATGAAGACGTTCTATGGATTTTGTTTCACTGTTGACCAATTCAGTAGTTGAAGTGATGGTGCCGGAGATTACCTTGAAGAAAGTGATCTTACCCAAATT